>JAKSUZ010000021.1 GCA_024408505.1 Bacilli bacterium | reverse complement strand
TCTAAATCAAAAATTAAATGTTTATACATTAAAGCGTTAAAATTTCTTTTTCTTTATTTTGATAAAGCGCATCAATATTTTTACTAGCTTCATCAAAGACTTTACTAATTTCGTCTTGAATACGTTTCTTTAAATCATCGCTATAGGTTTCATCGCCTTTTAAGAAATCCATATATTCACGACGGACATTACGAAGCGCAACCCGAGCATCTTCACTCATTTGTTTAGCTTGTTTAACAATATTCTTTCTTGTTTCTTCTGTTAAAGGAGCAATGATGATTCTAATTTGATCACCGTCTACGGTTGGATTTAAATTAAGACCAGCACCGCTAATGGCGGCAACAATCGCTTTAACATCATTCTTATCATAAGGCTTAACTAAAATTTGTCTTGGCTCAGGAGAGGTAATAGCAGCGATTTGATTAATTGGCATCTTATCGCCATAATAATCCGCTTGAACTTTATCAAGCATACTTGGATTAGCTCTACCTGTTCTAAGAGTCACTAAATTTTCTTTTAGGCTTTGAACCGTTTTATCAAATTTAGCTTTTGCCTGGTTGGTTAATTCATCCATAATTACTTACCATCCTTTGTAAGAATTGTTCCAACATTCTTACCTTTTACAATATCAAGGAAATTTTCTTCCTCCATGCCAAAGACATGAATCTTAATCTTATCATTACTTGCAATAAGAGTGGTTAACGCAGTTAAATCCATTACGCCTAACTTCTTATTTACGCAATCTTGGAACGAAATCTTTTTAATTAATTTAGCATTTTTATTCTTTCTTGGATCCGCGGTATAGACTCCATCTACACCATTCTTCGCCATAAAGATTGCTTCGGCTTCAATTTCAGTTGCACGCAGTGCAGCAGCGGTATCAGTCGTGAAATATGGATTACCGGTTCCACCAGCGAAGATAACAATTTTACCAGCGTTAAGATGAGATATCGCTCTTAAGCGAAGATATGGCTCTGCGACTGATTTAACTTCAATGCTACTCATAACGCGACACTTTAATCCAAATCTTTCGATAGCGTTAGATAAAGCGGTGGCATTAATGACTGTTGCAATCATTCCCATGTAATCACCAGTGGCGGGATCAATATTCATTGATTTAGCGAGTTTACCACGCCAAATATTACCTGCACCAATCACGATTCCAACTTGGACTTTAGCTTGGTGAAGTTTCTTAACGACCTTGGCGATTGATTCAAGTTTTTTCTTATCTAGGATAAGATGATCTTTTTCATCAGCTAAGGCTTCGCCAGAAATTTTGATGAGGATTCGTTTATACTTCATAATTCACTCCTTTACTATTATATAAAATAAAAGCACCTTTCGGTGCATTTATTTATTGAACTTCTTTCATGACCTCGCTAGCGAAATCGTCTTTTCTTTTTTCAATTCCTTCGCCAACTTGATAACGAACAAATTTAATCACAGCCATGTCTTTTTCTTTTAAGACATCACTAACTTTCTTACTGTCATCTACGATATAGGCTTGTTCATGAAGAATTACTTCACTAAGTGACTTTCTCACTTTGCCTTCGATAATCTTATCAATGATTGCTTGAGGACGAGACATAACTTTTGGATCTGACTTTGCATTCTCTAAAGCGATCTTCTTTTCGTTTTCCATCACTTCCGCTGGAACACAATGTGGGCAAATGTATTGTGGAGCATTTGCGGCAATGTGCATAGCGATGTTATCGGCTAATTCTTGTTCGGGTTTATTAACAATAATCAAAACAGAAATCTTACCACCCATATGGATATATGAACCAAATGTTTCATTCGCATTCTTAGTAACAATTTCAAAACGACGAAGTGATAACTTTTCACCCATTGCAACTGTTGCATCGGCAAAAGTGGATTCTAATAATTTATTTGCTTCATCAAGGGTCTTTGGTTTCTTATCTTGAATCAGTTTATTAACATCATCCACTAACTTTTTAAATCTATCGCCCTTCGCGACAAAGTCGGTCTCGCAGTTAACTTCTAAAATTACTGCTTCATTACCAGAATAACTAACTTTAGTTAAACCTTCCGCGGCAATACGATTAGCTTTCTTAGCGCTTTTAGCAATCCCTTGTTCACGTAACCAATCGCTAGCTTTATTTAAATCATTACCATTCGTTTCAAGGGCTTTCTTACAATCGGAAAGACCAGCACCAGTACGTTCACGAAGTTGTTTAATTAATTCAATGATATTCGCCATTTACTTATCTTCCTTTTGTGTATCTTCTTTCTTAGGCGCAACTTTTTTCTTCGCTGGTTTCTTTTCTTCAGCTGGTTTAGCTTCCGCCTTAGGAGCTTCTGCTTTCTTTTCAACTTTAGGTTGTTCCGCTTTTACTTCAGGTTTCTTCTCTACTGGTTTAGTTTCAACTGAAGCTTTTACTTCATCATCGTTACGATGCTTGAAAGATTCTTTTAAGAGTCTTTCTTGTCTCATCTTCTCGTAACGTTCTTGTCTTTCTTTACGTGCTGCACGAATGAGCGCTAATTTCTCAGCAGCTTCCTTATCAGCAATCTTAATTGCGTCTTTCATGGTGACTTCTTCACCTTCATCTTTCGTGTAAGCAATCATGGTAACGCCACCTTTAGCTTCAACAATCGCATCAGCGATTACGCTAATAACTAACTTAACTGATTTAGCGGCATCATCATTCGCTGGAATTGGATAAGTAATTCCATCTGGATCAGTATTGGTATCGACAATACCAAAAATCTTAATACCTAATTTTCTTGCTTCACGAACGGCATTAGCTTCTTCGGTTGGATCAGAGATAAAGATGGCTTGAGGAATCTTTCTCATCTCCTTAATGCCTTCTAAGTTCGCACTTAATTTATCTTTCTCTTTTTTAAAGAGAGATTGTTCTTTTTTATTTAATTTTGCGAAGGTTCCATCTTCTTCTTTTCTTTCTAAATCTTTAAGATATCTAATTCTTCCTTGGATGGTCTTAAAATTCGTTAAGGTACCACCTAACCAACGGTTTGTAATATAGAAAGAACCACTACGAAGCGCTTCCTCCACAATCGTTTCACCGATTTGTTCTTTAGTACCAACAAAAAGAACCTTACCGCCTTCACGGACGATATCACGCATTGCGATATAGGCTTCAATTATCTTTTCAACGGTCTTATTAAGATCGATGATATAAATTCCATTTCTCGCACCATAGATGAACTTACTCATCTTGGGGTTCCAACGTCTTGTGGTATGTCCGAAGTGGCATCCCGCTTCTAGACACTTTTTCATCGTAATGATGGGTAGAGACGTATCATGTTCTACCACTGGTGTAGCTCCCGCTACTGGTTGTTCAGAAACAACCTTTTCTTCTTTAATTTCGCTCATATAGAGCCTCCTTATTCGTTATTCCTCCACCGCTTCGAACAATCACCCTACTAGATACTAGTAGACTCGGCACTGAATCCACGGTGTGTGTATTCTCTATGTTAATAGAGTCGAGGTATATTATAACACTAACTTAGAAAATAAAATGACTTTTTAATGTTTTTTCGCTCTGGGGTGAGATTTCATATAATCTTTTTTAACCCCTTCGTCGGTAATATGCGTATAAATGCTTGTAGTGTTTATATTCACATGTCCGAGTAATTCTTGAATTAAACGAAGATCCGCTCCGCCTTCTACTAAGTGAGTAGCAAAGCTATGTCTTAAGGTATGTGGGTGTAATTCGAATGGGAGCGCGCATTTAAGTTCGATTTGCTTGAGAATATATTCAAGTCCACGACTAGTTAATTTCTTGCCTAAAGAATTTAGGAATAAGTGGTTCTCAGTTTGTCCACCTAAATTTTTACTAAGTAAAACTGGGCGAGATTCTTTTAAATATTTACGTAAATACATTTGCGCGTCTTTAGAAAATGGAACCATTCTTTCTTTCCTCTCTTTTCCAAAAACTCGAATCACTCGGTTGTTAATATCTACGTTTGAAATACTTAAATTCACGAGTTCTGAGGCACGAAGACCACTAGCGTATAGTAATTCTAGAATCGCTTGGTCTCTAAGCGCGAGATCATCGTTTCTCTTTTTATTGGCTTCAAATAAAATTTCAATTTGTTCTTTAAATAATACATCCGGATATTTCTTTTCTTTCTTAGGGGCGCTGATGAACTGGAACGGATTTTTCTTAACGATTTTTTCTTCGGTTAGATATTCATAGAAATGACGAAGAGAAGCAACGCGTCTTTGACAAGACGAACGCGAAATATTATTCATCAATTCAACTGATAGGAAATTACGGATGATGTCCGTGTCAACATCTTCTAAAAGAATCGCTTCATGATTAATGAACCGATAAAACTTTTCAATATCATATTGATAACTAACGATTGTTTCATCACTATAGTTGCGTTGAAATTTTAAATAGTTAAGAAACTCTTTTAACTCGTTAGTCATTTTCAACTGTTACATTTGGATTATAGTCTTCGGTGTGACGACACTTCGGGAAATTAGTGCAGCCTAAGAAATAAGAAACTTGTTTCTTGGCTCTGTTCCAGCCTTTACGGACCACTAAATTACCATCTTTACAATCAGGACACTTCTTAATAATTTCTACTTTCTTCGGAGTTAAAGATTTACCTTCAATGTATCTACATTCTGGGAAACCAGAACACGCTACAAAGGATTTACCTTTCTTGTTAGTGCGTTTCACTAAAGGCTTGCCGCATACTGGACATTTCTTGTCCAAGTATTCTGGCTTATTCTTTTCTTCTTTCTTTTTGTAATCGCAATCTGGATAACGTGAACAACCGGTGAAAGATCCATAACGTCCTTTAACGCGTTTTAAAGGCGCGCCACACTTAGGACAGTTACCTAAAGTTTCTTTCATCGCTTCGTCATATTCCTTCATAAATGGAATATAGATTTTATTAATCGTTGCAGTTCTAGAAGCTTCACCTTCTTGAACTGTATCAAGTTCATTTTCCATGTTCGCTGTAAATTCAGTATCTACGATATCTTTAAACTTCTTTTCTAAAAATTCAATCGCTTTAGTACCGTTTGCAGTTGGAATAACTGCGCCTTTGTCTTTAATGACATAGGTGCGGTTTTGTAAAGTAGAAATGGTGGAAGAATAAGTTGATGGACGACCAATTCCTTTTTCTTCCATGAGTTTAATAATTTTTGCTTCACTATAGTGTGGAGGTGGGGTGGTAAAGTTTTGTTTAGGCGTAATGTTCTTTACATTAAAGACATCACCCTCAACGGGATCAAAGCCTAAACTTCTATTTTCACTTCCTCCCGTTAATACTTCGTAACCTTTGTAAATGGTTTTGTTACCAGTGATTTTATATTTAGCTTCTCCATTAGCGAAAATCACACTAGTGGTTTCTTCTTTCTTACTGGTCATTAAGAAAGATAAAGCACGATTATAAATTAGTTCATATAACCGATATTGGTTATTGTTTAAGAATTGACGAACCTTACTTGGTGTCATGTTATTAGAAGTTGGACGAATTGCTTCGTGTGCGTTTTGCGTAAAGGCTTTACCTTTGGTACTAGTCTCTTTTATAGGCGCCACATATTCTTCGCCAAAACGCTCTTTGATATATGCTCTAGCACGATTCACGTACGTTTCACTTAAGTACGTAGAATCGGTACGTATGTAGGTAATTAAACCAATATGTTCACCATTAATACGAATACCTTCGTAAAGTTCTTGAGACACGCGCGAGACACGCGCTGCAGACATGCCTAAACGAGAAATCGCATCTTGTTGAAGCGTAGAAGTTGTATATGGTAATTTTGGATTAACGGTTTTAACCGTTTTATTAATTTCAATGATTTTAACTTGGCTACCAGTTGCTTTAATTGCTTCATCGGCCATCTCTTTATTAGGTAGTCTTTCTTCCTTATCCTTATATTTATATAAGGGGACTTCAATTTCACGACCTTCTTTCTCTAGTCTAGCGCTAATCGTCCAATACTCTTCAGGCTTAAATTTAGCAATTTCACGTTCATGATCAACAATTAACTTAAGCGTTGCGCTTTGAACACGACCGCCACTGCGTAAGTTGTTCTTTCTTTGAAGAACATCGCTTAAGCGGAACCCTATAATTCTATCAATAATACGACGCGCTTCTTGGCTCGCCACTAAGTTTTGATCAATCGTTCTAGGACTACGAATTGCTTCGGTAATAGAGTCACGAGTAATTTCGTGGAATTCTAAGCGTTTATTATCCGGTTTGAGTTTTAACAACTCAGATAAATGCCAGGCAATAGCTTCGCCTTCACGGTCAGGGTCAGTGGCAAGTATTACTTCTTCTGCGCCTTTAATCGCAGCTTTAATTTCATTAACGGTTGCACGCTTACTTTTGATAATCGTATAGGTAGGCTTAAAACCGTTCTCGCAATCTACACCTAGGCCTGCTTTACCAGACGTGGCTAAATCGCGGACGTGACCTTTAGTGGCAATGACTCGGTAGTCATTACCAAGGTACTTTTTAATCGTTTCACACTTATTCGGTGATTCAACAATTACGACTTTCATAGAGTAACCGCAATACTAAAATATAATGAGAATAACTAACCATGTCAACCTTAACAACCTTATATATATACTTTTAAAGATACTCTTTAAAGATTTTCAAAATTTTTTCTCAGTTAGGTATAAAACATCGTCCGGGCTTTCCACCAAAAACGCTCCATCTTGAATGAGACGATTACAAGCACTATTCTTTTTGGCTTCATGCGGAACTGCCATTACATCTTTACCCTGACGAAGAGCATATAAAACGGTAATATTAGTGCCGCTATTTACATAAGCTTCCGTCACTAATACCTTATGCGCAATACCTGCTACGATTCGATTACGCGCTGGGAAATTGTCTGGCACTGGTTCCGTCTTATTTGGATATTCACTGAGAAGTAGATGATTATTTTTAATCGCTTCGTAGAGCCCTTTATTACTTGCGGGATAAGGATAATCGATCCCGCTTCCTAACACCGCAATCGTTTTGCCTTTGGCTTTTAAGCAAGTCTCGTGAGCGACCCCGTCAATCCCACGAGCTAGACCGCTCACAATAATGCGTTTCTTTTTCGCAAGCGGTTCCACTAATTCTTTAGTGATTGCTTTCCCATAGTCAGTACATTCACGACTTCCAACTACTGCTACTCTTACTTCTTCACTTTTCAAAAGTGAGATGTCGCCGTAATAATAAAGTACAAGTGGAGGCATATAAATATGCCTAAGTTCTTCTGGATAAGCATCATCAAGCACAGTGATGTACTTACTTTTAATCTTCTTAATCTCCTCTAAAGCAATTTCGTCTTTGACGGTTTCTTTTTCGTGAATAGCTTTTACCATCTTTTTAAAATCACCTTTGTACTTGAGGGATAAATACACTAGTAAATCTTTTCCTAACATAAATCTCCTTTTTCTTAACTAGCGGGGCAACTTGCTCCTTGTGTAACCATCAGATCATGCTATAATAATGGTGTTGTTATTGCGTCTGACTGTATAGCGCAGCCAGACGTTTTTTTATACCTAACGGCTTAGTTTACTAACAATTAGATATAACAATAACACCAGGATAATTAGGTCGCTCACGGCGGCCTTTTTACCTCCTTCCCAGGAATCACACAAGGCATTAGCGCCCCTAAGAGATACAACATAACATTGCTCCCTTATTAGTTACTTAACAAAAAAGAGGCTAAATTCCTCACTTATTTTTTTATATTTACAAAGTAAATATAGAATTTACTTACTTTTATTTTTTGGTAGATCTTTTAGATTATTTGCGCTCAGGTAGTTGTTTTAAATTGTTATAGTCTAAACGTTTATTTATTTGTTCAATTTGTAATGTGTGACAGTCTAAACGTTTTTCGATTTGATCGATTCTAGCATCTACACGTTTAAAACCTTCAATAACATACTTAGTTAACTTTTCTAAATCTTCTCCGATTTGATTTAACGTGTACTTCTTTCCCATATTTGTATTATCACACATCTCAAAGGATTTTCCACGCAATTTAGAAAAATCTCCTTTATGAATTGAAGTTGCGACTTCTACGGCGTTCCATTTTAATTTTTAACATGGATTGCCTCCTTATTAGGTGCCTAACAAAAAAGTGAGAATGCTGTGTCTCTATCTGATTAAGTTAAAGGAACTACAAATATGGTATGGACATTAAAGTTAAGATGTTTGTGACAATTGCTTATCTTAAGACTGGTAAATATCGACTTAGCCAGCATCTAACATTCTTTAATTTTTAATCTTTTTTATGCGCTTAATAATATGAGCAGCAATAATAGGCAAAATTTCTTCATCCATAAAATTTAAATGGCCACACGGAATGGGTATAATGTGGGCATTATCGGTATATTTACTAATTTTAGAAGTATTTTTATACTTATCATTTGACATAATATATGTTATATAGCCATGATAAGTTGATGGGTGATAGTCAAATAAATCTTCAGTAGAAAACCTAATAATCTTCTTTATGGTTGAAATGAAAATAGCATCGCCAAGATTTGCATATTCATCAATAAATCTTTTTTTTATGCGCTCCTCGAGTTGCCTTATTAAGAGTTTTATTGAACGTTCTATATCATCAGGCTTGTATGAGTCGCTTCGATAACCAGAATCTAGTAAGAACAGATCATTAACTTTTTCTCCATCTTTTTCAAGAATCACCGCCATTTCGTAAGCAAGGTTACCCCCATATGACCATCCGCCTAAAATGTAAGGACCATGCGGTTGTTTTTTTCTTAATAATTTAACGTAATATTTTGCAATATTCTTAATACCTTTAATCCGTCTGTTAGGATAGAAAAGATTAAAATATTCTAGACAAGAAAATGAAACATCCTTTTCTAGGAATTTAGCTAAATTATAGTATGCATCAGATCCGCCAACACCAGGATGAACAAATACTAATTTAGGTTTATTAGGAATATTGCTATAAACATGAATTGGTTGATATACTGGATTACTACTTAAAAACATCGATTGTTTTCTTATCGTTGGGTTATCAATAATAACAGCCGGAACGATAGACATATCTAATTCGGTTTTATACATTGATACTAATTGAATAACTAATAATGAATTTAGCCCAAGTGTGTATAAATCAGTAGTAACACTTATTAATTCCGGTTTAATTCCTAATAATGCACTAACGCAATTAAGAATTTTATATTCTAGAATACTTGCTGGGGCAACATAGGTAGTTTTATTAGCAGAGACATTGACTTTAGGTAAGGCGCGTTTATCAACTTTACCGTTAATGTTAAGAGGTATTTTAGGTAACACCACTACGTGAGTAGGAACCATATACGCTGGTTTATGAGATGTAACATATTTAATAACTTTATCTTTAATATCTTTATGAGAGGAGACTAAATACGCGACGAGTTCTTTATTGTTATTATTAGTAATTGTTTGAACCGTAACATCTTTAACTTCTTTAATTTCTCTAATTGTGGCTTCTACTTCACCAAGTTCCACTCGGTTACCACGTATTTTAACTTGAGAATCGATTCGACCAATAAAGCCTAAAGTACCATCAGGTAGATATCTAACAATATCTCCTGTCTTATACATTCTTTCGTAACCTTTTTCTTTAGAGAATGGATTCTTGAAGAATGCTTCTTTATTTTCTTGATTACGATTTAAATAGCCTTTCGCGAGTTGATAACCGGATAAGTAGAGTTCACCCATCGCTCCGTATGGAACGAGACGATGTTCTTTATCTAAGATGTAGGCTTTGATGTTAGAAGTAAGATAACCAATACTGCTAGGATCTTTTTTATCTTTAATCTTAATGTAACTAACTGATACTGTTGCTTCAGTTGGACCATAGGTATCGTAGAATAGGCAATGAGTCTTTGCATTAAAGTCACCAAGAGCCTCACCACCGGTAAGTAAAACTTTGAATGTTTTAGGTAAACGATACGTTAATAATAGCTTTGTAAAGGCGGTCGATAATTCAATATGAGTGACATTTTCTTTTTCTAGATAATCTACTAATTTGACTAAATCAGTTCTAATCTCATTAGGAACAATGGTAACTTTGGCGCCAACATAAATAGAAGCAAACAAAGCTTCCGTATGAACATCGAACCCAAACGAACAATACATCGCAAACGAATCTTTACTAGTTAAATTAGTTATTGAAACGCACCAATCAGAAAAACTCAAAATAGCTTTACGAGGTAAGATAGTTCCTTTGGGAATGCCAGTTGTGCCTGAAGTGTATAGAATAACCGCTGTGTCATCTTCCTTCGCGTTAGTTATTAGTGGTGTAGGTGTCCCAGTTGATTTAATATCACTAACATTAATAAGAGGAATATTCGTAAGTTTCTTAACGCGGTCAATTGTCTCGTTAGTGACTAAAACTACTTTCGCATTACTATCTTTAAGCATAAAGCGAATCCTCTCATCAGGATAAGTATCATCAATTGGAACATATGCGGAACCATGATGTAAAACACTTAAGGCTGTTAGTAGATAATAGTGAGAGCGATGAACGAGGATAGCAATGTTACTACCTTGAGGGACATCGTTTAACTTATTTGTAAGACTGTTGATCCATTTAGTGCCTTCACTATAAGTGTATTTAGTGTCAAGATAACTCACTAATGTATTATTGGGGTATTTCTTGAGTGAATCGTTAAAGGCTTCAAGGATATCATGATACTTAAGTTTAGTTTCGGTTTGGTTAATCTTGTTAATTACTTTTAGATCTTCGTCTAAGGTATAGTTAATATCTTTTAAGTTATCTTTCACTAAGATTTCGTTAAGAATGCGTTCATAAACTAAAAGCATCTTCTTTATCGTCCTAGAAGAATATTTCTTACTACTAGTTACGTGAAGTAAATAATTACTATTTTTTTCGTACAAATCAAAAGATAAATCACTAATTAAATCTTTTCTTTGCTCTTTCTCGTATACCTTGGTGTTAGGAACAATTAAATTAGGAAAATATTGAAATTGCACATCGTTAGTTACATTATATTTGTTCTTAAGTAATCTAAACGGATAGAAATTATAGTTAATAGTTTGATAAATCTTCTCTTTGCTCTTCTTAATAAAGTTAGAAATAGAGTCATTACTACAATCAATTAAGATAGGTAAGGTGTTGACAAACATACCAATGAACTCTGAGGTATTAAGGCGGTCACGACCATTTTCTATCATTGCAAAATAGGATTGAGAAGCATTCGTGAAGCGAGAGAGAGTATAGGCGAAGACACTAGTAAAGAGAACGTTCTTCGTGATTTCGTGTTTCTTAATAAATTCGTTAATCTTATTTTGATCTACTTTAAGTTTAAGAGTATTAGAACTTGGTTTGTTATCTCCAATATCTGGAATTGGTTCAACGATATTCTCGTTATCCACGAATTCTTTCTCATAGAAAGTTTCGGCTTCTTGATAGAGTTTTGTCTTCTTAATCTCACTTGAGAAACTACTCGCTTTAAGGAAAGTCGTATCTTTACTAATTTCTTTCTTGTTAAGAATATCTAATAAGTGATTAGAGAACACTAATGTTGATAAGCCATCAAAGATCAAATGATGGAAAACGCAATATAAGGTCTTATTCTCTTTATTAAATAAGAAACGAGAGAGTTCGTGGTTGATATCAAAGCTATGAGTGAAAAATTCGTTTAATCGCCCTACACTAACACGATTAACTAATTGAATACTTGGTTTCTTCCCTATCTTAATATACGGAGCGTCTTCTCTATCATCTATGTATCCTTTTAAGATTGGGTGAACATCCATCATTTTATCTAAGGCTTTTGTAACATCATCAAGTGAATACTTGTCTAGTTTCATCTCCAAAGGAATGAGATAAGATTCCTTCTTTTTGTTCATGATAATATCAAGATAAATATTAAGTTGTTGTTCTGATAAAGGCGCACCACTGGTAAGGGTGTATTGGTTAAGATTAAGGTTAAGCGCCTTTGTCCCTAATAATTTCTCAGCAATAAATTTAGGCGTTTTTAAATTCGTAATATCCGCAGCAGTAAGAGGATAATCTTTTAATATAGATAATAGTCTAATCGCGCCTAAAGAATCTCCGCCTAACATTAAGAAATCATCATTAACGCCGACTTTCTTTAAGTTAAAGACTTTCGCGAAGGCTTCGCAAATAGCCTTTTCAACTCTATTTCTAGGTTTAACGTAAGTGGTGGAAGAAATTGATAGGTCAACATCTGGTAATTGACTAATCATTATTTTGTTATTAACATTAACCGGCAGTTTATCCATATGAACGAAGAAAGATGGAATCATATAATTAGTTAATTCTTTCTTTAAAAGCTCTTTTAATTTAAATTCATTAATTTTTCTCGGGCCTTCGTAGTAACAACATAAATAGTCATGGTTGTCTTTATGTTTTAAAGCGCAAACTGCAGTTACAAAACGATTATTTCTATCCATTTTTTGATTGAGACGCATAATCGTATTATCGATTTCGCCTAGTTCCACTCGATTACCATTAATCTTAACCATCCCATCGCTAATTCGACCAGTAACATATAGGGTTCCATTTTTATCAAAATGCGCTAAATCGCCACTACGGTAATAACGTTTATTGTGGATTATTACATATTTATTTTTATTTTCCTTTGGTAAGTTTAAATAACGAGAATTGACGTACTTAGAATAATAAAGTAGCTCACCCGTTTGTTTAACTTCAACTGGACGCATTTTTTTGTTAACTAATAAAACTTCACCAAAAAACTTTTTACACGTTGGAATATGTTTATTTTTCCCATTAAACAAACATCCTCCCACTATCATAGTTTCGGTGGAACCATAGAGGTTAATTAATTGACCTCCAGGTTTTTTTGAAATAAATGGACGCATTTTTTCTCCGCCCGTTGGCATATAAACGTGATTAATGGGATAGCGACTAATTAATGCAATAGCAAGGCTCGTCGGCAAATGACAATCTGTGATTTTCTCTTTAATAATAAAATCATATAATTCATTCAAATGATTGCGTAATTGATTAGAGATTAAATAAAGAGTAGCCCCACAGGTTAATACTAAACAATAAGTCGCAAGCGCGGGAATAGAAGCAAAATTAAAAGTAGAAATTACCCTAGCATTTTGAGTTAATGGATCATTGACTACTTCTCGCCAATTTCCGCAATGTAAGCAAGCGCTGTGAGTTAAAATCACTCCTTTAGGGTATCCACTCGTACCAGATGTATAAATAATAGCGGCTTCACTACCTAATCGATTATGGCATATCGATATAGGCGATATCTTATGGTATTTAATTTTATCGCAAAAAATAACCCGGTTAAAATTAAGATCCTTACATATTGCGGTGTTAGTGATAATAATATCTGCTTTCGTATCGTTAATAATGTGGCATAGACGTCCAGTTGGATAAGTAATATTGACCGGCACATAAGTAGCTCCAATTAACCAAATTGCGAACATACAAATAATAATGTCACTGCTTTGTGGTAAATAAACTATTACTCGATGGCGAGAAGCTACCCCACGTTGCTTTAAAAGTTTAGCTAAAAAATGAATGCGTTCATTTAATTGCTGATAAGTAAAAGCATTATTCGAATCAACAACCGCAATGTTGTTTGGCCATTTACAAACATTGTTTTGAAAAATATCACATACGGTTTTATTAGTCATAACTATGTTCAAGATATTATTATATCTTATTATTAACTTTCTTTTACTAATAATTTATGGTTTTACTATATATTATTTCTATATTAAACATGCATATAGAAAAATAAAAATTAACATAACTAACCTATAATGTGGTAACATAAAAATGATATAAATATTAAGGAGGATAATAATTATGTCAAAAACATTTAACAAATCCCAACTTAAGAAAATGGGTAAAAAGACTGGTTGCAAAACCGTTTCTGGTGGGCAAAAGCTTACAGTTACGACTAAAAAGCGTGCTCCTTATGGGTCTGCAATAGCAATGAGTTCTGCTAAAACGGCTAAAAAGCGTACTGCTTATGGGTCTACATATTGTCCTTATTAAAGGCAATATCGCTTCAGATTATTTAAAATAGTAAACTTTAAATCTTGGTTAAAATAAAAATGTCGGTAATACGAACTATATAAGTTCGTACCAAAGCCGGCATTTTTATATTGCTTACTAAATATATGGTCACCTGTGTCGCATAGTCCTGAGAAAATATTAAGTTTACGGTCAAACACACTAATATAAATCGGCACGTCTTTATGAATTTTGCAAAAGCTTCTAACACTTGCTCGCCTACACGTTGAACAGGAGAAAATGGAGATTTTAATTCAAAATGATTAATCTCGATATATAAGTCATCCATTAGCATTGTTCATGGTTGGATTATCTTTAACATTATTCGTATTAACCGAATGCAAAATCGGGTACACACCAAAAATTCACTTATCAAGTTCAAAATTAAAAAGAAAAAGGCGAGGATTCCTCGCCTAATTTCAATCGTTAGTTATAACTTATTTGTTCTCGCTATAATCGTGAACACCGATATATCGAGCGTCAACTTCTTCCATCTTATTTTTAACGGAGAAGTTCGAAACAATCGCACTCTCTTCTTCTTCGCTCTTAAGTCCACGACCAGCTGGAATTAATTTACCAGTAATCACGTTCTCCTTAAGACCATGTAATGAGTCGATTTTGCCCTTAATCGCTGCGTCTGTGAGGACACGCGGGGTTTCTTGGAATGATGCTGCCGAAAGGAAACTTGGAGTCTCTAACGCCGCTTTTGTAATACCAAGCATTAATGGACGAGCGATTGCAGGACGTTTACCCGCAAGTAAAGCTTTTGCGTTCGCATCGGTGTATTTATGAACATCAACGCGGGTGCCTGGGAGTAAATCCGTATCACCGCCATCAACTACTAAGACTTTGCAAAGCATTTGACGAATAATAACCTCAAGGTGTTTATCGTTAATTTCAATACCTTGTGCACAATATGGCTTATGGATTTCACTTAACATATAGTTTTGAACGGTTGTGATATCACTTGCATCAAGTAATTTCTTTGGTGAAATCGCACCATGAGTGAGTCTTTCACCATTATTGATGGTGTCGCCTTTCTTAACGCAAAGTCTAGCATCGAAAGCAGTGAGATATTCTTTACTTTCAATATCATTAGTGACTTCGATTAAGTAACAACCATTATGATCTTCGATCTTAGTGATTTTACCTTTAATATCACTAATTAAGGCTTCGCCTTTTGGATGACGAGCTTCGACTAATTCTTGAACACGAGGTAAACCTTGAGTAATATCGCTTTCCGCAACACCACCAGAGTGGAAGGTTCTCATCGTTAATTGAGTACCTGGTTCACCGATTGATTGCGCAGCCATAATACCAATGGCTTCGCCGATTTGAACTTCTTCACCAGTCGCGAGGTTACGTCCATAACAATGGGCGCATACTCCATCTTTAGTCTGACAACCAAAGAGTGAACGAATTTCAACTTCGGTAATACCACTATCTTCGATAATGTGTGCTTTAGTATTAGTAATTAAAGTATTCGCTTGTACAATAACTTCACCGGTTTTTGGATGAATAATATCGTGCATCGCATAACGACCTCTAATACGGTCATAAAGTCTTACGAGTTCTTTATCTTCGCCTGGGTTCTTAATGGCGCGCATTACAAAGCCATGGTCAGTACCGCAATCTTCTTCACGAACAATCACGTCTTGAGAAACGTCCACTAGACGTCTAGTTAAATAACCTGAGTCAGCGGTCTTTAAAGCAGTATCCGCTCCACCTTTACGCGCACCGTGAGTTGCAATGAAGAATTCAGACACTGTCATACCTTCACGGAAGCTGGATTTAATTGGAAGTTCAATGGTTTCACCATTTGGCTTATTCATAAGTCCACGCATACCTTCAAGCTGAGCGAAGTTACCTAAGCTACCACGCGCACCTGAGTCAACCATGATGAAGAGTGGGTTATTGATATCGCTCTTTAATTGCTTATCGAGTTTATCGATGACTTCATCCTTGATCTTATTCCAAACATCAACGATTTGATTATGACGTTCACTATTGGTTAATAAGCCTTTAGCAAATAATTTTTCAATTTGCGCGATTTGCTTATCGCCTTTAGCGATAATATCTTCTTTTCCTTCAAGAGTTCTAATATCACTTAAGGATACCGTAACACCTGAAACGGTTGAATATTTAAAGCCTTGATCTTTAAGTTTATCTAAGATCACGCTTGTTCTACCCGTATCATAACGGTGGAACACTTGGTCAATAATCTTACCTAAGTTCTTCTTCTTAAGAGGCTGTCTTAATTCTTTCTTTGCGATTGCTTCTTTAATATTCGTACCTTTCTTCACGAAGTCTTGCATAATGTATTTCTTCTTATCCGGACGTTGAATCGTGAATTTAAGTGAACGATCATCCGCATCGTTTAAATATGGGAAGTCACTTGGGAAGATTAAGTTAAAGATAATACGACCCACACTAGTGAGTAAGTACATCTCTTGCATTTCGTCATCAAAGACGGAACCATCTTTCTTTAAAGCTTTTGCGATAATCGCCACGCGGTTATGTAAGCTTACTTGTTTAGTTTCATACGCACGAAGCACATCTTCTACACTACCAAAGACTTTACCTTCACTACTAGCGTAGAGTTTATATTTCTCTTCTTCATCGTAATCTTTTTCTTCATGAGCCTTCGCTGCTCTTTTTAAGAAGTCGTCTTTAGTCTCTTCAAGGGTAAGGTAATAGTTACCTAACACCATGTCTTGCGATGGAGTAACGATTGGTTTTCCATCTTTAGGACCAAGGATGTTATTACTCGCTAACATTAAGTTAAGCGCTTCTTCTTGAGCTTCTTTAGAAAGTGGAACGTGGACCGCCATCTGGTCACCATCGAAGTCGGCGTTAAATCCGGTACACACTAATGGGTGTAAACGAATCGCACGACCATCAACGAGTGTTGGTTGGAACGCTTGAATACCTAATCTATGAAGAGTAGGTGCACGGTTAAGTAATACTGGGTGATCAGAAATGATTCTTTCTACGATGTCATAGACAATTGGATCTTTCTTATCAATTAAACGATCCGCTTCTTTATGGGCTAAGACCTTGCCTTCCTTAATAAGGATTGAGGCAATAAATGGTCTAAGTAATTGAATCGCCATCTCACGAGGTAATCCACATTGATACATTCTTAAATCTGGACCAACGGCAATAACGCTACGACCAGAGTAGTCAACACGCTTACCAAGTAAGTTTTGTCTAAATCTACCTTGTTTACCTTTTAAAGCAGCGGTTAAGCTCTTTAATGGTCTTCCACTAGTGGATAAGACTGGTTTATTGTTTCTACGACCATTATCGATTAAAGCATCAACTGCTTCTTGTAACATACGCTTTTCGTTCATAAGAATGACATAAGGCGCATTCATATCAATTAATTTCTTTAAACGATTATTACGCGTAATAACACGACGATATAAATCATTTAAATCGCTAGCGGCGAATCTACCACCATCAAGTTGAAGCATTGGACGTAGATCTGGTGGTATCACTGGAATGACATCAAGTACCATCCATTCTGGACGATTCTTACTAGTTCTAAAAGCTTCTAAGACTTCTAGTCTTTTCGTTAGTTTAATTCTACGAGGACCTTGAGCGTCTTTAAGTTCTTTTTGAACTTTCTTAAATTCATCATTAATATCAAGTTCACGGAGTAAACGTTTAACCGCGTCTGCACCTTCACCAAATTCCGCACCAGTGTGCTTAGAAATAAATCTAGAAATAGTGAAGTAGTCAAAAGTTTCACCACGGTTCGCCATATGCTTAAGGTATAAATCAACCTTTTGGGCATCTAGAGAATCAGGTGAGAATTTATCTTTAAATTCATTAATAACATCCGTAAACACAATCCGAGCGGTGCTTTCATCAAGATATTGACCTTTCTTAAGCGCTTTGCTCTTACCTGGATTTAAACAAATGTGGGCCGCAAAATACACTACTTCTTCAAGTTCTTTAACTGAGATATCAGCATAAGCACTTAAAAGTAATTGAATACGGCTTGGGATGCCTTTTAAATACCAAATATGTGTACATGGAGTGGCGAGTTCAATATGTCCCATTCTTTCACGACGGACTTGTTTAGAAATCACTTCAACGCCGCACTTTTCACACACTAAACCTTGATATCTAATCTTCTTATATTTACCACAATGGCATTCAAAATCCTTACTAGGACCAAAAATCTTTTCACAGAAAAGGCCTTCCATTTCTGGTTTTTGGCTACGATAGTTAATGGTTTCTGGACGAGTAACCTCCCCGTGGCTCCATTCACGAATCGCATCGGGAGAAGCCAAGCCAACTTGCATGGCCGCTAAATCTTTAACATTAAACATAATCTATTGTTCCTCCCTTTTATTCCATAATTCCACTATCATGGACATCGTCCTTAGTGATAGTAGCTTCTGTATTTGCTTGTTCACCAGTCATATTGCGGATTAACGCATTAGACTTTCTTTCTTCTTGTTGAACTTCACGCGCTAAGGCATCCATATCAATTGGATCACCCTTGGCATTCAGTAACTTAACATCCACACAGAGTGCTTGTAATTCTTTAGTTAACACTCTAAACGCTTCTGGTAAACCAGCTTGTGGAATATCTTGTTGCTTAATAATTGATTCATAAGTCTTATTACGTCCAACGCGGTCATCGGATTTAATAGTAAGGATTTCTTGTAAGGTGTGCGCTGCACCATAAGCTTCAAGCGCCCACACTTCCATTTCACCGAATCTCTGACCACCATTTTGGGCTTTACCACCAAGTGGTTGTTGAGTAACTAAGCTATAAGGACCAGTTGCACGAGCGTGTAATTTATCGTCGACCATGTGGTCAAGTTTAATCATATACATAACGCCCACGCTGATTCTTTCATCAAATCTTTCACCAGTACGACCATCATAAAGAATAGTTTTACCATCTTTAGCAATCTTAGCTTCATCCATTAAGCGACGGATTTCTTTATCATCAATACCATCAAAGACTGGTGTAGCAATCTTTAAACCAAGTTTACGGCACGCTAAGCCTAAATGAATTTCAAGGATCTGACCAATATTCATACGGCTAGGAACACCGAGTGGATTTAACATAATATCAATTGGAGTACCATCAGGTAAGAATGGCATATCTTCTACTGGAAGAATACGAGAGATAACACCTTTATTACCATGACGTCCACTCATCTTATCACCTTCAGAGATCTTTCTCTTTTGCGCGACATAGACTTTAATGGATTGATTAACGCCTGGTGGTAATTCATCTTTATTAGCGCGAGAGAACACTTTCACGTCAATAACAATACCCGCACCACCATGTGGAACTCTTAATGAAGTATCTTTACCTTCACGGCTCTTTTCAGAGAAAATGGCCATGTAGAATTTTTCTTCTGGAGTTGGTTCACTTAAACCACGTGGAGTGGTTT
>JAKSUZ010000020.1 GCA_024408505.1 Bacilli bacterium | reverse complement strand
TCGACTTAGGTACCACTAACTCAGTTGTGAGTTACTTACAAGCGGATGGTAAGGTTAAAGTCATCCCAAATCCCGAAGGCACTAATACCACTCCAAGCGTGGTTGCTTTTAAAGGCGATGGTGAAGAGATTGTTGGTAACGCTGCGAAAAGACAAGCGATCACTAATAGTGACACGGTTTCTTCGATTAAGCGTAAGATGGGAACAACCGAAAAGGTTCACATCAATGCATTAAAGAAAGATTTCACTCCACAAGAAATTAGCGCAAAAGTATTAGCCTATATGAAAGACTATGCGGAAAAGAGCATAGGTAAAAAAGTAAGTAAAGCAGTTATTACGGTTCCAGCTTATTTTAATGACGCTCAGCGTCAAGCAACTAAAGATGCTGGCAAGATTGCTGGTCTAGAAGTTGCGCGTATTATTAATGAACCAACCGCAGCTGCACTTAGCTATGGTATGGAATCTAAGAAGTCTGGAAAGATCTTAGTCTTCGATCTTGGCGGTGGTACATTCGACGTATCAATTCTTGATATCGGTGATGGAACATTCGAAGTTATTTCCACAAGTGGTGATAACCACCTTGGTGGTGATGACTGGGATAAAGTCATCGCAGATTATATCAAAGCGCAAATTAAAATTGAAAAAGGCGTTGATTTAAATGATAAGATGGCGATGCAACGTTTCTTAGACGCTGCTGAAAAAGCGAAGATTGAATTATCTTCAAGCTTAGAGACTACGATTTCCTTACCATTTATTGGTATGGGCAAAGCTGGTCCGATTAACTACGAAGCTAAATTAACAAGAGCTAAATTCCAAGATTTAACTAAACATCTTTTAGCAAGATGTGAAATCCCAGTGAAGAACGCTCTTAAGGATGCTAAATTAAATGCTAACCAAATTGATGAAGTGTTATTAATCGGTGGTAGTATCAGAATGCCAGCGGTCCAAGAACTCGTTAAGAGATTACTCGGTAAAACCCTTAATATGTCAGTTAACCCAGATGAAGCGGTTAGTATTGGCGCAGCCATTCAAGGCGGTGTCATTAGTGGTGATGTTAAAGACGTAGTCTTACTCGACGTTACACCTCTTACCTTAGGTATTGAAACTTTAGGCGGTGTGTTAACTCCATTAATTAATCGTAATACAACGATTCCAACTACGAAGAGTCAAATCTTCTCGACGGCTGCGGATAATCAACCGGCGGTTGATATTATGGTTTATCAAGGCGAACGTCCAATGGCGCACGATAATAAATTATTAGGGCACTTCCAACTTACGGGAATTAAACCCGCAAGACGTGGTGAACCACGTATTGAAGTTACTTTCAGTATCGACGTGAACGGTATCGTTAATGTTAAAGCTAAAGATCTTGATACTCAAAAAGAACAAAGTATTGAAATCAAGAACTCTTCTGGTTTAAGCAAAGAAGATATTGATCGCATGGTTCGTGAGGCGGAAGAAAATAAAGAAGCGGACGAAAAACGCAAAGCGGATGTTGAGCTTAAGAATAAGGCTGAACAATACCTTAATAGTATTGAACAATCCTTACAAGAGAAGGGTGACAAGATTACGCCTGAACAAAAAGCGCAAACGGAAAAACTCCGTGATGAACTTAAGGAAGCCATTCAGAAGAATGATATGGATACCTTACGTAATCGAATCAATGAGTTAGAACAAGCCGCGCAAATGATGGCGTCTGCGCAAGCGGGTAATGGTGATCCAACCGCAAATACAAACCCAACCGGTGATAACGATAAACCCGGCGAAGACAAGAAAAAGAAAGAAGACGTCGTTGATGCAGATTTTACTGATAAAAACTAATTAAAATAGGTGTAGGGGTGTATGCCCCTACATCTTATTAAATTTTATGGCAAAGAAAGATTATTATGAGACACTCGGCGTAAGCAAAAGCGCCAGTAAAGATGAAATCAAAGCAGCGTACCGTAAGCTTGCTAAACAATATCATCCGGATGTTAATAAAGCTCCGGGAGCAGAAGCAAAGTTTAAAGAAGTACAAGAAGCTTATGATGTTCTTTACGATGATAATAAAAGAGCGACTTATGACCAGTTTGGTCATGCGGCTTTTGAACAAGGCGGTAACCAAGGTGGATTTGGTGGTCAAGGATTCTCTGGTGCTGGATTTGGTGATATCAATTTAGATGATATATTCGGATCTTTCTTTGGTGGTGGAGCGCGTCGACGTTCAAGCGCTCGTAGAGGCCCAAGACGTGGCGAAGATCAATTAATGCGAGTGAAAGTTTCTTTCATGGATGCGATTAATGGTAAAAGTATTACCCTTAATCTTACCTATGATGAAATGTGCACTAGTTGCCATGGTGAAGGCGGCACTACTTCCACATGTACACAATGTGGTGGTACCGGTTACGTGATGGCACAAAAGAATACATTCTTTGGTGTAATGCAATCGCAAGAAACATGTCCACTTTGTGGTGGTACGGGTAAGATAATTAATTCTCGTTGTTCATCTTGCGGAGGAAAAGGTTATAACAAAGTTAAAAAGAGTTTTGATGTAAAAATTCCTGCTGGTATTAATAATGGTCAACAAATTCGTTTGGCGGGTAAAGGTAGTAGAGGCACTAATGGCGGAGAAAACGGTGACTTATATATTGAAGTAGTTACTCAACCGCATCCGAATTTTAAACGCGATGGAAATGATATTCATTTAACCATTCCGTTATCCTTTATCGATGCAAGTTTAGGAACTGAAGTCGAAGTTCCAACTGTTTATGGAAGCGTCGCTCTTAAAATCCCAAGCGGTACGCAGCCCTCGCAAGTGTTCAAGCTTAAGGGCAAGGGCGTGAAGGACATGCGCTCGCATGAACCTGGTGATCAATTCGTGCATCTAGAAATTAAGACACCCGATAAATTAAATAAAAAGCAAAGAGAATTATTAAGTGAATTTAAGAAAGAAGAAGGTAACGATACTTGGTTCACGCGCTTTAAGAACGCGTTTAGACGCTAATGAAAATATTACTAGTCAGTGATTCACATGGTGATGATGTGTCACTTCGTGAAATCGCTAATAAACATAATAATTGTGATTTATATATCCATTTAGGCGATTCACAATCTACGCCTGATTTAATTCGTCCGTTTGTAAGTGTTCGTGGTAATTGCGATTATTACTCATCTAAATTTATGAATCACTTAGATTTAAATTCGCCATATGGAAAAATTTATTGTGAACATATTCCATATTATCAAATGAATATTCCAAAACTTAAGAAAGAGAAATATAAGATATATTTATGTGGTCACACTCATCGTAGACAAGATGTCGAGATTGAAGGTATTAGAGTTATTAATCCTGGATCGATTAAATATCCTAGAGACGGTCAAGAAGGATATGCGATTATCGACATAGATGAGAAAACTGTCAAGTGTAAATTTTATAACCTTTAATTTATATAAATTATTTTTTGAAAGCGCTTTTTATTTGAGGTTTAAATTATTTTTCCCTATATAATATATAAGGTTGCGAGGTTAACTATGAAGAAAAAGATAATTTTAATTCCTGCATTTATTGCTGGAATGACTTTAATTGCGTGTGGCGGTGGCAATGAACCAGGACCAGGGCCAACTCCGCCAGGACCAGGACCAGAACCGACTGAACAATTTGAAATAACTCTTAATTCGAAAACTTTAACAATTTCTTCAACCGCTTTAGAAGAGGGCAAAGACTTTAATGGTACCGTAACCATGAAAGAAGGACTCATTAGCAAGTACGATATGCCAGTTACCCTGGGTAATATTCAAGTTCAAGGCGCTGAAGATATTAAATATACTGATTATACATATAACATCAATCCCGATTTAGAATCCGCTAACATTGTTATTCCTGGCAAATTTATTACAGGTAATTTAAAAATTATCGCTGAAGCAGAATTAATTCAGCATAAATTGATTTTTTCTGAAAGCGATGCTTTTAGAGTTACGAAACCCACTGTTGGCAAAAATGAATCGCTAGACACTGATATTATCGTTAAAGATTATTGGAAAGATTATGTTAATTTGCCTACAAAAGATAAATTAGGGATTAAGATTGGTGGCAAAGATCTTGGTTCAGGTGATTTTGAATATAACATTGTTGCAGAAGGTGAGAAGGCACATTTAAAAATTGATGCAAGTTTGATTGTTGATGACATTATTGTAAGTGGTCAAGTTACACCAGCCGCTTATGATGTAAAAATTAGTGGAGACGAAACAGTCACTCATCTTAAAATCAACGAGGACAAAGCAACAGTTGCAACCGATTTTAATGCTACAATAAGCGTTACTGATGAAACGCATGTTTTACCATCTACCATAAAAATTACTTGCAAAGATGCGCAAACTCAAAGAGTGTACGAGATTCCTAGCATAAGCGGATATTATTACTCATCCGGATCGGGGGCGCTAACAGTTTATCATAGATGCGTTTATGGTCCGCTTACGATAGAAGCCGTCGCCGAAGAAGCCGCCGCGGTCTTAGAGACTAAAACTAGTATTGATGAAACCAAATTGGAATTTTATAAAGATTCAGAATTTAAAGATAAAATAACACAACCCATCAAAATCCAGGTTTCAGAACTTGATCAAGGATATTCAATCTATGTAAAAAGTACAGACAACGATTATATCGTTCCTTCTACTTTTGATATAACAGTTGATGGCGAAAAGGTTGTTGGATATAGTGTTAAATATGGAGGAATTCCAAGTCCAATAAAAGGCGATAAGCATTATGCAACTCTTACTATTCAAAAAGATTGCGTGCTAGGTCATGTAGTCGTTTATGGAGTTGGTCAAGTAGAAAGCAGACACGTTGTTAAAACGGTAACTGCTTATTTAGAAACTAGTGCATTACCAGAATACATTTCTGTTGCGCAAGAACTTCAATGTATTTTTACTCCTACAGGAGAACACAATCTTCCATTAGTCGAAAACGTCAATATTAAAATCGCTGATGTTTGGTATGATGGAAATGGTTATAACGATGATGGTGGACACATCGGTATTACTTACGATTCAAATATTGGTAAGTTGGTGATTAGTAAAGAAGCGACTGAATTAGCCTTTAGAAAAGAAGGATCTGATATCGAAATTATTGCCAAACCCGCTGATGTTAGTGTTCTAAAAGAATTAACCACTGGTACGTATAAAGAATGGGAAACCTTGCATGCATTGTCGATGTATGGATATAAATTATTTACACCAGGCGAAACAACTGGAGACTTCTATTTAACTGGATATAAGTATCCGTTCCAAGCTCGTTTAATCGGATTTGCGCAAGAAAGAGGTTCAACTGATACTGGATATGTTCAAGGTTTGACCTTAGAATTCACAACCGCAATTAGCCAAGCACAATATTATCAAGACAAAACTAATAATAATATTTACTATAAAAAGGATTTTGCAGGCACGTTTGAAAGTAACCTCTATAAGGTTCTTAATGGTACCGGTGGAATAGTTGATAAATTACCAGCTAATTTAAAGAAAAATCTTTATCAAGTTACCAAATACGGTTTGACCAGTGATGGATCTAATAAACTTAATTCGCTCAACTATTTATATCCGCTTTCACTCAGTGAAATGAACGAAAAGGTAATTACCACCGATCTTGACGGTAAATATCTAAAAGAAAGCGCAAATGGTAATAATGTAGTTTATGACTACTATAAGAAATTTAAAACCGCAGAAGAATTAAAATTAGCTCGTATTAAAGGCTATCAAGATTTAGGTGCAAGTGCTTATTGGTTGAGAACGCCTGATTTAGATGCGGAAAATAAGGATTTCAATATAACTATCCAAGGCGGAACGACAACTAATGCCCAAACAACTAAAGGCATCGCACCAGCCTTCTGCATCTAATTGTTAAATAATTAAAAGAGAGCGCCTTAGCCGGCGCTTTCTTTTTATGTTATAAAATAATATATTTTATGGTTGATAAAAACGCTTATAACTTTTATAATATTTTTTAGTGAATAAAGGAGATTATCCATGGAAATAAAAAAGAAATTCCAATCAGTCGATGGTAACACCGCTGCGGCTTTAGCAAGTTATAACTTTACCGAAGTTGCTGGTATTTACCCGATTACCCCAAGTAGCCCAATGGCGGAAAGCGTTGATATCTTTGCGTCTCAAGGCAAAAAGAACTTCTTTGGTAAAGAAGTAAAAGTAGTTGAACTACAATCCGAAGGCGGCGCCGCTGGTGCTGTTCATGGTGCCCTACAAGCTGGTGCATTAGCCACCACTTATACCGCATCGCAAGGCTTACTCTTAATGATTCCAAACATTTACAAATGGGTTGGTGAATTATTACCTGCTGTATTACATGTATCTGCGCGTAGTTTAACCACACATGCATTAAGTATTTTTGGCGATCAACAAGATATTTATGCGATTCGTCAAACTGGTATCACTATGCTTTGTTCACATAGTGTCCAAGAAATCGCTGATTTAGCGAGCGTGGCGCATTTAATTGCGATTGATGGGGAAACACCTGTCTGTCACTTCTTTGATGGCTTTAGAACGTCGCATGAAATTCAAAACGTCGAATTTGTTGATGATGCGGAATGGAAGAAATTACTTCCAATGGATAAAGTTGAGAAGTTTAGAAGTCGCGCACTTAACCCACACACTAATCCAGTGACTCGTGGTGGTGCGGAAAACGATGATATTTATTTCCAAAAACGTGAAGCACAAAATAAACATTTTGCTAATGTGATTAATGTGGCGGAAAAATATTTAAAAGAAGCTTCTAGATTAACCGGTCGTGAATATGGTTTATTTACCTATTATGGTAGCAAGACCGCAAAATATGTAATCGTCGCTATGGGTAGCGTGACTGATTGCGCAAAAGAAGTTATTGATGAATTAAAAGATAACGATATTGGTTTAGTTAAAGTACATCTATATCGTCCATTCTCTGCTAAACACTTAAGCGAAGCTTTACCTAAGAGCGTGAAACGCATTGCAGTTTTAGATAGAACTAAAGAAATGGGCGCCATGGGTGAACCATTATATCAAGACGTAGTCGCAGCGCTTGCCCAAGTCGGTCGTAAAGATATTGAAGTTTATGGCGGACGTTATGGGTTAAGCTCAAAAGATACTCAACCAAAAGATGTTAAGGCCGTATTTGATTTCATTAAAGGTAAACCTTGGAATTCATTTACCATTAGCATCAAAGATGATTTAACTAAATTATCAATTCCAGTGGATGATAACTTCCACGTGAAGAGCGATTATACATCATGCTTATTCTATGGTTTAGGTAGCGATGGAACGGTTAGCGCCAATAAATCTTCGATTAAGATTATTGGTGATGCAACGCATCAATATGCTCAAGCTTATTTCCAATATGATAGTAGAAAAGCAGGTGGCGTTACTCGTTCACATTTAAGATTCGGTAAGAATCCAATTAGAAGTTCATACTACGTACAAAACGCGGACTTCATTTCATGTTCACTAGATTCCTATATCTTCAAGTTTGATATGATTAAGAACTTAAAAGATGGTGGAACCTTCTTACTTAATACGAATATGGATGATGCAACCCTTATCAAGGGTATGCCAAACCGTATGAAATATTTACTCGCTAAGAAACACGCAAAGATGTTTGTTATTGATGCTAATAAACTCGCGATGAATATTGGTATGGGTCGTCATACCAACACTACTTTACAAGCTTCTTTCTTCTATCTTAACCAAGCGATTATGAAATACGAAGAAGCGCAAAAGTGGATGAAGAAATTTGCGGAAAAATCATACGCGAAGAAAGGCCAAGAAGTAGTTGAGATGAACTGGAAAGCCATTGATGCTGGTGCGGAAGGCTTAAGAGAAATTAAAATTGATCCAAGCTGGGAGAAATTAGATAGTAAGCGCGTAATCGCTAAAGATGGCGATCAATACTTTGATAGTATTGTTAATCCAATGGCAGCGCTTGATGGTGATGATATTCCAACATCTACTTTCGAGAAACTTGATTTACTTGATGGCACCATGAAAAATGATGTTACATATAAAGAACAAAGAAGTATCGCGGATAGAGTCCCATTATGGAATCCCGAAGGATGTATCCAATGTAACCAATGTGCATTTGTATGTCCTCATGCGACGATTCGTCCTTTCTTATTAAATGAGAAAGAAGTTAATAATGCTCCTGAAATCGTTAAGAAGGGTTTAGCTAATGTTGCGGGTAAAGCCGAATATAAATACCGTCTACAAGTAAGTCCACGGAACTGCGTTGGTTGTGGTCTATGCGTTACTGAATGTTTAGGTAACAAGACTGGTAAGAAAGTTCTTACCATGGTTGATGCGAAATCTCAATTCGCGCAAGAAGAAGCAGCGACTTATTTATATAAGCACACTGAATATAAATCCATTTATCCAACTAATACCGTTAAAGGGGTTGGTTTCTTAATGCCTTACATGGAAATTAGCGGAGCTTGTGCGGGTTGTGGAGAAACTCCATATTACCGTTTACTCTCACAATTATTCGGTAAAGATTTATTAATCGCGAATGCGACTGGTTGTTCATCCATTTATTGTGGATCCACTCCATTAACTCCATTCTGCACAGATAAGAATGGTGAAGGTGTGGCTTGGGCGAATAGTTTATTCGAAGACAACGCTGAATTTGGTTATGGTATGAGAATTGCCACTGACTATAAGTTCGGTGTAATTACTAAGATCTTACTTGATAACAAAGATAAGGTTGAACCTGAACTCAAGAGTAAGATTGATGAATACCTTAATAATATTAAGGATAAGGAAAAGAGTAGAGTTATCGCTAAAGATTTAGTGAAACTAGTCAAAGCCAGTAAATGCCAAGAAGTCAAAGAACTCCTTAAGTATGAGAGAGATCTTGTGGATAAGAGTATCTGGATTATTGGTGGTGATGGTTGGTCATACGATATCGGTTACGGAGGCTTAGATCATATCTTAGCTAGTAACGACGATGTTAACGTTTTAGTCCTTGATACTGAAGTATATTCAAATACTGGTGGTCAATCTTCTAAATCAACTCAAACAGGTGCAATTGCTAAATTCGCGGCATCTGGTAAAACCGGTGAAAAGAAGAACCTTGCCTTAATGGCAATGGCATATGGTCATGTCTATGTTGCGCAAATTACTATGGCTAATCCGATGAAAGCGATTCAAGCTCTTAAAGAAGCAGAAAGCTATCATGATGGACCAAGCTTAGTCATTTGTTACGCACCTTGTGCGAACCATGGTATTAAAGGTGGCTTAAGTAATTCAATTGATGTTGAAAGAAAAGCGGTTGAATGTGGTTACTTCACGAATTTCCGTTTTGATCCAAGAAACGAAGGTAAGGCTCCATTACTAACTTTAGATAGTAAGGAACCAGACTTCTCTAAGTTTAGAGAATTTGTGATGAGAGAGACTAGATACGCTCAACTTCCAAAGGTTAATCCAGCGCATGCTGAAGAACTCTTAACTAAGAGCGAAGCCTTAGCGAAAGCGCGCTACGCTCGAATTAAAAAGTTCGGTCTTTAATTAAAAAAATAAGAGAGCCGCCCTTGTGGCGGTTTTCTTTATACTAACATAATGGTTTTTATTATGTATAATAAAGGTATGAAAAAGATTAATTTATTTATCGCTCCTATAATGGCAATCCCCTTTTTAGCGAGTTGTGGCGGCGGTAATGCTCCTCAACCTGAACCGGTTATTCCAACTTATACAGTTATTTTAAATGCCTCTGACGGCGCTAGTTTTGTTAATAACCAACAAAGTTTATGTCTATATAATGTCATAGAGAATACGCCTCTTAATCAAATTGAAGGTTATGCTATACCACTATCTCCTGATCATCTTGAATTCAATCATTGGACAGATAATCGTGGCAATGTTATATCTGAAAGCACTCCTATAACAAGCAATTTGTTATTGACTTCCGATTTCTATCGTGGACTTGAGTTTGAACGTAATTGTGTAAAAACCTATATTTATGATGATTTATGGAATATCTTGAATATTCCAGACTGGAATAGCCCATTTAGTAGCGATCCTAATAAGAATAAAATTCTTTCATCTTTTAGTGAAATAACCACTAACGCGGTTATAGATAATAGATTAACTACTGTCGCCGCTATTGATGCCATGAAGGAATTTTATCTCGTACTTAAAGATCATCTATTTGCAGCGCGACACGAAGATGTTCCGACTTTAGAAGAAGTGCTCGATGATTGCAAAAATCAACTAGATGTTACTTTTAAAGAAATAGATGAATCTAAAAATCCGTTATTATTTGAGGCAATAATTCATTTAAATATTTCATATTTTGAAGTCAAAAATTACGAAGATGCTGGAGACGTTTGTGAATATGCTTACCAAGCATTGTTAAATAAAATCAAAGACCTTTCATCCGATGATTATACTAATCTTTTAATCGCATGGAATCAGATAGTTCGTGGTCTGATGCTCGCATCTTACGATTTGACCACAATTACTGATTTTGATTTACTGGTTGGAGAGGCAGAATTAAATGCGGAAAAAATTATAGAACATCATGAAGACGTTATTACGACTTTAGCTAAAGTTTATTCTAACTGTTGTGTGGCGCTCGCTCGCTCTTCTGATCAATACGAAATATCTCGTCATAAAGAACGCTTTGATTATATTTTAGGACATTATGAATCAGAAATCGTCGAGAAAAAGTGTCTGGTAGATTTGTATACGCGTTTTTTCTCGGCCTATGCAAGCGAAAAAGTTAGCGCTAACGTTTCGGCGATAATTAAAGCAACTGAAGATCTTTTATTTGAAAAAATCGAAAAGGCATGCAGAGATAGCAATTTTGATGTCGCTATTTCTTATTGTACAATTGGCGGACTTTTTGCTGAAGGAATTAGAAAAAATCCAAGCGAAGCATCATCTATTAAAGGTATCGTTGGTAGTTTTTTTGATAAAATCACTAGCGACGATCCAACATTGCAAGAATATAGATGCTATATTAAACCATTTGCTTCCTTCGCAAAGGCTACAAGTTTAATTGATTTTAATCATGAAACATTTGGTGGTAGACCTATTAGTTTTGCTCAATATAAGGCAAACGCTGATTGGGTAATAGAAAAAATCGATGATTGCTCTTACAAGGATAATCCTGATAAATACGAAGCGATGAATATTTTAAGCGAATATGTCGCTAAATATTCTGATTATGGTAATTATGCAACCGATGGAAAGGACGGGATATTCTATCAAGCTATTTTAAATCCTAGTGCTTATAATAATATAGAACCTATATCCGCCACGGTTTTATTGCCTTTTGATAATGCTATTGTTTTGAATGCACTTAGAAAAGATGTACTTCCATATAAAAATCCAGAGAGAAGTGTTAGCATGCTTGCTGCTATTGATAGCGCAGTAAAGAAAGACCAATGGTCAATATATACATGCAATAAGTTTCGCGAACTATACGATAAACTTAATTTAAAAATATGCTATAGCGAATGCTTAGGTCGTTCTGCCGAGGAAGTTTTTGACTATTTTACTAGTAACACAATCAAACTCATTGAATTCAATGATGAGAAATTTTTCAAAAGAGATATATCTGCTTATCTTCTTCCTTTGCTAAGGCTAAACGATAATCAAAATGTATTCCGTGGTAGAAAAGGTAATCTCGATGTGACGCGTTCATATGATGTCTTAGATTTTACTTTTTCACAAATGATGAAAATTTTTCATAATGTTAATTTTCCGCTTGATTTTGTCAAGTACAATGAATGTATTGTAAAAGTTCTTATAAACGATTACATATCATGTATTACTGAAGACATTACTTACAAATCGCGCTTTTATGATTTGCAAGGTGCAATTGAAGAAAAAATCAACACTTTGCTAAAGGAGTACAAATAATATTATGAAAAAAATTAATTTATTTATTGCTCCTATTATAGCAATCTCTCTTTTAGCGAGTTGTAGTTGCGCCAACAATCCTCAACCTGAACCAACTGTTACGACTTATACCGTCGTGTTAAACGCTTCCGATGGATCTTCGTTTAGCGGTGGTCAAAAAACTTTATTTCTTGATAATATTCCTGAAGGAACACCACTTAATGAAAGTGTAGGATACGCTTTACCCACCACGCCTGATCATCTTGATTTTAATTATTGGTACGATGAGCACGGGAATGTTGTTGCGGCCAACGCGCCAGTAAATAGCAACTTATATTTGACATCAAAGTTTTATCACGGTCCAGAATTTGAACGAAACTATGTTTATAACACTATCTATGATGAATTATGGAATGATATTAACAATCCAAATTGGAGACGTGTGTTTTCTAGTGATCAAGTCCAATCTTTTGCTGATGTAACTTATCAAGCGCTTTTTAACGAAAAATTAGCAACCATCGGAGCGATTGATAGCTTTAAAAAACTTTACGATTTTGCTAAATACGAAATGTTTATTAATCGTGATGATACGGAAATAGTTGAGCTTATTTTTAAGTGTTATCAAGACACTATTAAAGACATATTTTCTTTAATAACAAACAAAAGTAAAGCTGAACTTTTTGTTAATTTATCATATGCCTATTTTGTCGTTAAATGTTTCCAAGCTACTGATTCAGATCATGAAGTGGATACTTGTCAATACGCTTATCAATCATTATTGAACTTAATTAATGAAGAAATACCTAATGATGACATTAATTGTATAAGAGCTTGGAATCCATTTGTTATAAATTTGTTGATTACTTCTTATTATATTATTAATAATCAAGGAATTTTTGATTCACTGTTGGCATTAGCCAAAATTGATATTGGTAATTTGTTGAAAAACGAAATTTGCACAAGTCATGATATCGAAGAACTTGCCCGAATTTATGCCGATTACTATTTGGCACGTTACAGAAGCATAGATGATGAACCAACTTCTATAGTTCTTTCGAACTTCGTTAAATACATAGATGATAACTTCTTTGAAAAAGACATCTTTAAAGCTTTGATTGTTAATCTTTACAAATATTATCTGTCTGCTTGTGCAAGTGAACAATCGTTTAATGTTAATTGTAGCCATGTCATTACTATCGAAGCAACATTCGAGGAAATGATTAATAATTCATGGTCTTCTTATCCTACGCATGCTAGACGTTATTATACAATTGCCGCGCTTTTTGCTGAGGCTGCCAGACGTAATCCTAGTGAAATAGAATACATTTACAAAATCCCATCAACATTTTCAACAATAATAACTTCGGAAGTGGAAAGCTGGACGAATCCACAGACACCATATTTATATTATATAGATTCATTTGCTGCAATAGCGGAAGCTTTAAGTCAATTTGACCATTTTATTATGCTTGAAAATGGAACGAAACCTAGTTATATGATATACGAACAAAACATCGGAATAATTTTGGAAATTATTAGCAAAATTATTCAAAGTGGAAAAGTTACTGAAGGAAAGACGTTTGCTTCTATCCCTGTCCTTGCCAAACACATTGCAAAAATTTCAAATTATACGAAAGAAGCATATAAACCTACTTCTTCCGTTGCCTGCAGATGGATTACTAATGGAATCTTAAATCCAGGTAGTCCGCTAGATAGCGATGGTTCGCTCTGGATTGCAACTCTTTTGCCTATTGAGTTAGATGATGCCGTTATCAAGTGTGTTGGATCAGGTGAAGCAACAACGGATTTAGATGAGAATAAAGTCAAAAATATGTTTGGTTATTATCAATGTCATCATATCAAAGACGATAAATTTCTCCCTCTTTTGCCGGTTTATGAAAATCTGTTTTCTAAAGCGTTTTTGAATGTATTGTGTTCTGATGAAATTAGTGGGTACGATTTATTTGCGCTATTGGTATCTGATTTTAAAGAATTTGATGCATCATTTGGATCAACAACGAACGGAATTTTGTATCGTTATATCGGTTTTAAGATAATTATTGAGACTCTTAACCAAAAAGCTCTTTATCGTGGAAGCACTATGCAATATGTTTTCGATCCTTCTCGAGCAAGTAGTGTATTGATATTTTTACTTAATCAAATAAGAAATTTCGCAAATGATAAAATCATAAATAACTTTGATGCTGCATATGATTGCATAATAAAGGTATTGCTTGATGATTTTATTCCAAAGATTACAGATGTTATCACTGGGGACGAGTTGCATACGTTAGAAAATGAAATTTATGAAAAAATTCAAACTTTAATTGAAAATTACTAGTTCATAGTTATATTAAATTTCTATTCCATAGAAAAAAAGATATAAGCAAAAAAGTAATAATAATTTTATTTCATTGTGATATGATTTTCTTGTTAAGTGAGGTAGTTATATGGCTAATGCAAAGAAAGGTTTACGATTATTATCGTTCTCAATTATTTTAAATATTGGTTGGTCAATTGCTTACGCAATGCTACAAAGTAGATCACAAGATTTAGGAGAAGCGATTATTAAATTTCTCTCCTATGGTGTACTAGTAACCGGAGTAGTTCTATTAATTTGTTATGTAATCGACCTAGTTGGTTTACATATTGCCGGTAAAGACAATAAACATTTCCATCGTGCCAGTTTCTTAAAAATCGCTTCACTTGTGCTAGCGGGTGTATGTTTAATTTTAGGCGCTGTGATAATAGTGAATCCAGGTTCTAGAAATACTATTAATACGATAACTAGTGTTATCAATATATTCACTGCGGTTGCAGAAGTAGTTGTCTTAACATCTATCATCAAAGGTTGTAAAGAAATCTCTCCAAGAGTAAGAGGCAATGCAAACTTTGTTTATGTTTGCTTTATTATTGAACTTGCAATCACGATCGCTTTATCGTTTATGGCGAATACCGAAAATCCAAGTGAAGGTTTATTACTTACAATTGGTGCTTTAGCAATTGTTTTTGCAATTGCCGCTATTCTTTATGCGGTGTTCTACATTATCTTAATCTTTAGAACTACCAAGAATGTTGGTAAAGCAAGAAAACGCTAATCCTTATTTATAATAAGAGAACCGCCGGTTGGCGGTTTTCTTTATGTCTCTTATTATGTATAATAAAGACATGAAAAAGATAAATTTATTTATTGCTCCTACTATGGCGGTTTCTCTTTTGGCGAACTGCGGTGGTAATAATCCTCAACCTGAACCGGTTATTCCAACTTATACAGTTATTTTAAATGCTGGTGATGGAGCGAGTTTTAAAAATAATAAACAATATATTAGTTTATATAATGTTCCTGAGAACACGATTCTAAATCAGATTGATGGTTATGCTTTGCCTACTACACCTGATCATCTTGATTTTAATCATTGGATTGATGCTGAGGGCAATGTGGTTCTTGATGACGCTCCAGTCACAAGTGATTTATTTTTAACTTCTAGTTTTTATTGGGGACCTGAATTTAGACGTAAGTCGATTAAAACATATATCTATGATGATTTATGGAATATATTAAATGTTCCTAATTGGAATAGTCCGTTTAGTAGTGAACCTGATAAGAATAAAATCCTTCAATCATTTAGCGAGATGACTACCAGTGTGGTTATGAATAATAAATTAACCACTATCGCTTCCCTTGATGCGATGAAAGAATTTTATCTAGTGCTTAAAGATTATCTTTTTAAATGGCGTCATGAGGAAGTTACATTTTTAGAAAAAGCATTAGGCGTTTGTAAAAATCATCTTGATAAGATGTTAGATGCGCTTAATGGATTAACTAATCCAGTGTTAGAAGAGGCGATTGTTAATTTAAGCATAGCTTATTTTGAAGTTAAAGATTATCCGACAATTACCAATGGTATTCTTGATTATGCCTATCAAACACTGCTAACTAAGATAAAAGAATTATCTAGTGATAACATTAATCGTATAAAAGCCTGGAGTGTTATGGTTCGTGGCTTAATGATAGCCGCTTATTATAAAGAAACTGAAGGCGGCTTTGACAATTTATTAGAGATTGCTGATACTCAAATAGAAGAGATACTTAAAAATAGTAAGTACACTACTTTAGACGTAGTTACTTTAGCGAAAGTTTATGCTGATTATAATGTCGCAGATCTTCGTGCTGCCGATCAAGCTGAAAAGGATCTACATAAAGAACACTTAGATTTCATAAAAGGTCATTATGTTACTTTAGACACATTAGAAAAATATATTGTTGATTTATATAAATCATTCTTTTCATCTTACGCAAGCGAAATATATAGCGCTGGTACTTCAAGCAAAATTGCTGATATTGAAAGTATGTTTAACGATAGAATATCAAATGTTGGTCAGTATATAGATTCAGCTGCTTCTTATCTTTCAATTGCTATGTCTTTCGCTGAAGGAATTAGAAAAAATCCAAGCGAAGTATTACATATTAAAGATATCGTTGGTAGTTTTTTTGATAAAATCACTAGCGATGATCCAACATTGCAAGAATATAGATGCTATATTAAACCATTTGCTTCCTTTGCAAAGGCGACTAGTTTAATTGACTTTAATCATGAAACATTTGATAAAAGACCTATTAGTTTTAATCAATATAAGGCAAACGCTACATGGATAATTGAAAAAATCGATGCTTGCAGTTATAAAGACGATCCTAATTGGTACGAAGCAATGAATATTCTAAGTGAATATGTCGCTAAATATTCTGATTACGGAAATTATGCTATCGATGGTGATGCAGTTGGTATATTCCGAGATGTCATTTTAAAAGAAGGAGAATATAAAAATCTTCCTCCTATAGCTGGCGCATGTCGCTTACCATTTGACAATGACATTGTAATAAAAGCTTTTAGACAAGATATAGAAATATCTTCATACTTTGACAAAACAAGATGCATTGAATTATTAAATTGGGCTACAGAATATTTTTGGAGTTACAATTGGTCAATATTTACACTTAATCAATGCCGCTGGTTTTATGAAAAGATTTTATTGAAGTTGTATTGCAGCTATAAATCTAGTGGAACCAGCCTCCAAGAAATGTTTGATGTATTTATCAATGCAGTTAAACTAGTCAATGATCGTATTAGATTGGAACTAAAGACATACTTGCTTGGTTTCCTTTTACCAATAATTAGACTAAGCGATAATGAAAACGTCTTTCGTGGTCTTGCAGACAATGATATCAGTCGCTCGTTCGATTCTTTTATATTTGTCATTAATCAAATGATGAAATTTTGTGATGATATGTATTCTTTAGATATTGTTCAATATAATGATTGCATCGCTAATGTCATCATAAATGATTACATTCCTAACATCACCGAAGATATAACGCAGGAATCACGCCAGATATTAGAAGGGGAAGTTGAATCTAAAATTTACAATTTACTAGAGGAGCATAGAAAGATATGAAGAAATTAGGTTTATTAATAACGCCAATAATGGCGGTCTCGCTTCTAACTGGTTGTAGTTGTAGCAATAATCCTCAACCCGAACCACCAGTTATAACTTATACAGTTGTCTTAAACGCCTCCGATGGCGCTTCATTTAGTAATGGACAGCATACCATATTTCTTAATAATGTTCCTGAAGGAACACCTCTTAATGAAAGTGTAGGATATGCTTTACCAATTCACGAACAATTAGATTTTAATTATTGGTATGACGAGCATGGTAACGTTGTTAAAGTTAATACACCCATATATAGTAACTTAATCTTAACTTCAAAATTTTATCATGGTCCAGAATTTGTACGAAACTACGTTTATAACACTATCTATGATGAATTATGGAATGATATTAATAATCCAATCTGGGTTAGTGCATTCTCCGATAGCCAATTGACATCTTTTACTGATGTAACTTATCAAGCGCTTTTTGATAAAAGACTATCAAGCGTTGATGCCATTGATGGTTTTAAAAAGCTTTACGATTTTGCTAGATACGAAATGTTCACTCATCGCGATAATCAAGAAACAGTTGATCTTATTTTCAACAAATATCAAGACACTATTAAAGATGCATTCTCTTTAATAGGTGATACAAACAAAGTAAGCGCATATGTTAATTTATCGTATGCTAACTTTATAATTCAATGTTATTTAATCATCAATCCATCTCATCTAGCAGGCATCACTCAATACGCTTATCAACAACTTATTAATTTCATTAATAGTTTATCCGATTCTGTTGATTTAATAGAAACTTGGGATTACATTATCCCTAATCTACTACTTACTTCTTATTATATGGGTGATGACACAAGCGCTTTTGATTATTTAGTGGCTACGGCTAAGAAGGATGTTCAATCTTTATTAGATAATGAATGCTATAATGTTCACGATGTTAAAGAATTAGCGAAAGTTTATGGTAACTACTATTTAGCGGTCTCACGTGATAATACTTTAAACGGTTCCTTAGATGTTTTAGTTCAATATATTATAGACAATTACTTTAGTAAAGATGCTAAAGTCAAACTAATTTCTAATCTTTGTAGACAATATTTAGTTGCTTGTGCTAGTGAAATGTCTAGCGAAGTAGATATAAACAATGTTTTATATGTTGGAGCAAAATTTAAAAACAGAATAGAAGGCGTTTATTCTGATTTTCCCGCTCACGCTCAACGCTATTATTCAATTGCTATGCTATTTGCCGAAGCGATTCGAAAAAATCCAGAGGGCAATAGTTATGTTTCCTCGATTGTAGAGAGTTTTATGAATAATAAAATCACTTCAGAAGATGAAAGTTGGGATCCGCAGATGCCGTATCTATACTATATAGATTCATTTGCCGCAGTAGCGGAAGCTATGAGTCAATTTGATCCGTTCATTATACTTGAAAACAACGAGGATCCTAGCTATTCAATGTATGTAAAGAATGTAGAAGTAATTTTTGGTATTATTAATGAAATTATTACTAGCGAAAAAGTTACTAAAGAAGAAGATTTTGCTCCTATTCCTATTCTTACTCGTCATATAGCAAAAATTTCAAATTATACGATAGAAGCTTATAATCCTACTTCTTCCGTTGTTTGCAATTGGATTATTAATGGTATTATAAATCCTGCCACGCTTCCTAGTGATATCAGTAATTTCTTTCCTTTATGGTTTACAGTTCTTTTACCGATTGAATTAGATAATGCTATTATCAATTGCGCAGTTAATGACGCATTGAAAAAAGGTGACCTTCCTGAAGACCAATTTTTCAAAATTATTTATTCATATAAAAGCATGGCTATTAGAGGAGATGGATATGAAAAATATTTTTCTCTTATTCCTATAATAAGTGAATTTCTTTCCAAGTGGTGTTTAGGTCCATGTTATGCAGCTGGAGATATGATTTGGAAGGATATTTATAGTCAACTGGTGACGCAGTTAGAAGAATATGAGAAACTATTTACTAATGTAGTTTTGCTGCATACTATGAGTCTTGTTACATTAACTGCCGCTCTTAGTCAAAGCGCTCTTTACCGTGGTTTTAACAAAAAAGATAATCCACCTGATCGCATTCGTATGTCTAGTGTATTGGTAACGTTTTTGTCTGGGCGAATAAGGAAAATTGCAGGCAGAGAGGATCCAAAAATTTTTGGCAATATTGATGCTGCATACAATTGTATAATCAAAGTTTTGCTTTGCGATTACATTCCTAACATTACTGATGATATTACTGAAGCTGACCGGTTAAAGTTAGAAAAAGCTATTGATGATAAAATCAAGACATTAATTGAAAATTATTAGTGTTGCCATATCTAAATAAGTTAGTAGAGTTGGTGTTTAGTTTTGTAGTAATCTTTATAAAGTTTATAACAAGCTTTGCGTTCGATTTGAATCGCGCGCTTATGTAACTCTTTAGCCTGGTCAAAGAAAATCTTATCTCTAAAACCGATTTCATCAGCGTCGGATGTAGTGCATCCATAATAGATTTTATCAATGTTCGCCCAGTTGATAGCAGCGAAGCACATTGGACAAGGATCACCAACGATATAAATATCGCATCCAGTTAGGTCATGCGTTTTTAATTTTTTACACGCACTACGTATGGCTTCAATTTCAGCATGACAAGTTGGATCATGTTTCTTTAAAACCATGTTATGACCTTTACCCACAACTTGATTGTTTTTGACAATCACCGCTCCAAAAGGACCACCGTGCTTTAGTTTATATCCGCGATAAGCCTCGTCAATCGCTATTTTCATATATTTATTCATGACTTTATTATATAACAAAGTTTCTATGTTTACTTATGGATAAAGTGTTATAATTTTACTCGTTTAGAAATAATTCAAAGTGAGGATCTATAAATTATGAAAAACAAATTCGAATTAGAATTCGAAGG
>JAKSUZ010000002.1 GCA_024408505.1 Bacilli bacterium | reverse complement strand
CGTGACTATTCAACGGAGAATAAGTAATTATGGCAGCGCATGGTAGAAAGAACGTTCATGGTAAGACTGGTGTCCGTTTTAAAACTGGCTGGACCGCAACCCGCGAAAAAGCCATGCAAAGAAACGTGGTCACGGAATTAATTATCCATGAAAAGATTACCGTCACTAGCGGTGTCACAAAAGATTTAATCAAGAATATTGATTACCTCATTACTCTTGCTAAGAAGGATACTTTACAAGCAAGACGCGAAGCAGCGAAGATTCTTCGTAATGAAAAGAGCGAAGAAAATGAGAAGGCTATTAATAAGTTATTTAAGGTCTTAGGTCCTCGCTATAAAAACCGTAAAGGCGGTTACACTCATCAATATAAGTGTGTGATGCGCCGCGGAGATGGTGCGAAACGCACAATCGTCACGTTTGTTGAATAAAGAAATAATAAAACCCCGTTACAAAATGAAGTGAACCCCTCCAGTTGGTTGTCCAACTTTCGGGGTTCACTTCAAAAAAACGGGGTTTTTTAATTGTTCTAAATATAACTTTCCCTTATAATTATTTATTGTGAGGTACTTATGAAAATTGTAAATCCAGTTAGAAAATTGTTTTTCTTCGGAATATCGGTTATGACCATTGCTGTAGCATCTTCTTGCCAAAAACCGGTTATCACAAAACGTATGTTTTACGGTAATGTGCTTACCCTTGATAGTCAAAATACAAAAGCGGAAGCGGTTGGCGTAGATATTAATACCGGCAAGATTTATTTTGTAGGTTCATATGAACAAGCTAAACAAGCTGTTGATAATCAAACTGAAGAAATTAACGATTATAAAGACGAATATATTTATCCTGGATTTGTAGACGCTCACAACCACCCAGGATTATTAGGTTCCGCTTTAGCGGGTGGATGTTTATGTTCTACTGAAGACACCAATCAACAAGTTTTTGAAAAACTTAATAAATATATTGCAGAGCACCCTAACTACGAATTCTATAAAGCTTATGGTGCATTCGTGGCTCCAAAATCTTCTGATAATGAACAATTTAAGTACACTTGGAAATCAATTAAAGAGAACGTTCCTACGGATAAACCAGTTTTAATTGCTGATTACGCAGGTCACTCAGGCTGTTTTAATGATGTTGCGCTTGATATTTTAAAATATTATTTAGGTATGTGGCGGATGGATGATAAAGAAATCGCCACGAGAATCAAGAATTTAAAAATGACTGACACGATTCAACTAAGCAAAGTTAAAAAAGACGAAGGCGATGAATACGAATATATCGATGGCAATGTTGCTGAGTCTCCTTTCTATAATATCTATTTCAATATCCCAATTGATAAAGAGGATTTAAAGGAAGGAATTTTAATACAGCAAGAATCGGTTCTTGCTCCGATGGGTTATACCACAATAGGTGATTGTGCAGTTAAATGCGATAATATTGAATCAGTTCAAGCTTTAAGTGAATTAGGCAAAGAAGGCAAACTTAAATTTAAAGTCAGAGCTTTCTTTATGATTATGGAAAGCGATAACCTTACTGCTAAACAACAAATCGCAAAAGTTCTTGAGTTAAAACAACAATATGACAATGATTATTTTAAAATTGCTGGTGTTAAATTTTTTATAGATGGGATTTCCGATAAAGAAACTTGTTGGACTAAAGAAAAATACGTGAAAAATCCATTTTCGGAAGAGTTCAAAGACGGATATTTTGGAATTAATCGTTGGAGTGACAATTGGCGTCCGATTATGCCACACGCTCCTAAAATCAGTGATATTGTTGGGTTAGCCAATACATTAGGTTTATCCGCAACCGTCCATGCATTTGCAGATGCAGCGGTTGACTATGCGCTTGATGAATTCGAGCAAGCAAAAAGTGTTTGTAGTGATTTTGATAGAAACAGTATTGCCCACTGCGCTTATGTTGCAGATGAAGATATCGGACGTTTTAAAGAATTAGGAGTTACACCAGTAGTTGCTCCTCACTGGTCGGCAAGAAATGCCGGCGGCGAAGCACATGAATCAAATGTTTTTGGTGAATATAAGGAAAAAGGTAGAAGTTTAAAACAAATGTACAAGGTTAAATCTTTTTTAGGTGAAGATGGTAAGAACCGCGTTGCTTTCCATACTGATGGTATGTGCCCTGAAGGAGTGCCTTATATGCTTTATACCGCTTTAAACCGCGTTGATCCTTATAATGCTGATCCTACTGCTGAAGGATATTTAGAACCTCGTGATGCTAATGAAGATATTACAATCGAGCAAGCGTTAGAGTGTTCTACTAAGTCGCCAGCGTATTTATTAAATGAAGAAAATGATATTGGTTCAATCGAAATCGGTAAGTGTGGTGACTTCTCTATATATCCTGCTGATTTTACTAATGCCGATAATTTCAAACAAGAAAATTGTAAAATTGCTTCAACCCCGCTTACTGCCACTTATCTTAATGGCAAGATTGCCTATAAAGCTGCATCTAAATAGTTTTAATCAGGAAAAGCACTAGGAAATCCCTGGTGCTTTTTTATTACTAAATAGGTATAATATCTACGATATTAAAGGAGACCATTATGGCGACCCGTAAATTAATTTATGATGTTGGAGATAGGCCCAAGTTTAAAAACTTACTTCTCTATGCTTTCCAAATGCTTCTAGCAATCTTAGCAGCAACGGTAGCAGTTCCAACAATTATTGGATTACCAACTCAAATCCCTGCAGCGATTTTAGGAGCAGGTGTTGGTACCTTAGTTTATATTTTATTTACAAAAGGCAAATCCCCAATCGTTATTTCATCTAGTTTTGCTTTCTTGCCTGCTTTATCAACCGCGTTAACGTTTGGCTATATGGGTATTTTAGTCGGGGGTTTACTTGCAGGTGCAGTATATGTTATTTTAGCTTTAATCGTTAAATTTGCTGGTACTAAATGGGTGAATCGTCTAATGCCACCAGTCATTATTGGTCCAGTAGTTGCATTAATTGGTTTATCTTTAGCGCCTAATGCGGTTACTGATTTAATGAGCGCGAATTCATCTGATCCATTTTCAAGTTATAACTGGGTAGCAATATTCTGCGGGTTAATGACTTTATTTACGGTTGTTATATGTACCGTACAGAATCGTTTTAAGGGAATGAAATTAATCCCATTTATTATTGGTATTGGTGTTGGATATGCTTTGGCCAGTATGTTTACCGGTATTGGCATTGCGACTAATAACTCCTATATGCAAGTTATTAGTTGGGATAAATTAATCGATAATTTCTCTAACGTTACAATTAATTCCTTCTTTAGTGTTCCTAAGATTTCTATCGTTGAAGGAATTAAAGAATTAGTCACTGGTAATTTTTCGCCTGAAATACTCGAAGCAACTAATGATGGAGCGCAGTTATTAACTGGCGTTGGAGTTGGCGCGCTTGCGCTTGCCTTCTGCCCAATCGCGTTTGTTTCATTTGCTGAGCATTTAGCCGATCATAAGAACATGTCTACAATTATTAATCACGATTTAATTAATGGTGAACCTGGGTTACATCGGACCTTACTTGGTGATGGTGTTGGTACGATGATGGGAACTGCTTGCGGTGTTTGTCCTAACACCAGTTATGGTGAAGGAATTGCGTGTGTGGCATTAACGCGTAATGCATCGGTTGCTACTACCTTTACTACCGCTTGTATCTGTATCTTATTATCTTTCTTTGCGCCATTTGCTATCGTATTACAAAGTATTCCACGTTGCGTTATGGGTGGTGTTTGCTTAGCGCTTTATGGTTACATTTCAGTTTCTGGATTAAGAATGTTTAAGGAAGTCGATCTTGATGATAATGCGAATTTACTTACTGTATGTGTAATTTTAATTGCTGGTATTGGTGGATTAATATTAATTATTCCTCCGTTTAATGTAACAGTTATTCAAACAATTATCGGAACGCAAGATCCAACTTTAACCACTCAAGTTAGTGGAATTATGCAGATCGGTTCAATCGCTACCGCATTAATATTAGGCATCCTTGTGTATCAACTAACGCGTATTATTCATCGTCGTGAAAAGAGTCGGATCGCCGATGTTAACTTAGAAGTTAAAAGTGAAGACTACGTTCGTGCGTATCTTAAACAATTCGGTAACGATCGCTTGGTTAAAGGAATTATGATGTTCGGTTTTATACATGAAAGCGTTGAATTAACCACCGCGCAATTATCAAATTTTTTACGTAGTAAAGAAATGTTAAATTTAAGAACCGCTCAAGAATTAAATGAAATTATTAGACTCTTTGAATTAAAAGGCAACACTACTGGTTTAAATAAGGCCGCGTTAATAAATTTAATTATTCATGATTGCCAAGATATTGATAAGAAGATGCCAAGTAATTATTTAATTAAATAAGTTAAATTAGATTTACAAAGAATCCGTTCAGATAGAAAATCATAAAGATTCCAAAATAAATTAATAGTGAACAAACATCGACGATCGTAGTGACGAATGGTTGACTAGTTAAGGCCGGATCTTTTTTAAGCTTAACTGCTAAGAACGGAAGCGCACATGCCACAAATTTAGATATTACAATTGCGGAGAATAACGCTAACGCCACGATTGTTGAGATTACTAATTTATTCTGAATCGTTAAGGTTTTACCTGCGACTTCAATTAATCCTGGAATTGAGAATTCAATCATAAACACACCGAATGCAAGCACGCCAACAAACACACCAATTAATAATGCAGTTTTAATTTCTTTCCAAACCACTTTCCAGAAATCTTTAACTTCAAATTCTTTAAGTGCTAAAGCACGAATGATTAAACCACAGGTTTGACCACCTGCGTTACCACCGGTATCCATTAAAACTGGAATAAAGAATACTAAAGCAGGGATTACTCGTAAACCTTCTTGGAACTTAGATAAGACTAATTCCGAGAAAACTCCAATAATAATTAAAACGATTAACCATGGAACACATTTAAGTGCCATTCTTAATGGTTTAGTTTCCATGTATTCATCTTTAAGTGGAACAACGCCGCTTTGTAACGCGATATCTTCACTGGTTTCTTTTTCCATAACGTCCATGATATCGTCGAAGGTAATAACACCAACGAGTTTTTGTTCTTTATTTACAACCGCTAAAGCATGTAAATCGTACTTTTTAAATTTTTGCGCTACTTCTTCTTGGTCAGTATCAGCTCTTGTATATAAGAATTCTTTGTTTTTAATTTCATCAAGGGTTTGTTTTGGATTTGCGAATATTAAATCATCAAGGTCAACGGTACCAACTAAGTTTCTCTTATCATCACGAAGGAAAATCGTATAAATAGTTTCCTTAGTTTTTCCTTTTTCGCGAATTACTTTCATTGCATCTTCAACCGTGACATCAGTATGGAATTCAAAATACTCAGTCGTCATGATACTGGCGGCGGTATCTTCTTTATAATTTAATAATTTATTAACCGCTTCACGTCTTTCTTTAGGAACAAACTTAATAGCACGGGTCACTAAATTCGCCGGCATATCTTCAAGGAAGTCAACGATATCATCGGTATAGCTCTTATTAATTAGTTCCACTAATTGAGCGTCACTAAAGATTTTAAGCAATGCTTCTTGAGTATCATCATTTAATTCAGTAAAGAAGTCCGCAGTTAATTCACTAGGAACTACTTTAAAAATAAAAGTTAAATCTTTTGGATCATCTACTTTATCCGCAAATTCCGCTAAGTCAACCGTTGGGACTTTATTAAAAAGCGCCCGCATTTTTTTAACATCGCGGCTTTTTAACGCGTGATTAAATTCGCTTTCTTTCTTTTCTAACCAACGTGACATAACCTTTATTATTTTGCTTACTTATTTATTTAATAGCAACCAAAAAATAATTTTTTCATCTTAGACCGACTTCCTTACTTTGATAATATACACAGTATGTGATATATTATTAACGAGCATTTTTGCTTACTTTTATGGCAGTAAAAAAGATTACTCCTAGTGGCGGAATTAATATTTCGCTTCAAGCTATCGCAAGCATTGCGGGTAGTGCCGCTATTGAATGCTATGGCGTGGTTGGTTTAAGTGCGAAAAATTCTTTAAGTGATCAAGTGAATAAATTACTTGGCAAAAAGAATTTTGAACAAGCCGTCGTTTGCTCAAAAGAAAAGAAAGGCGGATATAGTATTGATTTATATCTAGTCGTCGCAAGCGAAACCAAAATTACTGAAGTAATTCGCGAAGTTCAAAAGAAAGTAAGTTATGTGCTTGAGAAAACCTTTGGCATTGAATTTAAAAAAGTAAATGTCTATGTCCAGGGAGTTCTTGAAATTTAATTAATTTATGAAAAAAATATCCGGTCAATTATTAAAGAGTATGTTTATTAGCGCGTCTAATAACCTTTTTAACCATTACCCAGAAATTGACTCATTAAACGTTTTCCCAGTGCCTGATGGTGATACTGGTATGAACATGAACTTAACGATGAGTAGTGGTGCAAAAGAAATATCCAATAAAAACGAAGATGATGTATATAGCATTGCAAAAGCCTTCTCTCGTGGTTTACTTATGGGCGCTAGAGGAAACTCAGGCGTTATTACAAGTCAAATCTTCCGTGGCTTTGCTAAAGCACTTGAAGGCAAAGAAGAAATTACAGGCTATGATTTAGCGCTCGCTTTCCTTGAAGGCAAAGAAGCAAGTTATCGCGCAGTCATGCGTCCAGTTGAAGGAACAATCCTTACCGTTATTAGAGAAGCAAGTGATGTTCTTTATCATACAGGTGATGAAGATACGAGTATTGAAGAATGCTTTGAAATCTTATTAACTGAGGCTAGAGCAAGCTTAAAAAGAACACCTGAATTATTACCAGTTTTAAAAGAAGTTGGTGTTGTTGACTCAGGTGCAGCGGGCTTAGTTACAATCCTTGAAGGTATGCAAAAAGCCTTGCTTGGTGATTTCGTTGAGAAGTCAACTGAAGGCAAACAAATTGTTGAAGAAAAAGAAGGCAAGCTCGAAAAAGGTTATAACATGAGTCTTGATTTCTTCTTAGTTAAAGATGGAAGTAAGAAACATTTTATTGAAAAACATTTCCGTGATTTCGCTTTACATCATGGTCACAATTTAAACTACTCATTAGAGCAAGACGATAAGATGAAGATTACTTTACAAACCCTTCATCCAGGTACCATCTTAGCTTACTTACAACAATTTGGTGAATTCGAAAATATTTCAATTTTACCAATTAAACACGATGAAGAAGAAAAGGTGGACGTTAATTCACCACGTAAGAAAAATGCGATTATCGCGGTTAGCTTTGGCGCAGGTCTAGATGATTTATTTAAACAAGTCGGAGTAGATGTTATTGTTCCTGGTGGACAAACGATGAACCCAAGTATTCAAGATTTCGTGGATGCGATTAAGAAAGCGAATGCGCGTAACGTATTTATTCTTCCAAACAATTCCAATATCGTTATGGCCGCTAACCAAGCATGCGAAATGATTGATGAAGATTGCGATGCTCGTGTAGTTCCTAGTAAAACGATTCCACAAGGATTAGTGAGTGCAATGGTATTTTCACCAACTTCAAACGTGAATGCTAACTTTAACAATATGAAAGCAGCGTTAAAGAATGTTAGAAGTGGTCAAGTCACCTTTGCGGTTAAGGATACTGATATTGAAGGCGTCCATGTTACTAAAGATTATTATATGGGTCTACGTGATAAGTTAATTGTTACTTGCGTTAAAGATAAATTTGAAGCTTTAAATAACTTATTAGCGGAAATGATTAAAAAAGACTCTACACTCGTTAACATCATTTGCGGTGAAGACATTCTTGAAAGCGAAATTGCCCAAGTGCAAAAAGATTTAAGCGCTAACTATAAAGATATACAAATAAATGTGGTAAGTGGCAAACAACCCGTTTATTCATTTATAGTTGGTGTAGAATAATAATAAGGAGATCATATAATTATGAAAACTTATAATCAATTATCAAATGCTGAACTTAAAAAGGAGTTAGCGAAACTTTATAAAGCTCGCGATGCCTATAAAAAGAAGCATTTAAATTTAAACATGACTAGAGGTAAACCAGCTCCGGCTCAATTAGATTTATGTTTAGGGATGAACAAAGTCTTAATTAAAAAAGAAGATTATTTTAATAAAGACAAAATCGATTGCCGTAACTATGGTGATATGACCGGAATTTATGAATGTAAAAAACTTTTAGGCGATATGTGTGGTGCAACTCCAGAACAAGTAATTGTCGCTGGTAACTCTTCACTTAGAATTATGTACGATGTGATTGCACACGGCATGATGAAAGGCGTCTGTGGTAATAAGCCGTTTATGAAGCAAGGCAAGATTAAATGGTTATGCGTAGTTCCAGGTTATGATCGTCACTTTGCGATTTTGGAATATCTTGGCATTGAAATGATTAACATTGATTTAAAGAAAGATGGTCCAGATATGGATTTAGTTGAAAAACTAGTGAAGAAAGATCCAATGATTAAAGGTATTTGGTGTGTCCCTCAATACGCTAATCCTAGCGGAACAAGTTATGGTCCTAAAGCTGTTAAGCGTTTAGCTAGTCTTAAACCCGCTGCGAAAGATTTCCGTATTTATTGGGATAACGCTTATGTGGTTCATCACTTATATCCAAATAAACAAGATCATGTTTTAAATATCTTAGAAGAAGCTAAGAAAGTAAATAATGAAGATATCGTTTATGTTTTCGCAAGTACTAGTAAGATCAGCTTTGCTGGTGCGGGTGTTGCTTGTGTCGCTTGTAGCGAAAAGAACAAGAAAGACTTAGTCGCGAACTTCAATATGGAAACGGTGGGTTTTGATAAAGTAAACCAAATCCGTCACGTTCGCTATTTCAAAAATATTGCTGGTATCAAAGCGCATATGAAAAAACATGCTGAAATTATGAGACCAAAATTTGAAATGGTATTAAATGTTCTTGATAAAGAAATTGGCGAACTTAACATCGCTAAATACACTCGTCCATATGGTGGATATTTCGTTTCACTTAATACCCTTCCTGGTTGCGCAACTAGAGTCCACGCTCTTTGTAAAGAAATGGGCGTTAGCTTAACTCCAGCCGGAGCCGCGTATCCATATCACAAAGATCCAAAAGATTCTCATTTACGAATTGCGCCAAGTTTCCCAAGTGTTAATGAAATTAAAGATGCAACAAAAATACTTGCACTAGCGATTAAAATCGCTACAATAGAAAAGATACAAAAAACGCATGGAAGGAATTAAAGCATTAATCAAACAACCTAATATAATCAAAGATAATGTTTTAAAATTTCTAAAAGATCATCCTCAATATAATCAAAAACAGTATACGTTTCTCCCGGGCTTCATTGATGTGCATGTGCACTTCCGTGAACCGGGTTTTTCTTATAAGGAAACGATTCTCACTGGAAGTAAAGCCGCCGCAAAAGGAGGTTATACTTTAGTAGCAACGATGCCAAATCTTAAACCCGTGAGTGATACACCTGAGCACCTTGAGATTCAAATTAATCTCATTAATAAAAGTAATATCATCAGTGTTGTCCCTTATGGGGCAATTACTTTATCTGAGGACGGAAAAGAGATTTCTCCATTAGAAGAAATGGCTAATAAAGTATTCGCCTTCTCGGATGATGGTAAAGGCGTACAAAGCGAAAAGATTATGAAAGAAGCGATGCTTAGAGCCAAAGCATTAGATAAAGTGATTGTCGCTCATTGCGAAGTAAGTAAATTATCTAAAGGCGGATATATCCATGATGGTGAATATTGCAAAAAACATCATCATATCGGAATTAGTAGCGCTAGCGAATACGAAGAAGTTAAGCGCGACTTAAAGTTAGTGAAAGAAACTGGATGTAAATTCCATGTTTGTCATGTCTCTACTAAAGAAAGCGTAGATTTAATTCGTAAAGCTAAGAAACAAGGACTTGATGTAACGTGCGAAACTGCTCCACATTATTTATTACTTAATGATTCAATGCTTAAAGAGAATGGATATTTTAAAATCAATCCACCAATAAGAAGTAAAAAAGATCAAGAAGCGTTAATCCAAGGAATTAAAGATGGAACCATTGATATGATTGCCACTGATCACGCTCCACATAGTGAAGATGAAAAGAACCAAGGTTTAAAGAATAGTTTATTTGGCGCTTCTGGAATTGAAATCGCTTTCCCGCTTCTTTATACCTATTTAGTTAAAAAGAAAATTATTACTTTAGATAAGTTACTTGAATTATTAGTCACTAATCCCGCCAAGAGATTTGGCTATCAACCTGTGGGCGACTTTAGTGTCTGGGATTTAAACAAAGAAGCAGTGATTGATAATGCGAAATTTCTCTCTAAAGGAAAAAATACGCCGTTTCAGGGCTATCACGTGTTTGGGGTGAATTATTTAACCATCCATGATGAAAAAGTTGTGTATAAGAGGTAAACGTATGAAAAGAAAAGACTTAAAAAAGATATTAATCATCGGATCTGGTCCGATTGTCATTGGTCAAGCAGCGGAATTTGACTACGCGGGCACCCAGGCGTGTTTAGCGCTTAAAGAAGAAGGTTACCAAGTTGTATTAGTGAATTCAAACCCTGCAACGATTATGACTGACACTAGTATTGCGGATAAAGTTTATATGGAGCCTCTTACTCTTGAATATGTTGCTAAGATTATTCGTTATGAGAGACCAGATGCCATACTTCCTGGTATTGGAGGTCAAACTGGTCTTAACCTTGCAATGCAATTAGCGAGAAAAGGAATATTAGATGAATGTGGCGTTGAATTATTAGGTACTCCAGCCGAGAGTATAGAAAAAGCGGAAGACCGCGAACTCTTTAAAGAGATGTGCCAAAAAATTAAAGAACCGGTTATTCCATCAATTATTACTTATAAAATTGAAGAAGCGATTGAAGCGGCTAAGAAAATTGGTTACCCAGTTGTTCTTCGTCCGGCCTTTACTCTAGGTGGTACGGGTGGTGGCTTCGCGAACACCGAAGAAGAATTAAAAGAAATTGCGATTAATGCTTTTGCACTTTCTCCCGTCCATCAAGTCTTAATTGAAAAGAGCGTTAAAGGCTATAAAGAAATTGAATTCGAAGTTATGCGTGATCACGATAATAACGCGATTACCATTTGTGGTATGGAAAATATTGATCCAGTTGGAGTTCATACTGGAGATAGTATTGTTGTCGCTCCAATTATGTCTTTAACTAAACAACAATATAAGATGTTAAATACATCCGCGATTAAAATTATTAAGGAATTAAAAATTGAAGGCGGTTGTAACGTTCAATTCGCTCTTCATCCAAAAACTAATAAATATTATTTAATCGAAGTTAATCCACGTGTTTCTCGTTCATCCGCATTAGCATCTAAAGCAAGTGGTTATCCAATCGCTAGAGTTACCGCAAAGATTGCAGTTGGGATGAGATTAAAAGAAATTCCAGTAGCGGGTGGATTTGCTTCTACTGAACCCACGCTTGATTATGTAATCGCTAAATTCCCACGTTTCCCGTTTGATAAATTTACTAGAGCTAATAATATTCTTAGCACTCAAATGAAAGCAACGGGTGAAGTTATGGCGATTGGTGATAACTTAGAAGAATGTTATCTAAAAGCTATTCGTTCACTTGAGATTGGCGCGAACCATTTATATCTAAAGAAGTTTAGAGGTTACACTAAAAAACAATTACTTGATTATATTCATCAATTTAAAGATGATAACTTCTTTGCGATTGCCGAACTTTTAAGAATGGGCGAGAGCATCACCACTATTCAAAAGATTACTATGATTACTCCATTATTCTTAAAAGCATTAAAGAATATTATTGATGTAGAAGAACAATTAAAAAAGAAGCATAACGATTTAGCGTTACTTCGTAAAGCCAAAACCTTAGGCTTCTCGGATAAATGTATTTCTAGTTTATGGAACAAGAATGAATTAGAAATTTATCGTCTAAGAAAGAAACATGGAATTGTTCCAATATTCAAAATGGTTGATACATTACATACTGGTAAATATATTGCCTATCTATATTCAACTTATAAAAATCTAAATGATAGTAAAGCAAAGAATGAATCACGTATCACTAATAAAAAGAAAGTAATCGTGTTAGGCGCTGGTCCAATTCGTATTGGTCAAGGTGTAGAATTCGATTACTCAACTGTGCATGCTGTACAAACGATTAAACGCGCTGGATATGAAGCGATCATTATTAATAACAACCCAGAAACCGTTTCTACTGATTACACAACTGCAGATAAATTATATTTTGAACCATTAACCCCCGAAGATGTAATGGCGATTATTGATTTAGAAAAACCAATTGGTGTAATTGCCACTCTTGGCGGACAAACCGCGATTAATTTAGCCGATGGTTTAATGCTTCGTGGTGTAAAATTAATTGGCACCGATTGCGAAGCAATTGATCGCGCAGAGAACCGTGATAGTTTTGAAAGACTACTTGAGAATTTAAGAATTCCTCAACCTCCAGGAAGAGCAGTCACTAATATTGAAGAAGGGGTTAAGACTGCTGAGAAGTTAGGTTATCCAGTTTTAGTTCGTCCGAGCTTCGTCCTTGGTGGACGCGCAATGCAAATAGTTGGTAATGAAGCTCAACTTCGTCGCTACTTAAAAGACGCGGTTGAAATTGATGAAGATAAACCAGTATTGGTGGATAAATATATTAATGGTAAAGAAGTTGAAGTTGATGCAATTTGTGATGGTCACGATGTATTTGTTCCAGGCATTATGGAATTAGTTGAAAAAACCGGTATTCACTCGGGTGATTCGATTAGTGTTTATCCAGCATTCTCAATTAGTGACAAAGTCAAAGGCACCATTCTTGAATATAGCAAGAAACTAGGATTAGGAATTGGAATTGTCGGATTATTTAATATTCAATTCATCGTTGATCCGAATGATAAGGTTTATATTATTGAAGTTAATCCACGTTCATCTAGAACCGTTCCGTTCTTATCTAAATCAACTGGTTATTCATTAGCGGATATCGCCACCGATGTAATCTTAGGTAAGAGTTTAAAAGAATTAGGAATCTTTAATATCTATCCACCCGAAAAGAAGAGATGGTATGTTAAAGTCCCGGTCTTCTCCTTTAATAAATTAAGAGGATTAGATGCATACTTATCTCCAGAAATGAAATCTACAGGCGAAGCGATTGGCTATGACGATAATCTTCACCGTGCATTATTTAAAGCGTTACAAGCTAGTGGTATGAAGGTTAAAAACTTCGGCACGATTTTTGTTACAATCGCGGATAAAGATAAAGAAGAAGCATTCCCATTAATTAAACATTTCTATGAACTTGGATTTAATATATGCGCGACTAAAGGTACTGCGGAATATTTAAAGAAGAGACAAATTAAAACCCATGTTATGTTAAAGATCTCAAACGGCTCTAACGAAATTCCAGATGCAATTCGTCAAGGTCATATTGCCTATATTATTAACACTCAAGATGTTGGTGACTTTGGTGAGATGCGTGATGGTTATAAGATTCGTCAAATCGCGATGGAGAACAACGTTACGATGTTCACCTCGCTTGATACCGTAAGAGTATTACTCGATGTTTTAGATGAGACCACATTAAAGATTTCTACCATTGATGCTTAGTTATGAAGAATGTTGTGTTAAAGATTAAAGAAAACAAATTAATAGCGAAAAATACTTATCGCTTAGTTTTAACTGGTGATCTTACTAATAAGTATCCGTATCGCCCAGGTAGTTTTGTTAATCTATTAATTCCAGGCTTCTATCTTCGCCGCCCAATTTCTATATGTGATATTAATAATAAAGAAGTAGTCCTTATATATAAGGTAGTAGGAAAAGGTACCTTACAACTATCAAAAATGAAGAAGGGCGAAATTAATACCTTAGTGGATATGGGTAATGGTTACAATATAAGTCCAGTTAAAAACACTGCATTACTTGTTGGAGGAGGCGCTGGCATTCCTCCGATGTATTATTTAGCGAAAGAATTATTAAAAAAGAAAAAACATGTAATTACAGTATTAGGCTTTAACTCTGAGAAAGAGATATTCTACGATAATGAATTTAAAAAGTTAGGCGTTAAAGTAGTAATTGCCACTCTTGATGGTAGTGTGGGTGTTAAAGGACTCGTCACTGACGCTATGAAAGGACTTAAATATGATTATGTTTATGCATGTGGTCCAATTCCAATGCTAAAAGCAATTTATAAAGACGCTAAAGCGCCTGGTCAATATTCTTTAGAAGAAAGAATGGGTTGTGGTTTTGGTGTATGTCGTGGATGTAGTATTAAAACCAAAGCTGGTATTAGAAGAGTTTGTAAAGATGGTCCAGTGTTTAAAGGAGAAGATATTATATGGTAAATACAAAAGTTAAATTATGTGGTATCACATTATCTAATCCAATTATCCCCGCGAGTGGAACGTTTGGCTTTGGTCAAGAATTCGCTATGCTTTATGATTTAAATTGTTTAGGTAGTTTCTGTCTTAAAGCCCTTACTAAAGAAGCTAGATATGGTAATCCTACTCCTAGAATTGCTGAAGGAAAGAATGGTGTGATTAATGCAGTCGGTTTAGAAAACCCAGGCGTGAATGAATTTATTAAAGAGGAATATCCGCGTTTAAAAAAGATATATAAAAATAAAGTAATCGCAAATGTAAGTGGATTCTCAATTGATGATTATGTATACGTGGTAAAGAAATTAAATAACTGTCCACAGATTGGATGGTTTGAAATTAATATTTCTTGTCCAAACGTTCATGGTGGCGGTATGGCTTTTGGCACTGATAAAGATGTGGCCGCGAAAGTCACTAAAGCCGTTAAGAAAGTAAGTAAGAAACCGATTATCGTTAAGCTCTCGCCAAATGTGACTGATATTGTAAGTATCGCTAAAGCAGTAGAAAAGGCTGGCGCAGATGCGATTTCATTAGTGAATACATTTTTATCTATGAGAATCGATTTAAAGAAACGTACGCCAATTATTAAAAATACTTTTGGTGGTTATAGCGGAGACGCCATTTTCCCAATCGCTTTAAGAATGGTTTATCAAGTAGCGCATGCCGTTAAAATTCCAGTAATAGGTATTGGTGGAATTTCAAGCGCAGAAGATGTAATTGAAATGATGTTAGCAGGCGCAACCGCAGTAGAAATTGGTTCGGCTAATTTAGTGGATCCATATATATGTCCAAAGATTATTAATGATTTACCTAAAGTCATGAAGCAATATAAAATAGAATCACTAAAGGAAATCATAGGAGGATGTAAATAATGGGAAAAGATGTAATCATCGCTTGTGATTTTGCGAGTAAAGAAGAAACCTTAAAGTTCTTATCTAAATTTAAAAAACACAAACCATTCGTTAAAATCGGGATGGAACTTTTTTATAGTGAAGGTCCAAGCATTGTAAAAGAAATTAAAAAACGTGGACATAAAATTTTCTTAGATTTAAAACTTCATGATATTCCTAATACCGTCAGAAAGAGTATGGCCGTATTAAGTAAATTTAATGTAGATATGGTTAATTGTCATGCGAGCGGAACTAAAGCGATGATGAAAGCCGCTAAAGAAGGTTTAGGAAATAAAACAATTTTAATTGCGGTTACTCAATTAACTTCAACTGATCAAGAAGCAATGAGTAAAGATTTATTAATCAAAGAAAAGATTGATAAAGTAGTTATGCATTATGCTAAGAACGCAAAACTTAGCGGGCTTGATGGAGTAGTGTGTTCTCCATTAGAGGCCAAGAAAGTTCATCAAGTATGCGGCAAGAATTTTATAACAGTCACTCCTGGAGTGAGATTTAAAGAAAATGCAAAAGGTGATCAAAAAAGAGTTATGACACCAAGTGAAGCAAAAAAGATTGGTTCAGATTATATTGTGGTTGGGCGTCCGATAACGGAAGCGCCTGATCCAGTAAAAGCATATATTAGATGTTGTAAGGAGTTTATCGGATGAAAGTAGAAGAATTAATTGCGAAGGACTTATTAAAGATTAAAGCGGTGTTTCTGCGGCCTAATAAACCATTCACATGGGCAAGCGGAATTAAAAGTCCAATTTATTGTGATAACCGCTTAACCTTAACTTCACCAAAGGTGAGAGATGATATTGAACATAATTTGGCAAAGGTAATTAAAAAGAATTTCCCTGATGCAAAAATATTAGTGGGTACTGCAACTGCCGGTATTCCACATGCAGCGATTACCGCACACATTATGGATTTACCAATGGGTTATGTTAGAGCTGGCGCTAAAGATCATGGTCGTCAAAATCAAATCGAAGGTAATATTCCTGAAGGTAGTAAAGTAGTAGTCGTAGAAGATTTAATTTCTACTGGAGGCTCATCATTAGAAATTGTTAAAGTTCTTCGTGAACATAAAATTAAAGTATTAGGTATGGTTTCAATCTTTACCTATGGTATGAAGAAAAGCGTTGATGCACTTAAGAAAGAAAAAGTTAAAAATATTTCACTCACTAACTTTGATACGATTATTGAAGTTGCAGTGAAAAATAAATATATTAAAGCTAGTGATAAAAAGAAATTATTAGCGTTCCGCAATAACCCAAGCGATGAAAGTTGGATTAAGAGGTAGTTATGAGAAGTGTCATTGATATCAAAGATTTAACCGCTAAAGAAATTGATGATCTTTGTAAAACGGCATGCGACATTATTAAACATCCTAAATGGTATGCACATGCATGCGAAGGTAAAAAACTCGCAACCCTTTTCTTTGAGCCATCTACCAGAACTAGATTATCTTTTACTGCAGCGATGATGGAACTTGGTGGTAATGTTTTAGGTTTTAGTGAAGCTAGTTCATCTTCCACCGCAAAAGGCGAAAGCGTAGCGGATACTTGTAAAGTTGTTTCTAACTTTGCGGATATTATTGCGATGCGTCATCCAAAAGATGGGGCTGCGTTAGCAGGTGCAATCGCTGCGAATATTCCTTTAATTAATGCCGGCGATGGAATGCATTGTCATCCAACCCAAACTCTAGCGGACTTGTTAACCATCTATCGTGAGAAAGGTGGTTTTAATAATTTAACGATTGGAATGTGTGGTGATCTTAAATATGGTCGTACCGTTCATTCTTTAACGATGGCGATGTCGCGTTATAAAAATATTAAGCTGGTTTTAATCTCTCCTAAAGAATTAAGAATGCCAGATTATGTCATCAATGACATTATTAAAAAGAATCATATGAAATATAAAGAGGTTACTAACCTAGAAGATAACATTAAAGATTTAGATATTCTTTATATGACTCGCATTCAAAGAGAAAGATTCTTTGATCAAAAACAATATGAGCGTTTAAAGAATTCATATGTCTTAACAGTTAATAAATTAAAAAAAGCAAAGAAAGGCTTAAGAATCCTTCATCCTTTACCACGTGTGAACGAAATCAGCGTGAAGGTTGATGATGATTACCGTGCTGCGTATTTCCGCCAAACACTAAATGGTAAATATATTAGAATGGCGTTAATTCTTAAATTATTAGAGCTCGCTAAGAAGAACCCGAAGAAAGAACCTTTATATGATAAAAAGAAAGTTCGTTATGATTTAAAATGCAAAAACGTTAGATGTATTTCTAGCGTCGAACAAGAACACGAACATAAATTCATCCCAACTAGCAAGAAGGGTGAATATAAATGCATATATTGCGAACAAACCGTTAAGAGTAGTAAATAAGTTATATAATATCCTTAGGATATGTATTCACTATTAATATCATTTATCGTTCTCATTGGTGGTTACATGATTTTTTCGCGTGTCACTAGTCGAGTGTTTGCGCCTGATAGTAGAAAGACTCCTGCAATTGCTATTAACGATGGTGTTGACTGCGTTCCAATGGCGAAACCAAGATTGTTTTTAGTCCAATTACTTAATATCGCTGGTACCGGTCCAATCTTTGGTCCAATTATGGGTGCAGTATTTGGCCCAGTGGTTTTCCTTTGGATTATATTTGGAACGATTTTAGGTGGTGCAGTTCATGACTTTATGGTCGGTATGATTTCTAACCGTAATGGTGGAGCATCAATTGCTGAATTATCTGGTATCTATATTGGTAAAGTCATGAAATGGATCATGCGTGGGTTCTCGGTTTTATTACTTATCTTATGTGGAACCGTGTTCTTAGTAACGCCTGCAGGGATTTTAGCGGATTTAACTCCTGAGGTATTAAGTCAATGGTTCTGGATTGGCATGATTATTGCCTATTATTTCTTAGCAACTATTTTACCGATTGATAAGATTATCGGTAAGTTATATCCAATCTTTGGCATCCTTTTATTTATTATGGCATTTAGTGTCCTTGGTGGTTTAGCGGGTCAAGGATACTTATCTAATATTCCTGAATTCTGGACCCAATTAACTTGGGAGCATCCACACGGTTTACCAATGTGGCCGTGTATGTTCGTGACAGTTGCTTGTGGTGCGATTAGTGGATTCCATGCAACGCAATCACCGATGGCCGCTAAATGTATGGTTAATGAGAAGCAAGGAAGACAAATATTCTACGGTGCCATGGTTGGTGAAGCCGTTATTGCTCTTATTTGGGCAGCCGCAGGTGTTGCTTTCTATGGTTCAGCACAATTACTCCAAGCGGCTATTGATAAATTCGGCTCTGCAGGAGGAGTAGTTAATGAAATATCACAAACGGTACTTGGTCCGTTTGGTGGCGCACTAGCAATTATTGGTGTTGTTGTTTGTCCAATCACTAGTGGTGATACAGCTTTCCGTGGTGCACGTTTAATTGTTGCGGAAGCAACCCACTTAGATCAAAAGAAAATTTGGAATCGTTTAATTTTAACCATTCCAGTAGTAGGCGCTGGTGTAGGATTAGCGTTCCTCGACTTTAATGTATTGTGGCGTTATTTTGCAGCCGCTAATCAAACTTTAGCAATGGTGGCACTTTGGATTGCAACCTTCTACTTATTAAAGAAGAACATTTATAAAGGTAGTGATTTTATTACTGCAATACCGGCTGCATTCATGGTAGCCGTATCAATGACCTATATTATTGTGGCGCCTGAATGTATTAACGCTCCAACTTATATCGGTTATCCGATTGGGGCTGCTTTAGCAGGCGGTTCATTTATCGCTTATTTAATTTATCGCTTTATCTATATTAATAAGCATAAGATTAAGCGTCCGTTTGCTTTCATGTCACAAATAAAAGAGAAGAGAGAAACAAAGAAATTAATGAAAGATTTCAAGATGGAACTCTTATTAAAGAAATATTATGTTTTACAAAAACGTGATATTGATGTGTTGATTTTATCAGCCTTAAAAAATTACAAAGAAGATTATGAATTCTTACAGCAACTTCGTATCGGTGCGCGTGTTGAAGAAATTTTAATGTTACAAGAAAGATTAAAGAAATATTCGGTTAAGCCAAAGAAAGCCAAAGATAAATTCTTCTATCCATTTATTCGCTTTGATACTTGGGTAAGAATTAGATATAAACGAATGACATCTCGTTTCTTAAAGAAGCGTCCGATGAATATTGGTACTTATTATCACTATTTTAAATATCGTTTAATTTATGCGCTTAAACATGGTGTCATTTATAGTAATAAACGTGGTAACTCGGAAGCGATTATGGTTTTCCCAAATAGTTTTAAACGAATTGATAGTGATACCTTCGCTAACTTTGGCAATAAGTGTTTATATATTTTTAGTGGTAAGGCTGGCGAAATCTCAAGAAGCAATACATTTGATGATTATTCACGTCATCATTTAATCTATAAGCCGAACGATCGTTATTGGTATGTTCACGACATCGCGATTTCTAAAGATCCTGAATTAAACGATCGTTTATTCAAAATTTTAAATGATTTCACCAAAAATCATCGTCTAAAGGTTTATATCGATGATGTGTATGATTATGGCAATATTTATACGAGAAATGGTTATAAGAAGGTTATGACCGAGACGATTGACTACGCTAAAATACCGCATACTTTATATCTAAAAAAGCCCAACCGTAGATAAAACGTCAAAAAACGTAATATTGTTATTGAGATAAAGCGTTTTTATTATTATAATAATAACGCTGGATAAAAATGGAGATTTATTATGGCTATACAAAATATTGCTAAAGAACGTATTATCGAAATATGTAATCTTTACAAAAATGAGCCAACTCCTTTAATGATGATCCTTAGTGACATCCAAAAAGAGTTTGGTTACATTCCACTAGAAGTTCAAGAGATTGTTTCTGAACAAATTGGTTTACCCGTTGCGGAAATTTACGGTGTGGTAACCTTTTATTCATTCTTCTCTCTTAAACCAAAAGGAAAATATGTAATTGGTGTGTGTTTAGGCACTGCTTGTTATGTTAAAGGCTCACAAGCAATTATCGATAAAGTGCTTGAAGTCCTTAAATTAAAGAAAGCTGGCGATAGTACTGAAGATGGTTTATTTACTGTTGATGCACTTCGCTGTATCGGGGCGTGTGCTTTAGCACCAACAATGAAAATTAATGACCGGGTTTTCCCTAAATTAAAAGTTAGTGATATTCCAGGCATTATCAAAGATTATCAAGAAGGAAAAGTGGAGGCGTAATTATGGCAAAAATAAGAAATGCACAAGATCTTGCCAAAAAGATTGGTGAATGCGAAGGCTGTTTAAAAGCTAAATTCGAAGGTAAAGATGGTAAACGCGCCATTGTTATTTGTGGTGGTACTGGTTGTTTATCTAATAAATCTCAAGATATCCATGATGCAATTGTTAATAAATTAAAAGAAAAAGGATTAGAAAATAAAGTAACCGTGAACTTCGTTGGTTGCTTTGGTTTCTGCTCTCAAGGTCCATTCGTGAAGATTTTCCCAGAAAATACTTTATATCGAATGGTTAAATTAAGTGATGTGGATAAGATTATCGAAAACGATATCGTTAATCATCAAGTTTGTGAAGATTTAGTCTATGTTGATCCAAATACTCAAACTAAATATCCAAAACAAGAAGATATTCCATTCTACGCAAAACAAAAACGTGTTGCATTACATGGAAGTAGCATGATTGATCCAGAAAACGTTGAAGAAGCATTAGGTTATGACTCGTTTAAAGGTTTAGCGAAAGCCTTAACCATGAAACCTCAAGAAGTTATTGATGAAATCTTAAAGTCGGGTTTAAGAGGCCGTGGTGGTGCGGGTTTCCCAACTGGTAGAAAATGGCAATTCGCCCATGATCAAGATAACAAGATGAAATATGTTGTGTGTAATGGTGATGAAGGTGACCCAGGCGCATTCATGGATAGAAGTATGCTTGAAGCGAACCCATTCAATGTTATTGAAGGTATGATTATCGCTGGCTACGCGATTGGTGCGAAAGAAGGTTACTTCTATGTTCGTGCGGAATATCCAATCGCAGTTATGCGTTTAAAGAAAGCAATTGAAACGCTCAATAAAATTGGTTTATTAGGTCGTCACATCTTAGGCACCGACTTTAGCTTCCAAGCTCACATTAGACTTGGTGCTGGTGCGTTCGTCTGTGGTGAAGAAACCGCTCTTCTTAATTCAATTGAAGGTAAGCGCGGCATGCCACGTCCAAGACCACCATTCCCAGCTATAAAAGGCTTATGGCAAAAACCAACTATTATTAATAACGTTGAAACTCTAGCAAACGTTCCTTATATATTAAGAGTAGGTGCAGCTGAATATGCGAAAGTTGGTACTGAAAAGAGTAAGGGTACTAAAGTGTTTGCTCTTGGCGGCAAGGTCAATAACGTTGGTCTAGTTGAAGTCCCAATGGGCTTAACCTTAAAAGAATTAGTCTATGATATCGGTGGTGGCGTTCCAAACGGAAAGAAATTTAAAGCCATCCAAACTGGCGGTCCTTCTGGTGGTTGTTTAACCGTTAAGAACTTAGATACTCCAATTGATTACGATAACTTAATCGCTCAAGGCTCAATGATGGGTTCTGGTGGTGCGATCGTAATGGATGAAGATAACTGTATGGTGAATATCGCGAAATTCTATATGGAATTCATCGCAGATGAAAGTTGCGGTAAATGTACTCCATGCCGTGTTGGCACTAAACGAATTTTAGAAATCTTAACTAAGATTACGAAAGGCCAAGGCACGATGCAAGATCTTGATTACTTACAAGAACTTAGCTTCGCAACTAAAAACGGTGCGCTCTGTGGTTTAGGTCAAACCGCAGCGAACCCAGTTCTTTCAACTATGAAGAACTTTAGAGATGAATACGAAGCCCATGTTCGTGATCATAAATGCCCAGCGCATGAATGTAAGGATTTAATGGAATACGTAATTGATCCTAATAAGTGTAAGAAATGCTCAATGTGCGCAAGAGGCTGCCCAGTTGGCGCTATTACTGGCGTAGTGGGTAAAGAAGCCTTTAAGATTGATCCAAAGAAATGTATCAAGTGCGGTGCATGTATGTCTACATGTAAGTTTGGTGCAATAAGCAAGAGATAAGGAGATAGTTATGGAAAAGAAATTATTAAACATTAAGATTGAAGGTCATCCTTATCAAGTTGAAGAAGGATTAACCATCATGGAAGCCGCGAGAAAATGCGGTTATGATATCCCTCATCTTTGTACTTTTGAAAATGGTTTATGTAGCCGTGGTAGTTGCCGTGTGTGCTTAGTTGAAGTAACGGGTGCTCGTGGATTAATCGCAAGCTGCGTTTATCCAATTAACGAAGGAATTGATATTCATATCAACTCCCAAAAAGCATTAGCAGCGCGTCGTACTTCGGTTGAATTACTTTTAAGTAACCACAACAAGAATTGTCAACAATGCATTAAGAATGGTAATTGCGAATTACTCTTAGCCGCTCAAATGACTGGTGCGCGTGATGATATGTATCAAGGCGAACAAACCGAAACTACTGTGGATGAAATCGCTCCTGGTATTATGCGTGATACGAGTAAGTGCGTTCTTTGTGGACGTTGCGTTGAGACTTGTAAAGCGCTTCAAGGAATCGGCGTTCTTGGTTTCCAAAAACGTGGATTTAAGACTATTGTCGGTCCTGCCGATAATCGTTCCTTTAGTGAATCACCATGTATGCAATGTGGACAATGTATCTTAGTGTGTCCAACGGGTGCATTACTTGAAAAGAGTGAAATTGAAAAAGTTGATGAAGCCTTTAAGGCGGGTAAGAAAGTTATTGTTCAAACCGCTCCAGCTGTACGTGCTACCATCGCCGAAGAGTTTGGTGAAAAGATTGGCACTACCGGTACAGGTAAAATGGTCGCAGCGCTTCATCGTTTAGGATTCCATCGTGTATTTGATACTAACTTCGCTGCGGATTTAACCATTATGGAAGAAGGTACTGAATTACTTAATAGAATTAAGAATAAAGGAGTGTTACCACAAATCACTTCTTGTTCACCAGGTTGGATTAACTATATGGAATATTTCTATCCAGATCTAATTCCAAATGTTTCAACTTGTAAATCACCACATGAAATGGAAGGTGCAATTATTAAGTCTTATTATGCAGAGAAACATAACTTAAAACCAGAAGACATCTTTGTGGTTTCCATTATGCCTTGTACCGCTAAGAAATACGAAAAGACCAGAAAAGAAAATGCAGCCGTTAATAATTTACCTGATGTTGACGCGGTCTTAACGGTTCGCGAATTAGCCAGAATGATTAAACGTGCTGGTATTAATTGGCAAAAGTTACCAGAAGAAGAATTCGATAACGATCTTCTTGGTAAATATAGTGGAGCAGGCGTGATTTTTGGTACTACGGGTGGAGTTATGGAAGCTGCGCTTAGAACCGCTAAGTTTATCTTAACTGGTCAAGAAGCTGGTTTCTTAGACTTTAAAGAAGTCCGTGGTCAAAAGAATGTAAAAGAAGCCGAATTTGATCTTGCGGGTCAAAAAGTTAAAGTCGCAATTACCTCTGGTATGGCGAACGCAAAACCATTGCTTGATGATATCCGTGCGGGTAAATCACCATATGCGTTTATTGAAATTATGGGTTGCCCAGGTGGATGTATTAATGGTGGTGGCCAACCATACGTGAAGCCTTGTTTCTTACCAAACGAAAAGGATAACATCCGTGATACTTATCGTAAGAAGAGAGCAGCGGTGCTTTATAGCGAAGATGAAAGGCAGACCGTTCGTCAAAGCCATAACAACCCAGACATCAAAGCAATCTATAAGGATTTCCTTGGTGAACCATGTGGTGAGAAATCTCATCATTTACTTCACACAAGTTATAACGCAAATCGTACGCGTTTCCCCAAGAAGTAAGTCAGTCAATTATTGACACTAGCAGTCTGCTTCTTATATTTATTTCTTATACACTACAGTGTATAATGAATCTATATGAATATCGCGAATAAGCAATATAATATTAAGAACGCTCGGTTTAAAATCGTTAAATCGGATAAAAAAGGATTTAATAAAATACAAGTAAGTTTTAGTTATGATGGGAAAGAACATGAATATTTTATTTTTATAAAAAATCATAAAAATGCGGACTATATTAGTGAAGCAAAAAAGCAATTCATGAAAGAGTTAGAAAGCAGGAAAATTGTTGAAACTACAACAAAAAGGCCAAAGCACCCTTTCATTGGTACCATTAGTATACTTTCTATTATGTTACTCGTATTTGCTTCACTATTTTTTTATACAGCGTTACATTCAAAAGGCGGTGATGTGCCTACTGAAGATCCAGGCGTTGTATCACATGAAGAATTTGACAGCGCATTATCGTTTACGGATATTAAGTATCTTCAGGTTAATACATTGACAGATACTTATATGGGTAAAACTTCGATTAATATGGAAATTTCTCCGACTATTTATCATGAAGTTAAAACGGTTACTAGAACTTTGCAACCTATGTATGAGGAATCTTTTGTCACTAAAAATATCGATGGTACTTATGATAAATATTCTCGCAATAATACTGAGAAACCTTATGTTTTAACGCGAAATGTTGATGCTTCGGAATTTATTACTAGTCAATCGGAAGAAGTTAATATATCAAAGCAATTAAAAATGTTTAATTTATCATATGATTCTTTTGCTTATGATAAAAATGATAGTAGTTATGTCACTTCGTTTACTCCTAAGAGTTTTTCTCATCCAATTGATGATGCCTTAAAATTTGAAAATAAAAAGATTATTAGCGCTAAACAAAATACTGATGGTGCGGCAGGTATTAGTGATGTTACAACCTATAAATATGAACCGATAACACCTGAATTGCCATATGTTCCCCCTGCGCCACCCACATATGAATTAATTTCTGTTAATGATAGCATTATCATTAATCCTACTATTTTCGTTACTGGTGTTCCTTACGAAGGAACGATAACAATTAAAAAAGGTGTGACAAAGGTTTTACCTGAGGAATTAGATATAATCAAATTGGCGCATAGCAGTACCTCGTTAAAAGATGTTTGTACTTATAAAAAACTGAGTGGCAGAGAAGCAACATTAGAGATTCCTGCTGAAGCTATTACTGACGATATTATTTTTGATCTCACTTTAGTAGATCCGCAGACAACTTATCATGTTTATGTTTCTCCGCCTAATGATACTGAAATTGAGCCTAATACATTTGAACAGGGAGATGTTTTTGTTGGCACTATTAAAGTTATTACTGAGGGCAAACTTCTTCCTAATCAATTATCAAGTGCTTCTTTAGAAGCAAGTGGCGAATCGATTGTTGAAGATTGTGAGTATATTGTTGCTTCTGACAAAAAGTCGGCGATTTTAACGATTCCTAGTAAGCATACTATCAGAGCGCAAAATATTTTAGTAGCCGTTGAGTTGGAAGATGCGAATAAAAGATGGTATGAATATGAGGATTGGTGGAATTACTGTTCAAATGGAGATTCGATAATTCAAGCTACTGAAGACGATATTGGAAAGGAAGTAGAGGTAGAAGTAAACAGTTTAAAGCACAAAGTAAGATTAATTGGTATTAATCACGATGATTTAACTGACGGAACCGGAAAGGCGCATTGCACTTTTGACTTTGCTAATCTGATTACTCATATAGATGAAAAAGAATTTAAAACAGAGCCTACGACAGTGCCTTGGGATATAAATGTGCGCGCACCATTCACTTCCAATAATCATAACTATGTAAAATCATTTGTTAACACCTATCTTAATTCAAAAGATACTGCTGACAGCATAATTAATTTACTCCCTGATGGTTTAGAAGAAAACATTAAATATGTTAATAAAAGAGTTGGCATAGGAGATAGTTATTCTACTGAAAACCCATTTTCAGAAAAATTATTCTTATTATCACATGATGAGATGATTGCTCACACTAAAGGCGTTGCGAATGGTGAAGGAAATATATATGAATATTATAAGAAAGATAAAGCAATTTTCAAAAAGAAGCCAGTAAATTACGATTATGAATGGGAATATTGGCTTCGTTCGCCAGCGACTGAAGATCTCAAGTGTGCTTGGTTTTGGGACTACAGCGAAAGTAAATTTACATATGCCGCAGTTGTGGCAGGGATTACTGTTGCTCCGGCATTTTGCATTTAATTATTTTTTATTTTTACTATCTTCCTTAAGAAGCTCAACAAGTGCTTGTTCTAAAGCAGCCTCAACTACTTTCTTTACTTTTTCTTTATCGACATTTTTAATTCTCTTTTTGATAACTTTGATTTGTTGCGCAATGAGTTCGCGACTTTCAGGTGTTAAGTAAGCATCTGCGGCTTTTTTAACTTTTTTCGCGCTCTTTTTGACCTTGTGTTTAACAATTTTTCTCTCGATTTTTCTTTCTAGTTTTCCCATAAAGTATCTCCTTAGTAATTATTATAGACAAAAAAGTTTCTTTTTCGTTATTTTTTAATGTAGAATATTTACACTATGAATAATAGTGTAAAAGGTAAAAGTCATTCTTTAAACCACATCGCTTTCATTATGGATGGTAATGGTAGATGGGCAAAAGCACGTAATAAACCACGTACTTATGGTCATCAAATTGCCATTAAAAACTTAATGCCATTAATTGAAGAATGCGAGAAGTTAGGAATTAGCAATGTTTCTCTTTTTGCCTTCTCAACCGAAAACTGGAAAAGACCAAAGAGTGAAATTAGCATGCTTTTTAACTATTTAGAAAAATTCTTAAAACAAAACGAAAAAAGATTAATAAAAGATCACACTCGTCTATATATCTCAGGTGATTATCATAAATTACCAAAGTCATGCGTTAAAGCGATTGATCATGCACTACTTGTAAGTAAAAAAGAAAAGAAGAATCGTCTTAACATTTGTCTTAACTATGGTGGACAAGATGAAATTGTTTACGCTATGAATAGACTAATTAAGAAAAAAGTTAAGAGTGTAAATAAAGAAATGATTGAAAATGAATTATACGCAAAAGATTTAGGTCCAATCGATTTACTTGTTCGCACTAGTGGAGAAGTTCGGATTTCTAACTTCATGCTTTATCAACTTGCATATAGTGAAATGATTTTCTACAAGAAACCATTCCCGGATTTTAAAATCAATGATTTACATTTATGTGTAAAAGAATTCAATCAACGTAATCGGCGCTATGGAGGTTTAAAGAATGCATAAGTTAATTAAAACCAACGAAGTAAGCGAAGAAGCAAAAGCAACTTTAAAGAAACGTGTTCTTTTTGCGTTTATCATGTTAGCGGTCTTTATACCTTGCTTAGTATTAGGCGGTTGGTTCTATTTAATGTTAATCGTATTAATAATCGGTGCTGCTACTTATGAAATTGCAACGGCGCCAAGTAGAAAACTGTCTTGGTTTGTATGGGCGGTTACTTTTGTCATTATGTATGCATTAGTTTTCTGGATTATGCTTAAAACTAATTTCATTAATGGATGGGATAAATTTGATATCAACACTAGCTTCACTGAAATTAACTTATCTCCAATTGCCTTAGCGGTTATGATTGGTCTATATCTATTTGTCGTTATTATCAAAAACAAAGAATTTAGATTAGTTGATGCTTGTTATTTAATTGCAATGACCCTTTTATTAGCGTTAGGCTTCCAGGCCGCTCTTTGTGTACGATATTTACCTTTTGAACGATTCGCTGTTATTGATGGTTTTGATGTTAATCGTCCAGAGTTTAAGTACGCTCAATCTATGTTCTTAATGGTTTATTTATTAATTGCGATTTTCTTTAACGATATTGGAGCGTATTTAACCGGCATGTTATTTGGTAAACACAAAATGGCTCCAAATATTTCGCCTAAGAAAACTTGGGAAGGTTTTGCCGGCGGTGTAACTCTTTCTTTCTTATTATCTGTTACCTTTGGTATTCTTGTGGCTTACTTCAAAATGCCAATGTTACCTGAAATTTTCACAATTGATAAATGGTATTGGATTATTTTAGTGAGTGCGATTTTACCTCTTGTTGGTGTTTTAGGCGATTTAGCGTTTAGTGCGATTAAACGTCAATTTGGTAAAAAGGATTATTCTAAGGTGTTAGGTCCACATGGTGGAGTACTAGATAGAATCGATTCAACTTTATTTGGTGCTTTAGCGTTAGTCGTATTAGTTATCTTTATTACAAACGGTTGGTCGTTCTTTCAATGAAAAAATTAATTTTATTAGGCGCTAGTGGAAACATTGGCGAGCAAACTTTATTGACTCTCAAAAAAGAGAAGATTACGCTCGTAGGTTTTTCCGTTGGTGAACATACTAATAAAATTAAAGAGATTGTTAAAGCTAATCCAAATGTTAAAGCAATATGTGTTAAACATTACGATGATAAAATCTCTGATCAATTCCCAAAAATTAAATTCTTTGTTGGAAATAAAGGATTATTACAATTAATTAACTATGTTAAAGCTGATATTGTTTTAAATGCTTTAGTAGGATTTGTTGGACTCGCTCCAACTTTAGAGTGCATTAAAAATAATATTGATATCGCCTTAGCGAATAAAGAAAGTTTAGTGGTCGGTGGAGAGTTAATTAAAAAAGCCTTAAAACATTCTAAAAGCAAAATCTATCCAGTCGATAGTGAACACTCCGCCATTTATAAATGCTTTAAAGCTACGAAAAGAGAAAATGTAAAAGAAATATTAATTACCGCTAGTGGTGGAGCGTTCCGTAACTTAAAGCGTAATGAATTAAAAAGTGTCACTTCAAAACAAGCGCTTAAACATCCAACTTGGAAGATGGGTAAACGAGTTACGATTGATTCAGCCACGATGCTAAATAAAGGCTTTGAAGTAATTGAAGCTTATTATTTATTTAATTATCCACTTAACAAGATTAAGGTTTTAATGCACGATGAAAGTTATGTGCATTCGATTCTTAAGCTTAAAGACAACACTTATTTAGGCGAAGTAAGTAAACCAAGCATGATTAATCCGATTATCTATTCTTTAAAAGATAAGAAAGATACAGTTAATGTTAAACACGTTAAGTCATTAGAGAAATTTGGTAATTTCCATTTCCATGAATTTAATGAGAAAAGATATCCAATGGTCACATACGCATTATGCGCGATTAAAGAAAAAGGAGTTATGCCTTGTGTGCTTAATGCATCAGATGAAGTTGCGGTCTCTTTATTCTTAAAAGGCAAAATCTCTTTCTTAGATATTGAAAAGATTGTAAGTAGATCGTTAAGGAAATTTAAAAATCAGTCGCCGGTTACTTATGATTTGTTAGCGCGTGTTGATCAAAAAGTGAGAAATAGCATTATGGAGGAATATCGATAATGGCCTGGTGGCAAATATTAGTTGGTATTATCCTCTTTATCGTCGCTTTAGGCGTATTAATTGGGATTCATGAATTAGGACATTTAAGCGCGGCTAAGATGTTCCACGTCTATTGTTTTAACTATTCAATCGGATTTGGTCCTAAGCTCATTTCTAGCAAAAGAACTAAGAAACACGAAACGATATGGACACTCCGCGCTATTCCTTTAGGTGGATTTGTTTCGATGTATGGAGAAGGTGCTGAGTTAGACACCGATGAATATGTACCTCCGAGTAGAAGTATAGAAGGCATCGCGCGTTATAAGAGAGCCATTATTATTTCTGCAGGCGTATTCCTAAACTTCATTTTAGGTTTTATTTTGATTGTTATTCATAATGGTTGCTTCCCTCATATTTCATTCGATTTTCCATCGCACTTGAATGATAAAGGCGTTTATGAAACATCGATGGTGTGTAGTTTTAGCGACTCGTTAAAAATTATTGGTTTAGTTGATGGCGATCAAGTAAAAGCGATGATGGATCCATTTGCTGGTGTATTTTTAATTGATGACGATGTCGTTATTGACAATACTCATTATGTTTTATGTATGAGTAATAATGTTACAACAACTAAAATTGATCCACTTGTTTCTGATTCACTAGTTGCTTATGGTCAAAAGGAAATAAACACTGTTATTGATGAAACAATTAATAGTTACTCAGATAATCGATTAGTAAGTTTCATTCTCGCAAACGATTTAAGTAAAGAAAAAGAAGAGGTTCAAAAAGAAGTAGAAGCAATGAGTAAAGATGATAAAAATGCTTGCTATCGAACTGAAGTGTTTAATTATTATGATAAACGCGATTATAAATTTGTTCCGGATTTAACTAAACAATATAACGTTGATAAGACCACCCCAAATATTGAAGTAGATTTGACGATTTATCACGATGATATATCCACTACTGGCCGGATTATTTTAAAAAATAATGGGAGCAATGGTTTTGCGGATTTAGGTATTCATCTTAAACGTCATTTTACTCAATATGATTTCCAGCAAACATTTAAATCATCGTGGGATGAATGGTGCGGAGCGAACACTGCGGTCTTTAGAGGCTTAGGAATGTTATTCACTGGGCAAGGAGAAGTAAGCGGCCCTATTGGAATCGCCCAAATGTCTACTAACATCCTAGCTAACTTTGGCTTTGAACGATACTTATATTTATGGGGAATGATTTCGTGTAACTTAGCGATTCTTAATCTATTACCTTTCCCTGGATTAGATGGTTGGTCACTCGTAGTTATTGGCTATGAAGCAATTACTAAAAAACAAATCCCCACGAAGGTGAAGGGAATAATTTCGGTCATCGGACTCGGGTTACTTTTCTTGCTCATGATCTTTATTATAATAAAGGATATTATAGGGCTCTTCTAAAGTATGAAAAGTGAAAAGATGACGCGCTTCCTTCAATCCATTAAATTAGATCCAAATCGTTTTGATATGGAGTTCGATGCTTTATATAAAGATAGTTTCGCAAAAAACATGTGGGTCATGATGATTGCGAAGGATACGCCTTTCTCTTACCAACAACTAACTGAATTTATTAATGCCTTAAAAGAAATTAAGTATCCTTATAAACTAAATTTCTCTTACAAGCGTCACTCAACATTTGAAGAATTAGAATCACTTTTTAATGATTGGCATCTTGATCATTTCCATTTTCCGTTTAAAGGCAAAATGAAATTAGATGAAAATGTTTTAACCTTTACCTTTATTAATACTGAAGAGAGAAAAAAGAACGAATATATCATTAATGAGTTTATTGATTTATTAAAGTTCTTGTCTTTAGGTTTAAGAGTTAAAACTTTACCACTTGAAGATTTAATTATGCCAGCGACTCAAAGCTTAGAAACTATTATTTCTAGTAAGAACGCTGAACTTGATGAAATCGATAAAGAAGAAGAACACCAAAAGAAAGTTGAAAGAGCAGAAAAAATCTATTTAGCGGAGATGGAAGAAAATCTCCGTCAAATGAAAAAAGAGAGAAGAAAAAATTCTTCATCTTATAAGCGCGGCAATTATAAAGAATATAAAAACTTCTTTGATATTCCAAAAGAAGGTCAAACTAATGTTGATATTGATGGTGAAGTTTATGAAGCAATAATGCGCACTAATAAATTTGGTAGAAAATTTATTGTTGGTGGTATCGGCAACTATATTAGTGCGATTAGCTTTAGAGCTTATGAAAAAACTCCTGAGAGTAAAGGCGGCTGCCCATTTGAACGCCTAGCTATATTAGAAAGCAATTATGCTAAACGTGATAAACGTATTTTTACCCATGCAAGAATCCGCGGCACTGCTGAACTTGATCCTCGCACAAACGAATTATCGATTTTGGTGCACGAACTTGATATTCTTCCTACCGAATTTAAGCGTACGGATAAAGCGGAAGAAAAACGTGTTGAATTACATCTACACACTAATATGTCACAACTTGATGGCGTTAATACCATAGAAGACTATATTGCTTTAGCAAAACACTTTGGTCATAAAGCAGTAGCTCTAACTGATCATGGTGTAGTCCAAGCATTCCCCTATGCGCAAAAAGCCGCGAAAAAAGAAGGAATTAAAATGCTTTATGGCGCTGAGTTATATATGGTAGATCGAAAACTTCACTATATTTTTAATGAAGCCGATGTTCCATTAAGTAACGCAACTTATGTATGTCTTGACTTAGAAACAACCGGATTATCCGCTCGTTATGACCGTGTTATCGAATTCGGCGCAGTTAAAATTAAAGATGACTTACCAATTGATAATATCGATATTTTAATTAATCCAGGTGTTAAGTTAAGTGAAGGCACTAAATCATTAACCCATATCACTGACGAGATGCTAAAGGATAAGCCAACATTTAAAGAAGTATGGCCAAAGATTAAAGAATTTATTGGTGATGCAATTATTGTTACGCATAATACAGTGTTCGATATTTCATTCCTAAATGGTGAATTAGAAAGAATGGGATTAGATGTGATTCGTAATCCAGTTATAGATACCTTATCTTTATCTAGATATTTATTTTCGGATGCTAAATCACATACCCTAGCGAGCCTATCTAAACGTCTTGAACTTGATGTTTATGATGATGATAAAGCTCACCGTGCGGACTTCGATGCGAAAGTGCTAGGAGACGTGTGGACAACTATTTTAGGTAACTTCTTAAAAGATAAACCAAAGATGCTTCATAGTGATTTAAATAAATTAGAAACATCGATTGATATGTTTAAGCATATGCGTCCTAGTCATGTAGTAGTATTCGCAAAGAACGCACAAGGATTAAAAGATCTATTTAGATTAATCACCATGTCACATCTTACTTATTTAGCAGAAGTTCCTAAAGTGCCAAGAGATGAAATTGAAAAAGTAAGAGAGAATTTAATTATCGGTTCAGCGTGTCTTAATGGTGAAGTGTTTGAACTAGCGCATACTAGAACTAAAAAAGTATTAAGCAAAGCGATGAAATTTTATGATTACATTGAAATTCAACCATTAGATTGTTATCGTCCGCTTCTACATAAATGTAGATATTCGAAGATGGATATCGTTACTGGTAAAAGAGTCGCTACTCCAATGCCAGAACTTAAAAGCGATGAAGAAATCATCCGTACATTAAAAGATATCATTGCGGAAGCTGATGAATTACATATTCCAGTATGCGCAACTGGAGATGTCCACTATTTAAATAAAGAAGATAAAATTTTCCGTGAAGTTTATATCGCTACGGATGGTATTAACCATCGTGCGCACCCATTATGCACAAACCCAAGAGGTAGTGTTGATAAACACATCTATCATCCTAGTGGTGATCAATATTTTAGAACCACTCAAGAGATGTTAGATGAATTTAAATTCTTAGGCGAAGATAAAGCAAAAGAGATTGTTATCACTAACACAAATAAGATTGCAGATATGTGTGAAGAGTTATATCCCGTTAAAGATAGACTATATACACCTAAGATTGAAAACGCGGATGATAATTTAAGAGATCGCGCTGAGAAAAGAGCCAAAGAATTATATGGTGATCCTCTACCAATTGAAATATCTTCGCGTCTAACAAAAGAGTTCTCAAGAATTATTGGTGATAAGGCTAGTTACGCTGTTAACTACTTATTAGCCGAAGAGATTGTTAAGAAAGCTAATGATGATGGTTACTTTGTTGGTAGTCGTGGTTCAGTTGGTTCTTCTTTAGTCGCGTATTTATTAGGAATAACGGAAGTTAATCCTCTGCCGCCTCATTACTATTGCCCAAAATGTAAAAGATTAGAATGGGCGGATTCTAAAGAACATCCTTCAGGCGTTGATTTACCAGATAGAGATTGTCCTGATTGTCATCAAAAGATGGAAGCGAACGGGCAGAACATTCCATTTGAAACCTTCCTAGGCTTTGATGAGAAGAGTACTAAGATTCCTGATATTGATTTAAACTTCGCTGATGTATATCAAGGTCGAGCGCACGATTACTTAAGAGAAAGATTTGGTCGCGACCATGTCTTTAGAGCCGGAACAATTGGTACATATAAAGATAAGATGGCACTAGGTTGTGTTAAAGATTACATTATGCGTAGTGAACATAAACAATTAAATGAAGTTCCACTTGCATATCAATTCTATTTAGCGAGTAAATGCGTCGGTGTTAAAAAGACTACCGGTCAACATCCAGGTGGCATTATCTTAATTCCAAAGGAATTTGATGTGCATGACTTTACGCCGATTCAACACCCAGCTGATGATAAAACCGCAAACTGGGAAACAACTCACTTTGAATTCTCAACGATTCACGATACCGTTCTTAAACTCGACTTATTAGGACATAAAGATCCACTTGCATTAAAGATGATGGGTGAGATTACTAAAATTGATTTTAGAAAGATTCCGTTAGGGGATAGACGTGTTTTATCTTTATTCTCATCTCCGGTTGCGTTAGGACTTAAAGAAAATTTCTTAGAAGCCAAAACTGGTACATTAGGATTACCTGAATTTGGTACGAACTTTGTTCAAAGCGTGTTACAAACTGCTAAACCAAAAACCTTTAATGATTTATTAGTGGTCTCTGGTATTACGCATGGTACTGATGTGTGGGTAAATAATGCTGAATCATTATTATTAAATGGAACCGCTCATTCATTAATGGATATTATTGGATGTCGTGACGATATCATGACTTATTTAATGAGCAAAGGTGTTCCGAATGATATTTCATTTAAAGTCATGGAAGATGTTCGTAAAGGTCGTGGGCTTAAAAAAGAATATATGGAAGAAATGAAGATGCATGAAGTTCCTGAATTCTATATTGAATCGTGCAATAAGATTAAATATCTATTCCCAAGAGCACACGCTACAGCGTATGTTACTCAAGCGGTCCGTGTTGGATACTTTAAAGTTTATTATCCACTCGCGTTCTATGCAGTTTATTTCTCAACTAGAAGCGATCAATACGATATTGATACGATGGTAATGGGAATGGAAGCGATTAAGAATCGAATTAAATATTTAAATGAAAAGAAAGAAAGCAAAGAGAAGTTATCTAATAAAGAAGTTGATATACTATCGACTCTAGAAATGGCGCTTGAGATGTGTGAACGTGGATTTAAGTTCGCAAACATTGATATTAATAAATCACTCGCCAAAGACTTCGTCATTGATGAAGAACATAATGCACTAATTCCTCCGTTTATTGTTCTTGATGGTTTAGGCGATAACGTTGCGGAAGGAATTATTAAGGCTAGAGAAGCCAAAGCATTTACAAGTGTAGAAGACTTTAAAGATCGCGCTCCTATTAGTGAGAAACACTTTAAAAAGCTTCAAAGCATGAATACATTTAAAGATATGAAAGAGTCTGATCAAGTATCTTTGTTTGATTTTTCTTATTAACTAACGATAATAATTATAGTGTCGGGACATAGCACAGCTTGGTAGTGCGCTTGGTTCGGGACCAAGAGGTCGTGGGTTCGAATCCCACTGTTCCGACCATTTTTTTGAAATTTCCCCCATAATTTTGCCCTCATGGGTTATGATTAGGAGGGAATTTTTTATGAAAACAACATTAGAGGAAAAGCTGCGATGCGTTAAATTGCATCTTAATGAAGGCCTATCATTTGAAGAAGTATCAAAAACCTATGGCGTGGATAGAACTACGCTTAAGTATTGCTGCAACTTATATCAAAGATATGGTGACAAGGCTTTTAAACAATCAGTTGATAGAATGACTTATACACGAAAAGACAAGTTAGCGTGTATTGAAGCTATTATATCCGGAAAAAAGTCTTATCGTGAAGTGGCTTTAGACATGATGTTAACTAATCCAAAGATTGTTTCGGATTGGGTTTTAATATATAAGCGAAAAGGCGAAGCGGCGATTAAAGATACTTATTCGCGAGAAGCGTATAAACATCATGATGATAAAGTTCTCGAGAAAGAATATAAAAAATTATTAGAAGATCTAGAAAGAACAAAAGCGGAGAATGAATACTTAAAAAAATCATTTCCCCAGATTCTCGCAAGAAGCAAACAATCAAAGAAAAAGTAAAGATTGTTCGAGAACTCCGGGGTAAATATCAATTTAAATTGCTTCTTTCTCTATCAGGTATTTCTAAACAAATTTACTACTATGAAGATAAACATTTTAACGATAAAGATAATAAAGATGCTTTATATGAGAAAATGATAATAAGAATTTTTAAAAAGAATTATTCAAAATATGGTATTCCTCGCATTACGATTGCGCTTAATAAAGAATTAGATAAATTAGGATATCATAAAATAAATCACAAGAGAGTCGAACGCTTAATGAATAAATTAAATTTAAAAGCGCGACCAAAGAAAAGACGTTATGTGTCTTATCTAGGAACAGTTGGCAAAGTTGCCCCTAATTTATTAGATCGCAACTTTAAAACATCTTATCCATTTGAAAAATTAGGAACCGATATAACAGTATTTATTATGCCTTTTGGTCGAATTTACTTATCACCGATAATTGATTTCCATACTCGTGAAATTGTAGCGTATGATATTTCCGAAAATCCTGACTTTAGACAAATAATCAGAATGTTCAAGATGTTAAAAGAAAGACATCCTTTGAATTACCAAAATTCAATCCTTCATTCTGATCAGGGGTGGCAGTATCAAATAGATAGATATCGAGATAAATTGAAAGAATTAAGAATAATTCAATCGATGTCAAGAAAAGGAAACTGCTTAGATAATTCTCCAACCGAAAATTTCTTTGGAAGAATGAAAGAAGAAATGTTTTATGGAAAAGAGCATCTATACAAAAATAAAGAAATGTTAGTTCATGCAATAATCAACTACATTAACTATTACAATAACGAGCGTATAGTTAATAGATTAAAAATGAGTCCATCTGAATATAGAATAAATAACTATGGAATGATATAATAGGTGTTAATTCATAAACCCAAGACAAAAGAATTGGGGAAAGTACATTTAATTTTATTAATTTATTAATAAATATATTGTGTTGGCACAAAAATTTTTATTAAAATCTGTGCCAGCAAAAACAATGTATAATAAAAATATGAAAAAGATTGTATTTGTTATGCCTTTAATGGCCATTTCGCTACTTGCGAGTTGTGGTGGAAAAACTCCTGAGCCAACAACAGTTAAACATAAACTTCACTTTAATGGCATGGATTGTATCTTGCTTGATGAGAATAAGAAGCAAGTAACTGAAGATAAAGAATTTGTATCAGGGCAGATTATTTATTACTTTATTGCTGGTAAAAACATAGAATATGATGTTCCTAAACAAGATATAGTTGATGTTACGTTAATAGATGGTGGCGAATTCTCTGGTACTTGGAGATATAGCGAAACTGATGGTTCTATCACAATTAAAATGACCGCGGATGTTACGATAAACGCGCGTAGTGTGAAGAGACCTGAAGATGATTTCAAAGTAGATGAACAAGAAATGAAAGATGCTTATGCTATGAAAGATGTTGAATATTTACAAACCACAAATGTTAATTTTAAATCTGGTGTTGAAACATATAAGGTAGCAATGAATTTTACGCCAACCAGCAATCATGTGATATACAAAAGCCCATCTTATTATGAAACACTCATTATTAAAGATGGCGAAAATTATCATCAATATGAGCGTTCAAATGAAGGAAATCCGTTTACACCCACTGAGTATACAGGTAAATTTCTAACAATTAGTGAATTCGCCGAAGATTATTTTTTGAAATTTAAAAATATAAAATATGAAGATTATTATTATAATGTGGCAAAAAAGGAATATATGGCTTATTTAACCCAAGATAGTCTTATGACAGTCATATTAAGTCAGTTTTATAATAAGCAAATTAACAAATGTGCTGTTTCAGATTATACCTCAGGCAACCTTACGAGACATGAATTTTCCTTCTCTTACGATAAAATCGAACCACCATCTCCAACGATTTAATTTTCTACAATTTTTATTTGTAAAATAAAACTATGTATAATAGTGGTATGAAGAAAAAACTAATTTTATTATTAGCACCTATGATGCTTTTAAGTTGTGGTGGTTCTAAACCTGAACCCACTTATACAATCACTTTTAATTGTACGGATTGTAGAGCCTATGATGAAAGTGATAATGAAGTTACCAGCGTTACAGTTCCTGCTGTTGACCCTACTCTGTCCTTGTATAAAGAATTTCATTTTGAAGGTAATAAACCATTTAAAGTTCCTTTGAAATCGGATATTGCTATTAAGAAAACCGGAACAGAAGAAATTGTTAAGCATAAATATGTGAACGGAACGATATCCGTTCCTATTGTTGGAAATTTAACTGTTACTGCTATTGGCTCATCTTATTCAAAGGACTTAGAAACTTCATCTTGGGATGAGATTGCTGAAATATCTGCGACTGGTAGAGCAGACGAATTCTTTAAAGTTGGTGATACCAAGGCAGTAACACTAAAAGGTCAAAGTTTTGCTCATACCGTAAGAATTATCGATTTCAATCACGATGATTTAGCAGATGGTTCTGGTAAGGCTGGTATTACATTTGAGTTTGCGAATGTAATTACTAAAGATGATAAAACTAATGTATATACTACTATCTGGGATGGTGAATATATTGTTAGTGGTGATAATTTTGATTATCGCCAATCTGTTCTTAATACCTTTTTAAACGATGAAACTGAAGGTACTGTGAGTGTTATCAATATGCTTCCTGATGATTTAAGTAAGGAAGGAATAATAAAACCAGTTAATAAATTAGTGGGTGTATCTACTGATGAAGGGCAAAATTATATTGCTACTCCATTTGAAGAAGATAAATGTCCTAAACTTTTCCCGTTAGCATATAACGAGTTACATAATCTTGAAGGCACAAAACCATATGTAACTCCTGGCGAAGCAGGTAACCCAGCCACTGGTGGTGGTATTTATAAATATTATGAAGGACATGGAGGGGATGCTGCTGAAGATAAGGCTTATCGAGTTAAAAAGAAAGTTGACGGCAATACAGGAGAAATTTATTGGTTGCGCTCGCCTTACACAGAAAATGATACCTACGCGTGGTATGTCTACAAAGAGGGCTATTTCGACAACTACGCAGTTTTCTATAATACGCGTCCTGTTGCCCCTGCTTTCTGTATTTAATTTTCTACACGATTTTCTACAATTTTTAGACATCAATTTCTAATAATCCTTATATATAAAGGTAAAGAATACTAAAAAATACTAAAAAAAATAATGAACTTGGGTTAAACCCACTGTTCCGACCATTTTTTTAAAAATATTTATACAACCTTATTGTATTTTCAATTAAAAGTTGTATAATAACGATATGAGTGTTATTTCGAATGTTTTAAAAGAAGAAGTCAATAGACTTAAAGAAAATGTTAGCGTATATGAAAGATCGCTAGTGTCTTTACCACGTGGTAGCATTTATATTGCTAAGATTAACAATCAATCGTTTGTGTACCGTAAATATAAAGAAAACGGGAAAGTTATTTCTAAATATATAGGTAAGGCTAATTCGCCTAAAGCAAGAGAAGCGATTAATCAAGCCAAAGAATATAAAAGAATAAAGAATAATTTAAGAATCGCTAAAATCGAATTAAAGAAATTGGAGAGAGTATATCGAATTTATGATTGAGAATGAAGAGAAATTGATAGAATTATTAAATACTTTAGGTAAAGAAGAAGTTTTGAATGATCTAATTCTTATTGGATCTTGGGCGATGGTTATTTATCGAGAGCTTTTTAAGAATTATCGACCAACCATTATGACCGTGGATGTTGATTTTTATGTTCCTAATCCTAAAAGCGTTTGTGAAAAGAATAGTGTAATTAACTCATTTAAGAATATTAATTACGATATAACTTACGATATGGGTAGTAATAAATCCAAATTTATTTCTCCAGACGGCTTTACTGTAGAGTTTTTAACAAAATTAAATCGTAATCGCTTAAGCACGATTGAATTAGGAAAAACCAAAATATACGCTGAATCGTTACCATATGTAGATATCTTTAATAACAACTATTTAGAAGTCAATTATAAAGGAGTAAAGGTTAAAGTAATTCATCCCGCTATATATGTTTTACAAAAATTATTAATCAATAGTCAAAGGAAAGATAAAGCTGAGAAAGACATTTCATCCATAACCGAATTAATGCAGTTTATTAATAAATATCCTACTTATTTAAATGAACTTAAAAGATTATTTAGTAATCTACCTAAATCCTGGAAAAAGAAAATCAATAAAGCTATATCCGATAATAACCTAACGTCACTATTTTCTATTAATGATTTTTAAATAAAATTAAAGAAATTCAGATATAATTAAACGAATTTGAAAATTATCAATGAAAATTTATATTCCCCCATATAACCCACTGTTCCGACCATTTTTATTTATAAAATAAAACAATGTATAATAAAAATATGAAGAAGATTTTATTTGTTATGCCTTTAATGGCGATTTCGCTACTTGCGAGTTGTGGAAATAATAATCCACAAAAGGATGAATACACCGTAACCGAACAAGAAATGAAAGATGCTTTCGCTATGAAAGATGTTGAGTATTTACAATTTAGTATTACTCAGGAAGGGGAAGGGTATGAAGAAGGTTTGGCTATATATGAATTCACACCTACAAGTTATCATCATTCAAATGAATGGAGCGATATGTATACTGAAATTCTCGTTTTGAAAGATGGCGATAATTATTCTAAATATGAGCGACACAGCAAAGAAGAACCATTTACGCCTGATACATATAAAGAAGGTGATTTTAAAACAATTTCCGAATATGTAGATGAAGCATTTAAAAAGGTTAGAGAAAAAGAATACAGTGATTTTTACTATAGTGAAGAAAGAAAAGAATATACAACTTACTCTTATACGGATATTGATGTTGCTGTTTCACTGTATCAATTTTTAAATAAAAAACTTTCTAAGTGTATTAAAATTAGTCCTATTTTAGGAAAAGTTGTTAAGGAAAATGTTACATATACCTACGATAAAATCGAACCACCTTCTCCAACGATTTAATTTTCTACATTTTTATTTATAAAATAAAACTATGTATAATAGTGGTATGAAGAAAAAACTAATTTTATTATTAGCACCTTTGATGCTTTTAAGTTGTGGTGGTTCTAAACCTGAACCTACTTACACAATTACTTTCAATTGTACGGATTGTAAAGCCTTTGATGAAAGTGATAAAGAAGTTACCAGCGTTACAGTTCCTGCTGTTGACCCTGCTCAATCCTTATATAAAGAATTTCATTTTGAAGGTAACAAACCATTTAAAGTTCCTTTGAAATCTAATATTTCTATTAAAAAGACAGGAACGGATGAAACTGTTGAATACAAGTATTCAGGGGGTAATATCTTTATTCCTGTTGTTGGAAACTTAACTGTTACCGCAGCCGGTTCGACCTATCACAAAGATTTAGAAACTTCATCTTGGGATGAGATTGCTGAAATATCTGCGACTGGTAGAGCAGACGAATTCTTTAAAGTTGGTGATACCAAGGCAGTAACACTAAAAGGTCAAAGTTTTGCTCATACCGTAAGAATTATCGATTTCAATCACGATGATTTAGCAGATGGTTCTGGTAAGGCTGGTATTACCTTTGAATTTGTAGAACTTCTTACAAAGGGAGATAAAACTGGTCCTTTTCCTTATGTTTGGGATGAAACCAATAACTGTGATTATCGCCAATCCGACATTAACGGCTTTTTAAACGCAGAAGATGGTATAGGTGTTTTTAGTCAACTGCCTGATGATTTAAGAAAAGAAGGAATAATTAAACCAGTTAATAAATTAGTAGGTGTTAATGAAGAAGAAATTGAAGGAAGGGATAATTTTAAGGCTACATCTTTTGATGGGTTTACTTATCCTAAACTTTTCCTATTAGCATATGATGAAATTCATAATCACAGCGGTACCTATTATGATTATGTTACTCCTGGTGAAGCAGGCATTTATGAATATTATAAAGGACATAGTGGAGATACGGACGAAGACAAAACTTATCGAATTAAAAAAATAGTCGATGGCGATAATGGTTACAATTATTGGCTTCGCTCGCCTTATACAAAAAATAATAGATATGTATACCGCATTTATGAAACCGGCATCATGAATTTAGATGGTTCAACGGCCCCACACTCTATCGCCCCTGCTTTCTGTATTTAATTTTCTGTATCTTGTGGATATGAAATTGTAATCCTTATTATATATAAAGTAAGGAAATGTAAAATAATATCAAAAATGGTTAGAACCTTATGTAAACCCACTGTTCCGACCATTTTTTTATTAAAAAAGCATATAATTATATATTTGAGAGGAATGATTTATGAATAAATTTTTAAAACGTAATGTATTAGGTATGCCGATAATTTGTGCTCTAAGTATTTTAGGCATTTTATTAATTTCTATATTAGTAGGATCTTTTATTGACTTTGATATTAATGTTGCCTTATATAATAAAACTACTATAGGCGATCACTTCGCTACTTATGGTTCAATCATTTCTTATTGTTTATATCCTGCTGCAGGTATGTGTTTATTCAAAGCCTTTAAAAAGAAAGGAGGTAATTATACCTTCCTAGCTTGGACATTATTAATAATTTCCGTATTCTTAGCGGTTTATTATTCCGATAATTATAACGGATCAAAACTTCGTAGTGCGCTTGGCGATTTTACCGGTGTATGGTTTGTTAATATCTTAATTTGGACTCTTATTTATGCATGGGTACCAGTAGTGTGTTACTTTATAATCGATGATTCTCATCCCGAACGTTTGATTGCAGTTGGTGCAACTATTTTAATAGCGGGAATTGCTAGTGATTGCTTTAACTCATGGTTTAAACAACTATCATCTAGACCACGTTATAGTTATCTAATTACTGAAGAAGCTAAAGAAGCTGGTATTACTTTCAAAAATTGGTGGGAATGGGCTCCGTATACAGCTGGTAGTACTGATGGCCTTAGAAGTTGGCCAAGTATTAATATGACTATTGCTACGATTGCATGCATGTATCCTTTGTTTATTAGCAACGTTAAGAAATCTAACAAGACTATGGTTTATGTATCTTTGGACTTTCTTGTGCATATGTAATTCTCTATGGATATAACCGTATCCACACGGGTAAACATTTCTTAACCGATGTCGCCTTCGGTACCTTGTTTACTTATTTAACCTACATCTTAGTGGATCAAGGATTTGAATTATCCTTTAAAAAACTAAATAAGCAACGTAAATAGATATTTTTATTTATAAAATATAAATAAAATTGCTATAATAAGCACATGAGTAAGATAAATAAGGTTAACTCCATTTTATCTTCGTTTCCTTACACTTTAACTTGTAAAGAAAGAGATAATATTATTTTTCTTACTGGTGAAGTAAATACTTATGAAGAAAAGCTAGCAATTGGCGAAAAAATCGCAAAGCTTAAAGCCTATGAACATGTAGTAAATGATATTGCTGTTAAAGGCTTAACAATACCTGAGACTAGATATAACAAGAATGTAGATAGTAAAGAATTAGATGGTTTACATTGTGATGTTTTAGTTATTGGTGGTGGCGTTATTGGTTGTGCGATTCTTCGTGAATTAAGTAGATATAATTTCCATTCAATCTTAGTCGAGAAAGAAAACGATGTTGCTTTACACGCCTCAAGTCGCAATGATGGAAATATCCATCCTGGTATTGATTTACATAGTAACACGTTAAAACTTAAATATTTAAATATGGCTAGAGATATGTGGCCATCTTTAGCGAAAGAATTAGGGTTTCGTTATGTTAAAACTGGTCAAGTATTAACATTTGAAGATCATAAATTAATCTTTAATCTCTTTGTTAGATTTAAAGCTAAAACTAATCATGTTAATAACATTAATTACTATAATCAGGAACAATTTAAACAAATAGAACCGAATATTGATAATCCAAAAATTCAGGGTGGAATTTTATTTAACGATGCCGCTCAAGTATCTCCATATGAAGTAACAATCGCTTTTGCCGAGAACGCAATCACTAACGGAGCAAAAATCTACTTAGATACTTTTGTAAAAGAAATGAAAGTAGAAAATAACCAAATTAAAGAAGTTATTACTAATAAAGGAACTATTTATCCAAAACTTGTCATTAATGCAGCTGGAACTTTCTCGGAAGATGTTGCTAAGATGGCAGATGATCATTTCTTCTCTATTCATCCTAGAAAAGGAACAGACTTAATCTTAGATAAGAAAGTATTTACTAAATACGCTAAACATACTTTAGGTTTAAAACATCTTAGCGATGCTAGAGCGAAGACTAAAGGCGGTGGAACGATTGTAACGGTTGATGGTAATTTCTTATTAGGTCCGGATGCTTATGAAACTCCGTTTAAAGAAGATTTCTCGACTGAAAAGAAATCGATTATGGAAATCTTAAATCGTCAAAAAGGTTTATTTAAGAATATTGGTCCAAAAGATATCATTACTTATTTTTCGGGTACTAGAGCGTGTACTTACGAAGAAGACTTTATTATTCAACAAGGTAAGTGGACTAAGAACATAATCCACGCAGCAGGTATTCAATCACCAGGATTATCTTGTTCACCTGCAATTGGTCGCGAAGTTGCTAAATTAACCGCTACTTTATTAAATGACACAAGACTACAAAGTAACTTTAATCCAAGACGAGAAGCGCCAATTGATTTTGCTTCTTTAACGCTTGAAGAAAAAGATAAGCTAATTAAAGAAAACCCTAATTATGGCGAAATCATTTGTCGCTGCGAAAAAATATCTAAACAAGAAATCATTAATGCGATTCATCGTCCATTACCGGTTAATTCAACTGATGCAATTAAAAGAAGAACAAGAGCAGGTATGGGACGCTGCCAAGGTGGATTCTGTGGCCCACAAGTTTTAAAAATCTTAGCGGAAGAAAAGAAGCTTGATTATTCTAATGTGAGTAAGAAAGGTAATAAGCCAGTATTAGATAGGAAGAGTAAATAATTATGGAAATTCTGCGTTTTGATGTTGTCGTGATTGGTGGTGGACCAGCCGGTCTAGCCGCAATTAAGAAAGCAAGTGATAATCTAGCCTATCGAACCGCTTTAATTGAGCGAGACGATTATTTAGGTGGCATTTTAAAGCAATGTATCCATGATGGTTTTGGTTTAGTTAAATATCAAAAGCTAATGGCGGGGCCTGAATATGCACAAAAAGAAATTGATGCTTTAAAAGATAAAATTAACATTACTTATTTTATGAAGACATTTGTCTTCTCGATTACTAATATTGGTGATGAATATGTTATTGAATGCGTGAACACTAAAGGCGGATATAGGATATTTGCAAAGAAAATTATCTTTGCGACTGGATGCCGAGAAAGAAGCGCTAAGCAAATATTAATTCCAGGTACTAATCCAAGTGGAGTTATGACTGCTGGTAAAGCACAATTCTATGTTAATAAATTAGGATATCTACCTGGTAAGAACTTTGTGATTTTAGGTAGTGGTGATATCGGATTAATTATGGCTAGACGTATTGCTCTAGAAGGCGGAAAAGTTTTAGGCGTTTACGAAGTAAGAAAGACTCCATCGGGGCTTAGAAGAAATATCGAACAATGTTTAAATGACTTTAATATTCCTCTATATTTATCTACAACCGTAACTCGTTTAATTGGCGAAGATCGATTAGAAGCGATTGAAATCATGAGCTTAGATCAAAATGGTAAATACATTGAAGTAAGTAAAAAAATTATTCCTTGTGATGCTTTAATTCTATCTGTTGGTCTAATTCCGGAAAACGAATTAGCGGAATCACTCAATGTGAAGTTAAGTCCTACTACGAATGGAATTATGGTGGATCAAGATTTTAGAAGTGTTTCGCATCCTAATATCTTTGCGTGCGGCAATTCTGTTCATGTATTTGATTTAGTGGATTATTGTTCTAAATCAGGTGAGATTGCTGGGAATGCTGCATCTAATGAAATTAAAGAATGCGATTATATTGATGTAAACGCTGGTAATTTAATTCGTTATGTGATTCCGAATAAGATTAATTTAAAGAGCAATATAAATAGCGTGATGTTTAATTTCCGTTCGATTGATGATTATGGAAATAAGATTTTAAGAATTAAACAAGGTAACACCTTGATTATTGAAAAAGCATTAAAAGAAGTAAAATGCGCAGATTGTCAAAAATATAATCTTGATTTAACTAAGTTTAATTTAGATAAAACACCAATCACAGTTAGTCTGGAGGATAAATAATTATGAAAACAGTATCTTGCATTATTTGTCCAAACTCATGCACGATTGAAATCGATGAAGCTACTCTAGTAGCGTCTGGCAACAAATGCCCTAGAGGATTAGAATACGCTAAACAAGAAATTACTAATCCACAAAGAAGTATTACTTCAACGGTTAAAACTAGTTTTAAACATTTCCCAGTTTTACCATGCCGCACTAGTAAAGCAGTTAGTAAAAGTAAAATGATGAAAGTAATGAATGAAATTAATAAAGTTACTGTTAATGATAATCTAAAAGTAGGCGATATCATTATTAAAAATATCGCTGGCACTGATGCTGATTTAATTGCGACTATGAATATCCCAGTAAAGGAGAAATAATATGAGTAAACATGTTTACAAAGGCTTTGAGCCAAAATGGTACAAGGAAGAATATCCAAAAAATTCTTATCGTGCGGTATTTAGATGGGGTGATCCGCATTTCCATAAATACATCAAAGAATCTTTATATGAAATTATTAAAGACTCATTTAAGATGACGGATGAAGATTTTAAGCAATATACTTCTAATCTTGGTATTGATGAAATTAAATTAAAGAAACCATGCAAATTGGATAAGAAACATCTTGAATTCTTTAAGAAAATAGTGGGTAAAGACTTTGTGCGCACTGATGATTATTCTAGAGCGTCTGTTGCATACGGAAAAACAATGTATGACATTCTAAGAATGAGAAAAAAGATTTTAGATAATGTTCCAGATGCAGTTATTTATCCAAGTGAAAAAGAGCAGATTCAAGCCATTGTAGAATATTGTAATAAGAACAAGATTCCGCTTTATGTTTATGGCGGAGGTTCATCCGTCACTCGTGGTGTTGAACCGGTTAAAGGTGGCATTTCATTAGATATGAGACTTCGTTATAACAAAGTTATTAGTTTTAATGAAATCGATCAAACAATTACGGTTCAAACTGGAATGTCTGGACCAGATTTAGAAAAGCACTTAAATAATGCAGTAACTGAATTTAACGCAAAAAGAGCGTATACCTGTGGTCACTTCCCGCAAAGCTTTGAGTTTTCAAGTGTCGGTGGTTGGGTAGTCACTCGTGGTGCAGGTCAAAATTCTACCTACTACGGAAAGATTGAAGATATTGTGTTATCTCAAGAATACGCAACTCCAAAAGGAGTCGTTAAGACTACTAAATATATAAGAGAAGCAACTGGACCAAGTCTAGATCAAATCATGATGGGTAGTGAAGGCACCTTTGGTGTTCTTACTGAAGTAACACTCCGTGTGTTCCGTTTTATGCCTAAAAATAGAAAAAGATATTGTTATATGTTTAAAAACTGGGAAACCGCTATGGAAGCCACTAGAGAAATGATGCAATGTGAATGTGGCTATTCAAGTGTCTTTAGATTATCTGATCAACATGAAACTAAATTCATGATGAGATTATATGGAATAAGTGACACTGTATTTGAGAAAGCATTAGCGATTGCGGGTTATAAGATTGGCGAGGCTGCACTCTTCTTAGGATTCTCAGAAGGCGAAAAAGGTTTCGCGAAAAATGTTCGTAAGAAGATTGGTCGCATCGCGCGTAAATATAAAGGCTTCCCATTAGGTGGCTGGGTTTGTAAATCTTGGGAGAAAGGAAGATTTAATGATCCTTATTTAAGAGATTCTTTACAAGACTTTGGTATTTTAACGGATACGATTGAATGCACAGTGAATTGGTCAAATATGGAAGCAGTGCATCAAAGCGTAAGAAAAGTATGTGTAGCGTATAAAGATGCAATTTGTATTACGCATTTATCCCACGCTTATCCTCAAGGCGCGAATTTATATTTTATATTCTTCTGCAAGATGTCTGATCCAGAAGAGTTTAGAAAATATCATGCATCAATATTAGATGCGATTCAAAAATCTGGCGCATCAATGAGCCATCACCATGGTATTGGTAAAATGTTTGGACCATGGCTTGAAGGCTATGTTGGTAAAAACGAATACGAAATATATAAAGTATTAAAGAAGCACTTTGATCCTAATAATGTAATGAATCCAGGCGGAACATTGGGCCTAGATTTAGACGAAAAAGATAAACGTAAATTAAAGTAAAATTAGTACAATAGACCTTTAAAAAGTGCCAGTTTTTTGCTATAATATTTATAAGTTATATGAAAGAAAAAACTTCGATTAGATATTACAATTCTAAGCCGGTTAGAGCTCGTTGGAATCAAGCAACTTCGGAATGGTTTTTATGCGCAGTTGATTTAATCAAAGCAGCAATATCTACTGATAATCCACGCAAATATTGGTATGCTTTAAAATCAAGAAACCATGAGTTGTCTACAAATTGTAGGCAACTGAAATTAAAAGCAGCGGATGGAAAAGCTTATGACACTGATTGTTTGACTAGTGATGGTGTAAAAATATTAATAGAAATATTACCGCATTCACAAAGAAAAAACCTTCAAGAATGGTTAAGCGGCGGTAATGATCCGTTAGATCAAGAAAGTAAAAAGAAAGCGATTGAGTTAGTCACTTCTAATTTAATTAAGGACATAGAGGTTGGCACAACTGAAGGATTACAGCAAATCCATGCTTTTATATTTGCCGGTCTTTATGATTTTGCTGGTAAGATTAGAAGAAAGAACATTTCTAAAGATGGTTTTGTTTTTGCAAACGTTTTATATCTTAAAGACACATTAAAAAAGATTGATAAAATGCCTGAAGATAATCTTAAAAAGATAATTGATAAATACGTTGAAATGAACATTGCCCATCCGTTTATGGAAGGAAATGGTCGTGCAACACGTATTTGGCTAGATCAAATATTAATTAAGAATTTAAAACAATGTGTAGATTGGTCAAAAATCAGCAAGGAGAATTACTTTAAGGCGATGAAAGTCAGTCCGACTAATGCAAAACCGATATTTAATCTTGTTAATCAAGCATTAACTAAAGATTTTGTTAATCGTAAATTAATAATTAAAGGCATCGATTACTCATATTATTACGAAGATGTAGAAATGTAAATTAATTATCTTTAATCCACACTGTAAGACGTTTGTTATAGTTTTTGCCTAAAGAAGAGTAGTCTTTAAATATTAATTCATTATTGCTAGTAAAAGATAAAAGCGATGATTTAGTAGGCTTAATCTTATTTAAGATTAATTTATTAGCTGTTAATTGTTCTAATTTTAATTTGGGGTTACTTTCTTCATCGATTCCTAAAGTAAATTGTCCATAATTAAACGCGCTCATATGGTTAAGGTGGTGTGTTTGAATAGATGGTTTGAAGTCAAAAGTAATATTGTGAACTGATTTATTAACTGATAGATAAGTCCCTGGTTTAACCTTAATTAATTTCTTATCTATAATTGCGCTTGGATGTTTGCTCCAAGATGGAATTCTAAATAATAATTGTTTGCTATTCTTTTTAACTTTAATTTTTACTTTTCCGTTTTGGATATAATTAGATTCAATATTTGCTTTAAAGTCTTTAGTGCTAATTGCAGCGTTATCATAATAATCATTAAAAATGATTTCGTGCTTATTTTGAATAATATAAGTAAGCGCCATTAAACCAATGCTCGCTGATCCAATCGAAGCACAGCAACCATAGAAAGAGCCATCTTTAAAATATTGAAGTCCGCCCGTTGATAATCCACGGTAATCATTTACTAACGGAGAGTAACTATCAAAAGGTAGATAATGATTTAATGTTTTCTTTTTAAAGTAATCTTTAGCGGGATTATGATTAGTATTAATTGAACCTAAAAAGCAATTAAGCGCCGCGGTTGAGAATCGCTCGTAATATTTTTCTTCGCCGGTTAATAAATTTAATTTAGCCATAACACGCATATAAGTAGTAACTACGCAAGTCTCTTGCATAAATTCACGAGGTTTTTTAGTTTGGTTGATTGCGGCATGTGAGAACTTTTCGCCTTCACTACCAGCGTTACCAATAATAGATATTTCTGATCTAGTAACCTTATCAAAGAAATTAATAGCGGTTTTAAGGAGCCTATGATTCTTGGTAACAATCGCTAACTCAAGAACGCCTTCAAAAAATGACATCGTTTCATAAGCTTTATTTTCTACATATTGATATGGTAATAACTTATCGTTATTAGCGTCTTTAATTAAATTACCTTTATTAACTCCACCGGTTGAAACAATATATTTAGCGAATTCTAAATATCTTTTTTCATGCGTAAGTTTATATAAAGAAACAATAGGCTCTAAAATTGAAGCTGAATTTACTCCTAACCAAATATTAGAAGTTTTAGTAATGTTAATTTTATTTTTACCAATATGTTTAATGATGTAATCGGTATGTTTCTTTAAAGCTTTAATAATTTTAGTTTTAAGTTTTTGATCCTTAGTGATTTCTAGAAAATGTAAAAGACCAGTAATAACATATTTCCTCCCCCACATATCCCAACCCTGAAATTCGTTTTTAACAGTGTAAGAAGAAATACGCCCTAAACTGCCTTGAGTGTTTAATATATCTTTTACAGTTTTCTCTAACACCTTATATAGTTGTTGGTTATTTTGATATTGATAGCATAAACATGCGCCTCGCATCATCTTGCCCCAATATTCGCATCGCCATGCTAAATCATCATTATCTTCATGATATTTAAATACCTTTACAAATTTACTCCATAGCTTTTCGTTTAATAATTGCTCTTTATTAACAAAAGTCATCAAAGAAGGAATAATTCCTTTATAAGATATACTGCCAATCGGCAAAAACGCGTATTTATAATTCATTAAAGTAATATTTTAAATGCCTATTTTTCATCATGAAGGGTAATCTCTTCAATCGGCTTCTTTAAGGCTGGATAAAATTTGCGGTATTGTTTGTAATAGAATTTATATAATTCAACGTTCTCCGGAATTGGTTTAAAGGTTTTAGTAATTTTAACCATTTTTTCAATCGCTTCTTCAGGAGTCTTAAATACTTTCATGGCTAAGAAGCCTGCCATGGCTGCACCTAAAGAAGTGGTTTCGTAAGTTTGAATCTTGCTAACTGGTACGTTAAAGATGTCTGCGGCGATTTGACATATTTCATCACTTTGAGATCCGCCGCCCGAAATCATTAACGAAGTTACTTTTTTCCTTTGTCTTTTCTCAATTGACTCTAATCCATCTTTTAATTCGTAATCAATGCCTTCAATAATGGCACGATAGACGTGATATTTAGAATGACTTTCGGTAAAACCGATCATATTGCCTCTTGCTAATGGTTTAGTTAAAGTTGGTCCCCAATAAGGTTGGATTAATAAACCATTACTGCCAATTGGTACTTTTGCGATAAATTGATTAAGCATTTGTTCAGTAGGGATGCCTTGTCTCTCAGCAATTTCTTTTTGTTTTTCACAAAATTGCTGGACGAACCAAGTTAACATCCAATAACCTTTATTAATCATAGTTTCAGTATTGAAATAACCAGACACTACACTAGGATAGGCTGGGAATAATGGTCTAGGAGTAACATATCTTTTATTAGTGGTTTGTATGGTTGCGCTTGTGCCAAATGATACGGCACCAACATTATTCTTAAATGCGCCTAGACCAAAGGTCTCGCATCCTTTATCACTACCAACGGCATAAAATGGTAAGCCTTCTTTAATGCCGGTTATTTTGCTAGCTTCTTTAGTAATTCGACCGATTGGGACGTCTGGTGGTACCATTTCGCAAAGGGTATTAACATCCACGCCATAAATCATACCAGTAAGGTTATGATTATTTTTACACCAACGACGATGTTTATAATCAACTGGTAAATGACCAATTGAGTTAGCGTCGCTATCTTTATATTCACCAGTGAATTTATAGTTAATATAAGTCGAGAGGTTCATGTACCTGGTAACTTGACTCCAAATCTTAGGTTCATTTTCTTTGATCCAATGCGCTGGAGTCCTCATTCGATTTAAACGAATAAGTTCACCCACACCGAGTAGTTTAAATAATGCTCTATTAAATAAAGGAAGTTTTTCTTCTCCTTTCGCGCGTCTTTCATCTAACCAAAGAATTGCGGGGCGAAGTGGAACCATATCATCTTTAGCAACTACAACTGAGTCACGGAAATAAGTAATTGCTACGCCAATCACATCATTAATTAGATTGTGCTCTTTAATTAATTCACGATAAGCTTTACCGATATATGTCATATAAACATTTGGATCAATTTCAGCAAAACCAGGCTCCATAGAAAAGTAAGGTATACGATACCTTTCTTTCCTTAAGGCGACTATTTCTCCTTTTGGACTAATAAAAGAGACTCGGACACTTTGCGTACCGATGTCGATTGTTAAGAATAATTTTTGCTTCATAAAAATATTATATATTTTTTATTTAAAAATAGGAAAAATAAAAAAAGAGGCAATTTTCATCGCCTCTTATTCTTGTTTACTTATAAATCCAAACTTTCAATGTGAAGTCTTGGTTAACCCACCAGTCAAAGTCTTTGCCAGATGCGTCGTACATTATTTCAATCCAGCCATCGGCTTTGGATGGAACGATAGTGGTACGAAGTTTATTCAATGCGTCAAGACCTTCATATTTATAGTGGTATTGCTTGATGCTGCAGTCATCGGGGAGGTCTTCTTTCCATTCCTTAATGTTGTTTCTATCTTTATCCACTAGTATGACGTGCGCATTGCCGTCATCTTTTTGGTATGCATTTAGTTGTATTTCAAGATCAACAAATTTAAACCCATAACCTTGATATCTCTCGTCCGGTTCATTGGGCGAATTAAATAATTCGGCAAATGTAGGAGATTTTTTACTCTTGAATAGAGTTGGGAAAGTTACGCGGTCACTGTAATTGTTTGTCTTGCCAACATCAGAAATGCTACGGGCATAGTTTCTTACATAAAGATCGCTTTCCACTCTATCAACATCTTTAAAGTAAGGATCTAATATCTCTTTACGAGTTGGTGGTACCGGATCTTCTTCGGTGATAATCCATTTTAATCGGGAGACTCCGCCGTCCAGTTCATCTTCGCGTTGTTGTTCAATCCAGTTAGCACAATCTTCATAAAGATAAGGATCAAATTTTTCTTCTTCGGTTTTTTCTGTTTTGGGATCAGGTTCATCTGCTTCTTCAATTACCATTACATAGTCACTAGGGTTCGCTAAATAACTGACAAGTTCGTAGAATTTAGCATTTGAATCGTTTGTTGTCTCTTTTGCTGAATTTTCATAAATGACCATATACATTGATGCGGTTTGTTGCAAAGTTAAACGATAATATTTACCTTTCTTAAATCCGTTCTTTGAATTTAATTGAATTGAATAATCGGATGACTTTTGTAAAGTTTCAATTGATGTGGTGGTTTGTTCAGAACTAGAAACGTATTTAGAGGATAACTCACTCTCCATCTCGGTGGTCATTTGATAGTTGATGGTGTTTTCGGCATTTAATTTAATTGGTCCGATGCCACCTTTTGCGGAAGTATAAAACTTTTCTTCAAATTTTGAAGACTCTTTCCAATGGGTTGATTGAGTTCTTTCTTGCATCGAGCCTAACGAATTAGCGATACTGGTGGTGGTAATTTGTGAATACGTAATCCGAATGCCGATATTTTCGTAATCGAATTTAATCCAAGCGGAATTATAAAAAGGAACGCTTGCGACACGCCCGATTAAGAAAGTATGGGCAGAGAGAACTTCACTATCCTCATATCCTTCTATTGGGTGAGAAGGTTTAGTCTCAGTGGAGCCTAAATATTTATATGGCAATAGTCCTTCTTCGTCATCTTCGAATTCGCCGATTTCGGTTTTGCATTCATCGTTAACATTAGCAATAGCTATGTCGTCATCCCACCTGTTAATGATGTCAAGTATTTGGTTTGAAAATATACCCGCTGTAATGCCGCCAGCTAATAAAACTACGCCTGAAACGGCAATTAAAGCAACCTTCGCCTTTTTGCTTAACGCTTTTCTGACTGGTTTAGTTTTTACTTCTTCGCTCATAACAAAACTCCCAATATTATAAAATACTATGATTTAAGTTTATTGAGTTTTTGATTAATTGTCAATATAATTGACAAGAGGAAAACTGTCTTGTTATAATGGTAATCGAGTTTTTGCGAGGTGTATTATGGAATGCCCAAAATGTCATACAAATAACCCAGATGGCAGTATTCGTTGTGCGAATTGCGGATATCGTTTTAGAGGAATTAGAGTCCTTGGCATAAAGCTATTTTCAAAGCTTGCAATGGTGCTGTTTTTCGCTTTGACTTTTGTTGGGGTTTTTGGCCCGATTTTGTGCAATATTCAAGGCATTTTACCAGAAACCCAAGTGCATTATGATGCCGATTTTCTTTATTTCTTCGATAAGATGTGGGTTGAACTCTTAGCCTATCACGGATCTAACCTAGCTGGTTATGGTTTTACAATGTTTAGATGCCTTGTTTTAGGTATTTCTTGCATGGTTGCGATTGGTGGCATTGCTATCACTATGATTGTGTGCGCCATCAAAATATTTCAATCCTACCATAACAATAAATTTGCGACTTTATCCTCACGCAAGATGTTCTTATTTTCTTTTATTCCCGCTTTGCAATATCTCGTTTTAGTTAGATTCAACTTCTATAATTCTGAATACAACCCTTTCACTGGTGGAAAAGTTTTCACTAACATGGGATGGGGTTCAATTTTAATTATTTTGGGTCTAATTTTCGGAATAATTGGTGTTGCCATGGAAGAGGCACCGCAACTTGAAAAAGTAGATAATGTTGATTTAACAAGATACATTACCTTTAGAATTGCGACCGCTTTATTAATTGTTGTGGCCTTCGTCGGTACATCAAGTTACTTAAATTATTCTTACATGGATTATACAGCTACTGAACCATACGCTATTGTCTATCACCAAAACATTTTTGATATCGTTACTAAAGCCTATATATCTGGTTCGTACGAGGTATTAGTGGCAATTCGTGGTTACGCTATTCCAGCAATTATTACTGGTTCTTTAACGATTGTTTCTTTATTCTTTGCGATTTATAACACTTTCACCAATAGACGAGTGATGTTATGGATTTCGGTTGACACTATGATTATTATGTCAGTCGTCTGTGGTGTCTTATCTCGTTCACTGGTTGAAACATTCTATGGCAATGGTTACAAAGCCATTTTAAGCGCTGCGACCACCAATACACTTGCGGTTGGAGCGGTTTGTATTGTGGTTTTACTCTATAATCTTCTTCGCGAAAGACACGGAGATTTGTTTGCAAAAACACAAAAATAATTAAGTTAGATGCTTATTTCTATGGAATATTGGAGGGATAATGTATGAGAATAAATGTCTTATCAGCCATGCCACTTCTAGCTCCTTTGATTTTTAGTTGTGGGATTAATAAAGAAAGTTACATCGTAGAGTTTGTTTCAAACTCAACGTCAAAGGTCGCAAGCCAAATCGTTAAGCATGGTGGCACGGCTTTCGAACCAGAGCTACCGCCAAGAGATAATTACATTTTCCAAGGCTGGTATTACGACAACCGGACTTTTGAATATCGTTTTGATTTTAGTACCACCATTTGTTCTAATCTAAAGCTATATGGCAAATGGGAACGCAGCTACCCAGTTACGTTTGCTTCGACCAATCTAGATATTGATAAAACCTCAGTGCCTAGATATGAAGATTTAGTATGCAACTTTACATTCAAGGATGGGATAAATAAGGATGATTATTCAATTCCGATTGCCAAAGAATTCTATACTGTAACAATCGCTGGTAAATCTTATAATAATTTTACGGTTGACACTATTTATTCTACTGAAGATAATTACACTACGCGCTTAACTATTAAAAAGGCCGATATCGACGGACCAATCAACATCCAAACCAACGCCTATGAAAAATACTTAACTTTCTCGTCAGATCCAAGCGATCCCGGCGCTAAAGTATCTTATGAGTGCCACGGCAGTGTTGACACTAAACTCGAATACATCAACGAAAATGGCGAATGGAAGCCGTGGCAAGCAGGCACTCCACTTGTCATATCGGAAGCAAAACCAATTAAAGTTAGAGGGATGAAGGCTAGCTTGAGTACAGACCAAAATAATTATGTTACTTTTGTAAGCGAAGAAAATAAAAAGATTAAAGTATCTGGTGATATTGATTCATTGATCAGGTTTGGATCCCCTACTTCATATTGTTTTTATAATTTGTTTCAAGGTTTCCCATTAACTACTTTCCCAGTTTTATCGAGCATTGCTTTAAGTGATCATTGTTACCAAGGCATGTTTAGTGAATGTCCTCATATTACTTCAACGCCGTTTTTACCAGCGACAAATTTGAAAGATTTAGATCGTTGCTATGGTAATATGTTTGCAGATTGTCCAGAACTAACGAGCGCCGATTTACCAGCGAATGAATTAGCAAAAAACGCATATGCACAAATGTTTAAAGGTTGTTCTAATATTACAAGTGTTACAGTAGGGTTTGGCAATAAAGGTTCCACTACGTGGCCTAGCGGCGCCCCTGGCGGTAACGAGAGCTGGCTACCCACTTTAAGTGCGGGCCATTATGCTATTTTACGTTGGTACGGCACTGATAATATCGAAGCTTTAACGGAAGCGGGTGTTTATGGAGAAGATAAACCTATTCCTGATAACTGGGGCGTGGAGTGCATTGGTGGGTAAAGGAGATTAGATTATGAAAAAAGCATTATTAATAATTCCGTTCATAACTGCTCCATTAGTTAGTTGTAATAATGGCTGCCAAGTCACTTTTGACACAAACGGTGGAAGTGAAATCGCTTCACAAACCATTGCGATGGATTCGCCAGTGGAAGTTCCTGATAATCCAACTAAAGAAGGACATAATTTTGAAGGCTGGTATCTTGATAACGATAGTTTTAAATGCAAATTTAATTTTGATCAACCGATTTGTAGCAACGTGACTCTATACGCAAAATGGAGTGATACCTACGATGATATTGTACTTCATTCAAAAACATTAAAAATTGCCAAAACCGTTGCGGAACACACCAACGATTTAATTATTAATTTCTATCTCAATGATGGTTACTATTCTCAAGAGTGGACAATTCCGACCGATGCGCCGTTCTTTGATGTTTCGATAAGCGGCAGACTGTATCGAAATTTTACGCCAAAATCATATATAGACCCCGTTCCTCGAACAGAAATAACAATTAAAAAAGATGCGATTACTGGTCCAATCGAAATTAGCGCTGAAGCATACGAAAAATATTTCACACTCACCGCTAATGATGATGGTACGACGATGCATTTAAAATTAATACTAACGCTTGGGTCCACAATATCGTGTAACAATCTATATTATCAAATACGTAAGGCTGGTGAAAAATGGCAAGACCCAGCGTCAGCGAATTGGACAAAATGGAATGACGTAACTAAATCTTTGCCAATATTGAATGCTGGTGATCAAATTCGTTTTTGGAATCGCGACAAATATCTCGTTACAACAACATCAACAGAGTGGCCATATATCTCTACCGGCCATGCTCAATTTATTTGTGATACAAATAATGTAACACTCAATGCTTCTGGAAATTTACTTTCCTTATTAGATTTTAATACGAGAATTCCAGTGGAAGGTTTTGCTGATTTCTTTAATGGTTTTCCTATAAAAACTGCGCCAGCAGTCCCTAAAAGCGATAATTCAGGAAGTTCTGGTCAAGGTTTTGAACCTGGAGGCAAGGCGTTTGAACATGCGTTTAAGAATTGTAAATATTTAACAAAAGCGCCCTTAATTCTTACAACTAATTCTGCCTCTATTGCATTTTACCACGAAACTTTTAACGGTATGTTTGAGGGTTGTTCTAATTTGGAGGAAGCGCACATTTTCTCGTTCGCGGATTCAAGCATGTTTAAAAACTGCCCTAAATTAAATTTAATTGAACTTAATTCGGGTACTGCTGGTTCTGCCAATTGGAGTTGTAACACGACCGATTGGTTGGCCAATGATACAGGCGAATTTTATGGTCCTAAATATTTTATCTGGAATGGCGAAACCAATCTTAAGAGACTAAAAAATTCTGGAACATATGGCGATTCTAGCCATATCCCTAATGGTTGGATTGTTTGTAATCCTTAATTAATCTATTAGAAAACTCGCCCAGCAATGAGCGAGTTTTTATTTTAAATAATGTCATGATATAATTATGATATCTTATTGGAGGTAATATTATGAATATTAGACCATCAGCGGATTTACGTAATAACTATAAAGAAATGTCCGCTTACGTTAAAAAAACCAAACAGCCTGTATACATTACGGTAAACGGAAAAGAAGATACTGTCCTTATGGACGCGGGGTCATTGGAGATTCTTTTAGAAACACTGGATTTGCAGAAAAAACTTTTGCAAGGAATCGATGACATTAGACACGGTCGCACTTGTACAATTGAAGATATTGAAAAAGATCTAGGATTATGAAATATACCCTCACCATTTCTTTAAGCGCGAGGAGGGATATGAAAGAAGTTTATTCTTATATATCCTTTTTAAATCCTCATTCCGCAAAAACAGTTACTAAAAATATTGTTAAGCAAATTAGATTATTGCCTACATTCCCTGAATTAGGAAAAAGAATACACAATAAATCTTTCTTTGCGAGTTTTGATGCACGTTATTTAATCGTTAATGACTATATAGTTTATTATTCAGTGAATAATTTGACCCGTGCAATAGAAATAATCAGAGTTTTAAATCAGAGTACCAATTGGCGACCAATATTGACGGTTGAAACTTTCAACTTGTTAAATAAAGCTAAAAAAACTAAAAATGGTTAATTATTTAATTGCCTTCCATAAGACGTTAAGGACTTCAACCATGCTCTTAGTGTCTAGTCCACAATAATCTAACATACCTTGACGTTTCTTTTGATAGTCGTTATCTTTAGGCTCTTCCATCATACGTGGGAAAGCAGTCATCGCTTCGCCTCCGTTATGAACAAAGGGGAGATTATGATAAGCATCTTCCATTTTAGGACATAAGGCTGGCATGACGTATTTAATGGAATTAGATCCACCTTGTTTAATGTCGTAGTAGTAACCTTTCATAAACGGAATCGCTAAATCTACAATATGATTTTGAATATTAGTGAGGTGTTCGCTTAAATCCGGGAACTTCTCCGCTAAATGTTTAATAACATTTCTTTCAAATGCAGCGTTAAAGGCAATGCTAGTTACATCCATCGGGATGTCTTTACATAATTGTTCAGCAAGTTCACGCATTGAATCCATTTTCTCCGCTAAAAATTCTTTATGAATAAGTTCCCCGCCTTGACTCTTTTCAATATGAAGAGAATATTGGAAAGGCACTACTTGGTATGTATGCGCGCCATCAAAAGGCGGAATTGGCTCTGCATAGGTTTCGAAATCTAAATGATAAAGTGGATATTGTAGTTGATGTAGGAATTTAGATACTTCTTCTTTATTAATATAGGGAGAGACCCCGCTTACTCCAACTTTAACTTGGACCTCTTTACGGAGATTACCGGTTTTAGTCTTTAATTCGAGTCCGGCTGCGAGTGCGTCTTTATAAGTCACAATTCCTTGCTTAAAGTATTCATGCGCCTTATTCGCTTCGAAATGATTGATACTTGTTAAGTTGGGAATTGGTAAGCTTTTATGGCAAAAGCCAAAGAACGGACAACTTTTAGTGCAGTGTGGTCCATAGTCTGGTAATTGCTTATTATCAATCATCCTTCTAGCATCATCTAGATTAGAATCAATCATCTTTTCTACTTCAATAAATTTCTCGTCGTATATGTATGAGTCAGGAATTAACAATTGATTGACATCAATATCTCCATGTCTTACATAATCACGATTAAGATGCATTAAATAACAGTGATTGATTTTTATTCCACATTTCTCTAATACATATTTTTGAAATGCCACATCAGGATAATATTTATCTTTTTCAGCATCTACACTAGCTTTAACTTCATATATCGCCCAACCATCTCCATCTTTTTTTAAAATATCAACTGCGCAATATAAGTCATTATATTTAAATGAAGCTTCGGCGATCGCATCAGTTTTAGGATCTAGCATTAATTTCTTAGTAGTTTCAATTTGTAGTTCTAGATTAGGAATCTTACCTACATTAACTTTAGCGGTGTCTTTAAAATATAAGTGCGCAACCTTACCAATAATTACGCCTTTTTGAATAATCCCCTTCGCGTAATCGCTATCGGTATCTAATTCTTCCGGATGAAACATCGCGTAATAAAATTGTCTTGGACAAGATGCATAGTTTACATAAAGCGTTTTAGTTATCATATTTATTCCTACTTATAAGTATCTAATATATTTTGCGCTGCTTCACGAACTTTTTTCACTAAACTCTTAGGTTCAAGTAATGTGTAGTGTTCACTATATTGCATAATCCAAAAGAAGAATGTTTGTTCATCGCTAGTTAAAGTAGCGATAATCTTATTTCCTTCTTTCTTTAAGCCTACGCTTTTACCAAACCATTCTTTCAAATATCGAATTGCATCAGGCTTCTTGACTAATAATTTAATTTTAGTTTTTTCGTTGCTACCAAATATATAAATATGGTTATTTAAATAATCAGCGATATCAAAACCATTTTTATATTTAGGAATAAGCGTAGCTTTATCTCTACGACTATTTTCTACTTCTTTTGCGTCTCGCATATAATCGATTCTAAAAGGAGTTAAATCTTTTAATTCCTTATGTTCTTCAGGAATCGCTAATAAATAACATAAGCCCCTAGAGTACACCATATGTAATGGGGAGATAACAGTTGTGTCTTTTCCATTCTTAACTCTAGGAACCACGTTAAGGTTCTCGTCATAAGTTATATATTTAAAAGAGATTTTACGGTTATGTCTAAGCGCATGAGTAATCGTATCAATGGTCATAAAGAATTCTTTATCTTCAGTTCGATCGACTTCATCACATTTATACATCGGTCGATAATTCTTTCGGTAATTAACGGATAATACACTAAGCACCTTACTATATAAATCTTTCGCATAATTTCCACTTAAGGCTTTAGATGAAAAGATTGCATCGGTTAAATAATTAACTTCACTAGGCTCAAATAATCTCTCACCTAAATAAAAGCCACCTTTCGCACCTTTATTAATATCATAATCAAGATCATCACGAAGTATTTGTAGACTACTAGCGACACTTTTTCTCTCTAACTCTACGCCATAGGTTTGATTAATTAAATCAATGATTTGTTGTTGAGTTAAAGGATTCTTATCGTCACTATATTCCTTTAAAATCTTATACACCAACATGATGTTTGCTTTCTTTCCAGTCATAACTTATACCTCGTAGTAATAATATAAAACAATTCTAAAATGAATGCATCCATATGTCCAATATTTAGTACATATACAATAACAAAACCCACAGGAATTCCTGTGGGTAATGTAAAGGAGGTATATGGAACGCTCTTCCGTTCCAGACGCATCTTGTGAATATCAAGACTACTAATATAATCTCATAATTAGAAATTACATCAAATTAAATATTTTATTTGTACGATATAAGGGACACAATGCATATCTAAGAAAAATCATATTTCATTATTATTTTTTAAAAAAAATAGTTAAAGAGTATTTTAATTCTGCGATAGGCTTATAGATATTTGATATAATCAAATTAGTAAGAGAATTCCACAAATTGTTGAGCAATTCCCTATTTAGTTGATTTACTTTTTTAAAGTATTTCGGTTAAATAAACCCATGAGGTCAAAACGAATGAAAGTTGGAAGCAACATAAAAACCTATCGTGAGAAAATGGGGCTAACCCAAAAACAATTAGCGGAACGTCTATTCATTTCACCCCAAGCAATTTCACGTTACGAAAAAGATGAAGTTGAACCGAATTTAGATATGCTTGAGAAAATGGCTGAGGTTTTTGAATGTAAGCTTGATGATTTAATCTATGGGCAAAAAGAAGAGCAAAAAGAAGAAGACAAAGGTAATGACACCACAAATATCGTTATCAATGACTTTGAGGGCGAATCCGTAAATTATGGAGCGTTAACATGTCATGATTGTCATCGTAAGATTGGCGAGAATGAATCTACTCATAAAGTATTTAGGCGCGATAATGGTGAACGTACTGAAGTCACGATTTGTGAAGAATGCTATCAAAAAGGGTTAGAGCTTGATCAAAAGATTGAACAAGTTCACCCAACTAAAAGTAAAAGCGGGATTTCTTCTAGTAAATTTAAAAGCAAAATTACTGGAGTTGAAGGGCATAAGTCATTAATTGGTGGAATTATCGCTGCAGTAGTTGCATTTATTTTAACTTTAGTGTTAGGAATAATATTCGGTAAGGCCGTTAGTCCTGGTGGATGGGTAGGTTTAGCATTTTTATTTGCCTATTTAGTTTTAGCAGTAGTTTATTGTATTTTTTCGGATACATATATTACAGAGATGTTTGTGGATATTGCTACTGCTAGTGTAAAAGTTCCGGTTTATTTTGTAGGTCATTTATTTGATGGAGATGTAGTTATTTTAATCCCATTAAAGATTGCAAGTGGGATTATTAGTGCAGCAGTTGGAGTCTTTATCTTTGGGATAGCATTAGCATTATCAATGATATGTGCTTCAGTATCATTCCCTTTTTATATAATAGGTAGAATTAAATAAAGGAGATTAAATTATGGGATCAGGTGGTGGAAGTTTTGGCGGTGGCGACTATATACCAAGTAAGCCGACCATGCCAAGCGAAAAAGAGTTAGACGAAATGACTCCAGAAGAAAAGGAGGCTCGTTTAGCTCAATATCAGCGTCAAGAAGAAGCGCGTCAAGAAGCGATTAGCGAAAGAAGAAGTAAGAGATTACTTAAGTTCTTCCTAGTGTTACTTGCAATTGGTGTGATTATCGGTTTATTCTGTGCATTGCTTAAGTGCGCTAAAGTTATCTAATGAAATATTACGTATTAGGATTAGGCCTAGTGGGCCAATCGTTTTTAAACATTTTAAAAGATAAAGGCAAATTCAATCCTAATACTTTTTATTGTGTCGAAGAAGATAAGAATAAACTTAACGATTTTCTTAAGTTAGGTGGTAAACGCGCTAATTTTAAAAACATTAAAATCGAACAAGATAATTTATTGAGTGTTTTAAATGAATTAAAAGAAGGCGATTATTTATTTGACTTTACTACTAATGTGAAGAGTTTAACAATTCTAGAATATTGTTTAAATCACAATATTCATTATTTATTTACCGCAGATTCGTCTTGGGTGAATGATAAGTCTTGGATTAGTATCCATCAACATTTCTTAGAATATAAAAAACTTAGAGAAAAATACGGGCATAAAGGAGTAACTTCAGTTATTGAATTTGGAATGAACCCGGGATTAGTATCTTTATTTATGAAAGAAGCGATTAAAGAAATTATTAATAAAGATAATTCTTTATATGTTCGCCTATTTAGGAATAAGTTAAAACAATTAATTAAAGATAATAAATATAATCTAGTAGCCAAAAAACTTAAAATCACTTTGATTGAAGAAATTGATATTGATAATCAAAAGTTCTCAATTGAGCGTAACCTTGACACTATTTATTCACCTTGGAACGCTAAAGCATTCTACTATGAATCGATTAGTAGCCCTGAAATCGCTTATGATAATGTTAAAAATTGTCTAAAACACGATGCTTATTATGATATCGATATCAAAGATCAATACATTGCCTTAAGAGCGTCTGGCATTAAATATCAAGAAGAAACGGTTTATTCTAAAGGAAGAATTACCGCTAATGTAATTTGTCACGAAGAAATCTTCTCTATGCGTGAATATTTAACTTATAAAAAATATCGTCCTACAGTAATTTTCCTATATCATCCGTCTAATCTTGCTCTTACTTCAGTTAACGATAATTTTCATAATAAACATCCTAACTACAAACTACTAACTAAAAAAGATTATGTTAGTGGTGGAGAAGAAGTAGGTATTCTAATTCAAGGTAAACGTTTTAAGAGTAGATACTTCGCTAATTATTTGGATTCAAAGGAATTAAATGAACTTGCTACGATTCGCCAAGTAAGCGCTGGAGTATACGGTGCATATCAATATATAAAAAATCATCCAAATGAAGGTTTCTTATTTCCTGAAGAATTAAATGAAGAAGTTTTAGCGTGTGCAAAAGAATATTTAAAAAGTTTTATTTCTATTGAAATAAACAATAAGGTAATGTTAAATAATATTTAAGGAGAATTACTATGAAAAAATCTTTGATTGCAGTGGCTTTATGCCTAATGATTGCCCCTTTAGTTTCTTGTGGCGCCGGAGATGTACCACCACCAACTCCTCCTACACCAGAGGAAAAGGAATTTAAGGACGTTTATTTTGATTCAATAAATGTTACTTATGATGGTAAAGAGCATACATTAGGCGAAGTAAGAGGCGCTCCGGAGGGTACTAATATTGTTTATGATGACAGAGTACCTCAAATTGATGTTGGAACTTACAAAGCTAGTGCGACTTTATCTAAAGAAGAATACAAAACCATAACGCTTACGGCTACTTTAAACATTAATCCAGCTGAATTTAGCGGTCTTACTTATGAAAGCGTATCGCTTGATTATGATGGTAAAGATCATTTTAACGATGTTAAATTAACCGGAGAACTACCGTCTGGCACGAGTAAAACACAAGAGGTTAAAAATAGGTTAGGCCAAAAAGTAGATAAAGCAATTGATCCTAGTCTTTATTATTATTCAGTGACATTAACAAATAAAAATTACATAACCGCTCGATTTGATACAACTTTGACTATTAGAGGAGGTAAATTCGATGATGCTACTTTCTCTTCTTCAACTGTAACCTATGACGGGAATAAGCATAAATTAGGGGATGTTGAAGGCGCCCCAGAAGACACTACTATTACCTATAGTGGTAGAGACGAATATACCGATGTAGGTTCGTATAAAGCAACTGCTACTTTAGTTAAGGAGGGATATGAGACGAAAATTCTTGAAGCCACTTTAACTATTGCTCCAGCTGAATTCCAAGGATTAACTTATAATAGTGAGATTGTTATATATGATGGGGCTGATCATATAAAGGATGTTAAATTAATTGGAAATTTACCATCTGGCACGGATACAAAACAAACCGTTAAATATCAAGGAAAAGAAGTAAAAGAAGCAAAAGCAGTAGGCAAGTATGATTACTCAATTGTTATAACTAATAAGAATTATGTTACTTTAACTTTAACCGCAACATTAACTATTAAAGAACAAAGAAAATATATGCCGGTTTATGTGACTGGAAGTGATGATATTTATTTTGCTAATGGTTTAGATTCTCAACGCTTATATTCATTAAAAACCGATGGCACCTTTGCTAGAATTGACTATTCTGCACCTAAAAATATTAAAAGATATAGTAGTTCAGAAATTTTATTTAATGCGAATACTCCATTAATTAATTCTATTAAAAGCATTAATAACAATACGACTACATTAAAATATACCGATTCTAAAATAAATGACTTCGTAAAATATAGTGACAACGTTTATTACTACTCAAAGAATTTATTAACATCAGGCGCTTCAGGAATTTATAAAGTCGATACAACTGACACCAAAACCGAACCGGTTGTAACTAAAATCTATGAAGGGAAAGCTGATAACCTTGAGATTTATGATAATGATTTGTATTTTATTAATGCCAAAGATAGTTTAATTTACAAATTTAACCTAACCACTCCAACTGATCCAATTAAGGTATCAGAGGAAAAAATGCATGAGTTTGTTATTCATAGCAAGACACTTTACTGTTCAGTTAATGGTACTGTTAATGATTACATCGGTTATATTAGCTTATCCTCTAATAGCAATGAAGTTATCAAATTAACTAATAAAGCAGGCGAATTTTTAAAAGTTAAAAATAACAAAGTTTATTTTAATTACACCGATTGGTTTGGAGCGGTTGATCCTTCTGAGTACGGAGTTTGGTCGGTGGATGTTATTTCCAAAGAAGAAGATCACCTTGTTGAAACTGGAAATGTAAATGGATTTGATATTGAAGATAATTATTCGGTTGTATACACTGATACTAACGATTTACATCTTTATCGGTACGATCCTTCTAGTAAAATTAAGACTGATTTATTAGCGGGATTTGTAAAACCAGAATATACACCAGTGAATACCGGTGGGCGTACTATAGCAAATGGTAGTAGAGTTTATTATCTTGATATGTATGCAGGTAAAACCTTATGTTATTACGATGAAAAAACAAAGAAAAGCTACCAATTATCAACTGATAAGGTAGAAGACTTCTTCATTCATAACAACAAAATTTATTTCAATCAAGTCACCTTACTCACAAATAATGATATTTATTGCGCGGATTTGAATGTAAGTTCGGAAACGGTAAAAATAAATAATAACGATTTAAGAAATATGATAACGGATGGCGAGTATATTTATGGCACCCATTATAATTTTGTGGGCACAGCAGGCGGTATAGCTAGAATGAAACTTGATGGCAGTGAATATGTAAAATTCTCTAATATTAATGGCGCTAAAAACTTTGTAATTAGAAACACCGATGAGCGGCTTTACTTTATTAATTGCAGTACCGGACAAGATAACGGGAAGATTGAATCGATTAGATATCCAGATATCACCCCTACATCTCAAGACATGAAATCTGAAGTTTTTTCTGATACTACCAAAAACGTAAAGCAATTTACTATTGATGGCAATGATATCTTTTACATTTATAATGGGATTACTGATAACTCTATTAGATTAACCTTTTTCTCTGCTCCAGGCTCAGAATATATACTTGCCAAGACCGATACTAATCCGAATGAAATGGTTGATTATGATGGATATATTTATTATTATTCCTACCCTATTTCCAAACCTTCTAAAGCCGGATTTTATCGGGTTAGTAAAGAGGCCGTTGGAGAAGATACTCAAAAACTAATATTAGGTTATGATACTGGTACAGGTTTAAAATATTATGCTTCTGATTTAGCGTTCATGGGATCTAACTTATATTTCATGAATTATATTCCTAAGTTAGTATTAGGAAACGCTCATACATATCAATTAAATGTTAATTCTAAAGAAGTAAAAGAAATTGCCTAAATTTTAGTTAATACCAAAACAACGTTATGCGCTAAAGAGTAAGATAGTGGCTTAAGTAACCAATCTCCTTTCGCATATTTAGCAGCGCGCTCCTCTTTCATCCCTAACCTATATAAAAGGGTAGATAATGTATGAAACCGTTTTTTGTAGTCTAATTTAAAACCGTTATCCTTGAGTTGGTTAATAATAAATTTCTCATTGTACATCATTAATAAATGTTCTTGCTTATTGTATTCGTATTTTTGTAAGAACGATTGTTTATGATGGTTCTTATTAAAGAGGAACTCTCCACTATTGCTACGTTCAAATTCTAAAATAAGAATCCCATTCTTCTTAAGAACTCGATTAAACTCTTTAATACTTTTTTCTTGGTTAGTGTAATTAAGCACACTACCAACGCAAATAAGAATGTCGACACTATTATCACTAATTGGCATGGATTCAATTGAACCAACTAAATAATGTTCAAATTGTTTAATATTAGATTTTACTAAATCTAGATGAATCAATTTACCCTTAGTGTTATAGGTTTGGCCACCGGAACCCGCATTTAAAATAACTGCATCACTATAATCATGTTTATCTAGAATTCGATATATAACTTTATTCAAAACTTTATCGACTACTTCATACCAATTTAAACCATCATCGATTTTGTAATTCTGATAGTTGACTTCGGCTTTCTCTTTGATTTTATCAAACTCATTCATGCATATATTATATTCTTTTCTATAAAACAAAACCCGCATGGTTTCCTGTTGGCATTGTAGATGGACATATCGTTCTGGATGCATCTTGTTAATATGGATCTCACGAGAAAATAATGATATTAAATTAATATATCAACGATATAAATATGTTATAAAATGTCCTTATGAAGAAAATAAATAGTACTGTTCGTCAAAAGAACATTGTTAAAGTTAGTGCGATTGGAATTATCACTAATGTATTGTTAGTTGCGGCTAAAGCGGTCGTAGGAATTATCGCTAATTCAATTGCGATTATTCTTGATGCGGTTAATAATTTAACCGATGCAGTGTCATCTGTAGTTACTTTAATCGGAGTTAAATTATCAAAAAGAAATCCCACTAAGAAACATCCATATGGTTTTGGAAGAATTGAATATTTTAGTTCTCTTATCATTGGAGCGATTATTTTAGCGACTGGCATTTTATTTATTAAAGAAAGCATTGAGAAGATTATTACTCCTACCTTACCTGAATATGGTTGGCCACAACTTATTGTTATATCTTTAGCTATTGTCGTTAAATTAGCGTTAGGAATCTTTACTCGTATCAAAGGTAAGAAATATTCATCTGATGCTTTAATGGGCTCAGGTATTGATGCCATCTTAGATGCGATTATATCTACTTCGACTTTAATCGCTATTATTGTCGCGATGACCACTAATTATTCAATTGATGGTATTGTAGGCGTCTTAATCTCTATATTCGTATTAAGAACTGGTATTACGATTATCTTAACTTCTGCTTCTAAACTAATTGGTATTAGACCCGATGCTAATATCACTAAGCAAATTAAAGAAGAAATATCTAAATTTCCTAATGTAATAGGCGCTTATGACTTAGTGATTCATAATTATGGTCCTGATTTTGCGATTGGATCAGTTCATGTCGAAGTGGATAATAAATTGGGAATCGATAAATTCCATATTTTAACCACTATGATTCAAGATAGCATTCTTAAGAAATACGATATCTTCTTAACTGTAGGATTATATTCGGTTAACTCTAATACCGAAAAGATTAGAAAAATGGTTAAAGATGCCCTAAAGGATAAAGAAGGCATTTTAAGTGTTCATGGTGTATATATTAATCAAAAAGAGAAAAGGGTATCTTTAGATATCGGAATTGATTTTAGCTTAGTTAAACAAAAGAACGACATCACTAAACTAGTAGAAAAAGAAATAAGTAAAATATATCCTAGTTACACTACGAAAATAGTGTTTGATATGAACTATAGTGATTTCTAAGTATTATTTATTTTCTGGTAACTGCTTAAGACCGTTATAATCAAGGTGAGCGTCAATACAATCAATACGTGATTCTATTCTGTCAAAACGAGCGTTAGTGGTTTTAATAAACTCAAACAAAGCTCGTTTAATGTGTATTTAGATTTACGCTTCTTCACACCTTTCTCCTGGATCTTCTTATTTCTTCATACGCTTTTGTTTAGATAAATCTTTTAGGTTATTAGTCTTAACCACATAGTCAAAACGATTAATTAGTTCAAACAAAGCATCACCAATCTCATTCAATGTGTATTTAGATTTACGCTTCTTCACACCTTTCTCCTGGATCTTCTTATTTCCATTATACACATCTACTGATAAATCATGTGATGGATTTTCTAATAATTTAGCGAATTCATCCAATGGTGTTCTATTTTTTAACATATTAAAATTCCTCCTATTAGTTAATTAACAAAAAATGACAAAAATCCTCACGGAGGCTAAGAATATTTATTTATAAATAAATATAATTTTTTTTGAGTTTTAAAGAAAGTTAACCAAACCATGCAAAAGTTAACTTTTTTCTAATTTCTCGCGCTTACACGCATTTTTTATCCTTCCACAAAGCAGGGAAATAAAAATTTTTGTAGATTTTTTGTCCGAAAAATCGCACAAATTAAAAAATTTGTTTACATTAAATAATTTTTTGCTTTATTATATATACACTATGCAGTACGAAATCAGATATTACTTTGACCAAGAATGCCTCAAATCCAAGAGGGTCTGTTTTCGTGAAGTCTTAGAAGGCAAATCAAAAGCCGATGCCGAAAGCGTTGCAGATCAAAGACTCGCTCGTTCAGCGTTTGGCTTTACTTGCTACGAAATTCTTGAATTAATCTAATATATAGAAAATATATAGAAATTGTTATTTCTTTTATTTAAGCTTAATAAATTCACCATTATATGGATGTTTGAGTTTTGATATTAATCGATCCTTATCTTCTTCATCTTTAACTATAATAAAACTTGACGGAGTTATTTTATCGACTGGAACATAATTATTCTTTTTTATAATATCAATTGCCGCATTTAAATCCGCTTCGTTTTGCTTTAGCGTGGCGCTTATTGTACATAATTTACCTTTCGATTCCTCTAAGTCAAGTTTGTCCAAAGCAGATCGATAAAATTCACCCCATTTACTTTGTAAGATATAGCTGATTCCGCTTTTTCGGCTTGATTGATTAATTTGATTAACCTTAATGCCCAGTTGATCTTGATGTTCTGTGTAGCAATAATCAGGAAGACGACAAATGTATTTAATATCCTTGTTCTTTAGCTTTCCACTTAAATAATCATCCGCTAAATCATAGGCATTTTTTAATAAAGGTTTTTTTCTAATAGTAATGTTGTTGTATTTGATTTTATTTTTTAGAACTCGAGCAAATAACTCATTAATACAGTTTTTATTTCTTACGCCTGCGAAGACAGTGTCGCTCTTATATTTATCAGTAATGCACCACTCCATACGTTTTGGGATAGAGTGATAGGAAAATTGCATATCATAGATAGTAAACAGGATTAAATTATTATTATTTAATTCTTTGGCAATATAATTCACTTTTATATTCGGAAAATCACGCTTCTTTAAATTATTTAGAATGATAAATAATGAATTTTTAAATACGTATTTAAAGCAAGTTAATGCCTCGGGTTGCTTGATATAAGTGTTAATTAAGTTGTTGGCAATCAAAAACAATAAAGCATCGCCTTCGTCAATAATATCAATATGTGAAACGATGTAATAGGCAATGAGAGCATCTCTATTACTTACTACGTCTGGCACTTCCTTGTCTTTATTAGCAATGGCCAATTTGTGCAATTCTTCAACAAATTTTTTGAATTGCATATTTTCTTTTTCGTTCATAATATTCTCCTTTGTATATTTATACCTCTATATATAGGTTAGGGGCAAGGTCTGTGCCTTGCCCTTATGGAGGATTTTGCTGTAAGAACGTTACAGCTAATTTTATAATATCGGTTTTATATGTTAAATGTTGTTTTGTGACATATGTCATCACAAAAGAAAAGCCTGCTCTTAGAGCAGGCGATTCATATCGAGAAGGATCATAAGGTGGATCAATGTTTCCACTTTCATAGGATATTTATTGCTAAGCATCCTATTAAGGTGTTCACGTGTGACACCTACTTCTTTTGCAAGAAGCGCTTGTGTAACATCAGGCCGATCTTTGATCCGGTCCCGAATTTTTTCATACAACGCAATCATCGCGTCATAGGAAGAGAAACTATTCATATCGATTACCTCCTCCGCGTAGATCGCTCTACAAGAGGCATCGGTTGCCTAGTTTCATGCTCATTATATCAATTAAGAAGAAAAACACAACTAAAAACATTGAATGTGATGTAGTGCATCACAAAATCACTAAAATTGAATTGATTATATATAATATAAATGTATGAATGTTCAGGAAGCTTTAAAAAATAAAAACATTATCTATAAATCGCTGTCTAAACTCGATAAGGATTGTCGTAGTCGATTTAATGATACAAGCGTTTCAAACGAGGATTATTTTCAATATGGTATAAAACTAGATTTAGTTACCAATATGATGGCAATCTTTTTAAATGATCATATATGTGGCATAGGCTCACCAGGAATTGAATTAAATGCCAGAAATGTGTTGGAAGCGATAGCAATTCTAAAATGTCATGAGTGTGGAGATTTAAAAAAGCATAATTATGATTTGTATCGTGAATTATATTTGCCTATTGAATATTCGAATGAATCGGTTGTATTTAAATGGGTGATGGAAAATTTTCCGCCGAATGACATATTAGTAAATCGTCAAAAGGATTTAGAGGGTTTTTATCAAAAATGGTCTAAGTTTTTTGGCTGTAAGACTAAATTTTTAAAATCAGCTTCTCGGGATTCTTTATTTTTCCTACAAAAAGAAATACATAATTACGACATAAATAGCGAAAAATATCCTTTCCACTCAGTCTCCCCGTTAAAGATGATCAATCATTATTTAGGCTCGTCGTTTGGTGATTGTTATCAATTTCTGAGTATTTTATTACATCCTGCTGCGTTTGAAGAAAACATATTGGAACCTATATCCAAACATAGACATGATGTTATAACAATGATATATCTATACGGTTTAGAGTATTTGAACGAAAGAGGATATCTAGCAGATAACGAGATGAATTCGTTTGATGAAAATCAACAAAATAAATTAATTGACCAAAATGTTCGTGGAGCGTTAATGGAAGCAAAAGTGTTAGGGCGATTGAATTATGCTACAACTCATTATTTGGATAATTCGGTAGATTATTTTTATTATCGCCAAATCGGTTCGTTAATCGCTTTAATTCGGGATATCGAAATTTGTAGAGGATTTGGCTTTCATGAGCAAGCAGTAATTAAATTTAAAATTTTTATTGAAAACTTAGGCGTGTTTATGAAAGTATCAGGAGTCCAAACTCAAAAGGAATATGCTTTCATGAAAAGAGCTTATCGTCTTTCAACCACTTATCAGTTATTTGATTTCTATTCTCGGCATTCTCACGCTAATTCATCCTTATTCTCAAAAGTCGATGAACCCTTATCCAAATTATATAACGAATACTATAAAGAAAAATTTCCAAACCTTAAATTAGAAGATTTTATAAAAGGCGTAAAACAAGATTCTTTATATTTTATTTATCCTAGCGAAGAAATGCACGGATACTATCGCCAGGTTGTTAAGGACTATATTAGTGTAGCTCTTAACAATTCTGCTTTTGGCGTTAGCATATACAATCTTTATCAAATTAGTTTAGACATTGGGCATAGTAGTGGCTATGCATTCAATGCTAGCACTAGAGTATGGGATAACGCCCCAAAAGAAATCGGTTACTACATGTTTCTATTTTTGCAAATACATTTTCACGGCGGCAAAGAATATTTTAAAAACAAACCCGGGCAAGTAAATTTTCCAGATGACGCTTTGCATATGTACGATATGTTTGTTAGCGAGAAAAAGGCGATGTGGGATGCTATGGTAGTCAATCTTAAAAACGAAAAAATCTCACAATTTGACTAGGCGTGTGATGACATTTATCACAAAACAACATTAATCTTTATTTATAAATAATATTATTTTCAGAGGTGAAAACTTATGGAAAAAATTTATTTAAAAGACATCGCTGGCTACGATGAAGAGAAACAAGAAGCCGAAAAAATTATTGAAGTACTCAAAAATCATAAAAAATATGAAAAAATTGGTGCCTATATTCCGAAAGGACTAATTCTCTCTGGAAGACCAGGCGTTGGCAAAACAATGCTTGCTAAAGCAATTGCCAATGAATCAAATGTTCCGTTTTATGAATTTGAAAGTAATGAGTGTGAAACTGAAACTGCTACTATTAAATCAATAAAAGATGTATTTAAAAAAGCCCGTGAAAACGCACCATCGATTATTTTTATTGATGAACTTGATGAATTAGTAATGACAGAAGAATTCTATTCTGACTATTCAAGAAAGACATTAAAAATTCTTTTAACGGAAATTGATGGTATTTCCTCAACTAGTGGGATTATGGTCATCGCTACCACAAACGCTCGTGGTAAATTACCGCCTGCGTTAATTAGAAGCGGAAGAATGGATAAAAGAATTACAATGCCAATGCCCGATTTGAAATCTCGCGAAGCAATTTTCAAACTATATTTGGTTAAAAATGATATTACTAAATCAATAGATCCAAAAGTGTTAGCTAATAAATCATCTGGTTTCTCTGGCGCCGATATTAAAACACTAGTTAACGAAACTATTATTGATTGTGCTTCAAAAAAGAAAACAAAAATTACGCTCGCTGATTTTGAAAGAATTATTCCAGTGGTGTTCTTTCAAGAAATTCGTAAGGTAGATTTGAATGGCCCAGAAGACATAACTTGCTATCACGAAATAGGCCATTTCATTCTAAACTATGTTCTTAACAAAACAATTGGCGCATTATCAGTTGAAAGATATGGAAATGTCAAGGGATTTATGCGAACTGATGATTTTCCAACTAGACGTGTTGAGGTTACTAAGAATACATTGGATCATAAAGTTATGATAGAACTTGCTGGTATGGCAGCCGAAGAAACTTATATTAAAGATCTTGGTTTAGGCGGTATGACTGATTTGAGTAACGCCAAGGCCTTAATTATTAGCGTTATGAATATAGGTGCGTTTGGATTTGATCTTATAAGCGAAAAAATAAATTCAATCGAATTTATGATGAACTCCTCAAGAAACAATGCTGATTCAGAAATTAAATCAGCTAAAATCGAAAAGTTTATGGCTGATAAGTTACAAACTTTATACGAAGAAGACAAAAAAATATTACTAAAAAATAAAAAATTAGCGGAATATATTTTCAAAGAATTAAAGTCAAAAGTTAAATTAAATCAGACTGAAATGGAAGAGTTAATTAAGAAGTATAATAAAGGTGAACAATTATGAAGAAAATAATTAATTCCATTAAGACCTTTAATTGGAGGTTGTGGTTAGTTCTAGCCACAACCCTATTAATACCTGCTTTATATAAAACTTTAAGAATATTCTTTTTAGGTGATTTGCCAAGTAGCAGCGGAGTTGACATTGCTTCTCAACTCGCATGGGTTAACATCATTTACGAAGTAATTGAAGAAGCGTTTATCTTGCCTCTTTTCTATTTGTTAGGCAAATCGTTTAACAATAAAAAAGAATTAGCAAATAAAACTAGAACAGGATTATTAATAAGTGGCGGTGCTTATTTACTATTATCAATTATCATCATTAGTTGCGCTGAGCCGTTATGTAAATTTATGGCAAGCGATCCAAGCACTTTAACTGAGACTGTTAATTATATACGTTTAGAAACAGTTGCATCCACTATTTCTATTCTTTCTAAATTTATTACGGTTTTACTGGTAACTATTAATAAGGATAAGTATATGTACATCTTATTAGTGGTTCAAACAGTTTTATCTATATTGTTAGATACATTCTTAATTTCTAAGCTTCCTTGCTCAGCGAATATGGGAGTGGATGGGATTGCGGTTTCAAATATTGCTGTGTCAATAATTTCGGTGGTTTCATCTTTCATTATGCTTAAGAAAGAAGGCATTAATGTTTTTACTAAAGATAAATTAGATTTTAAATGGCTAAAAGAATACGGGAAGATAGGTTTATTATCAGGTTTAGAATCATTTATCCGCAATCTTGCTTATATGTTAATGGTACTTCGTCTAGTAAACACAATTAGTGAACAAGGCGCATACTGGGTGGCAAACAATTTTATTTGGACTTGGTTATTATTACCAGCCACCGCGCTTTATGATGTAATTAAAAAAGAAACTGCTGAGAACAGAAAAAATGTAAAAGATAAATTTCTTGGTTATATAGTTATATCAACGCTCTTTACAATCCTTTGGCTAATTACAATTCCTGCATGGAAACCATTTATTCAATATGTTTTAAATTCTGATGCTTATGAAACAATTTTCCACATTGTTTTAATTCAAACCGGTTTCTATATTGCGTTTATCTATAACTATTTATTAGATGGAATTATTTATGGGCGTGGTAAGACTTATTTAATGCTAATTCAAACTATTGTCACTAACGGAACTTATTATGTAATTATGTTTTCTTTATGGAAAGCAGGAATCTTTATTCCGACTCTTGATGGAATTGCCTTAATGTTTGGCGGTGGAATGTTACTTGATTTTCTAGCTACAATCGCCACTTACATCTATATGATTAAAAAAGATAACTATTAAATTGTAATAATTCATTATTACATTGACTTATTACTCTCTTTTCTTTACTCTATTTATGTTATGTTTAAATTTTTAAAAAGGCTAAAGAGTTATTGGTGGTTAGTTATTTTAATCATCGTATTAACTTGTGCCCAAGTCGTTTTCGACTTTTTACTCCCAAGTTTAATGGGAGAAATCATTAAGATGATTCAAGATGGTTCATCTGGAGTTAACATGCAAGAAGTGGTGCTAACCGCAATCCAAATGATATTAGTAGCATTAGCTAGTGGAGTTATGGGAGTAGCGACTTGTACCTTAGCGAGTAAAGTAACCGCGAAGATGATGGCAAGAGTTCGCTATGAACTATATACCAAGATTGGTCAGTTTAGTGAAAACGAAATGAATAAGTATAGTGTATCTAGCTTAATTACTAGAACCACGAATGATATTACAAACGTAAGTAACACTTATGTCTTATTATTCCGCTTTATGCTTTATGGACCATTACTTGCGGTTGGAGCATTTGTCTTCTTATTAACCGATCCTGATACTTGTCGTTATCAATTATTCTTAGTAATTGCAGGAGCAGTCTTATTATTAGCCTTAATTATCTTTGCCGTAGTTAGATTGGCGCTTCCCCGCTTCTCTAGCATGCAAAAACGAATTGATAAGGTTAACTTAATCACTAAAGAGAATCTTGAAGGTCTTAGAGTTGTTAGAGCCTATAACGCAGAATCTTACCAAGAAGAGAAGTTCACTAATGTTAATGAATCATTAACTAAAGACGATAAATTCGCAAATAGAGCATTAGGTTTCTTAATGCCAGGTATTCAATTAACCATTGGTCTTATGATGATTGCGATTACTCTAGTTAGTTCACATTTAATTAAGGATGGGCAACTAGAATATCCAAAGATGACCGTTATTATTCAATTCGCAGGTCTATTACTAACCGGCTTTGTGTTAATGGTTATTATCTTAGTTATGATTCCTCGTTCAACTATATGCGCGAAGCGTATTAATGAAGTTATTGAAACCGAGATTCAAATTAAAGATAACAAAGAAACCGAAAGATATAACGAAGTTGGTACGGTTGAATTTAAAGATGTTAGCTTCACTTATCCTGGTGGAGGCGCACCTAGTTTAAAGAAAGTAAGCTTTAAAGTTAATAAAGGCGAAACCTTAGCTTTTATCGGCGCAACTGGTAGTGGTAAAACCACACTCTTAAATTTAATTCAAAGATTTTATGACACGAGTGTTGGTCAAGTTTTAGTGGATGGTCTAGATGTTAAGAAATATAAATTAGATGATTTATATAAGAAGTTTGGCTACGTCCCACAAAAACCATACCTCTTCCACGATACGCTTAGAAATAACGTTTGCTTAGGCGTTCCTAATGCAACCGATGAAGAATTAAAAGAAGCATTAGATATTTCTCAATCAAATGAATTTGTTAGTAAACTCACTAATGGCATTAACTATGAAATATCTCAAGGTGGTAAGAACGTAAGCGGTGGTCAAAGACAACGCTTAAGTATCGCTCGTGCAATTATCACTAAACCAGAAATATTTATCTTTGATGATTCCTTCTCTGCTCTTGACTATAAGACTGATAAAGTTCTTAGAGGCGAGATTAAGAAAAGATGTAAAGGAGTCACTAATATTATCGTCGCTCAACGTGTTGGTACCATTATGGACGCTGATCAAATCATCGTTCTAGATAATGGCAACATGGTCGGCAAAGGTACGCATAAGGAACTTCTTAAGAACTGTAAGGTTTATAAAGAAATTGCCTTAAGCCAATTAAGTAAGGAGGAGTTAGCATAATGGAAAACATTATTAAAAATCGCTACGAAGCGAGAAAGCCAAGCTCCTTTAAGAAATTACTTAAATGCTTAGCCCCTCATAAGAAATTAATTATTTTCGCCTTATTCTTAGGCGCAATCGGTGCAATCCTTAGATTAGGTGCGCCATTAATGATTCAACAAATCTCACAAAGAATCGTCGCTGGTCAATCAACGAAAAACTGGGACTTCCCTGGTATTTACATGTATGCAGGTATTGCCTTTGCCTTCTTTGGTGGTGGTTTCTTATTTGATTACACTCAAATCTATATCATTACTGGTGTCACAACTGAAACTAGTAAAGAATTAAGAAAACGCATGGCTGAGAAGATTAACCATCTTCCACTTAATTATTTTGATACTCGTAATATTGGTGATGTCTTAAGTTATGTCACGAATGATGTTGATACCATTGGTCAAACGCTTAACTTAACCTTATCAAGCTTAATCGCTGCGACGATTACTTTATTTGGTTCAATTATTATTCTCTTCACCTTCTCTTGGATGCTAGGCTTAATTATTATCGTAATGCTACCAATTATCCTAGTAATCTTAGGTATTGTTGGTAAACGTTCTCAAAAGAGCTTCGAGGCTCGTCAAGCTTTAACAAGCGAAACCTCTTCCTTGGCGGAAGAAAGTTACACCGCTCATGCAATTATTAAATCCTTCGGAGCAAGTAAACGCTTTAAAGATAAATTCTCTGATACTAACTTCAAGTTAGAGAAAACCAATTTCAAAGCTGAAACTTATGCAGGATTAATGATCCCAATTACAACCTTCTTTGGTAACTTAATCTTCGCCGTTATATGTTTAGTCGGTGGTTATATCGCAAGTCTTGTAGTCTCTGAACATGGTGGCACCTCTGATGAAGCCCATCAAGTTATTACCATGGTCGTGGCAGCGGTTTCTTATGGCGAACAATTAATTGCGCCGATGAGTAACATTGCTCAATTACTAGCGACCTTCCAACAAGCTTTAGCCGCGGCATCTCGTGTCTTCTCTATGTTAGAAGAGACTAATGAACCAGATGAATCTAGTAAGACTACTACTATTCAAAAGGTTGAAGGCAACGTGGCCTTTGATCATGTTAGATTTGGTTATACTAAAGATCGAGTCATTATTCATGACTTCTCACAAGTAGCCAAGAAAGGTCAAAAAATCGCCATTGTTGGTCCAACCGGAGCAGGTAAGACTACCATGGTTAACCTCTTAATGAGATTCTATGAAGTTAATGGTGGCAAAATTACTATCGAGGGTGTTGATACCACTAAGATGAATAGAAGCTACGTTCGTAGTCTATTCGGAATGGTGTTACAAGATACTTGGTTATTTGAAGGTACTTTCATGGAAAACCTTAAATTCTCTCGTAGAGACGCTACCGATGAAGAAGTATATGAAGCCTGTAAAGCTACGCACTGCGATGAATTTATTAAACAAGCAGGTGGCTATGATAAGTTACTTAAAGAAGATAGCGGTCTATCTAGTGGTCAAAAACAATTACTCACGATTGCTAGAGCAATGGTCCAGAACGCTCCAATGTTAATCTTAGACGAAGCGACTAGTAGCGTGGATACTCGTACTGAATTATTAATTCAAGACGCGATGGATAAATTAATGAAAGGTAGAACTTCATTCGTAATTGCGCATAGATTATCTACCATTAAGAACGCGGATATGATTATCGTTATGAAAGACGGGGATGTCCTTGAATGCGGTAACCACAATCAATTATTAAAGAAGAAAGGTTTATACGCTGATCTTTATAATTCACAATTTGCGAATAAACGTAATTAATTGAGACTATAATATTTTTAAGATGGATATCTTTAAACGAGTTTTAAGAATCATTGCTTATGTGATGTTTTCCTTTTGCATTATTGGTTTAATTATATGCGGTGTTAGTAGCGATCAGCTTGATATTGTTAGTTATGAACTAAAGTCTAATAAGGTTGATTCATTCTCGTGTCTAGTGATTAGTGATTACCATCACCGTTCACTTAATTTTAGTAATGGAAATATGATTGATATTTTAAAAAAACAAGAACGTGTTGATTATATTTTCTATACTGGTGATTTAGTTGATACCCATTCTAAATCGGTTGATGATATTAAAGAAATCTTTGATGCCGGTAATAGCATTAGTGGGAGTTCTTATTTTGTTACTGGTAACCATGAACAGTACGCACCAGAATGGGAAGCCCTACAACAATTAATGCACGAAAAGAATGTCACTTATATTAAAGATGACCATATTGATATTAATGAACACTTCCATATATATGGATTAGAAGACGCTCGTTTTAAAGTCGGTGGCGGTGCTTCATTTAAAAAAAGAGAAGAAGCCACTAAAGCATCTTTAGATGAGATGACTAAAACATTTAATAAAGACGATTTTAATATCTTACTTGATCATCGCCCAGATAACTTTAAAATGATTGCGGATAATTATAATTTTGATTTAGTGATTAGTGGTCACACGCATGGTGGTCAATTTAAGATTGGTAATTGGATACCTTCTACTGTTGCATTAGAAGAAAGCGATTATATGGGTGGAACATACCATCGAAATAACACTGATTTAGTAGTGTCTCGCGGCCTTGGATATTCGGCGATGATGCCTCTAAGGGTCAATTGTAACCCTGAAATTGTAAAAATTACTGTAAGTAAATAAAGTGGTGTCCCAAAAGTGAAATTAGGTGTGCTACACTTTTAATGATGGACAAAGCCGAAGTTAAAAAAAGTGCGCCTGCTAATAAGAAAAAGAGTGGGATTCGTCGTTACGCCGTTTATATCGGGCTTGTTTTAATTGCAACTAGTTTATCACTATTTTTAACTCTTAAAGGTCACTCGCAAGATATCGCTAAAGCATTCGCAAATTGTGATGGTCGTTGGTTAGGCGCAATTGTTGGAGTCATGCTCTTTTCGTTTTTAATTGATGGGCTAGTTATTACCGTATTTATGCGCCTATATACGCGTAGATATCATATTAACCAAGGCATCGCGGTTAGTATGATTGGCACCTTCTATAGCGGAATTACTCCGGGAGCGAAGGGCGGCCAAGTGATGCAGGCTTATACCTTAAAGAAGCAAGGTACTCAGATTTCGAATGCTGCTAGTTTACTAGTGATGTACTTTATTCTTTATCACACCGCTTTAATTATTTTTGATATTGTTACGGTTATTTTTAAAGCTGATTTAATGACTAGTATGTCAATCACTGGTCATATTGGTACTTGGTCATTTACCCTTCCTTTAGCGCCTTTAACCATTATTGGTTTTGTTTTAAACATTTCAATCATTGGTGTACTTCTATTAATGAGCTATTCTCACAAGATGCATAACTTCATCATGCATTATGGTGTTGGATTACTCGCTAAACTTCACATCTTAAAAAATCCTGATCAAACTAGAGAATCACTAAGAATTCAAGTTGAGAACTTCAAGATTGAACTTAGACGTTTACTTAGTAACGTAAGAGTAACCATTTTAATTTTAGTGTTACTATTCATTGGTCTAATTTGTAAATTTTCTATTCCATGGTTTGCGGGTATGGCGCTTAATGCTTTTGATAGCACTACGACAGGTGGTATGACGGTTAGAGCATTCTTCGATGCTTGCTTTATGTCTAGCTATCATCAAATGATTACTGGCTTATTCCCGATCCCAGGTGGCGCTGGTGTTAGTGAATTATTCTTCTCATCTTTATTTGAAACCTTCTATATTGGAGGTTCAGCTGGAATATATATGACAAGCGCCTTACTTATTTGGCGTTCTGCTACTTATTATATTACGGTTTTATTAGCGGGTATTGTAACGGTTTTATATAAAGCATCGCCTAAAGAAGAAACACTTAATGTTGATCGAAGAACATTTGTAACTATGCAATTAGAGACTTATGAAGAAAGAAAAAGAAGTAGCGATACTTTATACGAAACCACTCAAATGTCTCGCAAAGAATTACAAAATCGTCTAAAAGACGCTTTAAATATTAAAGAGAAGATTACTAAAGAAAAAGAATTAGAGAAAGTCCAATATAAATTAGATGATACGGATTTAGATGATAATTCACCTTTTGTAGTTGATGAAGACATCTTACCGCGTTCAACTAAAAAGAAAGATCGTTATCGTCGTGATGATGGTTGGCGGGATTTTAATATTAAATAATTATGAACCAGAAAAGAATTACCGATATTCACATTTTAAAAAAGAAGATTGTTCTTTATTTTAATGATGAGAAATTAGAAATTAATCCTAATACATTTACGGAGTTTAATTTATATCTTAATAAATTATTAAGTAAATCCGATATTGATAAAATCATCGCTTTTGATGCTTACACAAAAGATTTAAATTATGCGCTTAATTTAATTTCTAAATATGCATATACATCAAGTAAATTAAAAAAGAAACTAATCGCGAAGAAAATTAAAGACACAAATATTAATATGATTATGCAATATTTAAAAGAGCATCAACTAATTGATGACTTAGGTTTTGCGCTTAGTTATGTTGATACCTTAATTCGTCGTCATAAAGGGAAGAACTTTATTAAAGAAAGATTACGTGAATTAGGGATTTGTGAGAATGATATCGCTAAGGTAGTAGACCATATTAATCCAGATATTATATTTGGTACATTAGTGGACTACGTCAAAAAGTTAGATCAGCAATACGCAAAGAAAGATGTTATTGATAAAAAGAACAAGATTATTAATAACTTACTTCGTAATGGTTATTCGTTAAGCGAAATTAATCAGGCTTTAACTAAAGTAAAACTAACTAGTGTTAACTATGAAAGCGCGATTAAAAAAGATTACGCAAAGTTTAAACGATTATATGATGATAAGACTAAGATTATGAATGCCTTAAGGCGAAAAGGCTACAGCTATAGTAAAATAAAAGGTGTGATGGAGGATGAATTATGATTTTTCTTAATACGCTTAAAGAAGGCGACGCCTACCAAGAAATATATTTAGTTAAAAGCGCAACCATGAGTGTTACGGTTAATAACAAAAAGCTTTTAACCATTTTACTTCAAGATAAAAGTGGTACCATGAGTGCGAAGAAATGGGACGCGACTAGTGATGATCAAGAAATATTTAAACCAGGTAAATTTGTGAACATCTCTTTTGATGTTACATCGTATAAAGATAAATTAGAGTTAAGAATTAGAGATGCTCGTTCAGTTGAAGTGACTAAGTTAGATGATTACATCCCAACTTCTCCAATTCCAAAAGACACACTCCAAAAGAAATTAGAAGCGCATCTTAATAATATTAAAGATAAAGATATTAAAACCGTTGTAGATGATTTATATAAGACTTATAAAGAAAAGATTTTAACTTATCCCGCGGCGAGTAATAATCACCATGCCTTCGCAAGTGGACTACTTTATCACACCGTAAGCATGCTAGACGTCGCTAGCTTCTTAATTAAGCATTATAGTGACATTGATAGCGATATCGTCTTAGCCAGCGTATTTTTACATGATTTAGGCAAGATTAAAGAATTAAGTGGGCTCTTACCAATTGAATATACTAGTGAAGGACATTTACTTGGTCATTTAGTGATTGCCACTAATTTGATTAATAATGTGGCTAGTAAATATCATTTAGAAGAAAACGAAAAGATTATTCATATTGAGCACTGCGTATTATCTAGTCATGGTAAATATGAATATGGTTCACCCGTATTAGGCGCGACTAAAGAAGCAATCTTAGTAAACTTCATCGATGACTTAGATGCCAAGATGATGATGTATGATAACAATACGAAAGAACTTAATCCTGGTGAATTCACTAATCGCTTAATGACCATGGATATGCGTCGTTTATATAAAAAGAAGAAATAATTTGCTTTTCTAGTTAATATATTTTAATATACTGGTACAGTGGGATTTCCCACTTTCCCACAAAGGAGATATTATGGAAGCTGTTTTAAGAAGCTATAATGCCAAAGTTGATTCAAAAAATAGATTAACTTTGCGTCGTGCTAGTTGCCGCTATTATGCTGTAACCGAACATAAAAATGGTACTATTGTTCTTTCGCCACGTGCTTTAATCAATCCTTATGAAATTTCTGAAAATACCTTTAAGATGATTAAACAATCAGTAAAAGACTTCAATGATGGTAAAGTTTCAAAACCGATAGATCTTTCAGAATATAAATAATTAATGACTTTTAAAATTTTAATGACTCCAAAAATGGAAAAGTTTTGGATAGACCTAAACAAGAAAAATGGAAAAGCTGATATTTTGTTACGTAAGAAAATTGGTAAAGCACTATATCTACTTAGTAGCAATCCGCTACATCCAGGGTTAAATAGTCATGAAATTGAGGTGTTAAGTCATGAGTGTGGTGTAAGGATATTCGAGTCATATATTGAAAATAAGACTCCATCTGCTAGACGTCTTTTTTGGATGTATGGACCTAATAGACAAGAAATAACTGTCATAGCAGTTCAACCGCATCCAAACGACAAAAACAATGCTTATAAAAGCATTAAACTATTGTAATTAAAGTTTTTCTTTAATCTTATTAGCAAGCGCGGGAAGTAATGATTTATCGACCGCGTTTTCTTTTAAAGTAATCTGGAAACCCGCATCACGCGTATAACGAGGAACTACATGAACATGGTAATGCATAATGGTTTGTCCAGCTTCTTCACCAACATTAGTTAAGATATTTACGCCCTTAGCGCCAAGTACGGCAATTTCTACTTGTCCGATTCGTTGTGCGACATCCATGACTTTATGCATAATCTCTTTAGGCGTAGATAAGAAGTTTGGGTAGTGTGCTTTAGAAATAACTAAAGTATGACCATGCGTCGCTTGTGAAATATCAAGGATCGCTAAAACATCATCATCCTCGTAAATTTTACTAGAAGGAATTTCACCTTTAATGATTTTACAAAAAATACAATTATCCATACATCTATATTATAAAACAAAAAGGAGACCTTAGTCTCCTTAATGTTTCATTTACTTAAATAAATCTGGGAATTGTGATTTGAAATAATCATACACACTCTGATCGTAGAAGAGAATGTTACTGATCATTAAGTAATATTGTTCAGCGTTCTTCTTATAGGTGTCGCTGCTACCGACTTGTCTTGTGATATCACGTACAATCTCGTTCATCGCATTATTAGAATCGGCTATATTTTCGGTTGCCTTTAATCTAATATAAGCACGTTCATCATCAAGTGAGAGTTTCGCTAATGAAGCGGCTTCGTCAACTTGAACGATATAGAAGTTGTTGTCTTTGTTAAGGACAACGGATTCCCAAGCTTTATCAGGGCTAACAAGACTATCGACGATATAAGCATGTTTAGTAGTAGCACCCTTCATATCAGTTGATTCGAAGTAGCGAGCATAATCGCCTGATTCGTAATCTTTGCTCCAGCCTCTTTCATCGGTTTCCATTTTCTTAGCTTCATCAATAATGTTAGAAGTGGAAATGTTAAATAAACGGTTGCGGAAATCTTCGTGTAAGTCGGTTAATCCGCCATCTTTCATATACCAACCATCTTGAGTCAAATCAGTAGAAAGAAGTTCTCTTTCTTTAATTTCAAGACCAACTTCAATCGGATAGGCTCCGTTATTAGTTAATTCGTTATAAGCAGTTTTTGCTTCTTCGGTAAATGGAGATTTAGGTGTATATGTAAAATTAGCACCTTTTGTTGTAGTACCTGGAATTAAATCGTAAGCCTTCTTGAATTTTTCAACGAGGTCGCCTAATTTAGTGCCACGGAAAACATAAGTAGTTTTTGGTGTAGTAGTCGGCTCGCCGTTTTCATCAATATGCATAGCCCATACTATCTGATTTGTAGAAGTATCATCAATATTTATTTTTGGGAATTCACCCGCTTCAAGATATTTACGAATAGTGCTCCAATTGGTTTTTTGTTCTTCAGCATCAGCAACACCAATCATCGCTGAATTCAAATCATCTAAGCTGCCGTATGTGGCTTTAGTAACAGTTTCTCCGCCTCCAGTAATATGCAATTTAGCATATTCGTTTAGCATTTTGCGCACTTCGCCATCATAACTACTGTGGTCAATCTTAATCATTTGCGCTTTACGAGCATATCCGCGACCTAAGTTTGTGTATCTTTGTTCACGGACATATTTTTCAATTAAGACTTCGTGATAAATATCAGGCAAAATTTTACGACCGATATAGCCGCCATCTTCTCCTTCGGTTTTTGGATAATAAAGTTCAGTTAAATTCCCTGTAGTATCCATAATGTGGAGGAAACCTTTCTTTTCCACTGTTTCTGTATTGTCTGTTGTATTGACAAATTCTTTCCAAGTCATACCGATTGGTTTTGGTGTGAATACTTGTTTACCAAAATATCCAATACCAGCATCTTTAGGTGCATAAAATTCTTTCTTTAAATGTCTAACAAATTCTTTTTCACTAAACAATTTTCTAACCGAATCGATTGTATAAGAGCCACCTTTAACTTCGTTATATAATTTTTCAAAAATGCGTTCAACAATAGTGTCATATTGTTGTTTGATTTTACCATATGAAACATCGTTCTTTTCTGCATCAGTTAAATCAGCAAGTTCTTTAACTGTAATAGTGCCACCCTTTTTAATAGCACTCTTTTTATCTGGTTGATATATTGAATGTGCTTCAACGAATGCTTTAAATTCACTATTACCTTTATTTTCTAATTTGCTGAATTTGGTTAATTCATCAAAAGTACCAATTTGTTTTTTGGCGATATCATATATGACTTTATTTAAGACATTAGCATTGGTATCGCCTAATTTCTTAATAGCATCATATATCACTTTCATGGTGTTGTCTTTTAAATCAGTTGGATCTACAACAATTGGATCATCGATCCAATCTGGACGACCAATAATTTCACTTGTTGAACATCCGATTAAAAGGAAGCTTACCGCTACAAATAGCGGAGTTAATATTTTCTTATTCATGGAAGATACCTCCTACGCCAAATGCACCTTTGATAAAGTTAGATATATCTGTTCCGCTAGAATATAACGCTGCCGTGCATGCTTCGGGGACAAGTCTGCTTATTATATGATTAGCACTAACTTTGTATTCTTTACGTTCATCATATTTTGCGGCAAGACTATAGTAATAGGTTTGCCAATTGTTATCCCAATTATGCTCTTTTTCAATCTTGGCATCTTCACGATTGATACCAATCCAATCTGTTATTGATTTTTGGATAGCCTTTGCTTGATCGCTATCTTTAAATTGAATCTTATTATCTTTGAGTAGGTAATCGTAGATGTAAGTGTTTAAATCAGAAGTGCATTTCTTTAATTCAGATTTAACAGTATCCGCTCTATCCTTCTTATTCTTTAATTCAGGATCCAACATAATGTAATTAGGGAAGGTGTGCTTATTCTTATCACCAGTAGTAACATCGGTATATTCAGGATGGTGCCCGCCAGGTTGACCAGGATAGTATTCAGTATAATATTCCTTTAATTCAGTGTAGTGTTGCCCTGATGTATTGTTATCATCAAATTCTTTACCGATGAACGGGCTTCTTTCGATAACTACAAAATGAATACCTTGATAATCATCGTTACTTGAACCACCAGTACCACTACGGAATACGAAGATTGTTCTTCCGTTTTCATCACGCAAAATATGTTGTGTGGTAGCATATTGTCCTACGTCTGAAGAAGTTGCGCCTTTGAAATTTGTTCCAGCTTCCGTAGCTATCACATAGTCATTGTTTTTGGGCGCTCGCTTAAATCCTTCTTTGTTTGGATAAGCAGATGTGCTTGTATCGTAGGTACAAGTATAATTATCTTCTTTCAATCGCTTCGTACCATCTGCACTAAAATAATCGCCAACAAGTGTACTGTAAGTTGGCAACTTTGCAGGCGCAATAATCATAATATTGTGCTTATTGAAATATTTGTTAAAGATAACGTTACGTGGGAGATATTTATCTTTAAAATCTTCTTTTTTAACTCCGGCTGCTTTCAAACTAGGAATTTGGTCATATTCAACATCAGCATAACCACCATCAGCTCTCAATGCTAATTTTTCGGCTGCTTCATAAGGAATAACACCGATTGCTTCACCAGATGTTGGGTCGATTAATTTTGTAATATCCTCTTCCCATGTCGCTGCCATAGATCCTGTGCTGAATAATTTCTCTTTGGCTTTAGATGCTTGATAATCTCCGCCGGAAATAGAAGTGCTATATCCGTATTCGGCTTCATAGAAATAAGTGCCTAATTTAAAATCATCAACGAAAGATGTATCTCGACTCATAATGCCTAAACTTGCATGACTTTCAGCAGCGGTTTTATCATCGCTATAGTCATTAGAGACGGCATCGAAATTAGCACCGTTTGCTAAATCTCTAATAACTTTGTAAAGTTTCTCAGATTCAGCAGCGGTAATGGTTCCAGTTGTGTTATCACCAGCCGCAGCGCCAACTTTGACTAAGATGTGCTTCATGTGGTAGGGCATTTTTTCTGCTAAATAGCCAGGAACATCATCCGTACCTTCTGGAATTTTGCCATCTTTATCGTGAAGTTTGCCACCGGTTCTTAAAACATCGTAGTTATTTTCATATAACTTATTCTCAAACTTCTCTTTTTGAAGCTCGTATTCAAATTTATTGTATAAACCGGTTTCATCTTCTACACCGTTAGAATCTAGAATCTTTTTCCATTCTTCATCGTAACTAGTGCCGTTTTTATCAGCGTTAGATTGCGCAGTAGCCTTTTGTTCATTAATTTTAATTTGAGTATTACGTTTAATTTCGCTTTCATCTTCAGTGTGATTCTTAAAATAAGCACGAATTGCAACTTTATAGACTGCATTAAATTTAGCTTCTGCAGCCGCTGGTGTCTTTTGATCGTTAAATAAATCTTCGGCCGTGTAATCCACTCCGTCGATTGTTAAGATAACACCACTTTTACTCTTGATAAGAGAAGAGCAGCTCATTAAAGCCATCGCCGATACGAATGCGGCGGATAGACATGTGATTAATTTTGACTTTTTCATAATTTAAAACCCTTGTTTATAAATAAACACGCTCTATGATTTTACAAGTTTAATTATATTAAAGCAAATAATTTTTATATCAAAAAGAATTCTTTTATTTTATAATCTATACGATTATGGAAGAAAATATGCGAAATCGGCTTGTTGCAAGTGCAGCAAGATTAAAGGAGATTGATAACGAGCTTCTTCTTGAATCCACCATCAAAAATAAGAAGCTTTTTCGCGATTTAAGTAAAGAAAGAGCGCTTCTAGATGAGATTGGTGAGCTTTTTAAGCAATATTTAGATGCTGAAAAGAATATTAAAGACGCTTTAACAATGTCTAATGATAAAGATAGTGAAATTGCCTCTTTTGGTAAAGAAGAACATAAGCGTTTAAGTAAACTTATGGAAGAATTAATCGCTAAATTAACGGTTTTACTACTTCCCCAAGATCCAAACGATGATAAAAACATCATTGTTGAGATTAAAGGCGCGGTGGGTGGCGATGAGGCGAATATCTTCGCGGGCGACTTATTTAGAATGTACACTAAATACGCAGAAAAGAATAATTGGCGTATTCAATTATTAGACGCTAGTTACTCAAATGCCGGTGGATTTTCTAATATATCCTTTAAGATTAGTGGAGAGAAAGTCTATTCTAAACTTAAATATGAGTCAGGCGCGCATCGTGTTCAGCGCGTACCTAAAACGGAGGCGAGCGGGCGTATCCATACTTCCACCGCAACGGTTTTAGTGATGCCAGAAGCGGAAGAAATTGATATTGTTATTAACCCAAGTGATATTCAAGTAGACACATATAGAAGCCAAGGTGCAGGCGGTCAAAATGTTAATAAAACTGAATCTGCGGTTAGAATGACCCATAAACCAACCGGAATTGTGGTTTCTTGTCAAACCGAAAAGAGCCAAATTCAGAACCGAGAAATTTGTATGCAAATGTTACGTACAAAAGTGTATCAAAAAGCGCTTGATGAACAACAAGAAAAAATGGGCAAAGAAAGAAAGCTAAAAGTTGGACATGGAGAACGTAGTGAAAAGATTAGAACTTATAACTATCCACAAAACCGTGTTACTGATCATAGAATTAACTTCACGCTTCAAGAATTAGACCGCGTAATGGAAGGCGATATCGAAGATATCATCGAAGCTTTAATTCATTTTGATAATGAGCAAAAGATGTTAAATAAATGAAACTAAAAGAGCTTTATTTATCATTAATTAAAGAAGGTAAAAAATATCATATAAATGAACTTGATATTCGCTTTTTAATTACTGATGTTTTATCTTTAAAAAATCAATCATCTTTTTACCTTAAATTAAACGAAGAAATTAAGGACATAAAATCCATCAAAAATGCCTTCGAAAAATTAAAGAGTGGTGTGCCCCTTAGTTATATTACTAATAAAGCTTATTTTTTAGGCGATATTTATTATGTAAATAAGGATGTTTTAATTCCTCGAGTGGAAACCGAAGAATTAGTGACTCTTTTAATCAAAAGAATTAATGAATATTATCCTAATAAAAAGAAGTTAAATATTCTTGATGTTGGAATCGGAAGCGGAGTGATTGCGATTAAACTTAAAAAAGAATTTCCAGACGCGAGAGTAGATGCAACCGAAATTAATGAAAAAGCAATCAAAGTCGCTAAGAAAAATATTAAAGATCATCATGTTAAAGTTAATGTTTATCAAGCGGATACATTCCCAGAAAATAAGGTTAAATACGATATAATCGTATCTAATCCACCTTACATTAAATTTAAAAAAGATGTAGATAAGAGTGTTTTAGATTATGAGCCTCATTCTGCGTTATTTATTTCTGATCAAAATAATGTGTATCAAAAAATCTTTCAAAATAACCACTTAAGTTCGCCTTGTTTAATGTTATTTGAGATTGCGCCTAATCTAGTAGACGATTTAAAAATATTAATGCAAAAAAGTTTCTCACAATATAGTTTTAATTTTTCTCAAGATATTAATCATAAGATACGTTTTTTAAGTATCGTAAAAAAATAAAATAAAAACTTGGCTAGTAATTCTAACCAAGTTTTAACAAAAGATAATTAGATTATGTTATCTATTTGTCGGTGGTTCAGGAACATCTGGTAAATCTGGAGTATATTCGTTATATGTAAAATTTGTATCTTGGGTAACAATCCATTCACCCTCATCGTCATCAAACTCCTCGGTTTTATAAGCAGTTAATTTCTTATTCATAAATTTTAGATGAATTTTGGCAATTCCTCTAACATTACTATAATATTCACCATCTTTATATTCAAAACCTTTGTACCCTACTTCTTTCACTAATGCATCGAAATGATAAGCTGTATATATTTTTTCTACGCCTCTCCATTCTTCAACGGTGGTCATTTTTTTTGTCCACACGTCATTTATTTTTATATATTTCCAATATGTTTCCTCGTTAGTGCGTTCAATATAAAAATTTCCATTATATCTTCCATCTTTTATTTCGCTATGATAAACGCTTGGAGAATATTCTTCGATACCACTACGTTGAATCGCCACACTAGTTTGGACGTATTTAACGTCTTCAAATTTCAATACACTCGCAAGTTCTTCTTGGCTGTTAATTTTATCATCTACTAAATCAAGTTGAATGGAGATATCGCCCACTACATTCGCACCTGGAATTTTAAAATCAGCAGATAGATGATCGCTTTTAGCTTCATATGTATAGCCATCGCCTGCCAAAAGTTCTTTGTTACCAGAAGTTACTTTTGTTAATGCATCTGGTAAAATTGAATCTGTTAAGTCTTTAGCAATAGAAATAGTGCCTACATAATCTTCACCTGATTTAGCAGTGTTCGGACTAATCATTACCCCATTAGTGTCAGGAATGGTAACTTTATAACTTCTCCCTCCACAGTTAGTCATTAGAAATGGGCAAAGTAACACTAATGGAAAATTAAGCATTTTGTAATTCATAATATTAATCTCCTTAAAATATGCAATCATTGTATATTGATTTTATTCAAAGTACAAGATGCATTAAATCAAGTAATTTTGCAAAAATTAAACATTTAAGGTGTTTTTAAGTATACTAGTTAAATAATGATAGTTTTAAATAAAAGTTGTTCAGATCTTCTAAAAGCCAGCCGCCTTCTAAAACGGGGTAAACTCGTTGCTTTTCCAACTGAAACTGTTTATGGGGTTGCGTGTCGTTTTGATTCTATTAAAGCGTATAGAGCCTTAAATAAATTAAAAAGAAGAACACCGGATAAACCATATACCTTGATGTTAGGCGATGTTAATGAAATTAAAAAGTTCGCAAAATTAAATAAAAAGACCGCTAAATTTATTAAAAAAGTATTACCTGGATCAGTAACATTAATTCTTCCAGTTAAAATAGGCTTACCAAAATATTTAAGTAAAGATGGCTATATTGGAATTAGAGTGCCTAATTACAAATTAACTCTTGATTTATTAAAGTTAAGCGGACCTTTACTTGTGCCTTCACTTAATCGAAATGGTAAAGATCCACTTAACGATATTAAGTTAATTAAAAAAGAATTTGGTAAAGAATTAGACGCTGTTATTAACGATAAGATTAAAAAAGACAAACCATCTACGATTTTATTAATAAGTGATAAAATAAAAGTGATTCGTGAAGGTAAAATACCTTCAAGAAAGTTAATTGAGGTGTATAACAAGTTATGAAAATAGCATTAGCAAGTGACCATGGTGGTCTTGATTATAAAAGTAAGATTATTGAACATTTAAAGAAAAATAATCACGAGACTTTTGATTGCGGAACAAATTCGCTTGATTCTTGTCATTATCCAGAATTTGCAAAGAAAGCTTGTGAGATGCTCGTAAATCATAAAGTTGATTATGTAATTTTAGTGTGCACAACTGGTGAAGGCATGTGTATGACCGCTAATCGCTATAAAGGCATTAGATGCGGAATTGGTTATGAAGATGAAGTAGTTAGCCTAATGCGACATCATAACAATGCGAATGCTATTAGCTTTGGTCAAAAGTTTATGAAAATTGACGATGTACTTCGTCGTGTAGATATCTTTTTAAATACTCCATTTGATGGGGGACGTCATTTAACCCGCATCAACATGATTGAACAATAATTAACGATAGTTATTCTTATGTTTCTCTTTTCGCGTATATTTTGTTTTGTCTTTAAAAGTAGTGGATCTAGTTCTTCCCCACATCGCTTTTGCGTTTGGATCTTTTAAAGCAACTTTCTTCTTTTTCATTATTTAGCGAAAAGTTTAATTAATTTTTCGTTAGGTTTACTGGGATTATCTAATTCGCTGATTAATAAATTCCAGTCGGTATTATTTAATTTGATATCATTTAAATCCTTTCTTGCTTGATTTAAAGACACTAAACGTATATATGAAGTCAATGAAAGGCGTTGCGCTTTAGCTTTTTTCATTAAAAGCGCTTTTTCTTCTTTGCTTATGGATAGGGTAATTGTTTCTTTCATATTTATTTCGAAATCATTATAACTTAATAAATTAATATTACAATGCTCTAAACAAAAAAAGAAGACAGGAACGGGAGTACAATACTCAAGCCTTGCTGCCTTCTACCATTATTATGACTTAGCAAGTAAGTCTTGGCTAAAAAAGTTAACAAGTCAGTGATTTGGTTAACTTTTTCAAAAACTCGAAAAAAATATATTTATACTTGTATAAATATCACACACCTCCGTGTGGAAAAATTGAATATTTTCCGTATTAACTAATATGGGAAGTAATGCGATATATGTATGTCCAAGATGCGGAAACACAGATCCACGCTATTTTGGCATGAAGAATAATCAAACATATTGTCGTCTTTGCATCTCATTTCAAGGAAGGGAGGTAAATAGCTACAAAGTAGACGATGAAGACACTAGCGCAAGTCTAACTTATCCACTATCACCTGAGCAAGGCAAAATTTCGACTAGATTACTAGAGAATTTTAAAGACAATAAATCAACTCTAGTGCATGCGGTGTGTGGAAGCGGGAAGACCGAGCTAGTGTATGGAGTCGTTAGTTATGCCCTTTCGCACGGCATGCACATAGGATTTGCCGTACCTCGAAGAGAAGTTGCGATTGATTTATTTCCACGTTTTATATCTGCGTTCCCTAATCGTAAGAGTGTATGCGTATATGGCGGACATACTGATCAACTCACTGGCGATATTATTATTCTCACCACCCATCAACTATATCGATACACAAATTATTTTGATTTATTAATCTTAGATGAAATCGATGCTTTTCCTTTTCGTGATAATCGTTTATTAATTAATTTATTTAAAAAATCACTTAAAGGTTCATATATCTTAATGAGCGCAACTCCACCGAAAGATATTGTGGATGATTTTAAAAAGAATAATTTACCAATCTTAGAACTTCATACTCGTTATCATCGTCACGCTTTACCTGAGCCAATCAGTGTGATTCGGATTGGCTATTTTAAAATTTTTTATTTAATCAAAAAGATTAAAGAATATCGAAAAAATAAAAAACCACTATTAATCTTTGCGCCTACTATTTCACTAGCGGAATCCATTTATTCGATTTTAAAAATATTTGTTAAGAAAGGTCATTTTGTGCACTCAAAGTGTTTAGACCGGAAAGAGATTATTACCGATTTTAAAAAACATAAATATGACTATTTAGTGACTACTTCAGTATTAGAAAGAGGAGTGACAATCAAAGATGTCCAAGTCATTATCTATAACGCTGATGATGAAATGTATGATAGTGGAGTCTTAATTCAAATCTCTGGTCGAGTAGGAAGAAAAATCGACGCTCCAACTGGTGAAGTGATTTTTTTAGCGAATAAAGTAAGTCAAAGTATGAAGGAGGCCATTCATGCCATCAAGCTTGATAACACCTATCTTACAAGATAAAAAATCGTATTGCATAATGTGCTTTAACGAAATTAAGATTGATAATCTGCATGCTTTACTTCATCCGGATATTAATATTTGTGATCGTTGTCTATCTTTACTTTCTCCAATTAGAAAAAGTGAAAAGATTAATGGAGTAAGTGGAGAATATTTATTTACTTATTCGGATTATATGAAAGAAAAGATTTATACCTTAAAAGGATGTGGAGATATTGAACTAGCGAAAGCATTTTTAAATTATTTTAAAGATGAATTAACTAGAAAATATCGAGGTTATATCTTAGTGCCTGCTCCTAGTGAAGAAAGAGATGATCAAGAACGAGGATTTAATCATGTAATCGAGATTTTTAAGGTATTAAATTTAAATATTCTTCCCATTATCAAAAAGAAAACTAACTATAAACAATCTGATTTAAATAAAGAAGAAAGAAATAAAGTTATTAATCGATTAGAAATTTCTAATTTAGAAAAGATTCATAATAAAAAAGTATTATTTGTGGATGATATATCTACTACTGGTGCGACTCTAAAAGCCTCACTTTCTTTAATTAAAAAAGGGCAACCCAAACGATTACATTTTTTAATTGTCGCGAAAGTTAAAAATTATGAAAAAAGATAAGTTTATTGTAATAAAATTACAAATACGATAAAATTGTTAAGCGCTTATTATGGCAAACTTTATTGAAAAAATATTCCGAATCGATCAACGCGTGACTAAACATTATGAAAAACAAGCCACGAAAGTTTTAGCATTTGAAGAAACGATGCGTAAGTTAAGCGATGATGAATTAAGAGCGAAAACTCAATATTTTAAAGATCAACTAAAACAAGGTAAAACCCTTGAAGATATTAAATACGAAGCGATGGCAGTCGCTCGTGAAGCTGCCAAAAGAACTTTAGGACAATTCCCATTTAAAGTTCAAGTCATGGGCGCATTAGTCCTTCATGATGGCGATGTCGCTGAAATGAGAACCGGTGAAGGTAAAACCTTAACCGCAACGATGGCCGTTTATCTAAACGCTTTAGCGGGTAAAGGTGTTCATGTAGTTACCGTTAATGAATACTTAGCAAGTCGTGACGCGGACTGGATGGGTCAAATTTATCGTTTCTTAGGTTTAACCGTTGGATGTAACTTAAGAGAGAAATCTAATAGCGAAAAGAAAGAGGCTTATTTATGTGATATTACCTACACCACGAATAGTGAATTAGGCTTTGATTATCTAAGAGATAACATGGTGCAATCGGTTAAGCAACGTGTATTACGTGGACTTAATTTTGCGATTGTCGATGAAGCGGACTCAATTTTAATTGATGAAAGTAGAACCCCGTTAATTATTTCTGGTGGACAAAAGGCCACTCCAAGTCAATATACCGTTGCGGACCGTTTTGTTAAAACGTTAAAGAAGAATAAAGATTTTGAAATTGATATTAAAGAAAAGACTTGTCACTTAACTGATGAAGGAAGTAAGAAAGCGGAAAGAATGTTTGCGATTCCTAATCTATATAATCCAGATTACGCTGATTTAGTGCACCGTATTCATCAAGCTTTAAAAGCCAACTTCATTATGATGAGAGATGTTGAATACATGGTGGATGCGGATCGCCAAATTCAATTAATTGACCAATTCACGGGTCGTATTCTTAAGGGCCGTGAATATAGCGATGGTCTACATCAAGCTATTCAAGCTAAAGAAAATGTGGACATTAAAACTGAAACGATTACCTTAGCGACCATTACTTATCAAAACTTCTTCCGTTTATATAAGAAGATGGCAGGTATGACTGGTACCGCGAAAACTGAAGAAGAAGAATTCCAAAAGATTTATAACATGCGTGTTACTTGTATTCCAACTAATAAACCAGTAATTCGTGAAGATGCGATTGATTATGTGTACGCACATAAACAACCAAAACTACAAGCTTTATTAAAAGAAGTTTGTGAAAGACATGATAAGGGTCAACCAATCTTAATCGGTACAGTTTCTGTTGAAAGTAGTGAAGAAATTTCAAAATTATTAGACACGAAAGGATTAAAGTATGAAGTCCTTAACGCTAAGAACCACGCACGTGAAGCGGAAATCATTTCGCATGCTGGTGAAAAAGGACAAATTACTGTTGCTACTAACATGGCAGGTCGAGGAACTGATATTAAATTAGGACCCGGTGTAGTTGAACTTGGTGGTTTATGTGTCTTTGGCACTGAACGTCATGAATCACGTCGTATTGATAATCAGTTAAGAGGTCGTTCTGGTCGTCAAGGTGACCCAGGTTTCTCTCGTTTCTATGTTTCGCTTGATGATGAATTAATGAAACGCTTTGCGAATGAAAGAATGGTACGTTACTTTGAAGGCTTAGGCACCGAAGCACTTGAATCAAGTATGGTAATGAATGTGATTACTGGCGCGCAAAAACAAATTGAAGGTAAGAACTTTGATATTCGTAAAAACTTACTTGATTATGATGACGTTTTAGCGAAGCAACGTGAAATTATATATGGTAAGCGCGATAAGATTTTATTCGCGCAAGATATTGGTGATATTATCAGTGACTTCTTCCAGAAAGCCGGTAATAAAATCGCGAATAAATCAATTGATCCTAATAACCATGAGAAGTTAATTAAAGCATCAATTCTAGAAAAAGAATTAATGCCACGCTTCTTACCTGAGAACGCAATCAAAGTCGCTGCATTTAATGAAGCGCCCGTTGAAGAAGCCGCGCCTGATTTAACCGATGTCTTATTCGATCGTTATTTAAAAAGACGTAAAGAATGGGGTAAAGAAATTGCCGATCAAGTTGAAAGACAAATTACTTTGCAAACGCTTGACCAAGGTTGGATGAAGCATATTGATGCGATGGCGTCTTTCCGTGAAGGAATTCATTTAAGAGGCTACGCAAATACTAACCCACTACAAGATTATGTTAATGAAGGTTATCAAATGTTTAGAGAAATGTTAGATGATGTTTCTCTTAACGTAGTGCATAAACTTTTAAATGTGATTATTCACATTAAGACTCCTGAAGAAATCGCGAAAGAAAAAGAAGAACTTGAAAGACGTAAACAAGAAGCGTTAAACGCTGAAGTCAAAGATAAAAATAATTCTACCAATAACCAATGAAAAACACTTTAACCCTAACAAGATAACAATTAGGGTGGAGTGTTACACTATGTATCTTTTATGTATAATAAAATAAGGTTATACTTATGAAAAAATTAGGATTATTAGTAATGCCATTAATGACTATATCGCTTTTAGCGAGTTGTGGTACAAAGGAACACACCATTCGTTTTGATGTCAATAACGGAACCCCAGAAGTTGAAAGCCAGATAGTTAAAGATGGAGAGTGTGCGAACGAGCCACAAGTGTCTGTAACTAGAGGAGATGAAACATTAAAATTCTGGTCGCTTAACGATGAAGATGAAGATAATCCAACCAAATTTATTTTCAAAGACAATAAAATTACATCTGATATTACGCTTCATGCAATTTTTTGGATAAATCCCGGCCCGGCCCCAAAATTGGATTTATTATGGGGAACTGAAATTAAACCGGTTAGTCACACTACTAAGTTAATTAAAGACCAAGAATATACAACTATTGCTAAATACAATGAAGATGGATCTATCAGTGATGATTTTAAAATTATGATACTTACTGATACTCATCTAGACTCTGAAAAAAATACCACAAACGCTGCCTATACAACTATGGTTAAGAATATCATGTATGAACAACCAGATTTTGTAGTATTCTGTGGTGATATATGCACTGAAATATTTAATGAAGGAAGAGCGATCCAATTTGCGAAAACTTTAGAGGAATTAGGCGTATATTGGTCGTGCGTGTTAGGAAATCACGAAGGTGATTTTGGAACCATGGATCGTCAAGAAATGATTGATATGTGGTCTAAATATGATCATTGCTTAATAGATCCAAGTATTAAACATACATCGGATGGAGATTTAGTTTCAGGTGTTGGTAACCACGTAATTAATATCTTAGGTAGCGATAATAAAGTAGCTCAATCATTGTTTTTTCTTGAATCAGGAAGAGTTATGTCGAATGCTGATAAGAAAATTTATAATAATGAAATACAATGGATGATTGATAATGGAAAATGTAAAGCGAGTGACATTAAATTTTATGATTATATAAAAGATTCACAGATAAGTTGGTACCAAGAAACATTTAAAAAAATTAGAAGTATTTCGCCTAATGCTAATTCAACTGTCTTTTCTCATAATCCAATTAAAGATATGGAGGATGCATATCTCGATTATTTAAACAAAGAGTGGGAAGGAGAAGGTAAATCTCAGGGAATAGGAGCAATTGAAAATATTTGGCCTTATACTGATGCTACTTATGCAGGTATTGACAATGATGGTGTAATAACGGGTCGTAGAAGAGAGGATATGAATTATAGCCCTCATGATGTCCGTTATGCTAAAGAAAGTGAGCATACGCCAATCTTTAATGCAATGAAAAGTTTCGGGGAAGGTCAATCGTTCTTCTGTGGTCACGACCACTTGAACGACTTTGTTTTAAGAAAAGACGGAATTATTATGGGCTATATTGAACCAATAAATTATTCTAGTTATAACTTATTTTCTAAAGGCTTGTTAGGTCAAGATCCTTATATGAAAGAATATCCAGATGATTACCTTATAGAAGGCTACACAACAATAAATTTCAATTTAAATGTTAAAAAAATAAACTCTATCCAACATTATAAGAATTTTGAATTATATGGTGAGCTTAACCAAGAAATCACTGAATTTGTTGAAGATTTAAGAGGCCCTTACAAGTCGAATCACGATAAATATAAAAACGATCCGAATAACCCGTTCTATAAATAATCAAAAAACGATTAGATTTAATCTTAATATTAGAAAAAACTTCTAATAATTCTACCTTCTTAAAGAAAAATCGGTAAAATATAACCATAGCGAAGTTAAAAATTAGAAGGAATAAAGATGAAAGAGCTAGTGGAATTAAGAAACGACTTCAATCACTTAAGTGAAATGATCCAGCAGCTCGGTGGTTCTCTTTGACCTCGCTAAAATAAAGTCAACGATTGATAAATTAGAAACTGAACAAAACGAACCAAATTTTTGGAATGACCAAAAGCGCGCAGTCAAAGTTGTTAACGAATTAAATAGTAATAAAGATATTTATAATTCTTTCAATCATATTCAGAATTCTTTTAAAGATTTAAGCGATTTACTTAAAAGCTTAAAAGAAGGCGATTTAGACATGTTAAACCTTGCGAATGAAATATACGCCTCACTCATTAAAGAAGTGGATGAGATGCGCATTAAAGTATTATTTACAGGTGAGTTTGATAATCTAAATGCGATTATTGATATTCATCCTGGCGCAGGTGGAACCGAAGCGATGGACTGGGCGAATATGCTCTATCGTATGTATACGCGTTATGCGGAAAAACATCACTTCAAAGTTGAGATTATTGATTACCAATATGGAGAAGAAGCTGGGCTAAAAAGCGCGACAATTAAAATTAGTGGAGTGCACGCATATGGATTACTTAAAGGTGAAAAAGGTGTGCATCGTTTAGTTAGAATATCTCCTTTTGATGCAAATAAAAGAAGACATACATCTTTTGCCAGTGTAAACGTAATTCCAGAATTTGATGATGATATTGAAGTGGAAATTAATCCAGATGATTTAAAGGTTGATACTTTCCGTAGTGGCGGCGCAGGTGGACAAAACGTGAATAAAGTAAGTAGCGCAGTTCGGATTACGCATTTACCAACTGGAATTGTAGTCAGTAGCCAAGTCGAACGTAGTCAACTTCAAAACAAAGAAAATTGTATGAAAATGCTTAAAGGTATTCTCTATCAAAGAGAAGTAGAGAAGAAACAAAAAGAATTAGATGCTATCGTTGGGGTCAAAAATAATATAGAATGGGGTAGTCAGATCCGTTCGTATGTTTTTTGTCCTTATACGTTAGTTAAGGATAACCGCACCGACTTTGAAAAGGTTGATGTAAACGGAGTGATGGATGGAGATTTAGATGGATTCATCTATCATTATTTAGAGATGGAGGCTAAACGTCATGGCGTCAAGTAACAACAAATTCACTAATTTCCTTATTAATCATAAGAAAGAAATCAAACATATCTTACTTTGTATCTTAGGTAGCTTTGTTCTAGCATTTGGTACCGCGGTCTTTTTAACTCCGGCTAAAGTTGTTGCTGGTGGTATTAGTGGTATTGGTATCATTATTAACCATTATTTAGAATCTACGATTGGTTTTAATATCGTTGATATTGTTGTTTGGTCGTTTAATATTATTTTATTTATTATTTCATTTATTTTCTTAGGTAAGAAGTTTACGATTCATACCTTGATTGCAACTTTTGCCTTCCCAGCGTTCTTAACTTTAATTATGCGAACCGGAATGTTTAATTTTATTATTGAATATTTTGATGTTAGTGACCCCCGTAACGATTATTACATGGCTTTATTATTAGCAGGTATTTTCGGCGGACTATTTGTTGGTATTGGTGTTGCGCTTACCTTCCTAGGTGACGGTTCAACTGGTGGATTAGATGTCTTATGCTTTATTTGTTATAAATATCTACATATCAAAGTATCAATCACCTCGTTCCTTTTTGATGGCGTCATTATTTTCGCTAGTGCGTTTGCTATCCCAGAACACGTAATTCCGGCTTTTGTTGGAGTTTTATCTGCATTAATTAGTGCTGTTGTGATTGAGGTGATGTATGTTAGCACCAATAACGCTTGCATTATTGATATTATTACCACTCATTATAAAGAAATCGATGATTACATTATTAAAGTATTAGATAGAACTTCAACCATTATTGATGTTGAAGGTAGTTACACTAAGAAAAAATATAAGATGGTTCGTTTTGTGGTTGATAAGCGTAGCTTACCAGAAGTAAGAAATCAAATTGCTAAGATTGATCAAAAAGCTTTTGTTACGGTATCTAGCGCTAATCTAGTATTAGGCGAAGGGTTCTTACCAATTCGCGTTAAAGAAAAGATGAAATCAAAGAAAAAATGAGTGAACAAAAATTTAAAATTGTTTCGAATTATAAACCGACTGGTGATCAACCAGAAGCGATTGCATCTTTGGTTGATGGATTAAAAAAGAAAAAGCAAGTTCAAGTATTACTTGGCGCAACCGGTACAGGTAAAACTTTTACCATTGCTAATGTAATTGAAAAAGTCCAAAGACCAACATTAGTTTTAGTGCATAATAAAACCCTTGCGGGTCAATTATATGGTGAATTTAAAGAACTGTTCCCTAATAACCGAGTAGAGTATTTCGTGTCTAATTTCGATTTTTATCAACCAGAAGCATATCTTCCGAGCACTGATACCTATATTGATAAAAACGCAGTCATGAATGATGAAATCGAAATGCTTAGAACTAGTGCGATTAATTCAATCTTAGAAAGACGCGATACGATTGTAGTAGCATCAGTGGCTTCGATTTATGGATTAACTGACCCAGATGAATATCGTCGTTTAGTGTTTGAAATTAGAGTTGGTGAAGAAATTAACCGCCAAGACTTTTATAAACAACTAGTGGATGCTCAATACACTAGAAATAATCTTGAATTAGCGCCTGGAACTTTCCGTAACCGTGGAGACATTATTGAAATCGCGCCCGTTCATTCGCGCGATTTTGTAATTCGGATTGATTGCTTTGGTGATGAGATTGAAAAGATTGAAGAAGTTGATCCGTTAACTGGAGAAATAAGAGGTTCATTTAAAACCTATCCAATCTTCCCGGCATATGACCACGCTTCTACTCGCGAAAGAATTAAACGTGCAACTACTTCTATTAAAGAAGAATTAGATGATCGTCTTAAATATTTTAAGAAACATGGCAAATTGCTAGAAGCAGAACGACTTGATATGAGAACACGTCAAGATATTGAAAGCATGCTTGAATTCGGAATGTGTAAAGGAATTGAAAACTATTCTAGACATATTGATGGACGTAAAGCGGGTGAAAGACCATTTAACTTAATTGATTATTTCCCAAAAGACTTTATGTTAGTGATTGATGAGTCGCATGTTTCTATTCCTCAAGTTAGAGGGATGTATAATGGCGATCGAAGTCGAAAAGAAGTATTAGTGGAATACGGCTTCCGTCTTCCTAGTGCGCTTGATAACCGTCCACTTAATTTTGAAGAATTTGAAAGTGTAATGCCGCAAACAATCTGCACCAGTGCAACCCCTGGAGACTATGAATTAGCGAGAGCTAATAATAAAGTCGTAGAGCAAATTATTCGCCCAACCGGTTTACTTGATCCTAAAGTTGAAGTAAGAAAAACGATGGGTCAAATTGATGACATCATTAGTGAAGTTAATAAGCGTATTAAAAATAAAGAAAGAGTAATGATTGTTACTTTAACGATTAAGATGGCGGAAGATTTAACTGCTTATTTAAAAGATCGAGGCTATAAAGTTACTTATTTACATAATGAGACTAAAACTTTAGAAAGAAGCGCAATTATTTATGAACTAAGAAAAGGTAAATACGATATCTTAGTCGGCATTAACCTTCTTCGTGAGGGCTTAGATATTCCTGAAGTATCTTTAATTTGTATTCTTGATGCGGATAAAGAAGGATTCCTAAGAAGCACGAGAAGCTTAATTCAAATTATTGGTCGAACAGCGAGAAATAAAAACGGTCAAGTTATTATGTACGCTGATCATATGACTGATTCGATGAAAGAAGCCATTGCGGAAACTAATCGTAGACGAGCGATTCAAGAAAAATATAACAAAGATAATGGAATTATCCCTGAAACCATTATTAAAGAAATTCGTTTACCAATCTCTAATAAAGAAAGTGATTTAACTAAATTCACTAAGAAAGGTAAGAAATCTAAATCTGAATTAACCGCACAAATGAAACAAATTGAAAAAGAAATGCGACAAGCCGCGAAAGAATATAACTTTGAAAGAGCAGCGGAATTACGCGATATATTATTAGAATTAAAAGCCGATAATGAATAAGGAGAATCTTATGAAAAATTTAGTTGAATTCTTAGAAAGTAGACATTCAGTGCGAAGCTATGTTGATCGTCGCATCGAAGATGAGAAACGAGTCCAAATTACTGATATGATTGATGAAATTAATCGTCAACACGGAACGCATTTTGAAGCCTTCTTTGATAAACCAGAAGCATTTACTTCAATCATCGCTCGTCATACGATGGAAGGATGTCAAAATATCATAGTTTTCTATCACGATGATCCAGTTGAAGCTGGATACTATAGTGCGAAGATTATGCTTAAGCTTCATGAAATGGGCATTGCAACGTGCTATGTTGGAGCATCATATAAAAAGCGCATGTTTGAAAAGGATGATCAAACAATTCAATGCGCACTAGCCTTTGGCTATGGAGCGAATGAGGGTCATCCACACAAAAATAAAGACATTGATAAATTAACTAAAGTTGAAGGGAGTAAACCGACTAATTTCGATTTCGTAGTAAGAGCCGCGATGAGCGCACCTACCGCCATGAACCTTCAAAGATTTAAGATTATAGCGAAAGATAATACAATTGATGTTGAATTGACTAGTAAGACTCCTTTTGCGGAATTTGATTTTGGTATTATTCGTTACTACGTAGATTTAGCAAAAAAGAATTAGCCTTGCATAACTTATATATTAACAAAAAACGTTCTCGATGTGAGAACGAAATTGTTAAGTCGAGCTTTTATACCCCGTATCTCGACTAACGGCAAGATTTTTCATCGAGCTTTTATTAGCCGTATCTCGACTAACGGCAATGCGCAACCTTTCGATTGCATTATTATTATAACATAAAATGTCATCTATATTTTTATTAATTTTTCTTTATTGATTTGATAGATGTCTTGGTACATACATAATTTCTTTTTGTTTAGCCAAAAATCATAATGATAATGACCAAATAACCAGTATTTATATTTAACTGTTCTATCAATAAACTTTAATTGATCGGTTGAACTATCTTTTTCAAATTTAAGGATTTTAGTTACAGTTAATGAATCTACACAGTGAGTTAAAACAAAATCGACTTGATTGTTATATTTTCTAAGTTTCTTTTTGGCGTTATTGATATCTCGTTCTTCAATATTTTCTCTTGGCCACCACGATATACCTGGGACCCGCCACATAATGTCAATTGAATGCGCTCCGCCTATACAAAGAAAAGTTATTCCCTCAATGTTCATTATTTCTCCACGCATTACATGGTAGATATGTTTATCTACACTATGCATTAATGCACCGCAATGTTCAACTACTGGTAAGGATTCAAGGATATCAAAATTTTCGTGATTGCCATCAAGAAAAATGATGGTACATCTTAACGAACGATATAGTTCTAATAGATAAGTAGTTTCTTTAATTGACCAACAAATTCCACAATCACCAAGAATAACTAAAGTATCCTTGTAAGTTAATTTCTTTTCTTTTAGCCTTTCAAGTTTATTAAAATCAATATCGCCGTGTGTATCGCCTGTAATATAAATCATTTAATTTTGTATTTCTGATCCGCAATAATACATTTTTAGATACTCAATTAATTTTTCATCCTCAACATAATAAAGAGCAGGGTCTCTTAAAACATTGCATAAAAGTTGTCCTAGCCTTAAATCAGGAGAGCCATTCCAAATTTTTTCGATTTCTTTTAATATTATTGGTATTCGTTTCGGATCACGCATATTTAACTCCATATAAATTATATAATAATTTATATGAAATAACAATATTTTTTGATATAAAACTATTAACTTGCATAATTAGTTAATTATGCGAAGATATTAAGGCGAGATAAATTATGCAATGGTATGATTACATCTTTCTAGTTATAGCATTAATCATTATTGTTTTAAGTTTGCTCCAAGGTGGTAAATCAGAAGGTGCTTCTGGTGCCATTACTGGTGGTGGACTTAACGTTTTTGCTAAGACTAAAGAAAGAGGTAGCGAAAGAGTAATTACTTGGTTAACCTTTGGTTTTGCCATTGTTTTCTTCTTCCTAGCAATTTTAATTAGCGCCATTCAACCAGCACCAGAACCAAAACCTGATCCTGATCAGCCAACTCAGTTAGCGATGGCGATTACTACTTTAATTAACGTTCTTTAATTAACTAGTTATTATTAATAAAACTATCTTTATGATAGTTTTTTTGTTATATAATACTAACTATGATTATCAAAGATTACGTTACTAAAAGAAAAAGTGAGCTTAAAGAAGAAATAAGTAAACTTAGCGAAAAGCCTTGTTTAGTTATTATTCAAGTTAATAATGACCCCGCTAGCGATGCTTATGTACGTGGAAAACTTAAAGACGGGGCGGAAGTTGGAGCGAATGTAATCTTAGATAAACAACAACCAACCATCTCTCAAGAAGATTTAATTAAACTTATTAACAAATATAACAATAATCCTAAAGTGCATGGTTTAATCGTTCAAATGCCACTTCCAAAACACATTAACGAAAACATTATTAAGTTATCGGTTAACCCAAAGAAAGACGTTGATGGTTTTCATCCAATGTCGACCTTCTCTCCTTGCACGCCTAAAGGAATTATTGATTATCTAAAAAGTGAAAAGGTTGAAATTATGGGTAAGAATGCAGTGGTGATTGGAAGAAGTAATATCGTTGGTAAACCTATGCAAATCTTATTACGTAATGAATCCGCGAATGTGACTCAATTACATAGTAAGACCACTCGAAGCGATATGGAATTTTATTTAGCACATGCGGATATTATCGTAGTGGCAATTGGTCATCAACATTTCTTAAATCATGAATTTAAATTAAAAGAAAGCGCAGTCGTAGTGGATGTTGGAATTAATCGTGATGAAACTGGTTTACACGGAGACGCGGAACCGAATTTAAAAGTAAAATTACAAACACCTGTTCCTGGTGGTGTTGGTTTATTAACCCGTTTAACATTGTTAGTTAATTTATTGGAGGCTTATCATGGAATTTAACATTAAAAACAGTTATGTTTATGGATTAGAAAGAGCGGTGAAGGCGAGTGGTAATCCTATGCGCACCGAAATCGACAATAGTCCATGTGATGGAAAAGATTTTGTGCGGGGTGCTAAGCTTGGCGGAGCGCGTAATGGTGAGGGTCACGATAATTATCTAAAGGGCATTTTAGTGCATTTAGATGTTACTGCACCTTTGTATTGGTGGAAACAAGCCCAAAGATATCATTGGTTTGATTTTGTATCATCTCAATCCACCATGCACTGTCTTCTTAAATTTAAAGTAGGAGATCAATGCGTAAAAGAAACGGATCCAAGAGTAATTCAAATCGCACAAGAAAAAGCGGATGAAGTGCTCAAGATGGAATTAACTGATCCAAATAGAACTGCGAAATGGAGAGAACTTGTTGCAACCCTTCCAAGTGGTTTCTGTTTAGGTGCGACCATGACTACTAATTATCAACAATTAAAAACGATGTATTTACAAAGACGCCATCATAAATTAAGCGAATGGCATGTATTTTGTAAGTGGTGCGAAAGCTTACCGCATTTTGTGGAGTTAACTGGTGTAGATAAACTATGACCGAGAAAGAATTAACCATCTATAAGAAGAAATACGCAAAACTTATTGCAGTTGTTGGTATCAACGATTGCAAAGGTCGAATATGCCAAGTTCAAGCCGATTTAGATGATCCGGAATTTGTTACTTACGTCGTTGAAGAACTTTATAATCGAGGCGCTAGACGCGTAGAAGTTACTTGGCTATATCGCCCAGTATTTAGAACTATTTATAAGCACACCAGTAAAGAAGAATTAATGAATGTTTATTCTCCTGAGATTGCGCGTTTTAAATTTGAAGCCGATGAAAAAGTTCCGTTAGTGGTACTTGAAAGCGAATCACCATACTGGATGGAAGGAATTGATCCAGTTAAAGTGGCGGATGTTAAGAAAGCACATTTAAAAGAAAGAGCGCCTTATCGCGAAAAGATGAGAATGGTGGAAACACCTTGGTGTTTAGCCGCAGTTCCTGGTAAAGAATGGGCGAAAGTTCTTTTCCCAAAACTAAGCGAAAAAGAAGCGCTTATGAAAATGTGGGAGAAAATTATTATTTGTTGTCGACTTAAAGGTGATCCAATTAAGAATTGGCAAAAATATAATAAAGAAATTAGAGCTAGAGCGAAGTGGCTTGATTCTCTTCATATTAAGACTCTTCACTATACAAGTAAGAATGGTACGGATTTAATCGTTGGTGTTCATAAAGATGTTACTTTCTGTGGTGGCGCACATGATTCTTTAGGTAATCCACCCTATAATCCGAATATGCCAGCCGTGGAATGTTTTACCACTCCCGATCGATTGGTGACCGAAGGTATTGTTTATTCCACTAAACCATTATCAAGAGATGGTCAATTAATGAAAGATTTTTCTATTCGTTTCCATAAAGGAAGAATTGTCGAAGTGAAGGCGAAGAAAGGTGAACAACTTTTAAAAAGATTAATTAATACCGAAGATGCTTCGCATTATTTAGGCGAAGTGGCTTTAGTGCCTTATGATTCAGAAGTTAATAACACTAAAATGGTTTATTACAATACTTTAATTGATGAAAACGCTGCATGCCATTTAGCATTCGGCTCATCGATTGAAACAACCTATAAACCAGCCTTAAGAAAATTAAAGAAAGAAGAACTTATTAAGCGTGGCATTAACTGTAGTAATATCCATATTGACTTTATGATTGGTAATAAAGATTTAAACATTGTCGCCACTACGCGCGATGGCAAAAAGGTTCAAATATTTAAAAACGGGAATTGGGCGAAGAAGCTATGATTAAAGATTTTGAAAAATTAAAAAGAAACTACGCTCGTCTAATTGTTAGACGTGGTTTAAATATTCCGAGTGGACGTTTAATTAAAATTGTTGCGGATATTGATCAACCAGATTTTGTTAATACTTTAGTAGAAGAATGTTATCTAGCTGGAGCGCGCCACGTGGTGGTGAATTGGAATTATTGTCCAGTAGAAAGATTAATTGCCGAACGTACTTCTTTAGAAGAATTAAAAATTATTCCACCGTATAAAAAAGAAGAAATTAAATTTGATGTTAAAAATAATGTTGCATTTATTTATCTAGAAAGTAATAATCCAGATTATTTAAATGGAGTGGATGCTCGTAAGACCTCGATTCCGAATATGATTCGTCGCGCTTATGTTGATAAGGTTAGAGGCGACACAAGTTATCGCGCTCCTTATACCATCGCTTGTCTTCCATCAATTGAATGGGCAAAGTTATTATTCCCAAAATTAAGTAAAGAAGCAGGCGTAGAAAAATTCTGGCAATTAATATTTAAGTTTACTTACGTAACCGCGAATGATGCGCTTAAAGGTTGGGATAAACATTGTAAAGCGATTGATGATAAAGCCAAGTGGCTAAATTCACTTCATATTAAAGCACTTCATTATCAAAGTAAGAACGGAACGGATTTAATGGTCGGGATGACCGACCGTTATCAATTCGCGGGTACTTATGACTTTGATATTATTCGTAAGAGTAAATATTATTCCAATATTCCAACCGAAGAATGTTTTGTTTCTCCACATCGTTTATTAACTGAAGGTATAGTCGTCGCCTCTAAACCTTTATGCGAAAATGGACAATTAATTGAAGGTATTAAATTAAAATTTAAAAAAGGAAGAATCGTTGAAGCGCATGCGAAGAAAAACGAAAAGTTATTAAAACAATTAATTAACCAAGAAGAGAATATGCATTATCTTGGCGAGGCTGCTTTAGTACCATATTCATCAATGATTAATCAAACCAATATTATTTTCTTTAATACATTATTAGATGAAAATGCATGTTGTCATTTCGCCTTTGGTGATGCCTATCGCTATACTTATCGTGGTTATGAATTAATGGATAAAGAATCCTTGTTAAGAAAAGGATTAAATAACGCTACTAACCATGTTGATTTTATGATTGGCACTAAAGATTTAAAAATTACCGCTATTACCAAAAACGATAAAAAAGTAGTAATCTTTAAAAACGGAGAGTGGGCAAAATAATGAATCACTACTTAAGAGTAACAATTTCTAGTTTCGTGGCTGGTTTAATTATGGCCCTAGCGGGTTTTGAATTAATTGCGATGGATGCTAATGGCGCATTTGTCGCCGGCGCCTTTATTCAAGGTTTTGGTTTGCTTTTATGTCTATTTTTTAATCTTGAATTATATAATTGCCATTTATGCAATGTTGTTAATGATAAAGATAAGAAGAAAGCACTGTTCTCACTTATCATTTCATTAATTGTTAATATGGGAACGATTGTCGCTTTTGCCTATTTATTTCGCGCAGGAAATAGTAGAGAAGACTTTGTTTTATCCGCCATTAAATTTACGGATGCTAGAGAAATCTTAATCGGTGGTGAAGATGGTAAACCTTGGTATATGTCAATTATTACCGGGTTTATGTGCGGATTAATTTGTTTTATTGGTGGTGTGGCTTATAAAAGAAGTAACAACGGTTTTGTTAAAGTAATTTCTCCGATTTTAGCGGTTGGGATTTTCGTGGTATGTGGTTTTGAGAATTTAATGACTAATACGTTGTATATTGCCTATGCGCAAGCATGGACACTAGGAACCTTCTTAAATCTAGTCATGGTATTAATCGGTAATACCTTAGGCGTTTTCTTTACTTACTTCGCCATTAAGTTAATTGATCAAACGTTTAGTAAGAAAAAATAGTTGTACAAGATATTGACAACTTATGCTATCTTATTTGTAAGGTATTCTTATGCAAACGGTTAATTATTCTACAGCGCGCAACTCTTTGAAGAAGTATTGCGATGAAGCTAATAAAGGTGAGATTTACATCATTACACGTAAAAATAAAAAAGATGTTGTTTTGATGTCACTTGATCAATATAACGAATTGCAAAAAGCTTCTAATAATATTAAATACATTATTAAATTACAAAAGTCTTTGGATGATATAAAAAACAAACGAGTTATTATTAAGACGCTCGATGAATTAAACACAAAGAAATAGCCAATTACGATTATTAATTGAACTTTATTTGTATTTAGTTTATTATAACTAAGCATGATTTTTCATGTTACGCGTGGTCCGCTACCGAAGTCTAGGCACGAACACGAAGTGAATAGATAGAAGAAAAGGAGGAAGAAACATGAGTAAAGATTTAGTGAATGAAATTGCTTCTCGTCAACTTAAGAGCAATATTCCTGATTTTAAAAGCGGTGATACTGTTAAAGTCTCAGTTAGAATTACTGAAAATAACAAATCCCGTATTCAAGTTTTCCAAGGCGTCGTAATGCAACGTCGTGGCTCTGGCGTAAGTGCTACCTTTACGGTTCGTAAGGTTAGTAGCGGAATTGGTGTGGAAAGAACCTTCCCACTCCATTCACCGGTGGTTAGTAAGATTGAAGTTACTAAACGCGGCAAGGTGAGACGTAATAAGATTACTTATCTACGTAAACGCGCTGGTAAGAGTGCTCGAATTGAAGAAAACTTAAATTCTCAAGACAAGGAAGAGAAGAAATAAATTAAGAAGACGGACTTAGTGAAGCGAACCCCGAAAGTTGGACAACCAACTGAGGGGTTTTCTTTATAGGATGGATAACAGAAGAAAAGTTCCGACTAATCGCTATAAGAAAGATAGAACAGAGTTGTCAGTAAAAATGAGATTTACTCAATGTCGATTAAAATATTATAACTAAGTTGCGTTTATTAATTAAATACAGAAAGCGGGAGCGAGATCACGTGGCAACTCAACATAATGGAAGGCAAACTCACCAATCGTAGTAATCCACGTAGCGCGTTCACCACTACTTTTAGTAGAAGGCGAACGAAGAAAATATACTCCTCCTTCCTCGCTACCAACTGTCTTTTTAACTCGATATTTTTTGTATTTGTAATTTTTATAATATTGGTAGGTGTTACCTTCATCCGAAGGAACACCTGTCTCTTCCTCAACGGTTATTTCATCATATGCTAATGGAAAAAGATAAGGATATGGATGAGCGTCACCATCAAAACTAATCGCGTTATAAGTAGAGCCTTCATCAGTGGACACGCCAACCTTCTTATCAACTGGTTTAATAACTTCTCTTAAATCAGGATTATTTGGGTCACCACTACTAGGAAGCATATTTAATACATCGTTATTTAAGAAAGTATTAAGAGTAGAACTACGATAATCATAATTTTTCGCATCTTCTTGATTCCAAGGAGTAGTAGCAGGACTTCCATCGTTTTTAGTAATTACATTCGCGAATTCAAAAGTAATGCCTAACATTTTGTTTGAATCTGGGGCGCTACCATCGTCTGGTAGTTCACTATAATCGTGATTAAAACCAATAATTCTTACTTTATGATTTTTATTATTGACCTTAACAGTCTTAGTGTCGCCAATCTTAAAGGTTTCTGCTGCCTTGCCACTCATAGATATTTCGTTAATTTCTTTCCAAGTACAGTCTTCTAATGTTCTCTTAATATCAATCCCATCAATTTCAGCATCGCCTTCCTTTTTAGCGGTTATATCATTGTAGTGAAACTTTAAATCGCCATTATCGCCTTCGCTTAACGGCTCATCAAATGTTATAGTCAAATGTAATGGGCGAGAACCAATTTCGCCTGGTGTTATTGTTGATTTAATATGAGATTGACTATTAAGAGTAAAAGTAAAATTACTACATTCAATAGAATGATCAATTGGTGTCCAATCTAAAGCAATATTTGCTATTGTTCTAGATATATCTAATATAGCCGCAGTACTAGCAGTGAATTCTAGATCTTTTTCAGGATTGTCTCCGCCACTATTACAACTCGCTAAAAACGAAACAGCCATTAACGGCATTACTAATAAACCTAGTTTTTTCATGTATGAAAACCTCTATCTAAGATTAATTATATATTATCTAAATTATAAGTGCTAAAACTCGTGATATAATGATATAACAGTTGTGTCCAACAAATAGGGTTCACCTCATTAGGTCCGTTTTCTTTTTTGTTATATAATCTAATGTATGGATGTTATTCATTGGTACCCAGGACATATGAAAAAGGCTTCTAATAAGTTATTAGAGGCTATTAAACTTGTGGATCTAGTGATTGAATTAGTGGACGCTCGTTCACCAAATAAAACCACGAATCCTTTCTTTAAGACTATTGGAATTAATAAACCACACCTACTGGTATTAATGAAATCTGATTTAGCGGACACTTCTAAAATTGAATTAGATAGTAATAGCATTCTCGTAAATATCAACGATCAGAAGTCTTTAAATGCTTTAGTGAATAAAATTACATCCATAATGTCAAAAAAGCGCGAGAAAGAGATTAAACGCGGAATTAAGCCGTTACCGATTAAAGCGATGATTATTGGAATCCCTAATGTTGGTAAGTCTTCTTTAATTAATGCGTTAGTGAAGAAAAAAATCACTAAAGTTGAAAATAAACCAGGATTAACCAAAAATAATCGTTGGATTAATGTAAATAATAAATTTTATTTATTAGACACTCCAGGAATATTACCAACTGATTATTTAGAATCTAACTATGTATTAGCCCTAATCGGTGCAATTAAGATTAATATCTTACCCGTAATTGAATTAAGTGAATTTGCGTATTCTTATATTACTAAACATTATCCTAAACTCTATGTTGCGCGTTATGGTGAGATTAAAAAGAATTCTCATGAATCATTTAAAGCAATCGCGGAGAAGTATCAAATTAAAAACGATAAGAGCGTTAATTTTGAACGCGCGAGAAGTTTATTCTTAAAAGATATTCGTGATGGCAAACTCGGTAAGCTTTACTTCGATTAATATGTTAGATTTTGAAAAGAAATTTTATTCTAAAACGATTAACTTTATTGCTGGCACGGATGAAGCCGGTCGCGGTCCGATTGTGGGTCCAGTAGTGGCGGCTGCGGTGATTTTTCCTAAAGATTATAAAAACGAAGATATTAATGATTCTAAAAAACTAAGCACAAAGAAACGCGAAGCGTTAGAAAAAATTATTAAAAAGGATGCACTTAGTTATGCGGTTAGTTTTATAAGCGCTAAAGAGATCGATAAGATTAACATCTATGAAGCTAGTAGAAAAGCCATGATAACTGCACTACATAACTTAAAACATAAATACCATATGGTAATTACCGATGCAATGCCATTACCAATGGAGGCATGTAAGGTAATTCCATTAGTGAAAGGCGATGCAAAATCGTTAGCCGTAGCAGCCGCTTCGATTTTAGCCAAAGTCGCTCGTGATCGTTATATGGATGAATTAGATAAGAAATATCCTAAATATAAATTTAAAGAGCATAAAGGTTATCCCACTAAGGAACATTTAAGACTATTAAAAGAGCTCGGTCCAATCGATTCTGAATATCGTTTTTCCTATAAGCCAGTCAAGGATTTACACTATCAACAACTAAGCTTATTGTAAAAAAAGTTAACTAATGCGTGATTTGGTTAACTTTTCCAAAAACTCGAAAAAAAGTTATATTTAGAATAAATATAAAAGAGGCCTCCGTGAGGATTTTTGGCCTTTTTCTTTAATAACCTAATAAGGGATATATTCCCAAATGGAGGCTATTATGAAAGAAAGAACAATTCAAAATGTGGCGGAGACTTATCACCATTTACTAAGGGTGAACAATTTCTTCCCCGATTATAATCAAGAACTAGAATTCTATGATGCAGTATCTACGGCGTGCCGTAGACATCTACCATGGGAGAAGTTTATTTTAGCGGTGGAGACCGCGTATTTTGCGATGCAATACCATCTTCGCAAAATCATTAAGTGTGATTTCTTCTATCAAAACTACTCGTTTTGGTGGGAAGAGTTTTATACCAAACGCCAATATAAGAGATTTCGTGAAGAAGCGATTAATTTATTTTATGAAAACTTGAAGAAAACTCATGCCATCAATGAAGAAGGAGAACTAAACTATGAAAAAAGTGCTTAGATTTATTTTTCTTCCATTGGCGATAACTTGTTGTAGTATGACGACCGCTAATGCACCTAGTATTCAGTTTGTGGCATTTGGGATTACGGATGAAAATCCTTCTAAAGGAACGCTTAAATTATCAGCTTATATTGATATCCTTGTTCGTAAGGTTGATAAATCATGTTACTACAACTACACCTGGATAGATCAAAATGGTAATTCACATCTTTGTGGTAGTAGCGCTATCACATCTCTTTCTATTCGACAAAGTGTCTTATTATATGGTTGTAACGAAATTAATATTCGTGACCTTGATGATAATTCGCCAATTACTTTTGTATGCGAAGCAAGAATTAATGGCGAAGGTACTTATCGTGCGACCTTAGCGTATAACACTAAGACCATTGACTCTTTTGAAATTAGTGAAACCACGAATGGGCAAGAATTCTCAACCGGCTACATCAAAGAAAGCACATATTTAGATCATAGTCAGGATTACCATTATGAAGATGCTTTTAGTTTCTTAAATTTCGAGGACTTACGAGTTAATGAAGTTTATTACGATTTAGATATTTCTTATTTACGTTTTAAATATCGTAATGGATTAGATAATACCTTAAATGGTGAATTACGCTTCGCGTTTTATGATCGATATAATTTGTTTCCTGATTTTCCGATCGGAGAATCGATGTATCGATATATCCCGTTAACGTTAAATAAAGACGGGGATGAATGTTACTTTACTTTCGCTCCGACCATTTATTATGATCCAATTACTCACGATAGTTCGTTAATTCAAAAAGAAAACTATCTTCCTTATCATAATTTGATGTTACCGTTTAAAGGCGCAGCGGAATTAAAGTTTCTCCCGTGTTATATTGAACTAGAAGTTCATAGTCATTCTGATTTCACCATTAAAGGTAAATTCATGATGACTTATATGAAAAAGTTTTTCGGTGATTGTGAAGATAGTGAATTTTGTGACACTATGCGACAAGACGAGGAAGTTAACATTCGCGAGAAAATCGTAGAGGTTATTATATGATCTTAATGATTTTCGCTTTATTTATTATTTCTTTTTCTGGTGTAGCGTTATTTACTACTACGACCTTTCAATCAATTGATAATGCATTCACTACGTTAAATTATTCTTTACCGGCTAGTTGGATTGTGACTGATATTGAAGGTCCACTTCCGACTCCAGTTTATGATACGCAAATTGTGGAAGCTACTTCAATTGAACATTTAAAAAATAATTTATCGCACTATGTGGATAAATTCCAAGTTGGTTTCTATTATTTTGATAGCAAAAGCAAAGAAGAAATGACTGATCGTTATGTCACCGGTGTAAGAATTTCTCTACGGGCAGCGGTCCCATTTGCAAACGATTACTACAAAAGCACGACATATGAAATTGAGGAGACAGATCTATGATTTTTGATTATGTAATTTATATAATGGTTTCTTTATTAGCGGGTTTAGCTGGTTATTATTTAACTAATAATCTTTATTTCTTAATTGGGACCATGGTCATCTATTTAGCGTATTTTGTTATTTACGAATTTTTATTCAAACGTAAAGAAAGACTGCAATTAATGCACAATAAAGATTTAACAACTTTTATCCATGATTTCTTTCTTGCTTATAGCGTTGATTATTCGCTTGATAATGCATTGCTTGCTGCGCAAGAAAATGTATCCGCTTCTTTAAAAGAACAAGTAAAGATGCTTGAAGAATTTAAAGGTGAAGAAAAATTAGAACGTTTAACTGATTATTTTTCGTCTTCACTTTATCAACTCTTTTTAAAAACAATTTCGATTTGTAATAACAAAAGCGAAGAGCATGATAAGGCAATTTCGTTTTTATTAGAAGAAAACAATAATTATCTTTTAAACCAAAAAGTTTTACAAAAAAGTATTTGGAGAGCATTAGTAGAGTTTTCATTATTATGGATTATTTCTTTCTCGGTTTTAATTGTTATCCGCTTCGCGGTTAATAGTTATTTTGATCAAATTACTAAAACCGGAATTTATCTAATCGGCATCATCTTCTATTTTGTTTTCTTCTTATTCAGTATTCATTTATTTATGCGAGCCACACGTGGGAGGATTAAACGCTATGAAGAATAATATTAAAGTTGCCATTAATCGCGCTAACATCAATTTCAAAAAAGAATTAACCATAATTCTAATTATTAATGTATTTCTTGTAGCGACAATGGTGGTAGCATTTATTTTTACCAAAAATAATTTGTTATTTATTCCCTTTATCTTTTTAATTGTGTTAGTGAATGCAGTTGCATTTTATCGATATTTATTTCTTTATAGTAAAAATGTAACTGATCAAATTAAAGAATTAACTATTCTTCTACGCTATTTATATCAAGATATAAACAATCAGGTTAATGTAAAAGATGCTCTAATGAATTTAAAAGAAAGAGCATCCTTAAAAATGAATCAAAAACTAGAAACATTTTTTACCGAAATTGAAAAGGATCAATCATTATCACCTTATCTAAATCTCGCTAAAAACTTTTCTAGTGTATTGATTGAAGAGGTGATGATTAGCTTATATCGATATAAAGAAAACGCTAGTAAAGAAAATCTTCTTCATTTTAATGAATCGTATTTAAAATTAAAAAAAGTTGTGGATGATGATGAAGAGCGGGATAACAACCGTCAATATGAATTAGTTAAAGCGACTGCCATTATTGGAACCGCGATTATTGTGATGTTAGTCATCATTGTGACAATTATCATTGTTGAGGAGTATGTTCATGGGTAAACGAATTATTTTAATGTTTTCAATGCTAGTCGCCAGTGTTGCTATTTTATTATCAAGCGATTTAGTTGCAACCGAAATGATTTATGGTGAACTTGATTCAATGTCAGCTACAGTCGGCTATTACATCAGTAAAAGTGGTGGAGTTACTGAATCAATTCGCTCATATGTTAAAAAGGAAATAAATGCCGATATTTACTGCGCTATGGAAGATTGTACGGCGGTAAAAAAGGGCGATACTTTCTATTACGTTATTGAAAAACCATATAAAGCGATTATTTATCAAAAAACCGATAACAAAATATCAATCAAAAGAAGTGTAGTAATCGGACTATATGAGTAGATGAACTTCTCTATTGAGAAAAGTTGCTATTTTGCTATAATATATCTCGTTGCGGAGTAATTATGGAAGAAGCAATTAAAAAGGTTGAGTCAGTTTTATGTAAAAAATTAAAACTAACAGCCATCAATCCAGAAAAAGAATTACGTGAATTAGGTCTTGATTCTTTAGATGTCGTAGAACTATTACTTGAATTAGAAGATGAGTTCGGAATCGAGTTCACAAGTGACGAATTAAAAAATCTTAAAAAAGTAAATGATTTATATAGTGCAATTCGCGCCAAAATTAAAAAGTAAATGATATTTGCTCAATTTGGCCACTTGTGATAAGATTTTTTCGCTGCCCACCTAGCTCAATGGTTAGAGCAATCGGCTGTTAACCGATAGGTTATAGGTTCAAGTCCTACGGTGGGCGCCACTATCTGGCCCGTTGGAGAAGAGGCTTAACTCACAAGATTTTCAATCTTGCATTCATGGGTTCGAACCCCATACGGGTCACCATCGTAAATTATCCCCCGCATACGCAGGGGATTTTATTTTAATAAAACTCGAGAGTTTTATTATTGACAAATATTTTTAAGGCAATATGATATTTACTTAGCATGTTGAAAAATTTTAAATTGATTCTACAGAGCTTAAGAGAGTATAAAATCTACGCGATTTTAACTCCTTTACTTATGATGGTTGAAGCAGCGTGCGATTGTGCGCTTCCTTACATTATGAGTATTTTTGTCACGATTATTCAAAAGGCGGATTTACCCGGTGGTTCAATTGATTTAAACCAGATTGGAGTTTACACCGGAATTTTCTTAGCGATCGCTGTTATTAGTTTACTTTGTGGCATATTTGGCGCAAAGACCGCAGCGAAAGCTTCGGTTGGTTTAGCGCAAAACCTTCGTGCGGATGTTTTTAAACAAATTGAATCATTCTCATTTGCTAACATTGATCGTTTCTCAACTTCTAGTTTAGTTACTCGTTTAACCACTGATATCAACAATACATTTATGACATTTAACTTAGGCATTAGAATTATTGTTCGCGCTCCGTTAATGTTTATCTTCGCTACCGTTTTAAGCTTTGTGCTTGGTGGTGTAATGGCATGGATCTTCATTGGAGTTATTCCACTTGTCTGTCTTGGTTTCTTATTTATGTTAAGAAAAGCTACCAAGATTTTTACTCGTGTATTTAAACGCTATGATAAATTAAATGAATCGATTCAAGAAAACGTAGCTGGCATTCGTGTGGTAAAGAACTTTGTCCGTGAAGATTATGAAACTCAAAAGATGGGCAAAGCCAGTGATGCTATTTGTGAAGAATTTAAGAAAGCAGAAGTCATTATTTCTTTTGCTTCTCCAATTATGAACTTATCTATTCACATCGTGAATATGCTTGTTTGCGGACTTGGTGCTTATTTAATTTATCAAAATGGTGGTAAAGGTGATTTAGGACCGGGTCAATTATCAGCGTTACTTACCTATGGTGTACAAATCTTAATGGCATTGCTCATGGTAACCATCATTTTAGGTATGTTATCAATGAGCTTAGAAAGCGTGAGACGCATTGCAGAAGTTTTACGTGAAGAAACCACAATTCATAATCCAACCGATCCAATCATGCAGTTAAAAGATGGTTCCGTAAAATTTAACAAAGTTACTTTTAAATATTCAAAGAGCGCTAAAAGAAATGCACTAGATGAAATTAATCTTGATATTAAATCGGGTGACTTTATTGGAATCATCGGTTCAACTGGAAGTGGGAAATCTACTTTAGTTAGTTTAATTTCTCGTTTATACGATATTACTACTGGCGAATTAATTGTTGGTGGCCATCCAGTTCATCAATATGATTTAAGAACACTTCGTGATAATGTCGCAGTAGTGTTACAAAAGAATGTGCTTTTCTCAGGAACCATCGCAGATAACCTTCGTTGGGGCGATTTAAATGCAACCGAGGAAGAAATTGTTAATGCGGCAAAGATTGCGCAAGCGGATGAATTCGTTCAAGGTTTCCCAAAGAAATACGAAACTTATATTGAACAAGGCGGTACAAACGTAAGCGGTGGTCAACGCCAACGTTTATGTATCGCACGCGCCTTGCTTAAGAAACCAAAGATTTTAATCTTAGATGACTCGACCAGTGCGGTTGATACTAAAACCGATGCGTTGATTCGTAATGCTTTAAAAGATGATTTACCCAATACTACTAAGATTGTTATTGCGCAAAGAACTTCTTCAGTGGAAGATGCGACCAAAATTATTGTTATGGATAATGGTCACATTGATCAAATTGGAACCCATGAGGAACTTTTAAAAACAAATAAGATTTATCAAGAAGTCTATCACACACAAAACCGCGTAAAAGATGATAACGGAGGTGCCACTCATGCCACTCATGCGAGCTAGTGTTGGTAAAGCCAAGAAAGGCACCATCAAACGTTTAATTAAAATGGTGTGGCAAAAGCATAAGCTTGGAGTAATTCTTTGCTTAGTCTTTATTATCACAATGTCAGCTAGTACCATTTGTTCACCGGTTTTAGTTGGTTCAATTACTTCCACAATTGAAGAGTTCACTAAAGGCACTATTACTGGTGATGAATTCTGGCAACAAATGATATTCTACCTATGTTTAATGGGTGGTATTTACATTGAAGGTATTATTAGTGCAGTGATATGTAACGTAGCAATGGCGATTGTTACACAAGACTTCTTGAACGAAACACGTAAAGCAATGTTTAGTCATATGGAAACATTGCCGATTAGATATTTTGACACTCACAAACGTGGCGATATTATGTCAATATACACAAACGATATTGATACTATTCGTCAAATTGTCCGTGAATCACTTCCTGGAGTATTCCAAACCGGTGTTATTGTCACTTCCTTAATATTCGTTATGCTTTATTATTCACTATATTTAACACTCATTGTGTTATTTACCACAGTAATCATTTTCTTCACCGCCAAAAAGATTGGTACAAGAAGTGGTAAATACTTTAGAAAACAACAAGAGAAGTTAGGTATTGTTGAAGGCCACATTGAAGAAGCGATCAATGGTTTAAAAGTTATTAAAGTGTTCTCGCATGAAGATAAGAGCCAAGAAGATTTCGCCAAACTTAATAAAGAATTAGCAGATGATGGTGTTATTGCTAACACAGCTGGTAATATGCTTGCGCCAGTTATTGGTAACATTGGTAACTTACTCTATGTTATTTTAGCCATTGTTGGTGCACTCTTAATTGTCTTTAAAGTTCCTAATGTTTCGATGAGTGGTTTACCAGTTGGTGTTTACACTATCGTTTCATTCTTAATGATGGCAAGAATGTTCACTAATAACGTCAATAACTTGTCACAACAATTATCAATGATCTTCCTTGGCGCAGCTGGCGCTTCTCGCGCTTTCGATTTAATGGATGAACAAAGCGAGAAAGATGATGGTTATGTTACTTTAGTAAATATTAAATATCGTGATGATCATACTTTCTACGAGACCAATGAAGAAACTAAATTCTTTGCGTGGAAACATCCACATAAAGCTGACGGCACTGTTACATATGTACCACTTGAAGGTGATATTTTACTTTCCCATGTTAACTTTGCTTATAATCCACCTAACTTAGTATTAAAAGATATTTCGATTTCTGCTCGTCCAGGTGAAAAGATTGCCTTTGTTGGTGCAACCGGAGCAGGTAAAACTACAATTACTAATTTAATTAACCGCTTCTATGATATTGAAGATGGTAAAGTTCGTTATGATGGAATCAATATTAATAAGATTAAAAAATCTTCATTAAGAAAATCCTTAGGAATCGTTTTACAAGATACGAATTTATTTACCGGTACCGTTAAAGATAATATCCGTTATGGTAAATTAACCGCGACCGATGAAGAAGTAATTGAAGCCGCTAAGGTAGCGAATGCTTATGACTTTATTACTCGCTTACCACAAGGCTTTGATACGATGCTTAGTGGCGATGGTGCTAACTTATCACAAGGTCAAAGACAATTAATTAATATTGCTCGAGCCGCCGTCGCGAATGTTCCGGTCATGATCTTAGATGAAGCAACTAGTAGTATTGATACTAGAACTGAATTATTAGTTCAAAAAGGTATGGATAAGATTATGGAAGGCAGAACTACTTTTGTAATCGCTCACCGTTTAAGCACTGTTCAAAATAGTGATGCAATTATGGTTCTTGACCATGGAAAAATTATTGAACGTGGCACTCATAAACAACTAATTGATCAAAAAGGTGTATATTATCAACTATATACAGGAGCATTTGAACTCGAATAATGAAAATCATTATTGTTGGTGGTGGTGCGAGCGGACTAGTATCCGCTCTAGCCATTAAAGAAAAGAATCCTCGTTATGATGTTTTAGTTATTGACCGTAATAATAAATTAGGAAAGAAATTACGCGCAACTGGAAACGGAAAATGCAATATGTGCAATCTTCTTGATATTAAAGGTCAATATCTAAATGAAGAAAGAGCAAGAAAACTTTTTAATGAAATTAATGTTCATACTTTAATTAAATTTTTTAATAACCATAATATCGCTACTATTAATCATGAAGGTTACATTTATCCATATAGTGAATCTGCGAATATGTTAACGGATACTTTAATAAGTGAGGCGAAAAAGTTAGGCGTTAAATTCATCAGTGAATGCCAAGCGCTTGATTACACCAATAACAAATTAATTACCGATAAAGGAACTTATCCATTTGATAAATTAGTAATCGCTACGGGTTTAGGTAGCCAACCTAAATTAGGCGCAGATGCGAGTTTTGTACTTAATTTAAGTAAACATGGATATAAAGTCTATCCACTTCACCCAGCATTACTTCCAATTAAGACTATTGAATCAACTAAAGAAGTCAATGGTTTACGTCGCGAAGTAAGAGTGAAATTAGTTAGTAAAGGTAAAACATATTTTGAAGAAGATGGTGAACTTCAATTTAAAAAAGATGGTTTAAGTGGAATAGTCATTTATCATGCTGCGAGTATTTATTTACGCAACCATTTAAGTAACGCTGAAGTAGTAGTGGATTTTCTTCCTTCGGTTAAATTTAATGGAAAATTTGAAAATTATTTTGTGAATGATTTAGCCCGATATTTAAAGAAGAAAGGCAATCCTAAACAAGTAGTGTTTCATATTAAAGGGTTCTATGACGCAAATGATAGCGTCGCCACTATCGGTGGCGTAAGCCTTGATGAAGTCGATTCCTCCTTTAATAGTAAGCGCGAGAAAAACGTATTTATTATTGGTGAAGCACTTAATCAAGATGGATTATGCGGCGGCTATAATTTGATGTGGGCTTTTACTAGCGCGCTCAAAGTTAGTGCTATAATATAAAGGCGCTTATGATTATTGATGAATTAAAAAAAGCGAACATAGAAGCTCTCAAAGCACACGATAACGATGCTCGTGCATCTTTAAGTGTCGCCATTAATCGCTATATGCAATTAAGTATTGAAAATAAAGCGAACAATAAAGAGACTACTGATGCGGATACCGTACGCATTTTAACTAAGTTAAGTAAAGAGTTAGATGAAGAAAAACAAGCTTATATTACTGCAGGTAAACCTGATCAGGCTTCTTTAATCGATAAACAAAAGGCTGCCATCCTGCGGTTTTTGCCAAAGTTGTTGTCGGAAGATGAAATCCGGCGTCTAGTGGCGTCCTTACCTGATAAGTCCATTCCAGCAGTTATGAAATTCTTCAAAGAAAAATATCCTGGTCAATGTGATATGGGTCTCGTAAACAAAGTGGCACGAGGTCAATAAGATATCTAGGTAGAGGGCGCAAGTTAGCGTCCTTTATTTTTAATAGATATAATAAATACGCAGCTATGGCGGAATGGTAGACGCGCTAGAGTCAGAATCTAGTGGGAAACCGTTTGAGTTCAAATCTCAATAGCTGCACCAAGTACGCGCTCGTAGCTCAGCTGAATAGAGTGTAACCCTCCGAAGGTTAAGGTCATGAGTTTAAATCTCATCGAGCGCACCATTAGATGGCCCCATGGCGGAACGGTAGACGCAGACGACTCAAAATCGTCCGGGAAACCATAAGGGTTCAAATCCCTTTGGGGCCACCAAATTATTAAAGAAGATGAAAATTCATCTTTTTTTATTGGCAAAGAATACAAACTTTCAGCTATATTGAAAGTTGATATATATAGTGATACTCTATATATAGTTAAAAATATGGGAAACAAAATAGCTTTAGTTGAATCGTTAATATTTACATATCAATCTAAGCAAAACAAGATTAATTCAGTGATTGATGATGATAATTTATGGCTTACCCAAAAGTCGATAGCGGATCTTTTTGACACTGGTGTTAATACCATCAATTACCATATTAATGAAATATATTCTTCAAATGAATTAAATAAGAAGGCAACCTTTCGAAATTTTCGAATAGTTCAAAACGAAGGAGATAGAGAAGTAGAAAGGGATATTAAATTTTATTCGCTTGAAATGATTATTGCGGTTGGCTTTAGAGTCAACTCATCTAAAGCTACTGAATTTAGAATTTGGGCAATTAATGTTCTCAAGAATTATACAATTAAGGGTTATGCTTTAGATAATATTCGATTAGCCAATGGTGCTTATCTTACTAAAGATTATTATGATGAATTGCTTGAGGAAATACGATTAATTAGATTAAGCGAAAGGAGATTATATCAAAAAGTGACCGATCTCTTTTCTACTGCCGTTGATTATGACAATAGTTCAAATAAAACATTGGAGTTTTTTAAAACGGTTCAGAACAAATTACATTATGCTGTTTCAGGAAACACTGCACCTGAAATTATCATAAATCGCGCCGATTCAAAAAAAGAAAATATGGGATTGAAAACTTGGAATAATGCTCCTAGGGGTAGAATTCATAAAACCGATGTTACGATAGCAAAAAATTATTTAGAAAAGAAGGAGTTAACTTCGCTTTCCCGTTTGGTTGAAATGTATTTAGATTTCGGCGAAGAAATGGCCGAGAAGCATGTTCCGCTGACAATGGATGATTACATCAAAAGATTAAATTTATTACTTCAGTTTAATGGTAGAGCAATATTAGATAATCCAGGGAAGGTTTCACGCGAAGTGGCAATAAAATTTGCTTTATCGGAATTTGAAAAATATCGCATCATTCAAGAAAACAGAATCGTTTCTGATTACGATTTATTTATTAAAAACGCTAATTTAGAAGCTTTGCCTAATGTTAAAAAAGGCAAAAAGAAATAGTTTTGTTGTTTTTTAAAAGAGTAAAATAATATATGTAGGAGCATATATTATGGATTATAAGAAAATTATTGCAATTAGAGAGAATTGGCCAAAGAAGGGTATTTCTTTTAAAGACATTACTCCCTTACTTGCAAATGCAAAAGCATTTAAAGAAGCAAACGAATTAATGGCTAAACCATTTAAAAATAAAAAAATTACGAAAATCCTTTGCGCAGATGCTAGAGGATTTTTATTCGGCTCAGTCGTTGCGCATTTACTAAACGCGGGTGTAGTAGTTTCTCGTAAACCGGGCAAATTGCCTTATGTCGGTGTTAGTGTTTCTTATGATTTAGAATATGGAAGTAATACTCTAGAAATCGCTCCTAAGATGATTAAGAAAAATGATCGCGTGTTAATTGTTGATGATTTACTCGCAACCGGTGGTAGTGCCAAAGCAATGACTAAAATGGTTAAAAAGATTGGTGCTAAATTAGTGGGTTATTCTTTTTTAATTGAATTAACCGATCTTAAAGCTCGTAAGATTCTTGAACCAGTTGAGATTCATTCTCTTGTTAAATATAAAATCTAAGGGACTTTATGAGTAAATTAAAATTTTTATGTTTACTAACATTAGTAGCGCCTCTTATTGGATGTAATAACAAAAGTAGTGGCATTATCGATGTTGCTAGTTATGTTGATACCTCAGGACATAGTGATTGTAGCGATAAGATTCAAGAATTAATTAATAATAATCCTAATCGCACACTATATTTTCGCGATGGAACATATTTATTAGATCATCAAATCTTAACGCCTGGTGATCCTACTAAATCTGTCGATTTACAATTATCAAATTATGCAATTTTAAAAGCGAGTGATAATTATCAAGTAAAAAGAGGCGGAGTCCTAGAAAAATGGCAAGATGAATATTTATATATGGTTTCTCTGGGTGGACTTGATCGCATTAATGAAGTTACTATACCTGGTAGTGTTTACTCTTTAACTGGCGGAATTATTGATGGAAGCGGAAAAGCGGCGGGAATTGAAATTGCGGGTGGAAGAGAGACTAGAGTTCAAAATGTTTCAATGAAAGGCGTTGAGATTGGCTTAAGGATTGCGCCAGGCGTTAATGGTGGTGGTTCTTCAGATGCTGATATTCAAGATATGAGTATTATTTGTAATGATAGCGCTACATCGTATGGATTAAAGCTAGAAGGTAGTGATAATAGTGCGACTAATATCCGTATTGGTCACGTCACTCATGGTGTATTAAGCAGCGGTGGCACAAACATTTTGAAAAATGTTCATCCACTACATAATGGTGATTGTAAAAAATATAATTATGATGAATCGGTCGGTTTTGAAATTTCTAGTTTCACTGAACTAAGCAATTGTTATAGTGATAATTTTAGAATCGGTTATCAATTTAATAATACATCAGCTTTTCTTACTGATTGCATTGCTTGGTGGTTTGGTCCGGCCGGTGCTCAAGGGGACGAATACGCCATTAGTTCAATAGGTGGAGAATTAAGTAAAGAATTTAATGCTACCATCAATAATTTTGTTGTAGGCGTAAAAGAGATAGACAAGGATGTACCAAGAATTAATCCACAAATTATGATCGGCGCTCCAACTGGTGGCGATGGTACTATTCATAATATCCGAGCAAGAAATAGAGAGCTCATTCATGATATTAAAAAAGATGGCGGAACATACATTCCGAGAGAAAATTATATCTTAGCCAAGTATTACGAAGAAAACATTGGTTCATATTAATTATCGATTAATTTAGTACATTGCCTTTATTGTTGAAGATTATTTTCGTATGTTATAATAAGTTTGATTAGACAAGGAGGCTTTTATGAAAAAAGTATTTCTTTTATCAGCCCTTGCAGTATTTTCATGCGCTGCTTGTGCTAATACGGCTAATACTGTTGATCCGTCTAGTTTATATAAGGCGAAAATAACTCAGCGCCAAATATATCAATATATTGGACCTGACCCTTATAGGCAAGTTTATTTAGTTGACGGTTCTATAGCGGATGTGCCGGTTGCTACAAGCAATACCCCGACTTATGTTTATCGTAGATACGATAGTCATAATCATGTTGTGATGGAAGAAGAATATAAAAGTGCATTTAGATATATGAATAATTCTTATGTCAAAAATATGCAGACCACCATTACTAGTTACACAAATAAGTACGATGGTAGGGGAAATTTAATTTATCGATTTATCGTTAAAGAAGAAAATTACCGCTCATCATGGGATTATTATCGCAAGGTAACAGCCAATATTGAAAAATATGAATACGATAATCAAAATCGCTTAATTAAAGCTGAGTATTTGGGTGATGGTGCCTCGCGCATTCCGATATATGGTAGTAGAGACATTATCGGTAGTTCTTATATCGATATCCCTTATGCAGTTTCAACTGAAGAATATACCTACGAAGGAAATTCACGCACATATAAAACCTATTCATTAACTGAAGAAATATTCGAAGACACTCCAGTTATGCGAGAAGAAGGAGAAGAAGTTGATTCTTTAATTCGAACACTTAATATAATTCGTGATTTTAAGAACAACGATATTATCAAAGAAACAGCCATTTATACAACTGAAACAGAACAAGGAGGAGGAATACTTCCTGATAATTATGATGGAGAAATGCAAACGTATAAAACCGAAGTAACTTACGTTTCAAATTATACTTATGATGACTATCATTGTATGGTCGGTGCAGAAACTTATGCGACTCGTTCTTTTGGAGGAAGCACGATTTATTCTAATGTTTTGGCTATGGAAATGACAGCATCTTATTATAAACATAATCCGAATAAAATTGATCGCTGCACAATTATGTCTTATTCTGAATCAGTTGAAGATGAGCCAGTTATATTTATTGGCGATTCCTATTCTAAATTTGTCAATGAAGCAACTGTTACCTATCGTTCATGTAATTACGATAGCGAAGGTAGATTAACAATTGACACATTAGTCGCTCTAGATGGCAATTTTAGTGAAGATGGCGATTTTTATGCTCACACTGGGATTGAAGAAATCTCTTTATATGCTTATTAATAATTAAAAGGAGAAAAATATATGAACAAAAACATTAAACTTATTAGTACGCTTGCTTTCTTTTCTTTAGCATTAGTTAGTTGCAACAGTAACGGCGGTAGATTAAGTAGAGTATCTTACGAAAAGAGCGTTGGTAAATGCGCTGAAATAGCGCCTACTATTAAAGCCTTTAAAGATAAACAACTTGATATAGTTGAATCTGAACTAGAAGAAACTTGTCCACAAGGTTACTTTAAACTCTTCTCGTCCGGTACTGTAAAAACAAACATTAATTTTAAAGTAACTGGTGGATTTGAATTTGCCAGTGGTGGAAGTCGTTCGATTGATATACCAGATATCAATTTCGATTTATCTGATACAATCACTATTTCTTGGAATGAAGATGAAGATTATATCAAAATTTCCGACAATGTTAGTCACGCCTACATTAAATCGGAAGGCACGGGCGAAGATAAAAAATATTTTAAATATTTCGAAAGCCCAATTTTAGGCAAAGTTAAGATCTGCCTTAATCCTACTCATGAGGAAGAGCCATATCTTCTTTCTATGAATGAAGATGGTGATGTCATTGAATTAGGTTTAAGTTTTAAAAATCTAGTCATGATGGAAGTAGCATATAACAACGGATATTTTGCTGAAAAATTATATGGTAATGATAACTCCGGTCGCGCTGTGATTGATACTGGCTTTGATGGCATCGGATTAGATCTTTCTGGATTTTTAGAGGATAACTTCTTATCACCTGGAAATATCTTAGAAAACAGCAATGTTATTACTACAATTGATGGCATTACGGAACCATCTTTTGAACACAATTATAGTCAAAAAACTGATGGTTCTGCTGCAGCTCTTAATCTAAAATTTAATCAATATGATGCATCAAAATTAAAAGAACTTATTCCTGAAGGTACAGATACTACTTTAGAAGGTTTTGGAACCATCACCGCTGATTACTTTGTGGCATTTGAAAATGATTTTATTCGTCAACATGAAATTATTTTAAATACAAAAGACTTAAATCTTTTCCTTGTTACATATAGTCATGAATCTGAATTAGCAAACAAGACAGTTGTTGATGATGTTATAACTGTTAGAAATCTCAATGCAAATATTCAAGTTAGTCAAGATGTGATTAAAGGACAATGTTCAGTTGACAATTTTGATCCGGCTGAATATCTTCCATTAAATTACTAATAATGAGTTTTAAGGAGAAAAAAATATGAAGAAAATTAAATGTTTAGTTCCATTAGCTCTCTGCGCAGCACTCTTATCCAGTTGTGGCGCGAGCAAGGTAAATTTTACAATTCCAAAATTAAATCGCGTAAATTATAAGTCTGCCCCAACTTTTACTAGTCTATCAAGCGTCTTTAAAGCAATGCACACAAAGCAATTTCCCCCAGAACAAAATGGTGTCGCTACCGATTTTCAGATTTTTAATGAAGGAACTGCGACTGTTCGTTATTGTTTAAATGCATCCGCTAAAAAGATTAAGGCTTATTCTTTTCTTGGCGATTATAGTTATCCATCCGTTAATTTGAATAATTGGAATTTAAATTTGACTGATACCATTACCATTTCTTGGGACATCGCAAAACGCTACATTAAAGTTACAAATAATCGCACCTCATACTATGTAGGAGTTGAGGAAATAGATGGAAACTATTATCTATATAGATATTTCACTTCTCCTCAAGACGGCAAATATAAAGTACAAGATGGTGATTACTGGAGCGGAAGCGAATCCATCGATTTCGGCAATATCGTTTTAAGGGAATCGCTAACGAATTCATCAATTAGATTACCGCATATGTTTAGGCAAAGTATTCACCCTAACTACGAATGCATTGGATTTGATTTGTCGGGCTTTTCAAACAATTGGTTTAATAATTATGGATGGGGACGCTACGAGAGTAATATTTTCTCCCCTGCTTCTTGGGCCGAAGACAAAGAACTTACCGCTCAGGTTGACGCTTTCTTAGTTGTAAATCCATTTAATGAACTTTCAATGAAGTTTGCTACCGATGATTTTGATAAGACCGCTTCTATCGCTGTTGATTTAAAAGGTGTCAATTTAAGTGACTATGATTCAATCATTGAATTAAGAACCGGTATTCGTCCATCTGGTAAAGTAGATTTTGATTGTTTTGCCGCTTTTGCTGACTATTTCGTTAAACAAGAAGAGATTGATTTAGATATTACTGATCTTAATTTAACTGGAATTATCAGTGAGACTCCGATTATTCTCGATGTTACTGATTTTGATTTCTGCTTACACGGAAATGAGGAAGTAACTAAAGAATGTACACCCGATGATTTTAAACCCGGTGAATATAGCGAAGTTTCTGCAGACTAAGTAAGTTCTTAACGAAAATCAATAAGAATAGGAAGTAAGTGATTGCTTCCTATTTTTTATATCTAAAATGCATTTATTGCCAAAATAGATATCATATGTTATTGTTAAGTTGACTAAATAAAAAGGAGACTTTTATGAAAAAAGCACTACTTCTTTTCTCGGGCCTTGCTATTTTTTCTATGGCAGCTTGTTCAAAAACAACAATTAACCCAAATGAGGTTGATCCATCGGATTTATACAAAATGAAGTATACCGAAAACTATGCGATGGGTGGTGTATGGGAATATTACGATATAACAAACGAATTAAAACCATCAGTAGTTGTTACTAGGAGAGCTACACTTAGAGAATACGATAGTCATAATCGTGTTACTGCTGAATCCACTTATATTCCTAATGTAGAAATGCGCAAAGGTATTGTTGAAAATGGATTGACTAGTAATGGTAACGTATCTAGTTTCATCATAAATTATGGTACTAGAGAAGAAGATACTAGTTATACAAATCGTTATGATAAGAATGGAAGATTGGCTCATCGCATAGTTTTACATAAGAACAATTTGCTTACTATGGGTTCGGCTGATGTTAGAGTGAATAACTATTCTGTTGAAAATTATTCATACGATAATTTAAATCGACTCGTGTTTAAAGAGACAAATGTTTTTGGTAGAAATTACGAGCCTGCTTATCCTGACTATCCAATTTATTCTAGTGGAGTGTTTAGTAATGGTTATAATCCGACTCCATATCCATATGTCCAAGATAGTTCTTACTATATGACTGAACAATATATTTATTCTGGCGATTCGAAAGAATTTAAAACATATATAAGAAGTAAAGTAATGCGTGCTATTGCCACATCGGTTCAAAATATAACTATTAATCGTGAATTCGATGAAAACAATAACATTGTTTCTGAGACTTGTGTTATAGATAGTACTTATAGATCTGTTCCTTATGAACCACAGCCATATCTTATTTGGGGAGAAAATTCTAATACTTCTTCCTATTCCTATTATTCCTCTATTACCTATGTTACGAATAATACTTATGATAAGTACAATTGTTTAATAAATTCTAAAACATATGCTTATAGTGCTGATATTTATGGATCCTCTATCAGTGATAAAATTTATGAAAGTGAAACGATATCATCGTATTATAAAAACGATCCTAAAAAGTTGCTTAATAGTGTAACAACGGAATATAGATATAACGAAGAAGAACTTGAACCATATTATCCAGGAAATGTTAGTAATTATGGTTTTATCTCCTCTATTCATAACAATTATAGTTATTTGACTTGGACCAAAACTCTTATCAATAAGTCATGCAGCTATGATAGTCAAGGGCGTTTAAAGAATGATTCACAAATTAAATATAGTCGAACATATTCTAGTCCATACGATATGCATGCTGGAAATTCTTCATACGGTACCACCAGTAAAACGCAGACATACAATATTTATACATATTAATATTAAGGAGAGATTTATGGAAAAAGTAAAATTATTAAGCACGTTTGCTTTATTTGGAGCAACATTAGCTAGTTGCAGTAGTAACGCAGGATTAAGTCGCGTTACTTACGAAAAAGAAACCGATAAGTGCGTGACCATCGCTCCAATGATAAAAGCTTTTGGAGAGAAGCAAATAAAAACAATTCAGGTTGAAGATGAGGACCAATATTTTTATGATTTATTTGGCAACGGAAGTTCCACTACCAATGTTAATCTAAAGATTACTGGCGGAATTAAAATTCATACAAGAGACTTAAATATTAATGTTCCTAATGCTGACTTTAGCATTTCCGATAAAATCACAGTTGAATGGAACAAAGATGAAGATTACATTAAGATTGCCGATAGTCAAACTTGTGCCTATATCAAATCAGAAGGAAAAGGCGAGTCAAAAAGATATTTTAAGTACATTAATAGTCCTATTTTAGGCAAAATCAAATATGCTATAGATGATTATGTCAAAGCGTTAAATGAAGCTCAATCCGAGATATATTACGGAGCAAGTTTTGAAAATTTAGTCATGTATGAGGTTGCTTATAGCAATTGTTTCATGAGAAAAATATATAGATCGCCCTTAAATTCCGGTCGATTCAGACCTGACCTTATAGGCATCAGTTTTGATTTATCCGGTTTTGATGACATTAACTTTATTACACCAGGCTTATGGTTTAGCGATGAGGAAAACGCTAAAGCAATTGATGAATTCACCCATGCCGCTCTTTCTCGCCGTTATACCTATAAAGAAGATCAATCAGCGGTATCATTTAATTTGAAATTCGATAAATTTGATATGAAAGAATTAGAGGATTTAATTGAAATTGAATCTAACGAAGGAAATGTTCCAGTTATTGAAAGTTCTGGTACATTAAATGCTGACTACTTTGTATCGTTTGAAAATAATTTTATCCGTCAACACGAGTTTATTTTTGATATTAAAGATGGCAATGTATCTTATTCAATGGTTCTTGAACAACCCGAAGAAAATGCTGCTGTTACACCTTTTGATTTATCAAACATCAACGCTAATGGTAAAATTAGCCACAATGTTGTTAAGGATGGATGTAAGATCGACTCTTCCTTTAATCCTGAGGAATATTTCCCTATTTATTGGTAATAAATAAAGTTAGTTAAGGAGAAAAAGTTTATGAATAAAATTAAAATACTCATGCCACTCGCGTTATGCGCAGTAACATTAGCCAGTTGTGATAAGGCTACCGGCAATAATGTTAAAGATATCACTTTATTAGATCGTGTTAGCTATAAAGCTGCTGATACTTTTTATGATTTAGCTAAGACTTTTGAAGAGATGCATGAGGCTCAATTTCCTGAAGAAGAACAAACAAATGCGGAGCTGCCTTTCCAACTTTCCAAACAAGGAACGGCAACTGTTCAATATTGTATTAAGATTTCAGGTACTGTAAAAATTGATTACATCAGTGATAGTGGTCTAGTTGAACCAATTAACTTTAATAATTGGAATATCGCTGCCGGGAATAAGATTACTGCTTCTTGGGATCTTGAACAAGATTCTCCATATTTAAAGATTGCTAATGAACAAGAATCGTACTACCTTGGCATTGAGCATAATGCAGATGATGAATATTATCGTTACTATAATTCTGAGGTTAAGGGCGAAAAATATAAAACTAAAGCATGGTTTGATTATGACAAGGATTATTTTTCTAACGTAATTCTTGACGAAACGGCTTCAAATTTTTGCGCACCATTTAACTTCTATATCAGGGATATGTTAAAAAGCGCTACTACTGCATACAAAAATAAGCGATATATAGGATTTGATTTATCTGGTTTTGGTGTCGATGCACCAGACTTCTTCAATATATTATCGATTGGTAGTGCATTAGAAATATCTAGTGTAGCTAGAGGAATCGATAGTTTCTTAGCTTTAAATCCAATTGAAGAATTAACTGCAAAGTGTGCAAGTGATGATGAAAAAACTGCCGCAGTAGAACTTAAATTAGATGAAACCAATATCGAGGAATATAGTTCTTTACTTGAACTTTATACTGGATTAAGAGCGGCTGGTAAAATGAGTTTTGATTACTTTGCTGCGTTTGCAGATTCAAGAATTAAACAACAAGAAATTCTTCTTGATATTAAGAACGCTTCACTTTTAGGCGCTTTTATTCCACAATTTATTTTTGGCGCAAATCAAAAAGCAATTGATGGTGCGTATGTTGTTGATGCAAGTAACATTAATATCACGCTTCACGCTAATGAAGAAGTTACTGATAAGTGTGAAACAGTAGATACATACAATCCAGCGGATTATAAATTAGGTTAATTATTAGTTAAAATTAAAAACCCCGTCAGTGATGTGTACCCAATAAACTGGACGAGTTAATTGGATTATATCATAAGCCTACTATGGATGCTTCTCTGTATTTTGCAGGGGGCATCCATTTTGTTTTACTTTTAATCCTCTCGTTATTGTAATAATTAATATATCTTTCTATTGCTTTATAGAGATCTTCAAAAGTTTTAAATTCTAAGTTAATTACTGCACTAATTTTTAAAATAATTGAAATTGTTAAAAGCACTAAGCCAATAGATAGGCCGTTCTCTTTCTTATTAGCAAAAGATAGTATCGAAGTAATCGTTGCTAAAACATGGTTTAAAAGCGATGCAAAATACGTTATAACAGGTTATGCGATTACAAAGAAAGACAATCAAATAAAAAAGAAGCTATGGATACTATACTAACGGTAAGCGCTAAGTATAGTTTCTTACCAGAGTTCTCCAGTGTCTGAACCGAGGTAGGAGCCATAATTGCTTCTATTAATAATATAAAAAAGTAAAGTTAGGCAAATAAAAAAAGATGGAAAGACCATCTATGTACTTTCCCCAATTCTTTTGTCTTGGGTTTATAAACTAACACCTATTATATCATTCCATAGTTATTTATCCTATATTCAGATGGACTCATTTTTAATCTATTAACTATCCGTTCTTTATTGTAATAGTTAATGTAATTAATTATTGAACGAACTAATGATTCTTTGTTTTTATATAGATGTTCTTTACCATAAAACATTTCTTCTTTCATTCTTCCAAAGAAATTTTCGGTTGGAGAATTATCTAAACAATTCCCTTTTCTTGACATCGATTGAATTATTTTTAATTCTTTCAATTTATCTCGATATCTATCTATTTGATATTGCCATCCCTGATCACGTGTATAGTTTTGTATGCATTAACGTTTTATTGTTTAATGTAAAAGTA
>JAKSUZ010000019.1 GCA_024408505.1 Bacilli bacterium | reverse complement strand
ATGGTTCCTTCTTGGAAATCTTTTTGTTCAAATACTCCCATTGGACCATTCCAGAATATCATTTTGGCTTTTTTAATTTCATTCGCGAATAATTCACGAGTCTTAGGACCAATATCCATGCCTTGGAAACCATCAGGAATATCTAGACCAACTTCTTTCTTTTCAGTCCAACCTTCAAAATCATTAGCGACTATGCTATCAACTGGTAATACAATCTTTCCATTCGCTTCTTTAAAACATCTCATCGCGTATTCAAGTTGATCATTTTCAACTGGAGAAGTACCAATTTTATGCCCTAATGCTTTTTGGAAAGTATAGGCCATCGCACCACCAATTAAAATCTTGTCGCACTTCTTGAGAAGTGATTCAATGACTTTAATCTTATCGCTAACTTTTAATCCACCAAGGATTGCAATATATGGGCGATCACTATCTTTAACTTCCACACAGCGCATTAAGTTATCAACTTCTTTTTTAACTAGATATCCGATTGCAACTTGCTTGCCTTCTTTCTTTAAGATTTCGGGAACGCCATATGTTGAAGCATGAGCGCGGTGTGCGCTACCAAAGGCATCCATAACATAAGCATCGGCTAAGGCTGCCCAATCTTTACTTACATCTTCTTTATTTTTTTCTTCACCAGCTTCGTATCTAGTGTTTTGAAGAAGTAATACATCACCATTATTTAATGAATTAACTAAAGAAGTTACTTCACTTCCACGAGTAGTAGAAGCAAATTTAACATCTTTCTTAAGAAGTTCTCCTAAGCGTTTCGCAACTGGTGCTAAATTATTTTTCTTTTTAGCCGCTTCAATTACTTCAGGCGCTTCTTTATGTTTAATCTTACCTAAATGGGAGAATAAAATAACCTTTGCACCTTTATTAATTAACTCTTGAATGGTAGGAAGAGCCGCTACGATTCGATTATCATCACGAATCGCGCCTTCTTTTAGTGGAACGTTAAAATCTACTCTCACTAACACTCTTTTACCTTGAAGGTCTTTTAATTCATTTACTGCTAACATAATTTTCTCCTTTAAATATAAAAAGCGTCTCACGAAGGGGACGCTTTTTGTTAACTAATTACTTAACACCAAGTACTTTAGCCATATGGCCCGCTAAACGGACAAATTGGCAAGTATAACTATATTCGTTATCGTACCAGCTGACGACTTTGACCATCTCTAAGCCATCTGGAGTCTTAAAGACCGTAGTTTGAGTCGCATCAAAGATTGAACCATGAGTATTATGAATAATATCGCTACTCACGATTTCGTCTTCAGTATATCCTAAGACATCTTTTAAGACGCCTTTAGAAGCTTCTTTCATAGCTTTATTGATTTCTTCAACGGTGGCTGGTTTATTTAAGACTAAACTTAAATCAACGAGTGAACCATCAATCACTGGAACACGTAGGGCACCACCACGTAATCTTCCTTCAAGTTCAGGAATAACGAGGTTAATGGCTTTAGCTGCACCGGTTGTGGTTGGAACGATATTAGCCGCGGCTGCACGACCACGACGGAGATTGCCTTTGGCAAGGTCGAGGGTGGTTTGATCGTTTGTGTAAGCGTGCACTGTAGTCATATAACCACCTTTAATGCCCCACTTCTCTTGTAATACTTTACAAACTGGAGCTAAGCAGTTAGTAGTGCAGCTTGCACCAGAAACAACTTTTTGATCAGCGGTTAATTTATTGGAGTTAACACCATAAACGTAGGTTGGTGTCTCCTTATCACTTGGCGCAGAGATAATTACACCTTTGGCACCATTATCAATATGGACTTGAGCATCCGCTTTACCTTTAAAGCGACCAGTGCATTCAAGCACGATATCAACTCCATAATTCTTCCATGCTAATTCTTTTGGATCTTTCTTGCCTAAAACCGGAATTTTCTTTCCTTTATAAACAAGAGAATTACTAGCTTCATCAAAGCTAATATCATTTTCACCCCAGATCTTATGGGTGGTATCGTATTTTAGTAAATACGCTAAAGTTTTTGCATCAACTAAATCGTTGATTGCAACCACTTCAAATTCACCAGATTCGTATGCACGACGGAAAGCAAGTCGACCGATGCGTCCGAATCCGTTAATTGCTAGTTTTATTGACATATTTTGTGTCCTCCATTATTTCAAGCGCTTATTATTATATAATAAACTTTTATCTTTTGCTCAATTTTTTTACAAGAAAAAAACAGGGCATTTTCTTTTGCCCTGTTTCTTTACTTTTCTTCCTTCTTTTTGTATCGTTTTGCGTGATTTTCTAAGTCATTAATATAGACTTTTGCGTCAAGACGCTTCATTAAAGTTTTATCAATATAATCGATTCCGGTTTCTTTTTTATTAAAGGTTTTAATTGGTTCAGCTTCACCCATGCGCATAAGCCACCAACTCTTACCATTATTGCGAGGAATTAAGTGATACACACTTATCCGCCATTTACTTTTTTTAAATTTCATGAAAATTTCCTTTATTTATTACTAAGTAAGAATGCTTTATAGAATAAATAAGCTTCGTATAAGTCTACTTTTGAAACGACTTCTAATGGAGAATGCATCGCTAAAAGTGGAACGCCAGCATCCACTACATCCATATTGTATTTTGCTAATGCATAGGAAATGGTTCCGCCTCCACCAGCATCAACTGCACCAATTTCGCTACTTTGATGGTCAATTTCGTTATCATCTAGAATTTTACGTAAGTAGGCGATAAATTCTGGATTCGCATCGCTATTACCAGATTTACCACGATGACCACTATATTTATTAAAGCAAACACCGTGACCGAATCTTGCCATGTTGTGATGTGGAGCATTTACTTCTTTAAAGAGTGGATCACTAGCAGCCGTCACGTCGCTAGAAATCATCTTAGAATTTCTAAAAGCAGTTCTAGTCATTAAAGTTGGATGTTTCTCTTCATGCATATGCACTAAATCAAGTAATACATTTTCAATGAAATAAGAATTGGCTCCGGTTGCGCCAAGGCTACCGATTTCTTCTTTATCAACTAAGATTAAGCAAGAAGTATATGTAACTTTTTTAGCATCCGCAGTTGCAATCGCCATTAAAGATGCATACGAACAAGAACGATCATCTTGACCATAACCGGCAACCATGCTGCGATCAATGCCGCAATCACGCGCTAAACACGCTGGGACGGCTTCAATTTCAGCGCTGGTGAAGTCTTCTTCATCAAAATGATATTTATTCTTTAAAAGCTTTAAAACGTTTTTCTTAACCGCTTCTTCTTTTTCGCCTTCAAGGGGAATTGAAGCGAAAGTAATATCTAAGTTTTCTCCGGTAATAATTGTTTTAGCGGGTTGTTGAAGTTGTTTATCGGATAAATGGATTAATAGATCAGTAATGGTAAAGATTGGATCATTTTTATCTAAACCAATATTAATATTGACGATACTTCCATCTTTCTTACAAACTACACCCACTAATGCAAGAGGAATAGTGGTCCATTGATATTTCTTAATCCCACCGTAGTAGTGAGTATCAAGCATCGCAAAACCAGTATCTTCATATAATGGGTTTTGTTTTAAATCAATTCGAGGAGAATCAATATGTGAACCTAAAATGTGCATGCCTTCGCTAATGGGTTTCTTGCCAATAATAAAGGCCGCAACATTCTTATCACGATTAACAATATAAATCTTATCTCCGGTCTTTACTTTCTTAAATGAATGCATGTCTTTAAAACCATGCGCTTTTAAAATCTTAACCGCTTCACTAGTGGCTAATCTTTCCGTTCTACCTTTATTTAAAAAGTCTTTGTAGCATTCGCTAAAATCCATTACGGGTTTAACGTTTTTATATTTATGCCAAGCATTTTTGTTATACATAAATAAACCCCCTTAATATCTATTAACTTGTCTATTATAGTTAACTTTTAGTTTACTAAGATAGGCATCTTTGACTTCTTTAGGCGTATAACCTAAATAAGCAATGAGATTTAAATAACTATTCATTGCTTTTTCATATTGCTTTTTTGAATAGTTATCTTTAAGTTTAAGCGATTCTTGATAAGCATCTAAAATCGCAGTGACTAAATTATACTCTTTATTTTTCTTAATCTCATAAATTGTTTTCTTGTCTTTAACAATTACTCCAAGAGAAAGAATAAAATGAAGACCATCTGCGTATTCTTCTAACACTACCTCTTTCGGACTAGCCTTTTTAAAAGACCAGTACTTAAAGCATCTAGTTTCATTCGCGAATTCGCCTAATTCAACAATCAGCGCTAATAAGCGCGAATAAAATGTTTTTTTATAAGTGATATGATGACGTTTTGCGATATCTTTATCTAGTTCCGCTTGAAGTGGATAAAGATCTTTTAAATCAATCTTCATGTAAATCGCCAAGCTTCTTTAAGCCCCAAATGTCTTTGTTATATTGTTCGATTGTTCGATCAGATGAGAATACGCCACTACCAGCAATATTATTAAGTGACATCTTCGCCCATTTCTTAGAATCGCTATATAATTCATCAATTTCTTGATGCGCTTTTAAATAATCATGGAAATCTTTAAAGAGTAAATATTCATCTCTTTTATTCATGAGTTCATCAAAGATGGGGCGGAATTGATTGGGATCTTTACACCATGGGCCATTAAATAAAGAATCAATTACTTTATGAATGGATTGATCGGTATTATAAATATCCCATGGATTATAATTACTTGCTTTAATCTTTTCGACTTCGTTGGCTTTTAAACCAAAGATGATGTTATTACCCTTCTTAGCATAATCAGCGATTTCAATATTCGCACCGTCAAGTGTTCCTAAAGTAATCGCTCCATTCATCATAAGTTTCATATTGGATGTACCACTAGCTTCATATCCAGCCGTTGAGATTTGTTCACTAACATCTGCAGCTGGGATAATCTTCTCCGCTAAAGTAACTCCATAGTTCTCAACAAAGACAATCTTAATGTATTTACTTACATCTGAATCATTATTAATCACACTAGCAACGCCTAAGATTAATTCAATAATCTTCTTAGCAAAGTAATAGCTTGGTGCACTCTTCGCGCCAAAGATAAAGGTCTTTGGATGTAATTCTTTAGCCTTAAGTGGATTATCTTTGATGTAGTAATATAGATAAATAATATGTAAGACATTTAATAATTGTCTTTTATAAGCATGTAAACGTTTAATTTGAACATCATAAATTGAATCTGGATCAATATCGATATAATAATTAGCTTTAACAAACTTAGCGAAGTCTACTTTGTTTTGATGTTTAATTTTAATTAATTGATTTAAAACTTTAGTGTCATTTTCAAACTTTCTAAAGTCTTCTAATTTAGATGGATTCTTAATCCAATCTTCACCAATCTTACTAGTGATAAGTTTTGCAAGTTCTGGGTTTGCGTTAAGTAACCATCTACGATGAGTAACTCCATTGGTCTTATTATTAAATTTCTTGGGGAATAATTTATAGAAATCCGCAAAAGTGGTTTTCTTTAAAATATCGGTATGAATCTTAGCGACTCCATTTACGCTATAAGAAGCATAGACGCCAAGATTTGCCATATGGACTTGTCCATCTTTAACAATCGACACGTTATATTTAGTTTGATTATCAATGCCTTTATCATTAAGTTCCATCATAAAGCGCTTATGAATTTCTTCAATGATGTTATAGCACCGTGGAATGAGTCGTTGCATAAAATGGATTGGCCATCTCTCAAGCGCTTCAGGTAATACAGTATGATTAGTGTAGGCAATACATTTTTTAACAATCTTCCAAGCATCATCCCAGTTATAATCATTCTCGTCCATAAGTAGTCTCATTAATTCCGGAATCGCTAATACTGGATGAGTGTCATTAAGATGGAATACATAAGTATCCGATAAATTATCAAGATTCTTATATTGTCTTAAATGACCTCTAATCACGGATTGTAAACCAGCGCTTACTAAGAAGTATTCTTGTTTTAAACGAAGCATCTTACCTTCTTCAGTAGAATCATCTGGATAAAGGTTATGACATATTTCGTTTAATTCATATAAGTAGTGATTAAAATCCGTACCATCTGGGAGAAGTTCACTACTAGGTAAGGCTTGCCACATTCTTAATGTATTCGTGACTCCATTACGATATCCAACTACGCTTACATCATATGGCATCGCTAAAATCGGAATCGCACCACCCGTGCGCATCGCAAATTTACCATCTGACTTAGTGTACATTTCTTGATAACCATAGAAATTAACGGTTACCGCATGTTTTGGTTTTCTAACTTCAAATACATAACCATTAGTGAGCCATTGATCGGGTAATTCTCTTTGATAACCACGATTAAGCTTTTGACGGAAGAAACCGAATTCAAATCTTAAACAGTTACCATGTCCTGGATAGCCTAGACTCGCAATTGAGTCTAAGAAACAGGCTGCTAAACGCCCTAGACCACCATTACCTAAACCAGCATCCGCTTCTCTTTCTTCTAGTTCATGAATATTAATACCTAATTCTTCTAAACCTTTTTTAGCGACTTCATAAACCCCGAGGTTTTGCATATTATTAACAAGTAATCTACCAATTAAGAATTCCATTGAGAAATACACTAATTGTTTTTGCTTTTTCTTAACTACGATATCATGAGTGATTCGGTATTGATTACCTGCGTAATCTCTTACCATCTCACCTAAGATATCATAACGTTCAGTAATATGGGATTTTTCCACATCACGACCATATTTTCTCGCTAAACGAAGTGTGAACTCTCTCTTAAAAGATTCTTTGTTAGTAAACATAACTAGACTTATTCTCCTTTGTATTTAAAGATACAAGCACCGAAACATGCTAACTTAATAGTTAATTTATGCGGTTTACCTTCTGGACCACCTTCACTTGTGTGGAGGGGTAAACCATTATATTGATTAAACCCACTATAAACATCTTTATCACTATTAAATATTTCTTCATATAATCCAGGGCGCGTCATTCCGACATCATAATTCTCATAATAGTTACCAGTCATATTAAAGATAAAGATTAAATGAGAATCGCCTACTCTTCTTTCAAAGGCAAAGACGCTTTGATTCGCGTTATCTACCATTAACCAGTTAAAGTGAATTGGATTATGTTCTTCAACTTTCATTGCATCTTCAGCTTGATAAATTAAGTTAAGATCTCTTACTACACGCGTAATGGAATCGTGTTTTGGGAAGCTTCTTAAGTTCCAAGGCAAGGAACATTGTTCGTTCCATTCATCGAAGCTTGCAAGTTCATTACCCATAAAGCTAAGTTTTTTACCCGGATGAGCGTATTGATAAGTATATAAGTTACGGAGTAAGGCAAACTTTTGATCATAGTCACCCCAAATCTTATTAATAATCGTACCTTTACCATGCACTACTTCATCATGACTTAATGGTAATAAGAAATTCTCACTAAAGAAATACGCCATCGAGAAAGTTAAATGGTTGTGTTCATATTTTTTATAAATTGGATCTTTTGAATAATACTTCAAAGTATCATTCATCCATCCTAAATCCCATTTATAATCAAATCCTAAACCACCATATTCAATTGGACGAGTAACGCCTAAATAATCAGTCGAGTCTTCGGCAATCATCATAAGTGATGGATGAACGTAATGGAGTTTACCATTAAGTCTACGTAAGAATTCGGTTGCGCCCGTATTCTCACCATTCATCTTATTACCATCCCAGAATAAGAGATTACTAACTGCATCAACTCGAATACCATCAACGTGACAATAACAAGCGAAGAAGTTCATTGCACTCATTAAGAAAGATCTAACTGGATCTTTACCTAAATCAAATTGTGCACTACCCCATGGAGAATAAGTATGCTTCTTATCACCATATTCAAACATATGAGTGCCATCATATTCAAAGAGCGCCCAGTCATCTTTAGCAAAATGTACTGGAGCGAAATCAACAATAACTCCTAAGCCCGCTTGATGCATCCGATCTACAAACGACATAAATTGTTTAGGATTACCATATCGAGAATCAATTGAGAAGAATCCAGTTGCTTGATATCCCCAAGATCCATCAAATGGATATTGGCATAATGGCATGACTTCAACATGCGTATAACCCAGTTCTTTCATATAAGGGATTAAATAATCCGCAATTTCTTCATAGGATATTTCTCTTCCATCGACTTTGCCTTTCCAACTACCAAGGTGAACTTCATAAATGCTCATGGCTTTATCAAAGTTTCTAGTTTGTTTTCTCATGAACTTATCGTCATGCCAAATAAAGCCTTCAATATCAAATAGACGAGAAGTAGTATCTGGTCTTACGCTAGAAAAGAACGCATATGGGTCGATTTTATCTACGTACTTACCATTTATGTTCTTGAAGTGGTATTTGTAGCTCTGATAGTCTTTTAGGCCTGGAATAAATATTTCCCAAACACCCGACTCATCAACTTTTTTTAATTTATCTCTTCCGGGATCCCAATCGTTCCATTCACCAATAACGGAGACATCACTCGCGCCTGGCGCGTATAAACGAAATACGACACCTTTCTTTCTTTTTTCAGTTACAAAGTGCGCTCCAAAATATCTAAAGCCGTCAATACATTGACCCATTAAATAATCATAAAGTAAACCGTATGCCATAATTAATCCAAATTAATTATAGAATATTTAAACAAAAAAAGATAATAAAAAAGGATGTTACATTTGTAACACCCTTTTAGTTAAGTGATTAATTACTTCCCAGCGGAAATATTAATATTCACTGATTTTGCTAATGCCCATTCGGTTGGAGGGACGAAAGCGCCAGCTTCAGCCGTTCCGGTTGGATAAAGAACAAATTCATCAGTAATTTCTCCTTCGTCTTGAACATTAAATAACACCCATTTTGCTTTTTCTAGCGCATCGCTTGAACCTTCTGAATTCGCTAATTCAGTTACAAATTGACAGTTCATAGCGCCAGGATAGACTTTTTCCTCATCAGTAACCAATCTTATTGAAGCCGTTTGACCATCACTATCGGTATAGGAAATATCAACCGTCGGCCATTTAACTTTTTCTGGTGATGGATCTTGAGAATAAATAAATGTAACGAAATAAGGCGCGCATTCTTCATAGCTATAACGAACATCAGGATAAACATCTTTTATCTGGATATATTTGTTATCATCTGTTTTGAAAGCAAAAGGTCCTCTAGGGCAAAATGGCCGATTGGAAAAATCTTCTTCCGGATTGGTGGTTTTAACGTTTTTGCCAAAGCAATAACCCGAATTTAGTTTTTCTATGTAAGTACTATCATATGTAGTTGTTACATCGCATTTATAAATCGGATCAATACCAATATAGATATCATCGTATTTTTGTGTGTAATATTTATCGTCCTCAATCAATGATTTCCAATCAAGAAAAACGGCTATACCATCTTCGAACGATCCGACTCTACGAACGGTGAATGAAGAATCATCTTCAGAATAATGTGACAATTTATCTACCATCGTAATTTTTGTGGGTGAATCTTTATCATATTTAACTCCATAAACGACGATTTGTGCATAATCGGTTCCGCTTTCTGTCAGAGTAGACGGAATAGAATCAAGAGTCACGAGATCGCTCGCCTTACTACTTTTTCCATAAACAAGAGTCATACCTTCTGATACAACGCTAAAATCATTAGCGCTTTGATCATTCCTAATGAAAGCATTCATGTCTGGTGTAGGCTTTTGACCCACTTTTAGATCTTTAATTGTTTCTAGAGAGAAACTTTTGATTTCTTCCTCATAAACTGTACTTGTAACTACTTTCGCATAGTTATCTACCGTCGGTTCTTTTCCATCCTTAGCATAACCATAGCCAACAACAATATTCTTTTGGAAGAATTCTTTTTTAACTACTAATTTATAGCTTTCGGTTTTTTCATCCGCATTTGTTGCATCTTCTCTTTCATATGTCCACGCGACGTTTCTTGGTAGTTCATAACTGTAACGGTTGTTTGGTGAGCCTAAACCAACATATGGAATAACTGGATCACCTTCTGCTTCCCATGTCTCCTCGTTATACCTTTCGGTTAAGTGGAAGAATAAGCGTGGTTTAATATGAACAACAACATCCTGCTCGCCATATCTTAAATTTTCAGCATTTTCAACTGTATAGGTGAGAACTTCGTCATCGTAATAGACTTGAGCCCCAGCTCCTTTTTCCTTAGAGACTACAGATTTTTCTGCCCTTTTCCCACCACCATTGCCGTCGGTTCTTGCATACACATATACACTCGGCGTTTGAGCTGGACTTCCCCCGCCTCCGCAAGAGACAAGTGTAGCAACACCAGTTGCAGATAGAGCAACTAATGAAACAAAAATTTTATTAAATTTCATACATCTTCTCCTTATTTAACAAATTCAGCAGTAACTGAAACATCAATTCCTATACTACCAGAAAGCGAATAACGTCCGGCAAGACTAGTGTATTGTGGAAATTCAATATCAAACGCCTCAGTAGTAGCAAGAAGTATACCAATGTTAAATTCGCCGTTTAAACTAAGCCCGGCTGAATTGATATAACCATGTGATTCACAACCAACATAGGCATTAAAATTGTCATTCATACTACTAGATGAAGGATCAACACTAATGGTTAGACCCTTGTTCATAACATCGGTTATTTTCATTAATGTATTAGCGGCATCAGGACTGAGAAATTGGAAAACCCCATTAATAAAATTTGCTCTATCCGTATGTGGAAGATAACTTAATGCGTTTAGAATAGCAGTAGTCAATCTAACTAAATCAAGTATATTATTGGATGCATTGCTAGTACCAAGCGAAGCTTTCATACCGCCATTAACTAGTTCGTAAGAAACCTCTACTGGTATTTTTGTAAAGCTTTCCATTACTAATGAAGAAATTGTTGCATAATTACTTTGTACGGTATTGATAACTCGCGTACTCATGCAATAACCATAAAATCCACGCGCAACTGTTTCAATATTTCCGATTCCGGCTGCAAAATGTATATCACTGGTCATGCCAATATCGTCAAGAATGCTAATAGTAATATCGGCACCAATTCTATCAATATGAGCTGTATAATCTACAATGAATGTGTCTAATGAATTATTATCAAAATGATCCATTGCATATTGAATTGCTTCGTTATAACTAATTTTTTTGTTTTTGCCACAGCTTGTTGTGACAAGAGCAGCCATTGGAACTATGGCTGATAAAAATACTTTTAATCCGCTCTTCATACTTATTCTCCTTTTGATAATTTCATAACCGCGATACTAACAATATATTTTCCGTTTTGATCAGCGATATATTTCGCTGGAATGTATAAGTCAGCACACTCGGTAGCCGTGGTAGTTTTTGGTTTGCCTTTCTCATCATATCCGTATATAAATTCTGCGCTATCTATATATTTAACAAAAGGCAATTCTACACCACTATAGTCGATTACATCCGGATTAGATTCGCTAATTAAATAACCATTATATGAGATCGAACATAAATTGTTAGGTAAATCAGGTACTCTTTTACTAACGCACGAACCTAAAATTTGATAATTAGGAGTGAAATTCCCACTTTCGTCAATTGTGTGCGCTGGAATAACATGGATATTGTAATTATCAGATTCAAAAGCAGTGTTTTTGTCGGCACGAGTAGACCAATAATCAACTCCAGCAATTGGGTCGTCATATTGCATTGGTTGTTTCTCAACACCAGGCCATTCAAGCGTAAAATATTTTTTTACAAGTTCTAAATCAGTAGAAATTGGTGTGGAATCTTTAACAACAAGCTTTTTATTGTCGTCATAACCATATTCAATCGCTTGGAAGTTAAGCGGAACCGTTGTGTAATATGTGCGAAGAATGTGCAATGAAACATCAACGCTAAAACTAGCATTAAGATCCATATAAAAATTCTTAATTTTCGAACTTGCATTAGGCTTCTCACCAATCGTTAAAACTAATCTTCCGGGTGAAGTGGCGGAAATAGAGAAATCCTCCATGAATCCCATTTCATTAAATGTAAATGAGGCCGCCATAGGAATATTGATATTATGCTCTGCTGTTTGTGGATCGCCTGCACGCGAAAAGACTTCAAGTATTGAATCAATCATATCCTCGCTATTCATCGTAACCTTAAGTTTATTGCCTGCTTTATAGTATTTTGTGACAATCGACTTATATGGATCGTGTTCAATTTCAAAATCACCAATCTTTTCGTTGGATTCTTTTATTCTAAATCCATCAAAGAAATAAAGTATTTTTTCGCTTAAAGGAACTGAAGGTAATACGGATATTAGCATTGCTATCCCGCCTTTTCCGATGAGTGTATCTGGGAAATATCTACGAATCAATGAAACTGGAATATCAGCCTCGGCTAAATCTTGTTTAGCGATGCTAAACTTGCTATCTTTTAAATCAAGATCGATTGGGTCACTTCCAAAACTTCTCTTGGATTTTATAGTTACATCACCATCTAAATTAAAACTATTGATAGTACCACCGATGTGCAAATCTTTAGGTCTATTATCTTTTACTAAGTCCTTATATTCCGATGTGAGAGCAACAGCATCATCGTATTCGATTGGGCTTCCGTTGCCACCACCACATGAAAATAAGCTTGCTACAGCTAGTGGAGCGATAAATAATAATCCTTTTTTCATACAAAAAACTCCTTTTTTTGAATGCTTTAATATTTTATATATATAAATATAATAGTGCAACCTTTTTTGTTTTTCTTATTTTTATGGTATAACTTTAATGACAATTAAAACACTATGTCACAAGTAAATTTTAACAAAGTAAGCAAAATTTATAACGAAAATACTGATCATGAAGTAAAAGCACTTGATGAAGTATCTTTTCAAATTGAAAAAGGGGAATGCGTAGTAGTTCTTGGCTCTTCGGGTGCAGGAAAATCTACCTTATTAAATATATTAGGGGGCATGGATACCTTAACGCGCGGTGAATTTATCGTGGAAAATCAAAATGTCGCTAAATTTAATGATAAACAACTAGAAATATATCGACGTAGTAATATTGGATTTGTTTTCCAGTTTTATAATCTAATGCCTAATCTAACTGCGTTAGAAAATATTCAAATTGCCGAATCATTATCAGAAAATCCACTCGATAGTCACGAAGTTATTAAAAGTGTTGGTCTAGAAAATCGCGCTCGTAACTTCCCAAGTGAATTAAGTGGCGGCGAACAACAGCGGGTTGCGATTGCGCGTGCAATTGTTAAAAACCCAACTCTTCTTCTTTGCGATGAGCCAACCGGTGCACTTGATAGCAAAACCGGCACGATGATTATTAAACTACTTTGCGAGATTTGCGAAAAATATCAAAAAACCGTTGTCATTGTTACTCATAACAATAAAATTGCCGAAGTAGCGAATCGCCTTATTCGCATCCAAGATGGTAAGATTGTTGAAAATAAAGTTAACACTCATCCAATAAAACCATCTGATATTGCTTGGTAAAATCATGAATAAAAAGACTAGCTATTCAAAATTATCTTTTAAAAGATTAGGGCGAGCCGTTAAAAAATCACCGCTTCAATTTTTAGCGATGATATTAATTTTAATGTTAGCCACTACTATTTTTTCTGGTTTCTATGCTACTTCAATTGAATTAGAAAATCGCATTACTGATTATTATGAAAAAAGTAATATGGCGGATGTTTGGACTACTACTTTTACTGATCCAGAAACTTTCACGCCAGAAGGAAGAGAGAAAGATAAAAATGATATTAAAAGCGCTGCTGCTGCTTATAACGGAGTGGTCGAGTCACGCTATTATAGTCAAGCAAAAGTAAATGGACGTAATAGTTATATTTGCTTGAGTGATCAATTCCCTACTATCTGTGTCCCATATGAAACCGATAATGTCGAAAAAACTGATTTCTTAATTATCGACAAGCGTTTTGATAAAGATGAGGGCTTAAAAGAATTTCAATTCCAAATTAATATCGCTAGTTTAAATTCATTTATTAGTGATAACAAAGTTAAAGAAGTATTAGAGAGCCATTTAAAACCTGGCAAAACAAATATATTTGCTAACGATGTGCTAGTGATGGATGCCAAAATAACTGGATATATGCTCCACCCAGAAAGCGTCCTTTCTTCAGATATTACTACCCCGATTTTTTTGATGTCACGTAGTTACATTAATAAGTTGCTTATATCTTTAGTTGATAATACATTCGATAAAAATTGGGAACCTATAAGCAAAAGCGAAGAAATTGCCCATGAATTATTAAATGATCCACAAAAAAATATTTCCGATAAATACTGGTACGATAATCAATATTTAACACGCTTACCAAATCGAAATGATGCTTCTACTGTTAAAGATTTAATCCATAATTCTTTTGCTTCCCGTCCTCACGAAGATAACGATTTATTGCTTAATGTTGACTTAAAAAACTTAGAGAGCAATAAGAATATCGCAGCCGATTTAATTCAAGCACGACAAATGACTTTTACCTTTCCAGCCATTTTCTTTTTAGTAGCTGTCTTAGTTGTTTCAACTACTATTTCACAAATTATCCTCAAGGAAAGAAACGAAATTGGTACTTTACGTGCGCTCGGAGCATCGAGCAAAAAGATTGCATCTCATTATGTCATTCTTGAATGTTTAATTGGACTTATTGGCATTGTTATTGGTGCAATTATTGGTCCGTTAATTTTGCCAAAGATTATGGAAATTAAATACGGAGGTGTTTATAACCTACCTACTCAAGGATTTGCTTATCCAACACTAGCGGTTATTATTTTAACCCTAGTTATCTTAGCGATTATTGCATTAGTTTCTTACATCACCGCTTATAAAGAAGCTAAACAGTTACCCGTTATTAGCATGCGCCCAAAAGTGGTTAAGAAAAATAAACATTTGCTCAAAAACGAACTTACTAAAGAAAAAAATAAGACCCATAAGCTCTGCTTTAAGATGGCGATAAGAAATATTTTTCTTTCTTCAACTAGAAGCATAATGGTTGTACTTGGTGTCTTAGGATGCACCGGATTACTTTGCTGTGGATACGGCGTTGATGATGCGATTCAATTTGGGATTAATCACGATATGAATTGTTACTTTAATGCTGATGCAATGGTATATTTCTCATCGGGTGGATATGAAACGGTAGATGAGCTTGAAAAATTAGTGAAAGAAAACTTAATAAGCAAATATGAAGCTGCATCATTACTACCCGCAACATGCTATAAAGCTGGAATTTCTGATTCTTCCTTTACCACTCAAGTTTATTCGATTAACAGCGACACATACAAACAAAATAAATTTATTAATATCGGTGATTATGAAGTTAGAAAAAATAGTGTCGTTGTTACTTCAAAGGTGGCCAAAGCACTCAACCTCGGTGTCGGTGATTATTTACACTTTACTTTTCTTGGCACTAGATATAGTGGAATTGTAGGTGGCATTCTAGATAGTTTTTATGTTCAAGGCATCTTGATTGATGGCAGCAATTGGCCTGCTTATCCTTCTTTCTTAACTAGTCCAACTGTTTTTGTTCGGTATCAAAAAGACGCTAAACCCGAAGAAGTCGTTACACGGATTAAAGCTATTGAAGGTGTATCAGACGTTTCTGAATATAAAGATAGGGTGCAAGTTAATCAAGATACAATGTCATCCTTAAGTTACATTACTTTAGTTATTAAACTATTCGCTATTTTATTAGCAGTTATTGTTCTTTATAATCTTGCTTTACTTAACTTTAAAGAAAACACTCGCAATGTTGCGACTATGAAAGTATTAGGATTTACCAGGCGAGAAATCGCTGAATCACTGGTTATGGAGATTATGATTCTAACCACCATCGGCATCGTTTTTGGCCTTGCCGTTGGTTTCCCATTAGAAATATTAATTCTTTCGATTAACAAAACACCTATCAATGAGTTTATTTTCTACATTTCACCATTAACTTTTGTTTATTCGTTCCTAATTACCATCCTAGTTTCACTAGCGGTTAATATTTATTTAAGTTTAAAGAGTAAAAAAGTAAAAATGGTTGAATCACTTAAATCAATCGAATAATTAATTTATTCAATAAATTGTGATTTAAATTCAATAAAGATTTTTTTAAATGATTTATGTTCACGGAAATGTAAATAAAGAGTAATACAAATTGCGACAAGAATAGTGGTCGAAATAGCAAGCATCCACCAACTAGTAAAGATTGGTAATGAATCGACTAAGGACCCCTCAATATTCATAGCGTCTGGAAATTTTAAAACTTGAATTTCAAATAAACCTAATACAATGCATGATATATATCCTAAAGGATAAATATATAATTTTTGCATTTGTGGATTAAAGCGTCTTTTCATCACTAATGTTAATGATAAGAATAATGCAATAGTATGATGAATTAAACCAGTATAAGAAGCGGGCTCAGCAAATCCTTGAGAAGCTAAGAATTCAGGATAGGAGGCTGTCATAATTGGTCCACCTGTGCTCACATAAAGAAAGAAATGGAATAGTGGATTATTAGGTTTAGCAAACAAAACTAAAAGCGCCATTACAAAAGAGCTTAGACCACAAAAGGTGTTAAAAATTAAATAGGACCAATTGTAGCGTGAGTCTTGAAGAACATTTATGTAATAACGGCAAATCATTACACGATTAATAATGACCGCAACTAATAAACAAGCAGCTGTTATTTTTAAAATTAAATTAAGAGTCTTTTCTTTTTTAACAAAACGATTGATTATAAATAAACCAACAATAGTAGCTAATATGGTAACAACAAAATAAGTAATATAACTAGGTGACCACACAGCTTCTTTAATTTCGTTAATCATAATTAATGGTATTATACAATAATTGCTTAATCTTTTAATAGTTATTAAAATATATCGTAGATAACAAGGAGTTTTAATATGGCAAAAGTAATGGCAGTTAATGCAGGTAGTAGTTCTTTAAAATTTAAATTATTTGAAATGCCTGAAGAAAAAGTTATTTGTTCTGGTTTAGCGGACCGTATTGGACATAAGGATGCGATTTTCACCATTAAATATAATGGGAAGAAAGATGAAAAAGTATTACCAATTCTAGATCATTCTTATGCCGTTAAGTTATTACTAGATGCTTTAATTAAGAAAGGCATTATTAAATCACTTAATGAAATTAAAGCAACCGGACATAGAATCGTTCAAGGTGGTAAATATTTTTCTAAGAGCGCGGAATTTAATAAAGATACCGAAAAGAAGATTGAATCATTAATTCCATTAGCGCCTTTACATAACGGCGCACACTTAGTGGGGTTTAGAGCCTTTAAGAAAGTATTACCAAACACTCCAGCCGTAGCAGTATTTGATACCGCTTTCCATCAAAGCATGAGTGAAGAAGACTATACTTTCCCGATTCCATATGAATACAGTAAGAAATACGATATTCGTAGATACGGCGCTCATGGAACCAGCCATCAATATTTAAGTTTAGAAGCTAAGAAATATTTAAAAGGAATTAAACATCCTAAAATTATTTCTTGTCACTTAGGTAGCGGCGCTTCTATTACCGCGATTAAAGATTATAAGTGTGTTGCTACCTCAATGGGCTTAACACCTTTAGGTGGCATTATGATGGGCACAAGAACTGGCGATATCGATCCTAGTGTATTTAATTATTTAGTTACTTGTACTAAGAAATCCGCGGAAGAAATTTATCAAATCATGAATAAGAAATCTGGTTTCTTAGGCGTATCAGGTGTCAGTAATGATAGTAGAGATATTATCGCTGCGGAAAAGAAAGGAAATAAACGCGCTCATTTAGCGAACTTAATCTTCTTCCGTAGAGTGTTAGATTATATCGGTCAATATTATGTAAGACTAGGCGGATGCGATTTAATTATCTTCTCTGCAGGTATTGGAGAAAACTCTGATATTTATCGTGAAAAGATTTGTGAAGGCTTAAAAGAATCTTTAGGCGTCGTAATTAATAAGAAAGTTAATACCACTCTAAGAGGTAAAGAAGCAATTATTAGTGATAAATCTAGTAAGATTAAAGTAGTGTTAATTCCAACCGATGAAGAAGTAATGATTGCCCGTGATGCTTATGCTTTACTAAAGAAGAAAAGGAAATAATGATTGATTTAGATTTAAAAAAGAACGCGAATAAATATAAAGCAATTCTTAACGCGATTAGACAATATAAGAAGATTGCGATTTTTCGTCATATTCATCCAGACTTTGATGCACTTGGAAGTGCTTGGGGCTTAAGAGAATTCTTACACGATAACTTTATGGATAAAGATATTCGTGTTTTAGGCGATAATCATGATGAACTTAGTCCAAGACTATATCCTAAAACTAACAAGACTCCGAATGAGTGGTTTAAAGAACCATTCTTAGCGATTGTCTTAGATACGCCTAATAAAAGACGAATCGCGGATCCTCGTTATCCATTAGCGGAATTCACGATTAAAATTGATCACCATCCTTTTATTGAAAATATTGGTGATATTGAATTAATTGATGATTCTATGACTAGTGTCTCAGAATTATTAGTCCATATGTTACTTAGCTATGATATGAAGTTAAGTAAGAATGCCGCTAAATATTTATATACTGGCATTGTAGGTGATACCGGTCGATTTGAATATAACTACTTATTACCAAGAACTTATGAATGCGCAAAAATCTTAGTCGCTACTGGTATTGATTTAAATGATATTTATTACCGCATGTATTTACATGGTCAAAATGATTTAGGCATTATCGCACATATCTTAACGCATTATAAAGTAAGTGATAAAGGCACCGCCTACTATGTATTAGAAAAGAAAGACTTAGATAAATTTAAAATCACAACTAGTCAAGGTAAAGATCACGTTAACTTATTTCGCTATGTTGAAGGCGTTAAAATTTGGTGCTCCGTAGCGGAAGATAAAAAAGAAGAGAATTGTTTCCGGGTTTCACTTAGAAGCGAAAACATTGATTTAATCAAAGTCTCTACCAAATGGCGTGGAGGCGGACATAAATACGCATCTGGCGCAAAACTAGAATCATTAGCGGAACTTCCTGATCTAATTAAAGATTTAGATAATCTAATTAAATAAAAAGACCTAGGATAACACCTAAATCTTTTCTTTTAATATTGTTAATTATTTAACAATGGTACCAAATACTTGGCCAGCACATCCGGCTGCGTTACTTTCATCAGTATCAATGTGCATCGCTAAACGGAAATTATCATTTACTCTAACAACCGTATCGCCAAACACAAGAGAACGACCGTTCGTTTTTAATTCGACTTTAACGATATCGCCATTCTTAACACCAAATTCAGCCGCATCCGCATTAGTCATGTGAACATGACGCTTTGCAACGATGCAACCTTCTTTAAGTTCGATTTTACCAACTGGTCCAACAATCGTGACTGGTGCACTACCAGCTACATCACCAGACTCACGTATGACCGCGGGCACTCCTAAAGTACGCGCATCCGTTGCGCTTACTTCTACTTGGTTAACCTTTCTAGTTGGTCCAAGAATACTTACACCTTTAATGGTGTTTTTTGGTCCGACAATGTCTAAACGAGTCTCAGACACGAATTGACCAGGTTGGGAAAGTTCCTTTCTTGCTTTAAGAGAGAAGCCTTTACCACATAAAATTTCAAGCGCTTCTGGTGTCACGTGAATATGACGAGCGCTGGTTTCAACTAATATTTGTTTCATCTATATTTCCTCCGGAAAGTATTTTATCATATTTTTCTTACTTTTTTTATGTATTTAGAGTAAGATAATCACTACCGGGCGAATGGCGGAATTGGTAGACGCGTACGTTTGAGGGGCGTATGGTTCTCCGTGTGGGTTCAAGTCCCACTTCGCCCACCAAAATAGTGAAATTTCCCCCATAATTTTGCCCTCATGGGTTATGATTAGGAGGGATTTTTTTATGAAAACTACATTAGAGGAAAAGTTGCGATGCGTTAAATTGCATCTTAAAGAAGGCTTATCATTTGAAGAGGTGTCGAAAACTTATGGCGTAGATAGAACTACACTTAAGTATTGTTGCAACTTATATCAAAGATATGGCGATAAAGCTTTTAAACAATCAGTCGGTAGAATGACCTATACGCGAAAAGACAAGCTAGCGTGTATTGAAGCTATTATATCTGGAAAGAAGTCTTATCGCGAAGTGGCTTTGGATATGATGTTAACTAATCCAAAGATTGTTTCTGATTGGGTCTTAATATACAAGAGAAAAGGTGAAGCGGCAATTAAAGATACTTATTCACGAGAAGCATACAAACATCACGATGATAAAGTTCTCGAAAAAGAATATAAAAAATTATTAGAAGATCTAGAAAGAACAAAAGCGGAGAATGAATACTTAAAAAAATCATTTCCCCAGATTCTCGCAAGAAGCAAACAATCAAAGAAAAAGTAAAGATTGTTCGAGAACTCCGGGGTAAATATCAATTTAAATTGCTTCTTTCTCTATCAGGTATTTCTAAACAAATTTACTATTACGAAGATAAACATTTTAACGATAAAGATAATAAAGATGCTTTTTACGAGAAAATGATAATAAGAATTTTCAAAAAGAATTATTCAAAATACGGTATTCCTCGCATTACAATTGCACTTAATAAAGAATTAGACAAATTAGGATATCCGAAAATAAATCACAAGAGAGTCGAGCGCTTAATGAATAAATTAAATCTAAAAGCGCGTCCAAAGAAAAGACGTTATGTATCTTATCTAGGAACAGTTGGCAAGATCGCACCTAATTTATTAGATCGTAACTTTAAAACATCTTATCCTTTTGAAAAATTAGGAACCGATATAACAGTATTTATTATGCCTTTTGGTCGAATTTATCTATCACCGATTATTGATTTCCATACGCGCGAAGTTGTGGCGTATGATATTTCCGAAAATCCTGATTTTAAACAAATAATCAGAATGTTTAAGATGTTAAAAGAAAAGCATCCTTTGAATTATCAAAATTCAATTCTTCATTCAGATTGGATAAGAATTCAAGCACTAAATAATTATAAGAATTTTTGTAT
>JAKSUZ010000018.1 GCA_024408505.1 Bacilli bacterium | reverse complement strand
GCCATGTAGAATTTTTCTTCTGGAGTTGGTTCACTTAAACCACGTGGAGTGGTTTTACCAACTAAGATATCGCCTTCTTTAACTTCCGCACCAACGGTGATAATACCATGATCATCAAGATACTTTTTCGCTTCTTCACCAACATTAGGAACTTCACGCGTAATTTCTTCTGCGCCTAATTTAGTCTCACGACAATCGATTTCATATTTTTCAATATGAATAGAAGTATAAGTATCATCTTTCACAAGTCTTTCCGACATGATGACGGCGTCTTCGTAGTTATATCCGTTCCAAGTCATAAAGGCAATAGTGACGTTTTGACCTAACGCTAGGTCTCCACCTCTCATTGCTGGACCATCTGCGATAATTTGTTTAGCTTTGATTTCATCGCCAACTTTAACAATCGCGTTTTGGTTAATACAAGTACCTTTGTTACTTCTTTCAAATTTTTGTAAGTGATAGGTTCTAGTTTCTTTAGCCTCTTTCACTACAATCTTCTTACTATCAACATAAGTTACTTTACCAGCAGCAACCGCCACTACCGCTAATCCTGAGTCACGCGCAATTCGATTTTCAATACCAGTACCAACATATGGTGCTTCTGGTCTAAGTAAAGGAAGCGCTTGACGTTGCATGTTCGCACCCATAAGAGCACGAGTAGTATCATCACTCTCTAGGAATGGAATACACGCTGCAGCCACTGAAACAATTTGCTTTGGAGAGACGTCGATATAATCGACTTCTTCAGCTTTAGCTAAAATGTTTTCACCATTATGACGAGCAACGACGTATTCATCCGTAATTTCATTATTACTATTTAAGTTAACGTTCGCTTCAGATATAACATAGTTCTTTTCTTGATCCGCGCTTAAATATTCAGATTCATCAGAAACGATATGTTTTCCATTCTTATGGAACACATGACGATATGGAGTCTCAATGAAACCATATTTATTAATCTTGGCATAAGACGCTAAAGAGTTAATAAGACCAATGGTTTGACCTTCAGGTGTTTCAATTGGACATATACGACCATAGTGTGTATAGTGAACGTCACGTACTTCACCAACCGCTCTATCACGAGCAATACCACCTGGGCCTAACGCAGATAAACGACGTTTATTCGTTAATTCTGCTAAGGGGTTAGTTTGATCCATGAAGGAAGATAATTGGGAACTAGCGAAGAATTCATGCACGCTACTATTAACGGGTTTAATGTTAATTAAATCTTTAACTTTTAAGTTCTCGGTTTCGGTAATTTGCATCTTTTGTTGGATGGTTTTACTCATCATTGCTAAACCAATACGGAATTGTGATTGTAATAATTCACCAACGCAGCGAATTCTACGATTACTTAAATTATCAATATCATCGCAATCACCGATACCATCTAAGATATTTAAGAAATATGAATAAGTAGCGACGATATCAGAAATGGTAATTCTACTTTCGGTTAAGTTAAGATCAACACCAACGATGTGGTGAATGTCTTCTTTATTACCATTTAAATAAACTTTAACTAAATTCACGCATGAATGTTTATCTAATTTATCATTCGTGTGTAATTTAACTTGATGCGCGCCTTTTTCAAAGAATTCTTCATCTTGAAGAGCCTTCACATCTTCTTTAGTTAATTCATGATTCTTTGGGAAGCGAATTTCGCCAGATACACTTACAAGGTTTTCGGCTAAGTATTTGCCGACTAAGCGATTATAAATACCTAACTTTTGAGTAAGTTTATATCTACCTGCTCTACCTAAATCGTAACGACGATTATCAAAGAAGGTTTGAGTTAAGAAAGTATGTACACCTTCTTGAGTGGTTGGTTCACCTGGTTTTAATTTATGGAAGATTTCGGTTAACGCAACCACACTTGGAGTGTCTTTCTCTTCTTCTAAGCTATTAATTAAAGCTTTTGATTTACCGAATAAATCAATAATCTCGGTATTGTGTTCAAGTCCAATCGCGTGGAGAAGAATCGCACTTGGCATCTTCTTTAAACGATTAATACGAACATCAATCTTGTTTTTCGCGTTATTTTCAAATTGTAAATAATTACCACGGCTCGGAATTAAATCATTACGGTATAAATGATTACCTTTCGCATCTTGTCCGCAATCAATCATGTATGAACCTGGTGAACGAACAATCTGAGAAATAATAACTCTTTCACTACCATTAATAATGAAAGTACCCGAATGAGTCATCCGTGGGATATCACCCATGAATACTTCTTGTTCTTTAATTTCACCGGTTTCTTTAAAACGTAAACGTAAGGTCGCTCTAAGCTTAGAACCATAGGTTAAGTTACGTGCCTTACATTCTAAGTATGGATACTTTGGTTCTTCAAGACGACTGCTCACGTATTCAATCACCAAATTACCCGCATTACTTGTAATTGGGAAGTTATCCCTAAGGGTCTCATCAATACCTTTTGATAAGAACCAATCATAAGATTCCGTTTGAATCTCGACTAAGTATGGAAGTTCCAAACTTCCACTGACGTGTGAATAGTTTCTACGACCATTCACTAATTTTTGTGTAGGATTACCCATAAATCTCTCCTTTACTTAGTGGCTTTAATAACCCAATACCCTTTGTCCTTAATTAGGACATCCACGTGTGAGTAGATTTCTATTAGGCGACTTACGGTACTTTCTGCGCCTTGTTTTCTTCTCACCACGAGGTAGAGGGCTCCACCAGTATTTAATCTTTGATATGCGCCAGTATAGATACTATCTAATACCTTTTTACCCGCTCTAATGGGCGGATTGGTAACGACATAATCGAAGTTTCCTTCAATGTTCTCATATAGGTTACTTTGAAGGGCAGTAACTCTATTGCTTAATTCGAGAGCACGCGCATTCTTTATCGTAAGAGATACTGCGCGTAGGTTGATATCCGAACACACAACCCGGATATCAGGGATGAGGCTGGCGAGAGTTAAGCCAATCACTCCATAGCCACACCCGATGTCTAACACTTTTCCCGTATTGATTTCTTTGGTGATGATTTTGAGAAGAATCATCGTGCCTTGATCAATACCATTCTTAGCAAAGACATTTGTGTCAGTAGTGAGATTAATAGTTAAGCCATTAATTTTATAAGTAATTGTTCTCTCCTTGGAGGGAGTTACTGGATCCTTTGTAAAATAATGACTTACCATCTAACCTCGATATAAACTAAGTAATAACTTACTTAATTTCAACTTCAGCACCAGCTGCAACAAGAGCCTTCTTGTGTTCTTCTGCTTCCACTGGTGAAATCTTCTCTTTGATTTTGCTAGGAGCACCATCAACGAGTTTCTTCGCATCCATTAAACCTAAACCGGTAATCGCTTGGACCGCTTTAATAACCGCGACCTTTTGCGCACCAACAGCTTTGAGGATGACGCTCACTTCGCTTGGAGCTTCAGCCGCTTCTGCTGGAGCAGCTGCAGCAGCAACTGGAGCCGCAGCAGTAACACCGAATTCGGTTTCAACCGCTTTTACTAAATCATTGATTTCTAAAAGGGTCATTTCTTTGAGTGAAGATATAATATCTTCTTTTGTTAATTTTGCCATAATCTTATTTCCTCCTAATTAGGCTTTTTTAGTTTTCGCTAACGCATCAAGCGTACGAGCGAATTTTGCAACCGGTTCATTTAAACAACAAAGGAACATTGAAATAAGTCCTTCTTTGTTTGGTAAGCTACCGATAGTTTTAATTTCTTCGGCGGTTGCTTTCTTACCGTCAAAATAACCAGCCTTAATGACTAGTTTTTTGTGTTTCTTACTAAATTTTAGTAAGGCACTTGGACCACCTGTTAATTCTTCTGAGAAAACATAGGCATTTGGTCCAGTGAGGTGTTCGTTTAAATCGAGTTTTAATTCGTTAAACGCACGGTTCACAAGTGTGTTTTTATACACATTAAGTGTTGCTTTGTTTTTACGAAGTTCACGACGTAATTCTGTAAGTTCAGATACGGTTAAACCACGATATTCAGCAATAACAATACTTTGAGATTTCTTCGCTAGATCAGTAATCTTAGCGACGGTCTCTTGCTTGCGTTTGAGAATTTGTTGATTCATCTTTTACCTCCTTTTCTCATTGAATTGTAGAGGAAATAATATTCTAGTGAGTTTGATCTCGGTAGCTAATTAAGCTTTTGGCTGCTACTTTCTTAGACTATTACCACTTTACAATCGTTATTGAAGTTGTTTATAGGTCACGACCTTCAAACGTGATGTGGATACTTGGACCCATAGTTGTGTGAATCGCAGCATTAGTGATGTATTTACCTTTCACTGATGTTGGACGAGAACGCACAATTGCGTCACATAACGCTTGGAGATTCTCGCTAATCTTCTTTTCATCGAAGCTTACACGAGCGACGCTGAGGTTGATGTTACCATCTTTATCCACGCGGTATTCAACCTTACCAGCTTTAATCTCCTTGATGGCCTTCTTAATGTCCATACTGACTGTGCCACTTTTTGGATTTGGCATAAGTCCTTTAGGACCTAAGAGACGACCAATCTTACCAATCTCAGGCATCATGTCTGGAGTAGCAACGATGACATCATAATCAAACCAGTTTTCTTTACTGATTTTTTCAATCATCTCTTTGGCTCCGACAAAGTCTGCTCCGGCACTCTTTGCGTCTTCTTGTTTGGCATTAGTTAAAGCAAGAACTTTCTTACTCTTACCATTACCATATGGAAGAACAATCGTGCCACGGATCATTTGATCCGCGAGCTTAGTATCAACGTTGAGCTTAATTGATAAGTCAACGGTTGCGTCAAATTTTACGGTTGAAGTCTTTTTGACTAGTGCGCTAGCCTCAGCAATTGAATATTGCTTCTTTTCGTCGACTAATTTAGCGACATTGTTATATTTCTTTCCGCGTTTCATAATTAGTCAACCACCTTCAAACCAATATTAAAAGCAGTTCCTTCAACAACTTTTATAGCTGCTTCAATATCGTTGCAGTTAAGATCAGGCATCTTATACTCTGCAATTTTCTTAATTTGATCCCGCTTAATCGTACCGACTGTAGTAGTCTTACGGTTTGGGGTGCCTTTCTTAATACCCGCTGCTTTCATAAGTAATTCAGCAGTTGGAGTAGTTTTAATCACAAAAGAATGTGATTTATCTTCATAAGCAGTGATAATAACCGGAACTGTTTCACCTTTACGGTCCGCAGTCTTAGCATTAAAGTCGGTACAGAACTTTGGCATGATGACACCAGCGCTGGCTAGTTTTGGTCCAGGTTTCGCTGCGCCACCAGGTAGTTCCATTTTCACTACTTTAGCGATCTTTTTGCCCATATGAATCCTCCTTTTGTTTCTAGATTCTTAAGCAGTGGTCATATCGAGTGATCAACTCTCCCACGCTTTCAATGTATCGCTCTCTTATGCGCACACAAGAAGAGCGTAACGAGTAATATCATACACGAAAGTGAATTTGAGTGCAAATTTATTTTAAATAAGGATAATCTACACCTTGTCTTTAACAAACCATTTAAGACAATTAGTGGAATAACCTTTATTTTGAATAGTAAGTTTTTTGAATCGCAACTAGTTTTTTAATATACTGATGATAATCAACGTGCGAGACATCACTATCATATTTGAACTTTCCAGCAACAAATGCCTGTTTAATTTTCTTTTCATCATGAGATTCAATAATTTTTTTAATTTTATCAATAAACACCGAATTTAATGAGGCAAAACTAGCATAACGATACGATGAGGAAATATAGAATTTCGCTCGTTTATAGTTTTTACAAATTGCATTAGCAAGGGCGAAGAAAAGAGTAAAGTTTGTTGGATAGTCTTTACAATATGTTGAAACTAAATTAGTGCCATCTTCGGTTTGATAGGCTTTAAAAGAAAAATCATATAATTCAAGGATCATTTCTTGATCGTCTTTCTTTAGCTTAATAAAATCCTCTAACAAAGGACTATATTCGTCTTTAGTGCGATAAAAACGGAATTCAAAATTATCTGGATAGTAAATGGTACTGATCCCAGGAATAATATATTGACCAGCAAATAAACCTAGATAAGAAGCATCATGATAATAAAGAGGGAAATGATGTTTATCACAAAGTGATAAATAATATTCATACATTTCTTTGTTTGAATGATAACGTTTGGTTAACAAGGCATAGTTGTGAGATGGTTTCTTTGCAAATAAGAAAGAACGATCATACACTCCACAGCCGTCATGGATGATTTGCCGTAAGTTATAATTAGAATACTTATTCTTAACATCTTTGATATGGTTCTTTAATTCTTTGTTTGTTAATCCTTGGAACATTTCGGTAAAGCAACGACTAATTGCAAGTTCAGCATGTGGATGTGAACCAAAGGAAACGGAATATTTTTCCTTCTTTTTATCGAATATCACTAATGCAAATACTGGTAAATTTAAACCAATCGAGCAATCGTAAATTTTAATATGATAGCCTTCTTCCGCTAAACTTTGATAGATTGGTTTAAGTTTCGGGAAAATTTCCAAAATTTTCTTATTATCATAAACTAGCGCTTCTTTTTTCTTTTCTAAAATTTTAGATAACGCTAAGCGCTCAAATATTTCCGAAATTGCTTGGACACTCATTTCGTAGAAAGAGTTGCCAGAAGCCATTCCGTTTGAACCATAAAAAGTCAAATAAGGATAAGGGACCAAAATCTTTTCTTTTTTCTTCGAATTTATGTGTTGATAAGGAATGGCTAAACAGTCATCATTGCCACTATTAAAAACATCAATAAAATCACGTAAAAATTCATGATCTTTTTGCTTTTTACCTAAAAACGGATGATTAGGATAGTCTGTTAATTTAACGCATTTAGAATTATAAAATTTTTTTTCTAACGAAAAAAAGCTATCATGAAAAATTATCGCATTCGCTAATCGTTCAATAAATTCAGCATAAGCACTAGCGCGCGCATAGATTAAAGAAGTGCCTTTGCCATTACTACCATATTCACCAGCATTCTTAATTGAGACACGAATTGAACAAATACCGGGTATCCCTGATTCATATTTTTGTTCAATTAATGTAATTCCTATTCTTTTAAGAATTCCTTTGATTATTCTAATAGTATCTTCTGGTTTTCTATCTTTATAGCAAACAAACAAATCTTTGGACATTTTAATACGATAAATAAAATATATAGCTTACACGTTTTATCTTGATTTTTAAAATCTAGACTTTAATAAGTTCTATATCAAATTTAATAAATTTCTATATTGTTTTCAACGATTAAGGAACAACGACTTGGCCTTTAGCGCCTTTTCGTAGTCTTTTTTGTGATAGTAGTAATAATCGCAATACCATCAGTATCTTTGGAAGTCTTACGAATAGGGTAATCACACTTATAAGCAGCACCAGTTTTTATGCCGTCTCCGTAAACCGCTCTACCACCAGCAACTTTATTAGCCTTAACTAATTCTTTTTTTGTTAATTTTCTAGACATAAAATTAGTCCCTCCAAGTTAAACCTTTAGCGTCTTTTTTGGTAGTCTGCTTTTTGCCAGTAACAATAATGACGCCATTATCATTTTTAAGTGCGCGTTTGCGTCTAACACTTGATCCAGCATGCGACTCTGCAATTGCAATTGTGCCGCCGTGAACCTTTACAGATGAATTCTTCGCATTCATCTTTTTTAGTTGTTTTTTTGTAAATTTTTTAGACATAATACATTTCCTCCTTGTATATATCTTTGATATTTTTATGTTAGCATAAGCAGATTTATTTTGCATTTTTATTTTTTTATCTCTATTTTCTAACATACAAGGCGATATTTTATAGTATACTGAATGATAGGTTTTGTAACAATAGGTGATATCAAATAATGGCAAAACAAATATTTCGTGAAAAAAGTTTGAAAAAATTGGAACAAAACGATGAATTAAATGCCTATGTGAAGGTTGTTCATCCTACTATATGGATTTCGTTAGGCATCATCGTTGCTTTATTAGCTGGCTATATGATTTGGGGCTTTTTAGGTCGAATCGAAATAAAAGTAGTTGGTGTTGGTGAAGTTAAAAATAACGAACTTATTAATTATATTAAAAAAGATTATTTTTATGGTGTGGAGGTTGATCAAACCATCAAATTTGCTAATAAATCATGTAAAATCACTACAATTAGTTCAAACCCGGTTGAAGTTACTCCAACATCTTTTAGTGATTATTTAATCAAATTAGGTGGACTAACAATTGGTGAATATGTTTATGAATGTAAGGCCAACATTGAAATAAAAGATGGTTGTTATATAACCCAAACTATTACTGATATTGTTGCTCCGTTACCTTATGTTTTTAGATAGAAAACCTATAAATCGTGGTGTAGCTAAAACACCCGTCGTCATGCAATTAGAAGCTCTTGAATGTGGGGCAGCTTGTTTAGCAATGATTTTAGCTTACTATAGCAAATGGGTTCCTCTCGAGGAGTTAAGAAAAGATTGCGGAGTAAGTCGCGATGGCGTAAATGCGTATGACATTGCTCGCGCTGCTGAACTATACAATCTCGATGTTGTTGCGCATCAATACGAAATTGACGAAATAAAAGAAGAAGCGACATTCCCTTGTATTATTCATTGGAATTTTAATCACTTCGTTGTACTCAAAGGTTTCAGACACAATCGAGTTTATATAAATGATCCAGAAAGTGGCGCCATAAGCATTTCTATGGAAGAATTTGATCAAAGTTTTACTGGTTTTTGTCTTGAATTTAAACCAAATAAAAAATTTAAACCATCCGGAAAAAAGAAAAGCGTTTTAAAATTTGCTAAAAAACGGTTACATTACGCGCGCAACGCATTAATTTTCACTGGAATTGTTACTGCGGTCGGATTGCTTGTTAATTTTCTTTTCCCCGGTTTTGACCGTGTGTTAGTAGATGCTCTTCTTAGTACGAATGATAATTATGTTGTTCTAGTTTTCTTTTTGTCATTTTCTAGTTTGGCATTAGTTTGTTTATTCGTAGAATTCATTAATGCTATTTATTCTTTAAAAATTGATGCTAATTTTTCAGTTTCCGGTACAACTTCCTATATGTGGAAGGTACTTAATTTGCCTGCTGAATTCTTCTCTCAGCGCTATGCTGGTGATATTAAATCACGGAAAGATACTAATGCAACAATCGCTAATACTTTGATTAATATTTTTGTTCCGATAATTTTAAAATCTATTATCGCTATTTTTTATATCATTATCATGTTTTACTATAGTTGGGCATTATCGCTTATCGGACTCGGCGCTTTATTAATCGATATGATTGCAACCTATGTTGTTAGTCAAAAAAGAATTAACCTTGCTCGAGCAATGGTTCGAGATGAAGCAAAACTTTTCTCATCAACTGTAAGTGGAATCAGTATGATTGAAACGATTAAATCAAGTGGCACCGAAAATGCTTTCTTTGCTAATTGGACCGGTCATCAAGCTAATTTAAATAATCGGAATGTTAAATTAGTTAAAGTTAGTACTATTTTTACTATCTTCCTTGAATCAGTGTCGTTAATCACTGATGCAGTTGTTTTAACTCTAGGTGTACTTTTAATTGTTAATAAAATTTTTACCGTCGGTGTCTTGTTGGCGTTTCAAGGATTCCTTGATTCTTTTATCTCACCAGCAAAAGAAGTAGTGGCAAGCGGGCAAGCGTTAATGGAAATGAGAACTGAGATGGAAAGAATTGAAGATGTAATGGATTATCCAACCGATCAAATCATCGCACCAGATGACAAAAAAAATTATCAAAACCATAAATTATCTGGTCAAATCGAATTAAATGAAATAACCTTTGGTTATGCACGTTTTGCTAGTCCTATTATCAAAGATTTTTCCTTGAAAATTAAACCAGGCGAAACCATTGCACTTGTAGGCGACAGCGGATCAGGTAAATCAACTTTAATCAAATTAATTATTGGTTTATATGAACCATGGAAGGGTAAGATTTTATTCGACAAATTATCTTTAAAAGAAATTCCTAAAAATCGCTTTTCTAGTTCTGTGTCAGTTGTTAGCCAAGACATTACTTTGTTTGAAGATAGTATTATCAATAACGTAAAAATGTTTAATCCGTCAGTTGAGTATGATGATGTCGTTAAAGCATGTAAAGATGCTCAAATCCACGAAGAAATTCTTAAACGCCCATTTGGTTATAATGCTCGCTTAACTGAAGAAGGTAAGAATCTATCAGGAGGACAACGACAACGACTTGAATTAGCGCGAATTCTAGCAAGCAAACCAAAAATTATTGTACTTGATGAAGCGACTTCGGCATTAGATGCTAAAACCGAATATAAAGTAATGGAAGCATTAAAAAAGCGGAAATTAACTAGCATTGTAGTCGCTCATCGTTTGTCAACTATTCGTTCCTGTGATCAAATTGTTGTGCTACGAAATGGCAAAATTCTTGATCAAGGCAAACATGACATTTTGATTAAGCGTTGTCCTTATTATCAACATTTGGTGGTAAATGAATAATATGAAAAAGATTAAGCAAAATACCGCACAACAATTTCAGTCAAAAAAAGCAATTGAAATAATTTACAAATATTTTCATATTAATTATAGGGAAATAAAAAGTAATGCTAAATTTAATAGCGTTGAAGAAAAAATTAGTTATCACTTTGATTCTTATCATATTCATTACCGAAAAGTTAAATTAACTCATCATTGGCACCGCGATGCAACCGGACCGATGCTCTGTGTTTCAAAAGAAAATAATGAACTAGTTGCATTAATTCCTAATCGTAACGGCCGAGGTTATCATTACCGTAATCCAAAGAATAATTTGGTTCGTTTTATGAAGACAATTGATGAGAAACTTTTTAGTGAGGATGCCTACTTGCTTTATCGTCCGTTTAAAGATGGGCCCCTTCATTTTAAAGATATCTTACGTTTTATGCTAAATAGTGTCACTCGCTTTGAATTAATTGGCTATGCCATTTTAGTTATTGTTTCAACTTTATTTGGCCTAATTCTTCCTAATCTAACTCGATGGATTTTTAATGAAATCGCAATAAATTCTGACATTTCAATTGTTTCCACTCTTGCCGTATTTATTACTGGTTATGTCGTAGTGTCTTTGCTATTTGTCTCTTATAAACTTTTTATCGCTAATCATCTAATTATCAAAATACGTGTTTCGCTCGAAGCTGCAGCAATGGAAAGAATTATTTCTCTACCCACCAGTTTCTTCAAGCGATATAGTGCAGGTGATTTGGCTAATCGCTTTTCTTATCTAAATGTTGTTTGCGATGTTATTGTCACCTCGATTGGTGTCACCACAATTTCTTTTATTTTTGCGCTCATTTATGTTGTTCAAATCTTCTTTTTTGCGACCATTTTGGCAGTCGTTTCAATTATTACCATTTTGTTAATGGTTGGCTTTAATATAGCGGTTATCTATTTTGCCGAACGCAATATTCGTAACCGCATTACTTTTGAAACTAAAGAAAGTGGTATGTCATATGCGATGATTTCTGGTATTGAAAAAATTAAAATCGCAGGCGCGGAGAAAAGAATGTATAATCGATGGGCAAATCTTTATAAAAAATGTGTTAACTTAACTTATAACCCACCTTTTATTATCAAAATTCGCGGATTTATTAATTCATTAATTTCCTTAAGTGGAACAGCGATAGTCTATGTCGTAGCAATTTACCTTCATATTAATGTCGCAGATTTTTATGCCTTCAATACAATCTATGCGATGGTTACCGCAACGATTTTAGCGTTTAACACAACTTCAATAGATATTGCCCAGATTAGACCATATTATGAAATCGCTAGCCCATTATTAAAAACGTTGTCCGAAACCCAAAAGGGGCAAAATTATATCACTACCTTAAATGGAGATGTTAATATTAGCCATCTATCTTTCCGTTATGAAAAAGATGAGCCTTATATTTTAAACGATTTATCATTACACATTAAACCTGGTGAAGAAGTTGCAATTGTTGGCGAAACTGGTGCTGGCAAATCAACTTTAATTAGATTATTACTTGGTTTTGAAAAACCGCTAAAAGGGACTATTTATTATGATCAAAACGATATTCGCGATATTGAATTAAAATCTCTTCGCCGTCTAATTGGAACAGTTATGCAAGATACTCGTTTATTCTCAGGTGACGTTTATTCAAATATCGTTATTGGCGCGCCCTGGAAAACTACTAAAGATGCATGGAAAGCAGCCGAAATTGCTGCTTTTGATAGCGATATTAAAGCTATGCCAATGGGAATGAAAACATTGCTTCAAGAAGGATCAGGCGGAATTTCGGGCGGGCAAAAACAGCGTCTAGCCATTGCTCGAGCGGTAGTAAATAACCCGAAAATTCTTATTTTTGATGAAGCCACCTCAGCGTTAGATAATATTACGCAAAAGAAAGTTAGCGATGCCATCAAAGAATTAAAATGCACAAGAATTGTAATAGCTCATCGCCTATCAACTGTCATTCACGCTAATCAAATTTATGTTCTAAAAAATGGCTCAATTATAGAGCACGGTACTTATCAAGAATTAAGCAAAAAGAAGAATAGTGAATTCACTAAATTAATGAGCCGACAACAACTATAAAAAAACGTTAGATACAATCTAACGTTTTTATTATTTAATTTCTTTTATTACTAACGATTAACGAATACGACCTTTAGCTTTTTTTTCGGTTTTTTTAGTAGTAACAAGAATTACTCCATTACCTGCTTTTGCGCCATAGATAGCAACTTCAGCTGCATCTTTAAGAATGTCTTCAGTAGAAACAATTGGAGCACTAATTTCGGGGACAGCACCGCCTTTAACCGATTTTAGATTCTTTTTGTTTAATTTCTTAGACATAAAATTAGTCCCTCCAAGTTAAACCTTTAGCGTCTTTTTTGGTAGTTTGCTTTTTGCCAGTAACAATAACGACACCATTATCATTTTTAAGTGCGCGTTTAGTAGTAACACGCGCTGGTTCATCCGACATTTTGGCTTGGCCTCCATTGACCTTTACATAAGAATTCTTCGCATTCATCTTTTTTAGTTGTTTTTTTGTAAATTTTTTAGACATAATACATTTCCTCCTTGTATATATCTTTGATATTTTTATGTTAGCATAAGCAGATTTATTTTGCATTTTTATTTTTTTATCTCTATTTTCTAACATACAAGGCGATATTTTATAGTATACTAATTGAGAACCTATGAATTTAAAAAAGTATCCCGCTGTGCATGTGATTAATCATCCTTTAATTGCACACAAAATGACAATTATTAGAAAAGCAGAAACTAAGACTACAGAATTTAGAAGAGTCACTAAAGAAATTGCGATGCTTTTAGGTTTTGAGGCGTTTCGTAATTTAAAAACAAGTAAGGTTAAAATTGCAACTCCATTAGAAGAAACTATTCAACCTACCATTGATGGTTCAAAGCTTTGTTTTGTTCCAATTCTTAGAGCAGGTTTAGGGATGGTTGAAGGTTTTACCGATTTAATTCCAGGAGCGAAAGTTGGTCATATCGGTTTATATCGTGACCCCAAAACTAAGAAACCAGTTGAATACTTTATTAAGCTTCCACGCAACATTAAACATATGGAAGTGTTCTTAATTGATCCAATGTTTGCCACTGGTGGAAGTGCGATTGACGCAGTCAATTGTCTAAAGAATCGTGGAGTTAAAAAGATTAGCTTTATTTGTATGGTTGCTGCACCTGAAGGAGTTGAAGCGTTTTGTAAGATTCATAAAGATGTACCAGTTTATATAGGCGCGCTTGACCGTCAACTTAATAAAAATAAATATATTCTCCCGGGCCTAGGCGATGCGGGCGATAGAATATTCGGAACTGAAGACTAATCTATTTATAGTTGTTCTTGATCAATTGATGATGGATTAGGATTACCACTATTTTCGTTATAGATATTAACGTTTACTACTCTAGTCGATGAGATTTGTTCATGGAAAGTAGTATGAGTTTCACTTAAACATAAAGTTAATAATGATGCAATGGCGCTTAAGCCAAAGCTAAGAATAAAAATAAGAATACGACTAGATTCACGTAAAAACATAGTTTTAGCATTTGGACCTTCATTAGTAGTAATGTCTACAACTCTAATCTTAGTGACTCTTTTACCAATGGTTTGGCCTTCCCAAATAGAGGGAAGACAAACGAAATAGAAAATTGCAAAAGAAACAATAAGCGCACCGCAACCAAGAGCTGCGATAAATAAAGCAATAATATTGGCGGTATCAGTAATAGCACGACCATGATTTACATCAACAAAAACATTTGCTAAAGCAATAATACCAGGAATTAAAAGAATTGCGCTTACTGCCGCATTTATTAATAAGTCTAATATTAACGCACCAATGCGTTTGCTAGGTTTTGCACTAATTAATAATTGTTCTACCATACACTTATATCTTACTCGTTTTTTTAATCAAAGATAACTTTATTACTTTTTGCGGCCTTAATCATTTTTAACACTTCGTGTTTAGTGCCTTTAAAAGATAGACGTGGTAAATGATTAATATCAAAAAATTTTACATCAGTGGTCTCATAACAATGTTCAGCTTTCTTACAATCATAATCCGCGCGATACACCACTACAAAAGCAGGAACAGTAACATTCTCTCTAAAAGGGATTTGATGGAATAATCCGACTAATTTTAAATTTTTAATTTTAACGCCTGCTTCTTGCATTGCTTCTTTAATTGCGGTTTGGCTGCTTGATTCATATAAATCACACCAACCACCAGGAAGAGAATATCCTCCATCCACCGCTTCTCTTACCATTAACACTTCGCCTTTCTTATTAAAGATAACGGTTCTTACTGAAATGTTAGGAGTAGGATAAACTTCTTTAGTGAAATAATTATTTCTATCAAATTTAACATCTTGAAAATGTTCAAGCATATTACGAGATAGTTCATTAATCTCTTTATAATTATCAATCGCGTAATTATCTTTTGAATAAACTAGACCGGTTTTGGCAATTGCTTGAACCCTAATTAAGAAATCATAAAATTCTTTATTTTTCATACATTCATTATAGAATATAACCATGCTAACTTTCTTAGATTTTGTATTATTGATTATTCTAGTCGCAGTTTTAATGATTATTTTATTCTTAGCAACTGGTATTGTTTATAATCAAAAGGGCTGTGTTTCAGTTATCAATAAAGGTAAGAATTTTTATAAAATTGAAGATCGTCCATTTAGCTATTATTTCCCAATTGTATTTCGTAAAGTTGGTTATTATCCAATTGAACCACGTGAATATAAAATTGATAAAGACCACAAAGTGGTTCTATATGTAAAAGATATAAAACTCTTATATCAAAATAAAGTTAATATTAAGAAATTATTAAAACAAAATAAAAATCTTGAAGCGGACTTCAAGAAATACAAAATTATTGTTAAGAAATAATTATTCGTCTTCAGCGATTTTTTCGCTTAAGGTCGCAACAAAGTCATCAAGAGTAACTGGTTCAATTTCACCACGCTTCGCGATTGAAATCCTTCCAGTTTCTTCACTAACCACTACGGTTACGGCATCACTCATTTCACTAATACCAATCGCGGCTCTATGGCGTGATCCGTATTTACCAGATAAAGCTTTAGTGGTTGGAGTGTAATAAACGCTTGCAGCGTAAATCATATTTTCTTTAATAATCACTGCACCATCATGTAAACGAGTGCCTGGATAGAAGATGGTAGTTAATAATTCATGAGTAACTGGAGCATTAATTACTGTGCCGTTTTTAGTAACCTTTTCAAGATCATCATGTTTTTCAAAAGTAATAAGCGCACCAATCTTTTGTCTTGAACAAGCAGAAACTGCTTCATAAACTTCGTTATAAACCGCATCACGATTAAGTAACTTTTGTGGTCCAGTCTTTTTAGTGATTTGATTTGATTTGAAGGTTTTATCAAAGAAACCTCTAATTGAACCGATATGTGACAAAGATGAAATAAAGAGAACCGCGATGGTAATAATAGCGACAAATTCAGCTGCTATTGGCAAACCGATTATGTTAAATGTAATTGATAAAGCGCATAAAACCGATAAACATATGATGCTAAATAATGAAAATCTACAACGAATCGCACAGAAGATGATGACCGCCACTAAAACTAGCGAAATAACAAGATCAGCAATTTGGTAACCGTTACTAAAGTCAATCACTAATAGTGGCATACTTATTAGATATTATATAGCAAAAATAGAAAAATAATATATTTTTAATAATTATATTAAAAAACTACCGATGTCTTTTGCTTTTGATTGTATGAGCGTACGAAGCAATTTTTTCACTAGTTTTTTCATCAATCATTTTAATTTCTTGTTTGGTTAAAGCGCATACATAAGGAAGATTACGTCCGAATTCTTTGTAATCAAGCCCATAGCCTAAAACAAACGCATCATTCTTTAAAACTTTGCCAGTGTAATCAATATGAACATTTAACTTCCGACGGCACACTTTATCAAGAAGAGTTACTAATAAAATTCTTTTTGGATGGTAATGATCTTTTAAGAATTTAATTAAGAAGTGCATGGAAATACCAGTATCAATAATATCTTCAACTAAAACCACGGTGCGATTTTCAATGTTAAAAGATAAATCTTTTTTCATTACAACTTTACCAGTAGTCTCCGTTCCACTATAAGAAGAAATTTGAATAAAGTCCGTATATAAATCAGTTTTCATATGTTCAGTTAATCCCATCATAAAATTAAGTGAACCTTTCATAACACCCACTACTACTGGAATGTTTTCTTCATTCTTTAATTCTTTATCGAGTTTCTTAGCAATATCTCGACAAATTTTATCTAAATCTTTTGATGATAAAAGAATGTTTTTCATATTAGTTCTCCTTTTGATTAAAGACTGGTTTATTGTCCTTAAATGCAATAATACGCGCTGCACTAACTACTTTTATATTTAATTCTTCTAATCTTTTTCTTCCACCTTGGAATTCTTTTTCAATTCCAACACCAACACCAACTACTTTAGCTTTTGCTTGTTCACAAATTTTGACTAGGCCAATTGAAGCGCTACCCACCGCCATAAAGTCATCAACAATTAAAATTTTCTCACCTTCATGTAAGAAATTTTGTCTTACATAAATATGATTAACGGTGTTATGAGTATAAGAAGGAACTTCTGCTGAATAATTTAAATCATCAGTCGTTAAAGCGGTTTTACTTTTTTTCGCAAACACAATTGGAACATCACCGAGTTCAAATGCCACTGCAGTGGCAAAAGCAATACCACTGGCTTCTACCGTTAACACTTTATCAATTTCTTTAAAATGCGAGGCAATATACTTAGCGACTTCACGCAAAGTAACGGTATCAATTTGGTAATTAAAAAAGTTATCGACTTTTAATATTTTATTATCGATAACTGTTCCGCTTTTTAAGATTTTATCTTCTAATGCTTTCATAAGATATAAGTTATTATAACTTATACAATGTGCTTTGGTCTACGAACTTTTTGATATAAAATGATGAAAGCGCATACAATCATTAACACCGTTAAACCCGTATCCGCTAATACAGCAATTATTGGTGGCATATTCTCTACCACAATATCCGCAATTGAAACTGCTAATTTAACCGCTAAAGAGAAAATAACACAGAACCAAGCTCTATTACGAGTCATCTTCGCAATTTTATGCGCATCATACACTTTAGCGGGATTATCATTCATAATCACAACATCCGCGTTATTAACTGCAATGTCGCTACCAATCCCACCCATCGCAATACCGATATCGCTTCTAATAATACTAGGCGCATCGTTAATGCCGTCACCAATAAACGCCACTTTCTTTTTTGGATCATTCATTTCCATTTCTAAGTATTTAGTTTTTTCATCAGGAAGAAGTTCACTATGCCAACGATCGATACCAAGTTCTCTACATGTAGTCGCGGCAATTTCTTCTTTATCACCAGTTAATAAAACAATTTCTACTCCAGCATAATGAAGTAAATTAACCATTGGTTGAGCATCTTTTTTAAGTTCATCACTTAAAAGCGCATATCCAACATATTGATTATCAATTGCTAAATAGACAATGGTTCCGACTTCACTAGCTTCAGCTACGTTAATGTTATGACTCGCTAGAAAAAGACGATTACCTGCAATAATCTTTTTATCTTTATAAGTAAGAGTAATTCCTTTGCCCGCTTCTTCTTTATAATCTTTAACTTTGTTAACGTATTCTTTGGCTTTTACTTTATGCATAATTGCTTTAGCGATTGGGTGATTAGATAAACATTCGGCGGCGTATAAATATTCTTTAAATTCATCTTCACTTATATTAATTGGATTAACTTTATGTAGCATAAACGCACCATGCGTTAATGTTCCAGTCTTATCCGAAACAAGTTTTTTTAAATGCACTAATTCATCTAAATAATTTGCGCCTTTAATAATAATTCCATTTTTACTCGCTAGACCAATGCCTGCGAAATAAGATAAAGGCACCGAAATAACAATTGCACAAGGACAAGCAATAATCACTAAGTTAAGTGCTTTATGAACAGCTTCCCGCCAATCACCAGTAACGGGTCCATAAATAACTGCTAATAAAATTGCAGCAATTAAAACTGCTGGTGTGTAATATTTCGCAAATTTAGAGATAAAGTTTTCCGCTTTTGCTTTATGCTCTCCACTACTAGCGACTAATTCAAGAATTTTACTAACCGTAGAATCTTGATAAGCTTTCTTTACTTGTAAAGTAAGCGTACCGCTTTTTAATATACAACCACTTAACGCTTCATCACCTGGTTTCACTAATTTAGGAACATATTCGCCAGTTAAAGATGAAACATCTAAAGTACCTTCACCTTCAATGACTTCACTATCAACCGGAATCGTTTCTCCAACTTTAACAATAATTAAGTCATTAACTTTTAAATCACGACTTGCTACTATCGTTGTATTTTCTCCATCATATAAAGTAGCGGTATCGCTTCTCTCATCAACTGCAGTTGATATCGCATTGCGAGATTTATTAGATGCATAGTGTTCTACTAATTGACCAACTTGGAAAAGTAAGATTACCATCGTTCCATCAAAGAACGGCTCAAAGCGACCGTCTTCGCTAGGAAAGATACCAACAATTAGAGAAACACCAACAACCGCTAAAGTAATTAATAAGAATTCATCGATTGGATTCTTTAAATGAAAAATCTTATAAAGGACTTTATAAAAGATGTTATAACCAATAATTAAGATTGAAATAATATATAAGATTAGACTAGCGATATCGTTTTGATCAATCGCGAAACGCGCAACAAACATTAAAATAAAACAAACTACTACTCTTGCCAATAAGATATAGGTCTTTTTATTAAAGAATTTTTCTTGCTTAACCTCTTGTTTACTATCAGTAACAATAATATCGTTACTTTCAATTTGTTTAATTAACTTCTTAATTTCATCAATGCTATATTCATGATGTTTATAAGTAATGTATAAACGATTGGCCGCAAAATCGATACGCGCATATTCAATATTTTCGTTATGGTTAAGAAACGACTCCACCTTAGCGGCGCAGTTCGCACAATCAAAACCGGATATACTATATACTTTTTTAATCATATTAATATGGTAAAGGGAATTTCTTTAATAATTTTTGAATCTTCTCGTCAACTAATTTTAACTTCTTTTTGTTGTTGCGATTTTTAAAAATGTAATCAATGTATTGCGCAGTTAATTTAAATTCTTTTTCTTTAAAACCACGTGTGGTCATCGCTGCACTTCCAATACGTAAGCCACTCGCTTTAAATAATGGTAATGAATCATTTGGAATAGCGTTCTTATTTAAAGTAATACCGTGTTGATGTAATAAAGTTTCCGCTTCTAAACCATTTAAACCAATTGGAGTAATGATTAAAGTAAATAAATGATTATCTGATCCGCCGCTAACAACTTTATAGCCTAAACGTTTAAATTCATTAACCATCACTTGAATGTTTTTTAAAATTTGTTTTTGATAAACCTTAAATTCAGGTTGAAGCGCTTCATAGAAGCAAACGGCCTTGGCGGCAATTATATGTTCAAGTGGTCCACCTTGCGTTCCTGGGAATACAGCACTATTTATTTTTTTAATTATTTCTTCACTATTAGTAAGAATGATTCCACCTCTTGGGCCTCTTAAAGTTTTATGTGTAGTAGAACTAACAACATCCGCATAAGGAATTGGAGATGGATGTAATCCCGCAGCGATTAAGCCTGCGATATGTGCCATATCAACAAATAGATATGCGCCTACTTCATCCGCGATTTCTCTAAATTTCTTAAAATCAATTTTGCGTGAATAAGCAGATGCTCCAGCAATAATCATTTTTGGTTTATATTTTTTCGCAATCCGACGAATTTCTTGATAATCAAGATATCCGCTTTTATCCGTACCATAAAATACTGCATGATAATCTTTTCCTGAAAAAGAAGAACGGAAACCATGACTTAAGTGTCCACCTGCATCAAGTGACATGCCTAATACTGTATCTCCATTTTTTACTAATGCTTTATAAACCGCTAAGTTAGCAGAGCTACCACTATGTGGTTGAACATTTGCGTATTTACATTTAAATAATTTACATAAACGATCAATCGCTAGTTGTTCAACTTTATCAACAAACTCACATCCACCATAATAACGATGGTTAGGTAAACCTTCTGCATACTTATTAGTTAAAACACTTCCTTGTGCTTCTAGCACTGCTAAAGAAACATAGTTTTCACTTGCAATAAGTTCAATGTTACTACGTTGACGATCTAATTCATTAGCGATATGTTTCGCTAAAAGTGGATCTTGTTGTTTTAAAGTTTTCTTATTCATCACGATTATATTCTACAATAAATTATCTTTTTAAGATAAAAACTATATAATATAAACCTATGAGTGATTGTAATCATAATTGTGAAAATTGTAATGCAAAAGATTGTAATGAACGTAGTTTATCGTTTTCTTTACACCAGGGTTCCTCGATTAAAAATACAATCGGAATAGTAAGCGCAAAAGGTGGAGTTGGTAAATCATTAGTGACTTCTTTACTTGCGATTAAAAAGAATCGAGAGGGTAAGAAAGTCGCGATTTTAGACGCGGATGTAACTGGTCCTAGTATTCCTAAAGCATTTAATGTTAAAGGACCTTTATATGCTGAAAATAATGCCATTATCCCATTAGTAAGTAAAACCGGTATCAAGATTGTTTCCGCTTCTAGTCTACTTGACTCTAATAATCAACCAATCTTGTGGCGTGGTCCTTTAATCGCTGGAATGGTTAAACAATTTTATACTGACGTTAATTATGGTGAATTAGATTATTTATTTATTGATATGCCGCCAGGAACCGCTGATGTCGGCTTAACCGTATTTCAGTCACTTAACTTAACAGGAATTATTATTGTTACCACTCCTCAAGATTTAGTGAATGAAATAGTTAGTAAAGCAATCGAAATGGCAAATAAGATGAATATTAAAATTATTGGTGTTATTGAAAATATGTCTTATCTAGAATGCCCAGATTGTCATAAACAAATTAGCGTATTCGGCAAATCCCATCTTGGCGAACTAGTGAACAAATATAAATTAAAAGTATTAGCAAGACTTCCAATTGATTCAAATATCGCTAGTCTAATTGATAGCGGATCAATTGAAGAAGTTAAAGATATTAAAATTGATTACTAAAAAGAAAAGACTCCGTGTGGAGTGAACCCCAAAAGTTGGACAACCAACTGAAGTGTACCCCTTATTCTGGACAAAAAGGATAGGGGGTATTTTTAATGAAGTA
>JAKSUZ010000017.1 GCA_024408505.1 Bacilli bacterium | reverse complement strand
GACGTTTCTATTCAAGCTCAAGTTATTAATACATTCGAAGAATTACAAGAGAAGTTAAAACTTACTTATATATTTGTTACTCACAACTTATTAGTTGTTAAACATATCGCTGATCGAATTGCGGTTATGTATTTAGGCCACATTGTTGAATTAGCGGATTCGGATGAGCTCTTTAAACACACTATGCATCCATATACTTTAAGTTTATTAAGCGCAATTCCAGTTCCAGAACCAGAATACGCTAGAACCCATAAACGTATTGTTCCAAAAGGTGATATTCCTTCACCATTAAATGCACCGAGCGGATGTCCATTTAGAACACGCTGCCCATATGCAACCGAACAATGTGCGAAAGAATTACCACAATTAAAAGAATTAACTGATGGCCACTTTGTAGCCTGTTATCATCCTTTAAAAGATAAGAGTGGACTTGTAGTTGTTAAAAGTAAGAGGAAGAAATAATTATGAATATTAAGAAAATATTATTTGCTCTTAGTTCAGTAGCCGTAATGACTTTAACTAGTTGCGGTGGTTCGGGTTTAAAACATACTACTAGTAAATTTAATGATGTTTATCATGTTGATTTAAACCATGATGGTAGAATTGCCGATTTTAAGCTCGGCGAGAAAATAATGCATGAAGATAATCTAACTTGGATTGAAGCTTATGACACTTTAATTAGTGAAGCAAACTCAATGGCGGATTTAAATGCTGTCGCAGATAATTTAAACATTGCAAAAGATGAATTAAAGAGAACTTCATTAGCAAGATATGAAATCTTACACCAAGCCGAAGAATTATTAATGAGCACTGGTGCAATTATCCCTTTATATAACTATGGTGATCCATATTTATTGAAACCAAATCTTACTGGTATTTATACCATGAACCTTGGTTATAAATATATGGATAAATTACACGATCCTAGTAACCCATCGCTTAAAGATTTCACTGTATCAGTTGGCACAAAAGCTGAAACCTTTGATCCAGGAAGTAACAGCGATGTATCAACTTGTTTAGCAATGAACCAATTCTTAATTGGCGCAAAACGTTATTCTGACTTAGAACATGTACAAGAAGAAGGCGAAAGAGAAGGAATTTATAGGGCTACTCTTACCGATGGAGTTTGTAATGTTAAAAAACGTTTAGTTACAAGCGATAAAGATAAGGCTAAAGAGGATGATTATGTTTGGTTCGATGATTGTCCTGATTTAATGGATGAAATGAATTTATTTAATACAGATGAAGAAAAACAAGCTATTCGCGATAATTATGAATTAACCGCTCGTTATACTTTAACAATGAAACCGGATGCTTGTTGGAATGATGGTTCACCAATTGTCGCTGATGATTTTATTTACGCTTGGGCCAGAGCATCTAGTGGTGTTTATAATGGACAATCCTTTGGTATGTGGTGCGAGATGTTTGATGCCATTCGTGGCTTTGAAGCATGGAACTTAATTGGCCAACAAGAAACTGATGACGTTAGTAAATGGAAAGAAAGAGATCAAGAGAGTTGGAATAGTTTGTCTGAAATTGAACAAAACCAATATATGCAAGCGTTTAATGGTGTAAAAGTTCAAGGCATTAAAGAATATCCTGCAAGAGGTTGTGCAGGTGGTATGGCTGGTATATTAAAAGAAAGTGACACTGAATTCACAGTTCAGTTAATTAACGATTCTGATTATTTTGAATCTAACTTAGCCTTCACTGCATTTATGCCGGTAGCAAAGAAAAATGTAATTATTGTTCCGGAAGGTAAAACTGAACAAAATGCTATTTGTAAAGAAGACGGAGATTGGTGGTTAAATAAGAATGGGGAATACCTCACTAATGGTCCATTACAAATTGATGGTCCAATTGATAATAACGATAGTGGCGGTATTAATTTTAAGAGACCAGATCATGTCACTCCCGGCATTGGACTCGAACCATCAGATGATACTGTCACCGGTCTACATTTCAAATTCATCGATAAAGATAGCACGATTTATGATTCTTATAAGAGCGGCACTTTACAAATGACCAATCAATTTCCTAGTAGCGTGCTTTCTGAATTAGAAAAGATGCCTGATTGGTGTGTTGCTCAACAGCTAGGATTATTCTTCTATGGCTTTAATGTAAACGACAACACATTTGATATTAAGCCTGAATCTGATCGAATAAGCGGCGAAAGAAACCGTGAAAAATTAAGACAAGCTGCTTCTTTACTTGTTAATACCTATGACATTGCTGTTAATGTTGCTAGAAAAGGAAGTACTCCTGCGAATGGTTATGTTAGCGATGGTATTACTGAAACCTGCGTTCCAGTATGGAGCGAAACAGCTGTAGGTCCGGATGACACTCTAGGCGCTTATATTGCTAAAACTGAGGAAATAGAAGGAAAAGATGAATATGTTCCTGCTAACTGGCACGAAAGAAATAAAAATATGTATGAGTATTTAGGCTACGAAGAAGATCCCACTAAGGCTGAATATAAAAATCATATTATGGATAAACGTGAACCGGGTGGATTTATACCAATTGCTAATAAAAAGGAAGAGGAAGAGGCGGTCATGAAGGCAAATGCTGCGGAAGCTATTAGGCTAGCTAAAGAAGCCGGCGTTAATTATGATGAAGCAACTGGTAAATTTACTAACTTCCCAAGAATTAATATAGCCACTAATAATGGTAGTGCACTAGAAGACATCGCTGAAAGAATTCAAGCATATTATAGCCTTTGGGGTATTGATGCATCGATTAGTACAATGGAATGGCAATCATTTACCGCTGCTAGACGTATTGGTGATTTCGCTTGCGCTCGTGAAGGCTGGGTAGCGGATTACAATGATCCACGTACTTATCTTGACCTTTGTGTTTCTACAAGTGGTAATAACGATACTCAACTCGGTAAAGATAATTGGCACGCATCTCATTAATCATGGATTTTGTTGGCATAGATAAAATGTCCCTTGTGGACTTCGATGATTACCTCTCAATTACTTTATTTACGGAAGGCTGTAATTTTCGTTGCCCCTTTTGCCACAACGGTTCATTAGTGCTTAATAAACATAATCCCATCATCCCTTGGGATGAAATTAAAACATTATTAATGGACCGTAAAGGTAAGATTGATGCCGTAGTCATTACTGGTGGAGAACCTTTAATTCATCCAGATATCGTAGATAAAATTAAAGAGATTAAAGAGATGGGATATAGAATTAAGTTAGACACAAACGGCACTAATCCAAAATTAATGATTAAGTTAATTGAAGATAAATTAATTGATTATGTAGCCATAGATATTAAGAATAGTGTTAATAAATATCCATTAACTAGCGGATCTCCTAATATCAACATGGCTTCTATATTGTCTTCTATTCAATATTTAATTAATCATAAGTTTCCTCATGAATTTAGAACTACTTTAATTAAGGAATTCCATACACTTGATGATATGATAGGAATCGCTAATTTAATTAAAGGGTGCCAAAAATATGTTTTGCAACATTATAAAGACCGCGAAGAATGCATTGAGCATGGTTTTCACGATATTAACGAAGAAGAGATTAAACCATATATTAAAAAGGCCCAGGAATTACTCCCAGGCACTTTAGTAACAACACGTGGTTATTAATTATTTAACGTTTTCTAAATAATAATTACAGAAGAAAGCCGCAATACTACCATCGTTAACCGCTGTCACGACTTGACGCATATTTTTATCCGTACAATCGCCTACGGCGAATACACCTGGAGTCTTCGTCTCCATCTTATTATTAACAACGATAAAACCTTTATTTAAATCTACTAAATCTTTAAATATATCATTTTGAGGCACTTGACCAATCGCGATAAATAAACCTTTTACCACAAGTTCTTCATCTTTCTTAGTTTTAGTATCGGTGAACACTAATTTCTCAAGTTTATCTTTACCAACAATCTCTTTTAAGGATTTACATTGTTTAATAATGACGTTCTTTTTAGTATGGATGCGATCCACTAAAATCTTATCCGCGAAGAATTTATCAAATAAAGTATATAAATAAACGTGCTTACAATAATTAGAAAGAAGGAGTGTATATTGAAGTGCAGTATTCGCATCTCCAATTAAACATACATCTTCGTCTTTAAAGAAAGCGCCATCACAAACTGCGCAATAGCTAATCCCGTTACCTTCAAGTTCAGCTTCATTAGGGATATTAAACTTTTTGTGCTTAACACCAGTTGCAATAATGACCGCTTTGCTTTCGTAGGTGTTATAGTTAGTCTTTACTTTAAAAGTATTACCAACTTTCTTTACTTCTAACACTTCTTCTAATTCAAATTCAGCGCCTAATGCAGTAACTTGATCAAAGAAAGAAGAAGCGAAGTCCGCACCACTAACTTCTTTAATACTCGGAAGATTTTCTACTCTTGGCGAATTAGCGATTTGACCACCGAAATTCATTTTCTCGAGAATCAAAACACTCTTGCCGCTTCTAAGTAGATTTAAGGCGGCGGACATTCCTGCGGGTCCGCCACCAATAATAATTACGTCTTTCATTATTTATTATCTTCGATGTATTTCTTAATTAATGAAGCATTATCGTAACGATCATAGCCACCACTCTTATTAGGGACTAATAAAGTTGGAGCCTTTTGAATTCCCATCGCGGTGGTTTCATCTTTGTTACTTAAAGCATCAATGTTCTTATATTTAATACTAGCTTTATCAAGCATCATCTTTGCCATCTTGCAGTTTGGGCAAGTTGGACTTGTGAATAATAAGAGTTCTTTTAAAGGTTGATTAGCCTTACTAACTACACTCTTAAATACACGGTCACTTTCTTTTAATGGACCAGTATGAGTTAACTTACTATTTGGTAAGTCATAGGTTTTACGGCTATTAAATTCTGCGACTTTACCAGCGTTCCAGTTTTGAACTGGACGATAGTAACCAGTAATTCTTGAATATACTTCCGTCTTCTTATGACATTTTGGACATTCAAACTTCTCGCCTTCAATATAACCATGATCTGGGCATACTGAATAAGTTGGAGAAATCGTGTAGTAAGGTAAACGATAGTTCTCTGCAATCTTTTTAACAAGGTTCATGCAGCTCTTCCAGCTTGGCATCTTTTGACCTAAGAAGCTGTGGAACACCGTACCAGAGGTATAAAGAGTTTGGAATCTATCCTCAGTATCAAGCGCTTTAAAGATATCTTCGGTATAGCCGACTGGTAAGTGGCTACTATTGGTGTAATAAGGTTCTTTAGAATTCTTATCGCTAGCGGTAATAATCGCTGGATATCTTTCTTTATCGTGCTTCGCTAAACGGTAGCAGGTTGATTCTGCTGGAGTCGCTTCAAGGTTATATAAATCACCATATTTCTCTTGATAATCTGAAAGCTTTTCTCTCATGAAGTTAAGAACATTAATGGTAAAGTCTTGAGCTTCTTTATGAGTTAAATCAGCTTTAATCCAACGAGCATTTAAGCATGCTTCATTCATACCAACAAGTCCAATGGTGGAGAAGTGGTTATTGAAGTGACCAAGATATCTCTTGGTGTAAGGATATAGACCACCATTTAAGCAACGAGTGATAAAGTCTCTCTTTACTTTTAAGCTTCTCGCACTTAAATCCATAATATGAGTTAAGCGATCATAGAAATCCTTTTCATCTGTGGCTAAATAAGCAATACGTGGCATGTTAATGGTAACAACACCAATACTACCAGTAGACTCACCACTACCGAAGTAACCACCGCTCTTCTTTCTTAATTCTCTTAAATCAAGACGTAAGCGGCAGCACATACTACGGACATCGCTTGGTTCCATATCACTATTAATATAGTTAGAGAAATAAGGAATACCATATTTAGCAGTCATTTCAAATAAGAGTTTATTATTCTCAGTTTCGCTCCAATCGAATGTACGAGTAATGGAATAAGTTGGAATTGGGTATTGGAAACCACGACCATTCGCATCGCCTTCAATCATAACTTCCATGAAGGCTTTGTTGATCATCGCCATTTCTTTCTTACAATCTTTATATTTAAAGTCCATCTCTTTACCGCCAACAATCGCGTTAAGTTCCGCCATATCATTTGGCACTACCCAGTCTAAGGTAATGTTAGTAAATGGTGCTTGAGTACCCCAACGAGATGGTGTGTTAACACCATAAATAAAGGATTGAATGCATTGTTTAGTTTGTTTATAGGTTAAATTATCAACCTTAACAAAAGGTGCTAAATAAGTATCAAAACTCGAGAATGCTTGAGCACCCGCCCATTCATTTTGCATAATACCTAAGAAGTTCACCATTTGGTTACATAAAGTAGATAAGTGATTGGCTGGAGAAGATGTGATCTTACCAGGAATACCACCTAAGCCTTCTTGAATTAATTGTTTAAGTGACCAACCGGCGCAATAACCAGTTAACATACTTAAATCGTGGATATGGATATCAGCGTTCTTATGCGCATCGCCTATTTCCTTATCATATACTTCAGTTAACCAATAGTTTGCAGTAACCGCACCCGAGTTAGAAAGAATAAGTCCACCAACAGAATAAGTAACGGTACTATTTTCTTTAACGCGCCAGTCATTAATCTTTAAATATTTATCAACCGTAGCCGCATAGTCTAATGTAGTTGCATCAATTTGACGCATAGTCTCATGACGACCACGATATTTAATATAAGCCCGAGCAACGCTTACATAACCGGATTGAATTAAAGCAACTTCAACTGCGTCTTGAATGTCTTCAACGCTAATGGTGTTGTCCTTAATCTTGTCATTAAAGTTACTGGTGGCTCTTAAGGCAATGGTTTTAATAATGTCATCATCGTACTTTTTGTTTTCGGCATCGAAAGCTTTAATAATAGCAGCTTCAATCTTTTGGATTTTAAAGCTTACGACTTCGCCATCTCTTTTTTTGCATTTAATCATAAAATGCCTCCTTATTAATTAGTGCTATCATTTTACCTTTATATTTATATAAGTGTGGTCTAAATGCTCACAAAAACTATGAAAATTTTTACATATCCGATAAATAGTGGATTTTCTTTTTTACAGTGTATAGTTTTTGTTTATTTGTTTTTTTAGATTATTTGTTATAAATTATATGTAAATAAGGAGAATTTTATGAAAATATCTAATCACTTAAAGATTAAGAGCGCCGTTTTTACATTTGCTGCTCTTATGACAGCATCAGTCAGTGCTTATTCATGCACTAAACACGATCCTCATCACTATACTATTTCTGTTAATGATGGTGTTACGATTGATCCAATTACTATAACTGAAGGCGAAGAGTATAAAGGTACAATTAAAGTTGTTGAATCCGACAAAAAATATATAGGTGAACTTGTTTCTGCTACTTTAGATGACGCTAATGATACTAATATTACTGAGCATTGTACTTACACAATAGATTCTAGTACCAACACTGCGAGTTTGATTGTGCCAAAAGAATACACTATCGCTGATATTTTAGTGGAAGTTAAGTTAGAAAATATTCCTCAATACACCGTTTCTGTTACTGACGGATGCAAACTTAGCACAACTGTTGTGGATGAAGGCAAGCCTTACGAAGGAACAATTGAAGTAGTTGATTCCACAAAATATTTAGATGGGCTTGTTTCCGTTACACTAGGTAATGGTACGGATATTACTCAATATTGTACTTATAAACCAATTGCGCTTTATAGTACTGCGAGTTTAGCTATACCAAAAGAGTACACTACTAATAATATTTTAGTGTCAGTTAAGCTAGAAGACCTTACGGAGAATGAATACCAAGTAACGATTACATCAAAGTTGATTGATGATGAAGGGGAGCCGATTGCGGCAAAGATATATTTATGTGATACCGCAGATATGTCTTGGACGGAAACTCCTATCTATTTCAATAGGAGAACTACTCATTTGCTCTTTAACATTTGCACCGATCAACCTGGAACAGTTAAGCCAGAGATGTATGACTATACTAATTTTCTTCTCGAAAATGTTAAATTAGGTGGTTCCTCAACCGAGATAGAAAAGTTAAAAATTGGGTTAATACCCATTCAACCCGTAGCATATAAATCGTTTGTCACTGTGGATATTGATTTTAATGGCGTTGTACCAACAGGGGATTTGACCGCAGATGTTGTGTATAATGACAAAAAAGTCACTCTCGCCCTTAATGAAGAGGCTAAAACAACATGGAAATTAATTAATGGTGATTCAACGATTCCAGAGCAGGAAGGCCCTTCAATAACCTATAATATGAGGCATTTTTGTACTAGTCGTCGTTATTCAGTTTATGTTAAAAGTTTGGATGAATCTACACACCCTAGTAATGTTAAAATAGAACATAGCGAATATCGTTATGTGGAATGGGATCCATCTTCGCCAGATCCATCTGAATACGGACTTTTCCTTCTAGGTGATTATCCAACCCAAGATTGCACCATTACCTTAAAGTGTATCGATTAACAAAATTGGTATAGAGATATAATGTCTTATGCACAAATCTTGAAATATCGAAAACAAGATGATAAATTTTAATATATGAAGAGATTAGGATTATTTTTATTGCCTGCAGTAGTAATGCCTTTTGTGGTAAATTGTGGCGGAAATGGCGGATATAGAGTGTTTAGTGAAACTAGTCGCCTTGTGATTGACCCTTCCTCAGCTACAAAAGGAACAGATTACGTAGGAACAATTTCTCTTAAAAAAAGAGGCAAAAATATATTACCATTGTCGCTTGATTCAGTCATTTTGAATGACGATAGCAAAACCGATATAACTGATAAGTGTACTTATCAAGTAAACAACGACAATTTAGATGCTTCTATTAAAATACCAAAAGAAAATGTTACTGCAAATATTAAAATTACCATGACGCTAAAAAACCTTAGCACAGCTAAATGGTATGATTATGTTAATTGGTGGGATTATTGTTCAAATGCTGGTCCACAGCAAGCTACTATAGATGATGTCGGCAAAGAAGTGGATTTATTAGTCAATAATCAAATTCATAAAGTCCGTTTAATCGATATAGACCACGACGATTTAGCCAATGGATCCGGCAAGGCCCATTGCACATTTGAATTCGTTAATTTATTAAGTGACAAAGACGGATACTCTCTAGCAACTGTATGGGATTGGGAAGAAGGCAGTAGTTCTACTAACTACGATTATTACAATTCAAATTTAAGAAAAGTTTTTGATGGTGGTGGCGAAGGCGAAATTGTGTGGTATCGGAAAGATGAAAATACAAGTGAGCAAACTCAACAAACTGAGTACGCCAACAAAACAGTATTAGATATGATTATGGGCAGTTCGGATTCACAGAAGTCTGGCCTAAAAGAAGTTTTAAAAGAAGTTAAAAAACCAATCGCAATTAGCGAACAATATGTATGGAAAGTGACTTCATATAACACCAAATTATTCCCATTATCGTTTCGCGAAGCAACTGAGGCTAGCACCTATTATGCAGAAGATGAGGGATTTACTTATGCCTTCTATAAAGGTAAAAGTGATATTGACACGAATCGTATTAAACATCAAATTAAATGGCATGATGGCGCTGCTACCAATAACGGAGTGGAGATTACTGATGGGAAATGTAGTAATTCACTTAATTTTGCTGGTCACAATAATCGCACAGCCGCATACGGAAGTTACTTTTGGCTTAGATCACCTAGAACCGGCGCTAATATTTTAGCATGGGTTATCGACTACGGTGGCGGAGTCGTTCATGCAAATATTCGAACACGCGCTTTTTCGGTTGCGCCTGCTTTTTGCATTTAAACTTCTATTTACAATTTCGTAACTATATTAAATTAAGTATATTAGATAATATTGAATAGAATTTAATCTTCTAGGATTTTAAGTGAAGTGAACCTATTTGTTAAATGCAATCGGGGGTCGTTTGCTTTTCATAGTAAAATTGAAAAAATATCGACACTTGTATATAATTTATATGGAAAGACTTATGAAAACTGAACATAATCGCAATTATCAAAGAATCGATAACGCAATTACTAATGCGTACAACATTTTATTAACTAAAAAAGGCACACCCGATGTTTCAATTACTGAACTCTGTGAATGCGCTAAAGTTAATCGAACAACTTTTTATAAACATTATAAAGGTATTCATGAAATCACTGATCGATTAGAAAATGAATTAATTTATAAATTATTCAACATTGAATATAGCGACAAAATTAGCGTAGAAGATTTTTTAAGTAATCCTCGTCCAGCTTTAGAAAAACTTAACAAGAACATTACAGATAACTACGAATACTATAAAAGAGTATTCCGTCCTGATCGTCTTCGTTTTATTACGGAAAAAACTATCAATCTATTAGTGGATGATTTTAAAAAGCATTATCCAAACCTCGCTAAAAAAGATGCTGTAATGAAAAAGGTTCGTATTAATATTTGCAACTTTATTGGATCAGTCACCACATTATATGTCCATTGGTTAAATGGTTATCTTGATTGCGATATTAAAGATATTTCAGAACACGTAAGCACTGTAATTACTCACGTTTATAAAGGTGTTAAAATTCCTGAATAGTTTATAAATCAGCTTGCTCAAGTTCTTGACTAGCCCTTTTATAGACGAAATAATTAATAGCAAAATAAATAACTAGCGCAACTGTTAGATATACGAACTGAATACCAATATCAATCGAAACGAAGGCGCTATAATAACCTGGCACTAAAGGTTGGATCGGATCGCCTGGATTAACAGGAGGATTAACCGCAGTTAATAACGATCCAAAAATAAAAGTAAAGATTACATAAAAGAATGTAGCAATTAATGAAGGCGCCATTACGCTTCTTCCATTTTTATAAAACATTAAAAAATAAATTGCATTCACTACTCCATAAGCAATAACCGCAAAGGCTAAAGAAGAAACAATGCCGCCGGTGGTAAACACTACATTTTCCGGCCCCATTGCATTTTCAATCACCATTTTAATCGGAATTAGAATCCCCAATATTAATAAGCATGTTAATTCCATAACAATTCCAGATATCATTCTAGCTTTCACGATATCTTTTTTACGAATCGGGAGTAGAGCTGAATAAAATAAATCATTACTTTGCTTTCCTTTTTGCGCGCCCAAAAACAAGAAGGAAAACGCGGGTACAACATATAAAGTTCCAATAAAAAGTGGGAAATTAGGAATTAAGCACATAAGTGGAAATACTAATGTCATCACATAACACATCGGATGCATAGATAATACAAATTCTTTATAAAGTAATTTTTTCATAACTTGCTCCTTGTTCACTATATTGCATGATGTCCTCGATAGTAGGTGGTAATACTTTAATCCCTTTTTTAGTTACTACATCTTCTTTTTTAACTAATGCAATGATTTGACCAAATTGTTCTTTAAATGAAATAAATTTTGACTTAATCTCATCCGTTAACGCTTCTTTTTCACAACGAAGTAAAACATATTTATTGATTAAATCATCTTTCTTACCTGTAAAATTAATTCTTCCGTTTTCAATATAAACAATATGATCCGCACATTTATCTAAGTCACTAGTAATGTGAGTGGAGAAGAGAATGCTTCTCTTACCATCTTTCACTAGATCAAGAAATAAATCAGTAATCTCACCACGGCTAACGGGATCAAGCCCACTAGTCGGTTCATCTAAGATTAATAATTTTGCATCGTGACTTAATGCAACCGCTAATGAATATTTCACCTTCATACCACTACTAAGTTGCTCAAGTTTCTTATTTATATCTAACTTAAAATGTGCGCATAGACGATTGAATGTTTCATAAGAGAAGTTCTTATAAAACTTACTAGTAACTCTAGTTAATTTTTCAATTGTGATATTAGGATAATAATTAATTTCGCTTAATGAAAAAGCGATATCTTGTTTGGCCTCTAGTTCACTAGTAAGCATATTTTTACCAAATACCATCACTTCGCCTTTATCATAATGAAGTAAATTCATAATCGATTTTAAAGTAGTAGTCTTACCTGCACCATTACGTCCAATAAAGCCTGTGATACTTCCGCTAGGAACTTCAAAAGAAACATCCGTTAATTGAAACTTTGGATAACTCTTACATAGACCTTTAATTTCTAATACGTTACTCATTTCTTTTTCTCCATAAGTCGATAAAATATATCATCTTTCATAAGGGCGAGCCCACGCTTTTTATCACCTAATACCATTAAAGTATCGCCTGGTTTAATCTTAAACATCTCCCTAGCTTCAATTGGAATAACGATTTGGCCTTTACTGCCAACTTTTGCGCTTACAATAAAGCGATTATTACTAATTTTTTTCATAAGTTATACTTTTCCTACTTTTTATACTATAACAAAAAGAAGAAAAGAAATAAAGAATATTTAAATAATTATTTAATCCAACTAAAATCTTTTGGATTAATTACACCTTCAATATAGTTAGCGTTACTCGCAGACAACTTTAAATCATTAATGGTTTTACCGAATTTTTTAGTTCCACCAGAGGTGGCGAATAAAACAATGGTCTTACCCGTAAAATCATAAGCCTCTAAGAAGCTATTAATAATTCTTGGAGCGGTGTACCACCAAATCGGAAATCCTAAATAGATTTTGTTATATTTAGATAAATCCAATTCATGTTTAATAAATTCTGGGCGTGATTCCTTTTTACGCATTTCCTTTGAACTACGTGATAAGGGATTTAAATAGTTTAAATCAGACTTAGTGTATGACATTACTGGAGTAATCTCATAATAGTCCGCTTTAAGATGTTCCACTAAAGACATCGCGTATTTTTTTGTGACGCCCGTTGCAGAAAAGAATGCTACTAGATTCATAATTATTTTCTCCTTCTTAGTTTGCGAAATTTAATATTGATTTTTAATGGGTGCTTCTCATCCGTTTTACTTTTTCGGCCAGGATTCATAAAGTTTGCTTTACGACCTTCCATCTTTGCCTTTCTAATTTCATATGGTAATTTATCAAAGTCTGAAGCGCGTTTAAATTTAATGGAATTAAATAAAGTATATATACTTAAACCACCCGCAACCAACATTTGAAGTAAAGTATCATATGGGAAGGTTAATAGACGACCGATTGGATTAATGGGCGACACTAATTGAATAAATAGTGGATCACTTCTACCACGAATAATTATTTGGGCAAAACAAAATATACTTAGGAACGCGACAATACATGAAACGGTAATACCTGCTACTGGTGATTTCTTATAACCATTAAAGGTGTAAATTAAATCATTTAATAAAATAATTGTGGGCAATAGTAGCGCTACGTAAGCAGGATAAGTTAAAGCTAAAGTTGACCATTGAATATAAGCAGGAGATAACAAGAATGCCCCAAAACGATTTAAAGCAATGAAATAAATTAATGCCCAAAGAATGGTATAGAATACATAACCAACTGTAGTTTTATGAATGATGATATCATCATTAATAACTTTCTTTCTAAAGTAGAAAATCATCATAAAGCCTAAAGCTAACATAGCAATATGGAAGAGATACATAATAATATGGAATCCCGCAAATGGACGTGGCTCTAAGAACGAACCGTAGGTTAAGATGCCAGACAAGGTGTTAAGCACGATTCCAACTAAAGAAAGGCTTGCTAAAGTAATACCATATACTTTTAGCATTCTTTGTTCATGGGTTGGATGTAAATATAAACGCACGAAGAAGAAGATAAATAAAGTAATATCAATACTTGCAACTAAGAAAGTAAGTGATGGGAAGAAAGTGACCAATAATGTTTTAAATGGTAAATCTTTCTCTAAGATGCTATTTAATACTAAGTTAGTGCCATAGAAAGCTGTTAATGCGCCTAACACCGCTAAGATAGCAAGGATAATGATTGTACGTTGTTTAGTAATCTTAAACATAATTATTCACCATCCTTTAAATCAGCGTACTTGTGATAAATAAGGTCTAAGGTAAACCAACTAGAGCCTTTCTTTGCCTCACTACCATCTGCAGCGCTATCAAAATAATGAATTAGCTGACCGCCCATCATTTCTTCATCACAATATACGCGATCAGTGGCTTTAACACCATAGCAAAGAGCAATGCTGTTATTATCATCTTCTATTGAATCAGATGGACGATAATCCATGCAGTTGGTATTAGTATGAGCATGGCCAACAAACATACCTTTAGTATAACTACCAACGTTATCATCAAGTTCAATATGCCTTGCAGTTTCGAAGAATCCAGTATTTATTTTGGGCGAACCTTCGCTGGTATCTTTGTGAACGTTACGTATGTCTGGTTCAGGATTTTCTGGCCAACCGTTATTATAAATATACTTTTCACCTTTTAAGAAAGTAGAGTTCTCTTTATTGTTAGAAGCATCTTGCCATGCATCTAGATATTCAGGAACTGGAATATGGAAAAACGCTAATGAAGTAACAGCTTTCGATGTTTCCTTTGATAATGATACTATTTCACGAGCATGGTTAGCAACTCTTGTATACCAGTCAATTTGATCGGCGTGTATTGAATCATAACCATAATATTGACCATAGTTATAACGATTACTATCGATCATAATGATTTGACGATGATTATCTGGAAGATTAATCGCAAAGTTTGCGCTGCCAAATACATCATCATTTGGCATATCTTTAAATAATAGGTTTGAAGAATTTCTTTCTGATAATGATGTTAAATAACCGGTTAACCAATCGATTGAAAAATAACCTTGTTCATCGTGGTTGCCGAAGGTTAATGTCCAAGGCGTATCTTGTGATTCGAAGAAATCACATAATTCTTTAACCGTATCTTTATTCGCAAAAGTAAAGACATCGCCTGTAATAACGATTAAATGCAATTTATCTTGAACTATTGCTTTCGCTTCATCTATGGTTTTCTGCATAAACTTATAATGAGTTTTAGCATCATCCATTACACTCATATGAATGTCACTTAGTTGGAGAATATTAAATTCACCTGTATCATCAATCTCTTTATGATTTTTAGCTTGAGTGTAATTAATAAAATAATCCTCAATCTTATAACGTTGACGGATAATAGCGCAGCTTGCAAGCGAAAGAAACGCAACAGGTGCTAAGAAAAGTACTTTATTTAATTTCATCGGATTTCTCCTTTGTATCTATATTTAATTATATAACAAAAATGCCCTTCTCTAAATAAACATAGTATTATTTAGAAAGAGGTATTTATGAAACATAAAATGAAAATATATTTAGCAAATGGTTTGTTTGGTGTCGCTGATCGGATGTATAACGATCAAATTTATAATGCCTTAACAAAAGCAGGTTATGAAGTATACGCTCCTCAAAAGAATTTAGCGATTAATAACAAGAAAGCTAGTGCAGGTAGTATTCCGATATATGAGGGTGATACTGCTAAGCTTAGATGGTGTGATGCTATGGTTGCTGTGCTTGATGGCCAAGATTTAGGCGTCGCAACTGAAATCGGATATCTAGCCGCATATAACGAATACCATAAAGATAAAAAAGTATTAGTAGGTATTTACACGGATTGTCGTGATGCTAGTAAAACCATGTCCGAAGCAAAAAACAAAGATATGAAGAAAGGAATCGCTGAATCACAATATTCTTATATTAATCTTTATACAATTGGCGCCATCAAGAAATATGGCACAGTAGTCGATAGCCTAGAAAAAGCGATTAAATATCTTAAGCGATTAAAGTAGTTTCTTCTTTCCAAATATGTTGATCGTCCTCTTTTGGCCAACCTTTGTCATAGAAGTCTTGTTTTGTTAGTCCGTGCGAATAATGGAAAGTAAGTCCCTCATTGTCATCATAAAAACCTGTATAGCAATAAGCTATTTCAGAAGCCTTTGTGTATTCGGTGAGATAAACATCTTTTAAATTAGCGCAGTCATCAAATGAATTAGTTTCAATGTAATAAACTGTTTTTGGAATAGTTATCGATTTTATATTAGTGTCATTAAATGCGCTTGCATCAACCAATTTGAGTTGTGATTTTTGTGCATCGATTTCAACTGTTTCAAGGTTGTGGCAACTTCTAAATGCCCCACTTCCTATCATTTTTACATTATTTGGGATAGTAACTTTTACTAATCTATCTTTAATAAAGTCGGAAAACCAACCTGAAATGTTAGTAACCTTATATTCATTGCCTGCATTTGAAACAACTTCAGGAATTTTTGCTTCAATTATTGTCTCGTCACTATAATAGTATAGAGCTGAAGCTGTTTTATACCCTCCTCTATTCACGAGAGCGTATAAATAAGCATCTTCCACATATAAAGTAGTACCCCAAAAATACAAATCCCCTAATTTAACATTAAGATTCCAATTTTTATCCCATCCATTTGGTTTACTTAATGCACCACAGAAAAACGCTATATCGAAATCAAAATTAGCGAAAGCCTCTTCTCCAATCGTTGCCACGCTGGTAGGGATAATAACTGTTTCAACAGAAATATCATAAAAAGCTTTCTTTGGTATCGTATTAATCGATTTAGAAAAGATAATTCCTATAATATAAGAATTGCCTTGTTCTAATAAATTGCCTGACTCATCGCAAAATGAAATGCTAGTAATGTTGCCGCCGATAACAAAATAATTGTTCTCGCAGCCTTCAGCGAAAGTATGATAATTTAAGTTATCTTCTACTCCATCTCCCCAATAAACTTTTAAATCCGACCCTTGGTAATCGAATTTAACTGATGTAGGCATAGGGGACTCTGTGGCACTATATGACAAAAAAACGAAAGTAAAGTCGATACCAGAATTATCTGGATGCGAACAAGAGATATTAAAAAGTAATGCACTCGTAGAGCAAATTAATGCAAAAAATATTTTTTTAATATTCATATTAAATTTCTCCTTCTTTTATCCACTCAATCGGATGGTACTGCGAAGTATCATTATCCGGCCATCCCTTATCAACAAAATATAAATGATTATCAAGTGCGCCGCTGTATTGAAAAACTTTTTTATGTGCGTATTCATCATATATATAAAAAGCATCATATCCACATATAGGAATACTATCAGCAGTAGTATATTTAGTTACATCAATTACTTTTAATGCACTGCAATAGTAAAAACCATATTCATCAATTTTTTTAAGTTCAGAGTTAAAAGTAACCTGCGTTAATCCTGAATAAGCAAATGCCCATGGACCGATTTCCTGTAAATTTTTGGATAAATTTATGATTTTTAGTTGTTCACAACTATTAAATGCGCTACCTTCAATTTTTTCTACGCTGTCAGGAAGGGAGATACTTGCTATTTCGGAGGTGTAAAATGCGCTATCACCAATTATTTTTGTGCCATCAGGAATTTTAGATTCTTTACAACCTAATACTACCGTTTTGTCTTTCATAACTACATTATAGCCACTAGGACTATAATAAACTGGGTTCCCTTCTTCAACAGTGATTTTGGAAATGTTCTCGCAACGATAAACAGATTTAATAGCTATGTGTTTGACTGTTTTTGGAATAAATATTTCAGTTAAAGAATGACAAGAATCAAATGTATTATCGCCAAAATATTCAAGGCATTGACATCTAGAGTAATCAATTGTCTTCAGCGCATCGCATCTAGAAAACGAATTATAAAATCCTCTTATATATTTCGGCAAATGAATAGTTTCAACTATCGAATCTTCAATGCTAATAAAGCGCACTTGATATTTCACACCTCCATAAATTACTGCATCCGGCATTGTTATTTCGGTTTGATTATTATCATATAAAAATGTGCCGGCTACATTAGACTCGTTCTGTTTCATCATCGCATAGACATAACTATTAGAGATTCCTAACTTGACGCCCCAAATGGCCACATCCATAAACGAATCGATATTTGACCATGTCTCCGCCCAACCTTGTGGCTTTTGTTCAGCAGAAATGAAGAAGAAAACTCGGGATTCAAAACGATCAAAAGCATATTCCCCAATGTTTTGAACACTATCAGGAATTATAACTGTACGTAGGGAATAGACATCAAAACTGTATGCTGGTAAATTTGTAATCGTAGTTGAAAACATAATGCCCTCAACTTGATTATTCCCAAGTGCATATACGCCGTTTTCATCAGATAGGGATAATGATGTGATGTGTCCACTAATAATTATCATACACGGCTCCTCATTTTGATAAGTATGCGTATGTTCACTATTAACCGAACCATCTCCCCAATCAACTTTTAAATCAGTTGCATCATCATTACAATGAAACTCAACAGAGTGTCCTTCATAGAAATACCCTTGCAGAATAGTTATTTGAGGGGACTCTGCCTGTTCAGTTAAATCCCCGCTATTATCTGCACCACCGCAACTAACTATTGCTCCTATACTCATAGCCGTGATGGTGATCATTAATAATTTATTTAATATCTTCATTATAAAAACCTCTATTTATATATTACATATAAAAATAGACTTTAGTGAAATAATCACTTATTTGCTATAAAATTAAATTGATATGATACCTAAGTCAATAGTGATGTCGCTGATATTAATAATCGCAATTATTCTAGCGATTACTTTAAAGTCACAACGAAATAGAATTCTAGTTATATTTGCTACACTATTTGGCTTAATTGGTGATGTAATTATGGCGTTAGATGCTTCTTGGAGAGTAATGGTCGGAGGAAGTTTCTTCCTTCTTGAACATATTGTTTATATTGCGATGCTAGTTTTATTAATTAAGAAGGAGAAGATCAATTTACGGAATAATATTGGCTTTTATATCGGTGTAGCATTCTTTGTTATTTCAGTTGTTACAATTGAAGCGTTAGCATTTACCATGGTAGAAAAGCAAAACATTGTCCTAGCTATTTTAGTAGCTATATACATATTAGGATTAAGTACTCACCTATCATTAAACTTTGCTTATTCTTATAAAAAGAAAGGTACTTATTATCTATTTGCATTAGGTATGCTAATCTTCTTTATCACTGATATTTGGGTTTTCTTAAGTGCCTTAAAAATAAATACATATGCTAGTAGTTTAATATGGTATTTCTATCCAATCGGTCAACTCTTATTGGTGTTATTTAATAACGATTTAGTTTTTGAGAAAAGGAAAGTAGCTAAACATAAGTAATATTTAAAAAAATATCTTATAATATATCATAGATATATAAGGAGGCTATTATATGCCAAAAATGATATTAGATTGGAAAACCGCAAATGCTTTTATGATTGATGCATTTGCCGGAGTAGGTGTCCCACGGAACGAAGCAAAGATTGTCGCTGATGTATTACTAGAAAGCGATAGACGTGGAATTGAATCACATGGTTGTAACCGTTTTAAACCGATGTATATTGATCGGATTAATGCCGGTGTTCAATATCCAAAGACTAAATTCCAAATTATTAAAGAAACTCCAACCACTGCAGTAGTGGATGGTAATCATGGTATGGGCCAAGTCATTGGTTATAAGGCCATGAGTTTAGCCATTAAGAAAGCAAAGAAATATGGTATGGGTATGGTAGTAGTGAGAAATTCTACTCACTATGGTATTGCTGGTTACTATACTACGATGGCTACTAAAGCCGGTTGTATTGGTATGACTGGTACGAATGCGAGACCTTCAGTTGCGCCGACTTGGGGTGTTGAAGGTATGTTTGGTACTAATCCATTTACTATTGGCGTTCCAACGGATGAGAAGTTTGACTTTAACTTTGATGCCGCGACTAGCACAATCCAAAATGGTAAGGTTGAATATTATGCAAGAATTAAACATCCAGTTCCAAAAGGAACCATCATTGATTTAAAAGGTAAACCAGTAGAAGGTGATGCCGCTGCAGCTTTAAAAGCCATTAGAGCAGGTACCGCTGCATTATGTACCTTAGGTGGTATTGGTGAATCTTTAGCGGGTTATAAAGGCTTTGGTTTTGCGATGGCAGTAGAACTCTTCTGTAGTGTTCTTCAAGATAACGTTAATTTAAAAGAATTAAATGGTAAGGATAAGAAAGGCAAAGCCACTCATCCAAAGATTGGTCACTTCTTTATCGCCATTGATACTAACCACTTCTTGGGCGAGAAACTCTGCCGTAAGAAAGCAGGCGATATTATGAGAAAGATTCGTGCTAGTAAGAAAGCACCAGGCGCGAAACGCATCTACACTGCTGGAGAAAAAGAATATGAAATCTGGCAAGAAAGAAAGTCTAAAGGTGTTCCAATTAACGAAGGCGTCCAAGCGGAAATGAACGCCGTACGTGATCAACTTAAATTAAAGAAATATAAGTTCCCTTGGGAAAAATAACTACCTTATTATTAAATATATATAATATAGTAGTATAGATATTTAAACTTTTACGCTAAAAAGTTTTTCTTTGCTTTTAAAAAAAACTCTATATGCTATAGGCATTGAAAAACAAGGAGGAACTTATGAAGAAAATAGGTTTATTAGCAGCGCCGTTAACCGCGGTCGCATTATTCGCGTCCTGTGGGTGCGCAAAAGTTGGATTTGGAGTTAATTGTGGCACAATTGGAGTCACTTTAACTAACAAGTACGCCTATAAAGGAGAAGATTTTACTACTGAAATCGGAATCGATACTTCAGTGGTTGGAGAAGAAGTTTTACTCCCAGATACATTAGACAAGGTTACTTCAGGTAATCGTGAATTGATTGCTGACAAAGAGTATACATATACTTTAAAAGATGATAAGAAGAAAGCCGAATTTAAAATGTCCGGTAAATGTATTGAAGGTATTACAGATATTGAACTTAGTTTAGTGGATCATACTACCCAGGTAATTGAAGAAGAATTTTACAGTGCGATATCACTCTATAACGTTGAGTTTATGCAAGTGGACGGTGAAATTGATACGACTTATGATTATGGCGAAACGGGAAAAGTTGAGTTTGTTGTTAGTGAAATTTCTGAACTCTCCCCAACAGTAACTCGCAATGTAGAAGAGACAGTGGAGCCAGAAGCGGCGCGTGAGTTTACTGAAACATTTGTTTCAAACAATAAAGGCGTCTACACGAAACAGTTTCGCAACAAAAAAGGCGAAACTCTTTCCGAACCTACACCAGCTACAGCAAATGATTGGATTACTCCTAAACAAATTGGTGCAGAGATAATATCAAAATTAGAATATCAAGATTTACAATTTAAAGATTTTTCTTATGATAATGAAACTCAATCTTACACTAAAACCATTACTCACGAAACCGAAGGAGTATTATCTTCCATTTCATTATTCTTTGGCTTTAAAAATAAACAATTTATTAGCTTTGTCGAAGAACAAGAAACGACAGTTGAAGGAGTTTATTCAGATATGCTCGTTTCATATACCTATGCTTACGAAACAAAAACACCCGAAATAAAATAATTCTAAATCTATCTTAATATTCAAAATATCGCCCGTAACTGGGCGATATTTTTTATTATTTTCTTTATAAGAAAAATATATTAGTTATAATTAAAATAGTGTGAGGAAATAAATATGGATTACAAGAAAGAATCACTAAAGAAGCATTACGAATGGAAAGGTAAGATTGAAGTTATTTCAAGAGTACCCGTTACCAATCGCGATGAACTTAGCTTAGCCTACACCCCAGGTGTAGCCGAAGCCTGCTTAGTTATTAATAAAGACGTTAATAAGTCTTATGAGTTAACTCGTCGCTGGAATTTAGTTGCTGTTGTCACCGATGGCACCGCCGTCTTAGGGCTAGGCGATATTGGTCCAGAAGCAGGAATGCCCGTTATGGAAGGAAAGTGTGCATTATTTAAAGCCTTTGGCGATGTTGATGCATTTCCGATCTGCATTAAGAGTAAGAAAGTAGATGACATTGTTAAAACCGTTCAATTAATCTCTGGTAGCTTTGGTGGCATTAATCTTGAAGATATCGGAGCACCTCGCTGTTTTGAAGTAGAACGCAAATTAAAAGAGGTTTGTGATATCCCAGTATTTCATGATGATCAACACGGCACTGCAATTATTGTTGCAGCAGGCGTGATGAACGCTCTTAAGGTAGTGGGTAAGAAGATGGAAGATTGTACCATCGTCTTTTCAGGTGCTGGTGCAGCAGGTACTGCCATCGCTAAATTATTAATGAAGTTTAATCCTAAGAATGTCATTATGAGTGATGTCCACGGCATTATTTGTAAAGGTGGTAATGTTCCAGTAGGTAACGAAGAGATTGCTGAATTAACCAATAAGAATCATATTCAAGGTAAATTAGCGGATGCTATGAAAGGCGCTGATATCTTTGTTGGGGTTTCTGCTCCAAATATCGTTACTCCAGAAATGATTAAATCAATGAATAAAGGCGCGATTGTATTTGCAATGGCAAATCCAGTTCCAGAGATTATGCCTGATGTCGCTAAAGCAGCTGGTGCAGCCGTTGTTGGTACTGGTCGCAGCGACTTCCCGAACCAAGTTAATAACGTCTTAGCGTTCCCAGGTATCTTTAAAGGTGCTTTAAGAGTACGCGCTAAAGAGATTAACGAAGAAATGAAATTAGCCGCTGCTCATGCATTAGCGGATTTAGTTCCCGCTGATAAATTAAGTGCTGATAACATTCTTCCTAAAGCCTTTGATAAAGGTGTAGGCGAAGCAGTAGCGAAAGCGGTTGCAGAAGCCGCAATTAAAACTGGCGTCGCTCGTTTAAAGTAATTAACTAATAAAAAACTGGGATGCAATTGAAGTGGACCCCAAATAGGACACTTCAATAAAAAAACCAAACCTCCAGAAAGGTATAATTAAACCCCTGGAGGTTTTTTATATGGCCAAGAAAGGTCAAAAGTTCAAAAAACATAGCGCTGAATTTAAGCAAAAAGTTTTAGATGCTTACTTCAACGGCGAAGGTGGTCGGAATACCTTGTCTAAGCGATTTAATGTATCTGAAAATACAATCGAAACGTGGTTGATGAAAATTAGACATGGAGTGGATGTGAGAATAGATCATCGTCCCAACCACTCTGGTAAAAGGAAACTAAGTGAAACTGATTACAAGGAACGGTATGAAATCTTAAAAAAATACCAGGCCTTCTTAAAGGCACGACAAGAGAGAAAATAATATTCATCTCAGCGCATTTAGGTGAATATAAACTCTATAACATGTGTGCCGCCTTAGAGATTTCAAGAAGAACATATTATAAATATCGTAATAAAGAAGATAAGGATTATTACGACTATATCTTAATTAAAGAAATCTTTGATGAATCAAAGGGTACATATGGTTATCGTAGGATACAAGAAGGTCTAAAGATTAAATATGGTGTAATGTTTAATCACAAAAAAGTAGCGAGAATTATGAACAAATATCGTCTTAAACCAGAATACATTAAACGTTTAAGACCTAATCTAGGATATAAAAGAATTGAAGAAAATGTTCAACCAAATCTACTTAAAAGAAACTTTAACAGTAAAGCTAAGAATCAAGTATGGTGTACCGATATTACTTATCTAACGTTTGGTAACAAACGAGCGTATCTATCAACCATCATTGATTTATACGATAGACGTGTAGTCGCATATCAAATATCTAGATTCAACGATCTAGCAATTGTAATCAATACATTAAACTTAGCGTTAAAAAAAGAAAAAGATGTACAGGGACTCATCATTCACAGAGATTGGATAAGAATTCAAGCACTAAATAATTATAAGAATTTTTGTATATTAAAA
>JAKSUZ010000016.1 GCA_024408505.1 Bacilli bacterium | reverse complement strand
TCCAACCAAATGTTTATCCAGGCATTATTAAATTCTTAGGATTTGAACAAATCTTTAAGAACTCACTCACTGGTTTACCAATCGGTGGTGGTAAAGGTGGCGCGGACTTTGATCCCGCGGGTAAGAGCGATGCAGAAATCATGAGATTCTGCCAAGCCTACATGCAAGAACTTAATCGTTATATCGGACCGGATATTGACGTTCCAGCTGGCGATATGGGTGTCGGTGGAAGAGAAATTGGTTATCTCTTCGGTGAATACCGTAAACTCAAAGGCGTCTGGCAAAACGGTGTCTTAACTGGTAAAGGCTTAAGTTATGGTGGTTCACTCAATAGACCAGAAGCAACCGGTTATGGGGCAGTTTATTATTTACAAGAAGTCTTAAAGCACGATAAGAAATCCATTAAAGGCGCAACCATTGCAATCTCAGGATTTGGTAACGTCGCTTGGGGTATTTGTAAGAAAGCGAAAGAACTCGGCGCAAAAGTCGTTACTCTTTCTGGACCAGATGGATATATTTATGATCCCGCTGGTGTTACTACTGATGAAAAGGTTAATTATTTATTAACCATGAGAGCCAGTGGCCGTAACAAGGTTAAAGATTACGCGGATAAATTTAAAGGTGTTAAATTCTATCCAAATCAAAAACCTTGGGGCGTTAAAGCGGATGTCATTATGCCAGCCGCAATGCAAAACGACGTGAAGATGGAAAGTGCAAAACTTATTGTTAAAAATAAGATTAAGTACTACGTTGAAGTCGCCAATATGCCAACTACCAACGATGCGCTTCAATATTTATTAGCGCAAAAGAATATGGTCGTTGCTCCAAGTAAAGCGGTGAACGCTGGTGGTGTTTCTGTTTCTGCTCTAGAAATGAGCCAAAACAGCGAACGCTTACAATGGACTGCAGAAGAAGTGGATGAGAAATTACACCGCATTATGGTGAATATCTATAACGCTTCAGTCGCTGCTGCTAAGAAGTACGGGTTTGGCTATAACTTAGTCGCAGGTGCTAACCTTGCTGGTTTCCAAAAAGTCGCAGATGCGATGATGGCGCAAGGTGTGTTTTAATCGGTTGATTAATAAAACTAGAGAACCCTACTTCGGTAGGGTTTTCTTTTTAGTCTACAGTAACATCGCTATGAGTGCTTTTATCAAACCACATTTGAGGATGTCCGTTGTTAGTGCATTGATGAATTTTGACTACAAAATCTTTTTTTAAGTAAGTGCTATCAATTTCAACCGCGGCTTTCTCTGATAAATGAGGTTCAATGACATTAAAAATACAATTATTAGCAGTCACATGCGATACGGTAGCGCCTTCATTATAAATTTTTATAGCTTTGCCTAAAGAATTAAAAGTACAACGATTAAAGAAAGCGTTATATGTACCGTAGTCAAATATAGCGTAATCAGTTTTATTGTCGGAGGTAACCATTGTCGTATCAAGTGTTGAATCATTTATTTCAACATAGTCAGCGTATAAAGAATGCTTACCGATAAAGCGGCAATTGTTACAAATCAAGCTATCCGAATATAAACCAAAATAGAAACCATCACTATAATTAAACGAACTTTTCATAATGACATTATCAATAGTGAATTTAATTCCATGCAATGGAACATAATAATATTTTTCATCATCGCCAAGTATGTAGCTTAAAATCGTTGAATTCATTTCGCCTTCGTTGTTATTTAATCCGTGAATATGAATATCAACTTGCGCACCATCACGATTACCACTTAGATTATATTCACCATTAATAAAATATATTTCGGCAGCTTCATATCGATTAACAATATAAGGTAATTGTGAGATGTCATAAAGTGCCAATCCACCATCTTCCATCACCAACATCTTATTTGAGAAATCCTTAAGCTCCTCATCAGTATAACGAATCGTTTTTCCGCACTTAGAACAGACTGAATATAGTTGACTATTAATTACTTGATACCGATAATTATGGTCGCATTTAACATCGTAATAAGCTTTTAAGGTAACATCTTCGGTAAAGTTCAATATTGTTCCCATTGTAATAACGTCTTTACCATTAGTCCAATATTTAAATTCATATTCTTGATCAGCGGGATTCGGTTCTTCATAATCGATGAAATCGGTAAGATATTTTTGATCAGTTAAGTTCAACTTAATTGTGGTTTTACCACTAACAAACGTTCCTCCGTTTGGATCAAGAGTAATAGAAACATCAGTGGATGGTTTTTTCACTAAAGTTATCTTAATTGAAATATCGCCTTTAATTTCTTTAGCGGGAATTTTTAAATCCGCTGATAACCTATCAGCACTAGTCTGATAAGTGTAGTCACTAATAACTTTATCTGCGCTTTTTATCTCGTCGAGAGAATTAGGTAACACCTTATCAGTTACTATAGAACTATTTAGTTTAATTGTTCCGTTATAATCACTACCTTTAGCAACAGATTGACTGGATAAACTTAATCCCTCAGTAAGATTAACAACGTTTACTTTGTAATATGTCTCATAATGGACGTCATTATTAGGAGTAAACAACTTAACTAAACCATGAATAAAAGGCACAAGAAAAATAAAAGTTAAGAAAATGGTCATAATTTTAGTCGTATTAAACTTTTTCATAGCGCTTTTATTTCTCGACTAAAATATTATAACACTCAAAATCCACTTAGAATCCTTAAAAACTAATTTTTGTTATTAAATGGTTTAACTTGATAATGTTTATCTACAATGAACGCATTTTTGGATACTAATATCATCGGCATGTCTTTCATTGAATCGGTATAGAAATTATCAATATCGTTAACGTCGTATTCTTTCATGAAGCGTCTTACTTTTTCTTCTCCGACATTAATTGGACCAATAAAACGACGAGCCTTAACATCAAATTCACTTACTACATAATGCTTAATATTTAGCGCAATTAAGATTGGTTCTAATAAGAAGCGAGGGGAAGCACTAACGACGATGTCGTCTTCTTTTTGTTGCGCTTTATACCAGTCTAGTATTTTCTTCTTTCGCCATTTCCAAAATTTAATTACTTCTTGATCAATATCTTTGATATGTTTTAAGGTTAAATAAATTCGATGACGCCGTTCAGGTTCATCAATTATCTTTAACTTGCGAAGTATATTAGCGTGGATGAAATAAGGAATATAAATCCAATTAATCGGACGATGCCTTAATTCATAATAAAAGAAATCTTGTTCAGTATCGTCTTTACAGATCGTTTTATCAAAGTCATAAACATTCATACGTATGTTTATTGTATAATGTTTAAGTTAGTTATGAAAGTCTCAATCAGCGAACACTTTACCTATAAGAAGATATTTAAATTAACCATCGCTCCGATTTTAATGATGATATTTGTTTCTTTATATTCGGTTGTTGATGGAATATGTATCGCTAATTTATCGAATCACGCTGCTTTCGCTGGTGTTAATTTAGCTTTCCCGATTACAACCGTTATTGGCGGGGTTGGATTATTATTTGGCACTGGTGGATCAGCCTTAATTAGCAAAATGCTAGGTGAGAAGAAAGAACAACTCGCTAAAGAAACGTTTACTAATATTATCATCGCAGCGGCTGTGGTTGGAGCGATTGCATCGCTCATTGGATTTTTTGTCATGGAACCATACGCGATTGCGATGGGAAATAAAAGTGGAGAATCCACTGAAGAAATTAAAGCCATGGTTGAAGAAGCGATTAAATACGGTCGTATTTTAATGGCTGGTCAATTCTTATTTATCATCCAAAATATGTTCCATACTTTATTTGTTGTTGATGAAAAACCACATCTCGGTTTTCTTTGGTCAATAGTCGCTGGTGTTACTAATATCGTTTTCGATGTTATCTTTATTGGTCCTTGTCAAATGGGCGCAACGGGCGCAGCAATTGCGACTGTGATGGGATATGGAGTCGGCACTCTTGGTCCAATTCTTTACTTCACCTTTAATAAAAAAGGCAATCTTTATTTTGTTAAACCGGTATTTAACATTAAGAATGTTTTAAGAGCAGCATATAATGGTCTTGCTGAATTTGTTAACTACGGCGCCATGACTATTTCAGGAGTAGTCTTTAACGCTCAATTAATTAGATATTATCCTGGTAGCACTGTTGGGGTAGAAGCTTATGGCGTCATTATGTACGTATTATTAATTTTCTGGGCCGTATTTCTTGGCTATGCAAATACTGTGGCTCCTGTAGCGGGTTATAACCTAGGTGCAAAAAACAAAGAAGAATTAACTAATGTATTAAAGAAGAGCTTAGTTATTATAAGTATCTTCGCTGGAATAATGTTAGCGCTTGGAGAAGGGTTAGCTTATCCAATTGCATTAATTTTCTCGGATAATAGCGAAATGATGATTGAAATAACCACAACCGCAATGCGCTTCTGGTCAATTTCATTCTTATTCTGTGGCTTCTCTATTTTTGGCGCGTCTTTCTTTACTGGTTTAAATAATGGTCTACTTGCTTCATGTATTTCCTTTATGCGATCAATCGCTTTAATTATTTTGTTTGTATACACTCTCCCATTAGCTATGGGCGCAAATGGTATTTGGTTATCGCCAGTTTGTAGCGAAGGTGGCGCAGCAATTATTTCTTTATCACTAATTAATATTTGTCAAAAGAAATACGGGTATCAATTATTTAAAAAGAAAACGCCCACTATGTGAGCGAATTCTTTAATTAATTCTCATTTATTAAATGCAGAAAGCAGGAGCGACAGCATATGAATAGAAAATATCATCGTTACAGGCGAGGGCGCCATCGCCACGGATACGCCATGTAAGATCACTAAGGGGTGGATAAGGCGAACGAAGCCAATAAGTTTCTCCTTTATCACTAGAAGCGCCAACTTTCTTTTTGATCCAATCATAATAACTTATATGATTTTTATAATATTGATACTCAGAGCCTTCACCACTAACAACGCTTTCAAGATCGTTTGGAGCTATTTCGTCATGCGCTAATGGGAAAAGATAAGGATATGGATAATCTTTACTACCATCAAAACTAGTTGCAATATAATTTTGTCCTTTATCGGTGGATACCCCAACTTTCTTATCAACCGGTTTAATAACTTCTCTTAAATCAGGATTATCTGGGTCGCCACTACTAGGAAGCATATTAATAACACTTTCTACATCCTCAGTTTTATCATTTAGAAAATCATTAAGAGTAGATTTACGGTAATCATAATTAGTAGAACTTGTGCTTTGTTTGTCATTCCATTTTGTAGTGGCTACACTACCGTCAGATTTAGTAATTACATTTGCGAATTCAAAAGTAATACCTAATACATTGTTTGGATCAGGGTCACCTTCATCTGGTAATTCACTATAGTCATGATTAAAATCAATAATTCTTATAGTATGGGGGGAACTTTGTTCGGTACCGCTTTCGAATAGTTTAACTGTTTTAGTTTCACCAATATCAAAAAATTCATCAGCTAATCCTGCTGCTGAAATAGAATCAATTTCACTCCAGGTGCATTCTTCTAAGGTTTGTTTAGTTGTTGAAGCGGTAACAGAACAATTTAGATTTGCATTTATAATTAACTGTTTTGTAGCAGGATTAAATTCACATTTAACCATATTAGTAGAAGTCACAGGAGTCAAAAAGACAGGAAGATACGAATTAATTGGTTCGATAGTAAAAATATTATCTATCCCTGAAATAATATCAATAATCCCTTCTTGCATTATATTGTTTTTCCATAAACGGCAGTTGGTGCCATTAAAAGTTAATTCCACCGTATTTTGTGGGACTAAAATCGCATATACTTCTAAATCGCCTTTAATATCATAATCGTTATCAACATTTAAAGGATTTTTATCAGAAGAAGTCAATGCCCAACCATTAAATAAACATAAATCTTTTTGAGCTTTATGAGATTCAATACCAGTAATTGCACTAAACTTAGTGCCATAAGAAACAGTAACAGTTGTGCTACCAATAAGTTTGCCGCCATTTGGGTTAAATGTGACAACACAATCTTTTAACGATGGCTTAGCAGTAATTTCTACATTACCACTAAATTTTGTAATTATAATATTTCCATTTTCATAGGACACAGATGATGCACCTTCTCCCGTAATAGTAAGTTCTTCGCCTTGTCCTTGTACTGGTAGAGCATATCCCTCGTCAGGATAGATTTTTCTTTGAGTAGAGGCGCCTATAGGAATATCTTCTTCATATTTATCAGTTCCATCCATTTTGCAATGAGTTCCTTTAAAAGTTAAATGATAAGTAGTCTTAGGCTCAGGAGTCTTACTCCAATGCGCGTAAACTACAGTATTATCAGTAAGAACATTACCAAAAGTAAATTGAGTCCCATCTTCTCCTGATTTAGTAAACCAACCTTCAAAAGTATTACCAGGATAAGTAGGTTCCCAAGTTGGTTCTACGGTTTTCTTATCTTCAGCGTATGTCTCAACATACTTATTAGTCGTTCCGTTATCGTAGGTGTAAGTTAAAGTATAAGAAACTTTTGTGGGCTCTTTATTGCCTCCACAACTCGTTAAAAGAGAAACTGCCATTAATGGCATAATAAATACTAACTTTTTCATAATTTAATTATATATTATTTATTTAAATAAATTAAAAAATCCCCCCCTCACGCTGGAAAGATATATACTGGTGCCGACTAACGGAATGAAACAACATTTATAAAAAACTAAAATTTTATTTGATATGTTATATACTATAAATACATATGGAAACAAACTATCAAATTTCTGTCATTATTCCAGTTTATAACGGCGAAAAATATATTGAGAACGCTCTTAACTCGGTTTTCCAACAAACTTTTCCATCCGCAAAAACAGAAATAATTGTCATCGATGATGGGTCTAATGACAAAACAAAAGAAATAGTTAAAAAGTGCTTCAAGAATAGAAACAATACTAAATATACTACAAATAAAAGAGGCAAAGGCGTAAGTTCAGCAAGAAATTATGGAATGCTTTTAGCTAAAGCACCTTATATTTGTTTCTTAGATGCCGATGATGAAATGACGCCGAGATTTTTAGAAATTACTTATAACGAAATAATTAAAAATAAAGTTGATATTGTTAGAACAAGTGTTGTTATCGAAGAGAACGGGAAGATTATCGTTCCTAAAGATCCGCGGCCTAAACAAATTTACACCAATAAAGATATTACTCAATTGGTGTTATCGCACTTAGAACCTTGGGGAGCGCTTTATAGAAAAAACATGCTGATTAAAAATAATGTGTTCTTTAACGAAAAAGTTTGTATTTTTGAGTCGTTTTCTTTTTCAATTAATGCCTTATTAAACGCCAAGAAAACACTATTACTTCCAAAATTTGCTGGAACTTTTTGGTACATTAAACCAACTGGTTTGCATACAACCTTAACTCAAAGAAAAGACTATGATACTTTATTAAAAGTATTAAAAGATATGATACACGTTCTTATCGAACATCATCAACCAAAAATTTGTATTGATATCGTCCTAGATATCATCATGAACGGGTATGCAGGTCAAATGGTAACTTCACCAGTTGATACAAGAGAAAAAATGAAATTCTTTATGGCTAAAGTAACTTGCGGAGAAAAGGTTGATTTACTTCGTTGATTAAAAAATAGTTTCTGGATGCATCATATATTTTTCTAATTGAGCAAAAAATAATGATAAATGCCTACCATAAACAAAAATATGGTTGGCGTTAATAGAAAACATCATGCGCCCATTACAATATTTTCCCCAATGGATAAATGGTGGAAAAAAGTTCTTCCCCCAATCAATATCTGAAAATGATTGATAATCAACTATGGGCATACAAGTCAAAAACGCAAACATTGATTTTTTTAAGAAATCATCCATGCTAAGTGAAGGAAAGTGTTTCTCAGGATTTTCTTTAACCTTATTAAAATATTCATCCCATGACTTAGCGCTTTTAAAACGATCAATATTTTCGAGCAGTACCTGATAATCTTTATTATTTTTTGTAATATAAATTATGAAAGCCAAGTGATTGTATTCACGGGCTTCCTTTTCACAAATAGCCGAGCGAAACTCCTTAATACCATTAAGCGTTTTCACTACTGCGATAATTGACATATTAAAAAATGATAAATGATGCTTTTGACAATAATCATATAATCTCCGGCACTTAACATAATTAGACATATCATAACGAGTTGAAATAGCATTGCTAAACAATAGCTTATCAATAGTGAATGGAAAAATTCGATAATGTTTATTTTTATTATTAAATTTCACAAAACTTCTATTCCTAAAATCATTAAATTTATTATATATTAAAATCTTGCATAAGCGGGAAAGAATATTTAAATTGGTGCCGACTAACGGAAAGGCACCACATTTATAAAAAACTTTAATTTTTAATAATAATCTCGAATAATTTATAAATTTCTCAAATAATTGATAATTGATTAAATGCAGAAAGCAGGCGCGACACCATGCATACCATCAATGGTGCTGTAGTTGTTGAGTTGGCCCAAGTTATCAACACGCCATACCAATTTAGCACCGTTACTTGTATTAGGCGAACGAAGCCAATAATCCCTATCTTTTGCACGCTTATCTTTAGAGTCAATTTTATAATATTCATAAGTATTATCATCGTTCCCATTGATTTCATCAACCGATAAAGGGAATAATTTCTGACCATAAGCGGTGTCTATATAATTCTTTCCCTCATCGACTGAAGTTTCTACGTGTTTAGTAACAAATTTAACATACTGCAACAAATCAGATGGCATTTTATCATAGGCGCCACCATGAGGTTGCAAGCATTCATTCAAACTAGAATCATGAATAAAATCAAAATTAGTAGATTCATTACCGTGTTTACTATTCCATTGAACGCTAAAATTAACAATGGTATTTACAAATTCAAAAGTGATACCTGCGAATAAAGGTTTTTCAGGTGTGGATGTTTCTAATTCGTCGTGGTTAAAGTCGATGATTCTAACGTTTTGATTTATTTCTCCTTCTACTTCAATTGTCTTTTCTTCGCCGATATAAAATAAATAAGGAGCCTCACCACTTTGTGATATGTCATTAATTTTTTTCCAAGTTAAATCGTTAAGTAAATGATAACCAAACGCTCTCGCTTTTATATTAATATTGCTTCTAATATGAATAGATTTAATCGTTAATTTGCCATTGGTCTCATCGTAAGAACAATATTCCTCTACACCTTCTTCAGCAGGACTAATCCACTTATCGACTTTATCAAAATAAATATAAATATTTTCCGCTTTAGGTAAGCCAAACGAGCTATCAATAGTTTCAAAAGTCAATACTTTATCTTCTCCTGCAGTTACAGTACCATCAGCAATTGGTTTTAAACCATAGTAAGAAGATACCATATATTCATAAGAGCCTGATTGTATGGCACTACCAGAAATAATGATTTCGTTAGTGATTTTACTACCATCAATAGTCACGGTCGCTTCATGATATGGTGCTTTTGCATCAATCGAAACGCCATCCACCAATTTTCCAACATCTTTGACTTCAACCGATAAAGTAGATGGGACAATATAATCAATTGAATTTGATGGGAGATTAACTTTCATTTTAAATACAAAATCTTCGTTTTCGTAAACTCTAACAGTGTTAATTGGTTCACCAGCTAAGGTTTCAAATTTAAGCTTATCGGTTTCGCCAACACTAACTGAATATTTATGGGTTGTATCATATACCGCTTTAAAAGTAGTATCACCTGTAATCTTCTGAGTGATATCTTTATCCCAACCAGTAAAACTATATTTGCCCTCTTCATCTTCGGGCTTTGAAGGATTAGCAGGCTTAAATTCACTAGGAATACTTCCATACTCAACATCCGTATTTCTTTGAATTTCGGTTTCATCATCGTTTTGCCAAATAATGGTGTAAGTGTTAGTGGTCGATTTATATTGCGCAACATATACTTGATCACTAGTTACTTCAGCTATTTCATGATCCCAACCACTAAAAACATAAGAATATTCATCAGTCGATGCTTTGCTTGGTGCATTACCGTCATAAGAAGGCATTGCTCCATAAGGAACATTATTATCCGTTTCTAATATAGTTCCATCATCGTTTTTCCAAATAACCGTATAAGTTTTTTTGCTCCCATTACAATTGGCTAAAAGAGATATAAGCATTAATGAGGATAATAGTAGTTTTATTTTTTTCATATCGTGCAATAATCTTCTTGTATATATCATTTAGAATTAGAATATAAATCCCAAACTAAAGTACCATAGGCTTCTTTAACTGGGAATATAAGCGGTTTTGCTTTTCCAGTGATATTAGGAGTATGAATGCACATATACATTTGTTTTTCAACATTAAAGGTCATACTATGACCGCCAGAAACAGCACCATTGTAAATGTCTTTCCTATAAATAGTCCGCTTTTGCGGTATCCATTTACTAGGTTTTTTAATATCTTCATCTCCACCTTTATTAATAAGAAAACCTACCGCATAATCACCATCTTTGTCAAAATTTGAGAACTGCATTAATAATCTTCCATCTGATAATTTATTAATAAATGGACCGTCTCCGATTTTACCTTCACTCCACCAATACTTATCCTTTTCAAGTTCCGCATTGAATATGTTTACATAGTCACCTTCAATTTGTTCCAAATTGTTTTTTAATCTACATAAAACATAAGTACGATCATCTGTATAATATTTATTATACTGCCCACCATAAAACATCCACGGAGTTTTATTAGAATCAACATATAAAGTACCATCAAGCCCAGATAGTTTCTCATCAAAAATAAATCCAGGTTGATACTCATTCCCTTCATGACGAGAATATAGTTTAAAATTCTTAGCTAACGAATCGCTTTTGAAAACAACTACACCTGTTAATTCTGTTTTTTTACTGCGATAAGTAGTAAACATATAATAATTGGTCGCATTTGTGACAGGGTCTGTATACTTATGAATTTCTGGAGCCCAACGATCTGGTGAATCTTTACTAATATCTTCAATCGGCTTTCCATCGGTTATATCACGGCTATATAATTCCCAACCGCTACGGAGATCATATAATGATTTATATACACGCCATTCAGTGTTAACACCATCTTCGTTATGTGTGCCGTACAAATAAAAAGAACCATTTTCATAAACAATAAAAGGATCACGAATAGAATTATTATTCGGCAATTCAATTTCTATTACAATATTACTCTTTTTGCAAGTGCCTTTAACGTCATAATTAGTCGGAACGACTAGACCACGATATTTGCTATAATAATCAGTTAATAAGCGATCAACTGCGCAAGTTCTTGCTAATTTAGTTTTGGCTGCCACAACAATCTTTTTATCTATAACTTTAATTGCATATCCCTCATCTTCAGTAATAGTTTTCCGTAGCTCTATTGCCTCGCTACGTTCACTATCAAGAACGATTTCTGTATCCTTACTCGGCGCATCTTCATCAACAATTGTAAGAGCGTTTTGACCAGAATAATCTAGTGCATCATTAATCTGATGAGCATCTTGGCAACCATCCTGCTGATTTCCTCCTAAAACAATTTGATATTTATCATCAATACGAATCCAGCCCAATGCGCTTTCAGCAGAAATTTTAACAAGATTTACTGGTGGCATACTATTTATAATTAGGAGCCCTGTGTCAGGATTATATGTGTAATCTAAGGTAGCGGGTTCAACAATGATATTTTGTGGTAAATTATAATCACGATTATCTTCCACAATTCTCAAATTAACTTTTGAATAAGCTGGGTATCTAGTTTCCGGTTTTTTCTCGAAATGGCAATTAGTTAAGTCGCTAGCAAAATTGACATATTCAGGGATAGCAACAGCCTCCACAACAATGTCACTTGCAACATCACTAACAGTAATTTTATGAGTAGTCTCGTCATATGAAGTATTGTAACCGGTTATCTTAACACTCGTTTTAGGTAAAGTAGTACTATCTAGTAATACAACATCATAAGTTATATGCGCGCCAACAACTAAAGATTGTGTGTAGGTTGACGATCCATTTACCGTACAATATGTTCCTTTAAAACTAAAGATTGGTACATTAGCATCTGCGGTGATACTAATATCTCCAACCACTTCACTAATGGTAATCTTGTGAGTTTTTTCGTTATAATCTACATTTTTCCCATTTATTTTAACTTTACCACTGGTTAATACATGGGTGATTGGGACTATAACCTCAAATTCAACATTCTTTTCTCCGATATCCAGAATTTTTGTAAAATCACTTTTGTCTTTAATCGTGCAATTTGTACCATTAAAAGTAAACGTGCATTGAGTCGCAGTAGCGGTAGCGGTAACTTTTACATCCCCCGCAACTTCATCAATCGTAAAAATACCATTCGCTTCATCATAAGTCCAATTCTTACCAGTGACAAAAACATTTGCTTTTAATAACACATAATCTTGTTGAGTTATATCAATTTTAAAGGAGACGCGCTCCCCCATTCTTAATTTTTGAGTAAAAGATGGATTATCATTAATCGAACAATTAGATCCTTTAAAAGTAAACACCGGCTCTCTAGCTATTGCGGTAACCTTAATATTTCCCGTTACTTCACTAATGGTGATTTTATGGGTTTCTTCATCATAAATAGCATTATCACCATCTATTTTTACTCCATCAATAGGTAGCATGTATGGTTGATTAACATCAATTTCAAAGACGATCTTTTTATCACTTTTTGTTAAAGTCTTGCTGTAATTATAAAAATTATCTATCTTACATTTAGTCCCTTCAAAAGTAAAAGTATAATTTTCCGTTGGAGTTGGTTCCGGTTTGCTTGCGCAGCTATAGCCAAACAAAAATGATGCAATAATTGGAAAAATTGCTAATGTTCTTTTCATGGTTTCATTGTACCATATATTTTTAATGTCTTAAAAATAATTAAAAAATGAGCTGTAACGGGAAATTACAAATTGGTAATTAATTATTAGTTAAGATAAAAATAACTTATAAAATAAGTTCCCCATAAAAATATTTTTTATTTCATATATAAAATCGCCTTACTTATTCAATCAATACTGAGAAATCTGGTGCCGACTAACGGAATCGAACCGCCAACCTACTGATTACGATTCAGTTGCTCTACCAATTGAGCTAAGTCGGCACACCTAAATAATATTAAAGAAGGTTTAATAAATTAGCAAATGCTATTAATTCTTAATCCGGTGATTTTCTAAGCGGAATTGAAGATCGTGAAGTAGACGATAAGAACCATTTTTCTTTAACAGCTCTTCATGTGTTCCCATTTCCTTAATCTTTCCATTTTCAACCACCGCAATTACATTGGCGCGCTTAATGGTTGAAAGTCGATGCGCGACAATAATACATGTACGACCAGCAGCCAATTTATTTAACGCTTGTTGAATAATCATCTCGGTTGCGTTATCTAATGCGCTCGTTGCTTCATCTAAAATTAATAAAGGTGGATTCTTTAAGAATATTCTAGCAATCGCGATTCTTTGCTTTTGCCCACCTGAAAGTTTTGAACCTCTTTCACCGATATCAGTATTCCAACCATCTGGTAATGATTTAATGTAATTATAAATATCGGCTCTAATAGCCGCCTCTTTAATCTCTTCATCACTCGCATCTGGTTTACCATAACGAATGTTATCTCTAATCGTACCGGCGAATAAATAAACATCTTGTTGAACAATACCAATATTTTCACGGAGTGACTTTAAGGTATAGCTATTAATATTCTTTTGATCGATTAAAATATCTCCACTATTTTTATCTAGGAAGTAGAAACGTGGAATTAAATGACAAATCGAAGTTTTACCTCCACCACTAGGACCTACTAATGCTAAAATCTGTCCTTTCTTTAATTTAAAGGAAACATCATCTAATACTTTTTCATTATTTCGATATGAGAAAGTAACATGAGAGAATTCTAAATCGCCTTCAATGCTTTTTAATTCTTCAGTGCCATTATGAATCGTTTCTTCCATTTCTTCAGTTACTTGAATAAAGCGTTCAAAACCACTCGCGGCCATTTCAAGTTGTTCCAAGAACATAGTTAATTGGTTAACAGGTGTGATAAATAAAGAAACTGATACTACAAAGGTTGAATAATCCGCTACTTTAAATTGATCAAATTCTAAATAAAGTAACACACCACCAAACAAAATAACAATAACGTTGAATAAATCAGTTACAAATTGAGAGATTGAGAAGAATCGTCCCATGGAAGAGAACACTTGTGTTCTTACTTTAACAAACTCTTCATTAATCTCTTCAAACTTCTTTTCTTCTAATTCTTGATTAGTGAAAGCTTTAGTAACTTTAATACCGGCAATTGAATTCGCAACTCGTGCGTTAAGCAAAGCCACGGTCGCTCTAGTCTTACGCATATTACGCGCGAATTGTTTACGGAAGTGATAAGTTACAAAAATAAGAATTGGAACAATCGCAATTAGAATCAAACCAAGAATCCAGTTGATGGTTAATAAATAAATTATGCTTCCTAAAATCGTAAACGACGCGACTAAGATGTTTTCTGGTCCGTGGTGGGCTAATTCACTAACCTCGAACAAATCGTTTGTCATCGTTGATAAAATCGTTCCGGTTTCGTGATTATCGTAATAAGAGAATGGTAGCTTTTGTAATTTGTTAAAGAGTTCGCTTCTCATGGTTGCTTGCATTCTTACGCCCATGATGTGCCCGTAGTATTGAACAAAATACCGAAGTAAGGCGCGAACAATATAAATACCAAGTAATGAACAACCGCCGATAATGATCATATTGATATCTTTGTTAGGAATCCAATTGGATAACATATAACGAGTTAAAATCGGATAACCCATACCAATGACTGCAATTAAAAATGCAGCGGTCATATCTAAAATGAAAATCTTTTTATGAGGACGATAATAAGCAATAAACTTTTTAAACATCGTTTATATTCTATGCTTATTTCTTTCTCTTGCTAACTTTTTTAAATAAAATTACTAATTCGTGGACTAAAAGTGGTAACACCGATAAAGTAATTGCGATTAACCATTGACGATAATCAAGTCCATGGGTTTTAAAGATGGTGTTAACGCCAGGCGTGGCCACCACAAATATTTGTAAAAGAATACCCGCGACAAAAGCGATTAACATCATAATATTCTTTTTCTTAAAGACAGTAATAAATGATTCATCATTACCACTCATACCTAACATATGGAAAAGCTCTCCAAAGGCTAAAGTAACAAAAGCCATTGTTCTTGCGATTTCAAGGAAAGCAGGATTATTTTCATAGAACATTCCTACATCAGTAACTCCATTCATCCAAGCCGGAACAAAGTAAGCAATAATAACTGATATAGTAATAATGCCGCCATAAATTAAAGTTTTATTTAAACCGCCATTTGATAAGAAAGTAACCTTCTTATCCCGTGGTTTTTCTTTCATTACATTCTTATCTTTTGGATCCATGCCTAGCGCGATGGCAGGAGTCGAGTCAGTAATTAAATTAATCCAAAGTAAATGAATCGCCACAAACGGAGCAGGTAGACCAACACAAATTAAAATAAACATTGTTAACACTTCAGCGATATTACTCGATAACAAGAATAAAACCGTTTTCTTAATATTATTAAAGATGCCGCGACCTTCTTCGACCGCTTTTTCTATTGAAGCAAAATTATCGTCGGTTAAAACCATATCACTCGCATCTTTAGCGACATCAGTACCAGTAATGCCCATCGAGACACCAATATCCGCTGCTTTTAAACTTGGTGCATCATTTACACCATCACCCGTCATCGCGACGGTTAAATCGTTTGCTTTAATGGCTTTTACAATATCAACTTTGTTTTGCGGTGACACTCGAGCAAAGACATTTATAAATTTAACCTTTTCTTTTAATTGTTCAGGAGTGAGCTTATCAATTTCCGCACCACTCATGCATTGATTTTGACTAGTTGCAATATCAAGTTCACGTGCAATGGCAAAAGCGGTATCAGGATAGTCACCCGTAATCATAACTGTTCTAATTCCAGCACCTTTAAGAGTGTTAACAGCGACCTTAGCTTCTTTTCTAGGCGGATCAATCATCGCGACTAATCCAATAAAGATTAAATTCTCTTCCTTGATTTTACTTCCGATTGAATAGGCTAAAGCTAAAACACGAAGCGCTCTAGAAGCGTATGCTTTATTAATTTCATTAATTTTTTTAATATCATCTTTATTAATTTTTCTAACTTTGCCATTAATTAAAATAGAAGATGTATGTTTTAAAATCGAATCAACTGCACCTTTAGTGTAAATAGTGCTCTTATGACGCGTTGACATCATTTTTCTAACACTATCAAATGGTAATTCTTCAACACGAGGATTCTCTCTTTCTAAGTTTATTTTAGTGAATCCTAGTTTATCCGCAAAAACTACTAAAGCAATTTCAGTAGGATCACCATAATTTAAAGTAGCATCACTACAAAGCGCAAGGCCCTTAGCCAATAGATCAAGATTCTTATCGCTTAAAAAAGTTTGGTAATTCTTGCCACTAGTATAAGCTTCAACTACTGTCATCTTGTTTTGAGTTAAAGTTCCGGTTTTATCCGAACAAATAACATTTACGCTACCTAAAGTTTCTACACTTGGTAATTTACGAATAATCGTATTAGCTTTAACCATACGAGTAACACCAATGGCTAATACAATAGTAACTACTGCAACTAATCCTTCTGGAATCGCAGCAACCGCTAAAGCGATTGAAGATAAAACTGCTTCAATCCATTCACTAGCGACTCCGCTTTGTCCTCTAACGATAATCCAAATTAAATCAGCAATAAATACCAAAACTACAATAATTAAGGTAAGAATGCCTAAGGCTTTAGATAATTTTGCTAATACTTTTTGTAAAGGCGTTAAATCATCTTCTTCTTTCATTAATGAATTAGCAATTTTACCGATTTCAGTATCCATACCAATTGAAGTAACAATGCCTTTGCCTCTTCCATAAGTCACGATCGTTGAAGAGTGAACCATATTAAGACGATCACCAATCGGTAAAGTTTTAGAGAAAATCATCTTAGCGTTCTTTTCAACCGGTACTGATTCGCCAGTCAAAGCAGATTCATTAACTTTTAAGTTGTACGCTTCAGTTAAACGCATATCGGCTGGAACAATATCACCTTCCGCTAAAACGACTAAATCACCAATTGTTAAATCCTTTGAAGGAATTTTTTCATTATTACCATCTCGAATGATATTTACCATTGGTGAAGATAGTTTCTTTAAAGCATCAAGACTTGCTTGAGCTTTCTTTTCTTGAATGGTGCCAATTAAAGAATTAAGAAGAATGACTGCTAGAATAATAATGATATCGGTCCAATCGTTTGATGCTTGTCCTTTAATGGCATAATAGATTTCTATTCCTGCGGTTACACCGATTGCACCAAAAAGAATATAAATCATTGGATTTTTCATTTGTTCAAAAAAAATCCGTATAACCGATTTCCTTTTGCCTTCTTCTAATTTATTCTCACCGGTTTCAAGTTGACGTTTGCGTGCTTCGCCTGAAGAAAGACCATCGTCAACATCGGTTTTTAAAAGACTAGCGGTTTCGTTAGCACTTTTAGTTTCAAAATTAATATTAATATCGTTCATTATTTTATTTTTTCACTTCGTGACAATGACGGCATCTAGGCTCATAGGCTTCTTCGGCACCAACCACTACAATTGGATCATCATAGCGTGCAGGTTTACCATTTATAATTCTTTGACTACGAGTAGCAGGCGCTCCGCATTTCATACAAATCGCAGTTAATTTCATAACATCTTCTGCTTTAGATAATAATTGCGCCATAACTTCAAAAGGCTCACCACGGAAATCCATATCTAATCCAGCACAAATGACTCGTCTTCCTTCATTCGCGAGTTTTTCACAAATATCGACTAATTCAATATCTAAGAATTGGGCTTCATCAATAATAACTACATCCGTGTTATATGAAATATGTTTGTAGATTTCGTGTGCTTTTTTAATCGGAATCGCTTTGGATTTATTTTTAATATGAGATACTAATTCACCTTTTGAATATCTCGTATCAATTGCGGGTTTAAAAACAACATACTTTTGTTTAGCATAATCAAGGCGACGGATACGGCGAAGAAGTTCTTCGCTTTTACCAGCGAACATTGGGCCGGCAATGACTTCAATCCAGCCTTTATTTTTTACTTCTAAATCCATAGTAATACCTTATGGTAGTTATTATATCATCTATGATGATATTGTGTAAAACTAATCAAGCGTAGTTTGGCGTTTAATATATTCGCTTTCAAACTTATAAGCTTTATCTTTTAAATCGTGTTTAATAAGTAGGTCAAGCATATCCATAGCTTTTTTACCCACGACACTTAAATCAATATACATACTAGAAATTTGCGGCGTCATCATATGTGCATATTTAGTGCCGATAATTGATAACACTTCAATATCATTCGGCACTTTAAGTCCATTCTCTAATGCAGCATTAATTACTGCTTTAGCGATCGAATCGCGACTTGCGATGAAATAACCTTTCTTTTTATTCCTACTAAAGTATTTTTTAAAATATTCATAAGTTCTTTGATAAGAATCATGACAAGAAATCGTTGAGCATTTTTTATTCAATAATTCATGAATGTCATAACATGCTTTTTCCATACGATTAATTAAACGTCCGCCATTTTCAACTTGTAAGAAAGTAATAGGTTTACTGTTTTTATTGGTTAACATGTTGGCAATGATTTTTTTAAGCAAGTGTTCATAACCAAAATAAACGCAACCAATCTTCTCCTCAATAACTTTGTTATTAATTACAATGGCTGGAACATTATAACTGGATATGTTCGCTACATCTTTATCTTCTAATTCATCATCAAAGATAATCGCACCATCAACGTGGGAAGTAATAACTTTCTCTACCATCTTTTTTGCTTCTTCTTTGTTGTGACTTGTGACAAATAAAGAAAGAACAAAACCTTTTTCCTGTGCTCCTTCAGTTAAACCATAAAGTAAGTTAGAAATATATACATAATTCGCACTAGGAATAATTACACCAATGTGAGTAGTACGATTCGTGGCTAATGCTTGGGCTAATGCACTTGGTTTATAACCAAGACGAGCAATAGTCGCATTAACTTTCCTCTTTGTTTCTTCGGTAACGTTTGGTTGGTGGTTAATAACACGCGATACCGTGGCTAAAGATACACCTGAGGCCTTTGCAACTTCATAAATCGTGACACGATCTTTCAAATTATTCATGTATTTACATTATATATTTTTATTTAATAAAAATGAAAAAAATTATCATTTGTTTGAAAAAACTTAACAATTGAATATTAAAGTTTCACTTTCTCTAAACGCTTGCTCTTAATGTTAGTACGACCAACTTTGGCCTCTGGTTTACCATCAAGCATGACTAAGTCGCCGGTAAATCCAGAAGTAGTATTTACCACTAATGCGCTGCCAACTCCGTATGTATTAACCGGGACTTTACATTTCACCCATTCTTTAATCTTTTCTAAAGTAAAACTAGAAGAAACTACAATCTTAACATGTTTATAACCATGTTTATCTAATTCATGCCGTAAGGCAAAGATTAATTCTTTACAAACACCATGAGGATCAAATCCTTTAGTGTTCTTATTCTTAAAATATTTATCAATTAATGCTTTTGATGTATCAACACGAACTGCACCTAAATCCTTATTTAATGCTTTCGCTAATTTAAGAGCATCGGTAATAACATCGTTATTATAATCTACTAAAGCAGATACTTTTTCTTTTGGGAAAGTTTGATGATAAAGTTTTGCGGCTTTAACAACATCACCATGGCACATTTGAATTAATGCATGTGGCATAGTGCCCATACCTTTACCGCCCCAATATAATCCTTGAGCATCAGTCGATACTTTTTTAACACCCGCTACATAAGTAGCATAACCATCACCGGCTTGGGTTAAATAATCATCCTGGCGGTCTGCCATCGAAAACATGTCGTATTTATTTCCAATTATCTTTTTAATGCGATAAACATTTGTAGCGACACTAGTGCGTCTTGCTAATATTCCATCAATTAAAGATTCAAGATAACCAAAATCTTCATAACGCCCAGTGATTTTTAAAACTGGTTCATTCTCTTTAATTAAATCGCCATCATTAAGCGCTTCAATTTTTAATTGTTTTGGATTACGCGCAAAGGTTGCGATTAAAGCGATGACTTCGTCAATACCACAAAGCATTACATCATTGCTACGTTGAAAGAATTGCATCGTAACCGTGTGATTTTTTAATTTAGATGCAACAATTTTTCTAGTCTTTAAAAAATAATTCGCACTATAAAAACCAGTCGCAATTTCTTTCGGAAATTTAAAAGTCTTGTTCGTAAGACGTTTAATTTTTCCTTTTTCCTTTAGGGTTATTTCTAATTCTTTCATATCTTCTTTAAGATTAAACGATGAATCGTTTTCTTTTCCTTTCTAAACTTAGCTTCGTATTCAGTTAAGGAGTCATCCTTATCTAATTTATTATAATGAGGATTATCTAAGATAATAGTAAATTTTTCTTTTTCGAGTACAAGCTTAGTGTATTCATATAAAGGTTTTTGATCGGTTTTAAAGACAATTAATCCATCCTTTTTTAAAATTCGATAATAATCATTCATAAATAAAGGTGAGGTTAATCTTCTTTTTACATGTTTCTTCTTCGGCCACGGATCAGAGAAGTTAAGATAGATTTTATTTACGGAATTATCTTTTAGAGCATGCGACACATTAATAAAATTATCATAAATCACTCTAATGTTATTGATATCATTCTCAATAATTTTCTTGACTGCTGGAGCGGCCACCGAAATCACTCGTTCAATCATCAAGAAATGAACTTTAGGATGTTTAACCGCTTGCGAAATAATAAAATCGCCCTTACCACCTCCGATTTCCATTTCTAAAGTATCATCAAAAAATTTATCTTTCTTAAAAGTAGGATAGGCTATATCACAATGTTCTTTTAAAAATGGTAAAGCCCAAGGCTTATATTTAGTTCTCATTTTTGCTTAATTAAAACCATAATGGCATGTGCGTATAGCGCCATGGCATTTTCTAAATCTTTAATCGGAATAAATTCATCGGTTTCATGCATTTTATAATCGGCATTAACTGGTTCCGCGCCAAAGGCGACCGTATTTTTTACTTCTTTTGCGTAAGTTCCACCACCTGAAATAACTGGTTTAGTTTTATCTTTCGTTTCACTAACATATGCTTTCATTAATGCACTTACCAATGGTGATTTTAGATCATAGAGTAAAAATCCAGACGCTTCTTGATGCACTACCTTAAAATCAAAATTTGAAGCTAACTTCTTAACCATAGCGTTAACTTTATAATTTTCAGGATAACGATAATTGATCTTTAATGTTAAGACATTATTTTGATAATTAACGATACCTACGTTATAAACGGTTGGACCTAAATGCTTACCTTTAATATATACGCCTAATTTCTTTCCTGAATAATCAAGGAATGAATCCGCTAATCTAGTCATAGTTTGATCATGATTTATTTTTCCTAATTCTTTTAAGCCAATTAAAAATGCATTCTTACCAAGCTCTGGTCTAGAACCATGCGCTGCTACTCCAATAAAAGTGATTTCATTTCCTTTAATTTTATGAGAGGCTTTAATCTTATTTTTTATTTCTTTAATATTATTAACTTTAAAGGTGCACTCGCTAATCACAGTGTTAGCCGCGTTACCTCCCTCAATTGAAATAATATTTTTAAATTTGATGTTTTTAGTAAGAGTAATATTGCCAATTCCTTTCTCGCCGTAAACTAGAGGGAATTTACTATCAGGAGTAAAACCAAATTTTGGTGAGGGATGAGTTTTAATATAATTACGTATACATGATTCACCACATTCTTCATCTCCGCCGGCAAATATTTTTACTTGTGCGTTTTGAATTAAATTATTATTGCGAAGAGCAATAACAGCATAAGTCGCTGCTAGTAACGGGCCTTTATCATCCGCTACTCCACGCCCCATTAATTTATTACCAACTTTTTTCATTTGATAAATGTTAGATGCCATTGGCACTACATCAAGATGCGCAAAGACTTCAACAATCGGACCTTTATTCCCGACGCTTAATTCTACATAGCGATTAGTAAGTTCAGTTTTAAATTTATTTGCTTTACCAAATTTTGCGAAGGCTTTTAAAACATCATCAATGCTTTTCCCATAAGGATAAGTTTTGCTCATCGTTTTCTTATCCTTAAAACTTGGAATAGCAACTAGATGATCTAGTTCTTTGATTAAAAGTTTTATATAAGGCTTAGTGAGTTTTTGATAATCCATTATTTATTCTCCAAATAAATATAATAAATACCCAAAATCGTTAAATAAGGATAATAGGTCACATCTTTAATAATTGGACGAATTAACGATGCACCACCACCGGTAATAACCACTTTCGTATTTTTTCCTAATAACTTTTTATAGTTTTTGATAAAACCTTCAATGGAATATGCTAAAGAATATAAGACTCCGTTATTAATACAACTAATAGTGGTCTTTCCCATAAAGTTATTTGAATACTCTAATTTAATTTCGGGTAATTTATCTGTGTTATGAAACATTGAACGCGCTGAACCTTCTAACCCGGAGAAGAATGAAGCACCAATAAAAACATTATTTTTATCTAACGCTAATACTTTATTAACCGTTCCGATATCAAATATTAATACTGGACTATTAAAGCGCTTCTTAGCCGCGGTTAAATCCGCATAAAGATCACTACCTATTTCTTCAGTAGTGCAATTAACACCAATTTTGATTTTCTTTTTTAGTTTAGCAATATCGACAATTTTGGCTTTACTTATTTTTCTAATTTCTTTAATTACAATTGGTGTGAGTCTATTAACCACACTAGAAATCAAAACAACATTAAACTTTAAATTCTTTAATTTAGATAAATTAATTTTCTCATTACTCTTAAATGGAAAATAACGAATAACGCGTTCGTGATTAATTAGAGCGACTTTGGTGTAGCTATTACCGATATCAATGACTAGTTCCATATTAAATCGCCACAATATTTACAATCTTATTTTTCACAGTAATCACTTTCTTAATGGTTTTACCATCAATCAATTTCTTAATGACTTCGTGATTAAGTGCGAGCTTTTTCATTTCTTCTTCACTAGTATCTTTTTTCATTTTAATCGTGGCCTTTAATTTCCCATTTATAGATAAAGCAATCTCAATCTCATCTAAAGTAACTTTATTTGGATCATAAGTTGGCCACTTCGCATAAGCGATACTTTCTTTATTACCCAATAACGAATAAAGTTCTTCACCAACGAATGGACAAATACAAGAGAACATCTTCAAGAAATTAATTAAATATTCTTCATAAATTTCATTTGCTTTATAAACTTCGTTAATAAAGATCATCATCTGACTAATGGCGGTGTTAAATTGTAGATTAGTAAAATCTTCCGTAACCTTCTTAACGGTATAGTTATAAGCATAATCTAATGAATGATTATTATTCTTACTCCATTTCTTTTTAATATCGTCACTAGTGAATGCACGCCACACTCTTTCAATGAAACGCTTACTACCTTCAATATCGCTCATCTTCCAAGGAAGAGATGCTTCTAATGGTCCCATAAACATTTCATATAAACGAAGTGTATCCGCACCATATTTATTAATGATATCGTCCGGATTAATTACATTACCACGAGATTTACTCATCTTCTCTCCGTTCTCACCTAAAATCATTCCTTGGTGGAATAATTTCTTAAATGGTTCATTAGAAGAAACTACATTAATATCATGTAAGAACTTATGCCAAAAACGAGCGTATAGTAAATGAAGCACCGCGTGTTCACTACCACCAATATATAAATCCACTGGTAACCAGTGATCTAATAATTTCTTAT
>JAKSUZ010000015.1 GCA_024408505.1 Bacilli bacterium | reverse complement strand
GGTCAAGCATTCTTAGAATTACCTCCAACTAAATACGCTGAAGAATTAGTGAAGAGAATGAAACAAAGTGGAGCGAAAGCTTATTTAGTGAATACTGGATGGAATGGAACTGGAAAAAGAATTTCCATTAAAGATACTCGTGGAATTATTGATGCGATTCTTAATGGATCAATCAATAAGGCTCCAACCAAATTCATTCCTTACTTTAATTTAGAAGTTCCAACCGTATTACCAGGTGTTGACACTAAAGTTCTTGATCCACGTGATACTTATGCGGATAAGAGCGTTTGGGAGAAGAAAGCGATTGATTTAGCGAATCGCTTTATCAATAACTTTAATAAATATACACTCAATGAAGCTGGCAAGGCTTTAGTGAAAGCTGGACCAAAAATATAATAAAAGGAGATAAATAATGGGAGTAAAGATTGTTGAAACTAGTCTAAGAGACGGACACCAATCCTTGTTCGCAACACGCATGAATACTGAAGAGGTATTAAGCGCGTTACCCGAACTTGATAAGGCGGGATTCCATGCTCTTGAGATTTGGGGCGGTGCTACTTTTGATAGCTGCCTTCGTTTCTTAAATGAAGATCCCTGGGAGAGACTTAGAAAGGCTAAGAAGATTTGTAAACACACAAAACTACAAATGCTTTTCCGTGGTCAAAACATCTTAGGGTATCGTCACTACGCAGATGATGTAGTGGATAAATTCGTTGAGAAGTCACTTAAAAACGGTATTGATATTATTCGAGTGTTTGATGCACTTAATGATATCCGTAACTTAGAAAGAGCGGTTAAAGCTACTAAGAAATATGGCGGTGAATGCCAAATTGCATTAAGTTACACTACTAGCCCAATTCATACGGTTAGTTATTATGTAGAACTTGCTAAAGAAGTTGAAAAGCTTGGTGCAGATTCTTTATGTATTAAAGATATGGCAGGCGTTTTATTGCCTGATACCGCTTATGAATTAGTGAGTGAATTAAAGAAAGCAGTTAAACTTCCAATTGAATTACACAGTCACTGCACTGGTGGTTTAATGGAAATGACTTATTTAAAAGCAATCGAAGCTGGTGTTGATATTATTGACACCGCACTTTCTCCACTCGCAAGCGGTACATCTCAACCTTGTACTGAAGCATTTAACTTTGCGCTAAAAGGCACTAAGTATGATCCTAAACTTAATGTTGAAATGCTTAATGCCGCTGCTAAGAAGATGCAAGTAGTGAGACAAAAATATATCGCAAATGGATTACTTAACCCTAAAGTTTTAGGTTTTAATCCTAATATCTTAATTTATCAAGTACCAGGTGGTATGTTATCTAACTTAATCAACCAACTTAAGCAACAAGGTCAAGAAGATAAGCTTGAAGAAGTGCTTAAAGAAGTTCCTAAAGTTAGAAAAGATTTAGGCTATCCACCACTAGTCACTCCATTATCACAAATGGTTGGTACTCAAGCCGTGATGAATGTTATTACTGGTGAACGCTATAAGATGGTACCAAAAGAGATTAACGATTATCTCCATGGTAAATATGGTAAAGCACCAGGTGAAGTTAACGCAGAAGTCCGTAAGAAGATTATTGGTGATGACAAAGTCATTACTTATCGTCCAGCGGATGATTTAAAACCTGAATTTAAAGATTTAAAGAAGAAATATAAGAAAATTGCTAAGACTGAAGAAGATGTGCTTTCATTAGCATTATTCCCAGAAGTAGCAATGAAATTCTTTGAACAAAGAAAGGCTGATAAGAAGCCAACTAAGATTAAGGTGAAGGCATAATATGATATTTCAAGGTATTTGGCCATCAGGTGATTTTACAGCAGTTGATTCATTAGTCGTGAGTCTAATTGCGATTGTTCTTGTTTTCTTAGTGTTAATTATTGTTATTTTAGTTACACATGGGATTACTATTGCTCAAGATAAGGCTGATAGTGTAGTAAAGATTAAACCCCGTCCAGAAAACAAAATCTTAGAAGATGATAAAGATGCGGTTGCAGCGGTTTTAGCTGCGACGATTGACTTCCACAAGGAAACAGGAAAAGATGCGGAAGTTAAAAGCATTGAACGTATTGATGAATAAAAGGAGATAGATATGAAGATCTACAAAATCAAAGTAAATGGTAAGACTTATAAAGTCGAACTAGAAGCAATGGAAGAAGTTAAGAGTAAAGGCTCTACTCCTGTTGCTAGTAAAAAAGAAGAAAAGAAAGCGGCTGCTCCAGTTTCAACTGGTGAAGGTCGCGAAGTCTTAGCCCCAATCCAAGGCATGCTTATGAAGTACAAAGTCAAAGTTGGGGATAAGGTTAAGAAAGGTGATGTCCTTTTATTGATCGAAGCGATGAAACTTGAAAACGAGGTTTGTGCCCCTTGTGATGGAGTGGTGAGCGAAATCGTTGCCCAAGCTGGCAATATGGTATCCACTAAACAATTATTATTAAAGATTAAGTAATTATGGCGTTTTGGGACACAATTGTAGCATTCTTCCAAGAATCGGGTATTGCCGGCTTCTTTGTCGACGGCGGTTGGAAGAATCTAATCATGATTGTTCTCGCCTTAATTCTATTATTCTTAGCCATTAAGAAGGACTTTGAACCGTACTTATTGCTTCCAATTGCGTTCGGTATGTTACTTATTAACCTTCCTTATGCGGGTAAAGAGTTATTTGTAAAGACTGAGGTCGCTGAGGGAGTGTATGAATATTCAGGTCTAATTGGTTATCTATACTATGGGGTTAAGCTGGGGATATATCCATGTCTAATCTTCCTATGTATTGGTGCGACCACAGATTTTGGTCCATTAATCAGTAATAAAAAGACAATGTTATTAGGTGCCGCGGCACAACTCGGTATCTTTATTACCTTCATTGGTGCAATCTTACTTAATTTCACACCACAAGAAGCAAGTGCGATTGGTATTATCGGTGGCGCAGATGGTCCAACGGCTATCTTAGTTACTACTAACTTAGCACCACATTTATTATCATCTATCTCAATTGCAGCTTATTCGTATATGGCATTGGTGCCAGTTATTCAACCACCGATTATTAAGCTCTTAACTACTAAAAAAGAACGCTTAATTAGAATGGATGAAAATGTTAAACCAGTTAGTAAAAGGGAAAGAATTATGTTCCCGATTATCGTAGCCATTGTTGTTATTTTAGTTGTTCCAAGCTGCGCTCCGCTTATTGGTTGCTTAATGCTTGGTAACTTAATTAAAGAATCTGGTGTTGTTCCTAACATTACCCATACTTTATCAAACGGTCTACTTTATACCGTAACTATTCTCTTAGGTCTTTGCGTTGGCGCGACTGCTACTGCTGAAAGCTTCTTAACCTTACAAACAATTGAAATATTCGCATTAGGTATCTTTGCCTTCGCAGTTGCGACTGCGGGAGGTGTCCTTGGTGGCAAGATTATGTGTATAGCCACAAAGGGTAAAGTTAATCCAATGATTGGCGCAGCAGGTGTTAGCGCAGTTCCAATGGCTGCTCGTGTTGTTCATAAGATGGGTCAAGAAGAGGATCCAGAAAACTTCTTACTCATGCACGCAATGGGTCCGAACGTTGCTGGCGTGATTGGTTCAGCCGTTGCGGCTGGTGTCTTACTCTTATTATTTAAGTAATGAGATATCTATATCTACCTCGTGTTAGTTCCACTAATACTTATTTAAAGTCTAATTATCAAAAATTAGATAACTGGACTATTTTAAGAGCGGACTATCAAGAGAAAGGTAGAGGTAGACTTAATCATGTCTGGAAATCGCATAAGGGAGAAAATTTACTATGTTCTATCTTAATTAAGGATGAATACGCATTTAAAGAACATGAATCCTTATGTTTGTTAGTAGGCGTTAGTGTTTATCGCTTATTAAAAGATTTAGGCATTAAGAACGTTAAAATTAAACTTCCTAACGATGTTTATGTGAACAATAAGAAGATATGTGGGATTTTAATTGAAACAATATTTATTGGTAGTAAGTTAAAGGCTTTAGTGATTGGGATTGGGCTTAATCTTAATCAAAAGAGCTTTCCAAAGACTTTAAAGGCTACATCGACTTATCTAGTAAATAAGAAAATAGTTAATATTGATAAGACTCAAAAGGATTTAGTAAAAATTATCCAAGAAGAATTAAAGAAGGTCAGTAAAGACTACTATAAAAAGTTATTAAAACAATATAAATCAATTATTTATAGTTCAACGTTGTGATAGACTTCTTGAACATCAGTAACTTCGTCTAATGCATCAAGAATTTGATTAATCTTATCTTTGGCTTCTGGATCAGTGACTTGAATTAATTCATTCGCAATCATTTGAATAGCTGAGATATCAAATTCGGTAATATTTAAACCTTTTAATACTTCTTTAGCTTTACTTAAGAAAGTTGGATTCACTAGCACTTCAATCATTCCGTTATCTTCACTAACTTCTCTAACATCCACATCACCTAAGATGAGCGCTTCTTCGATTTTATCTTTGCCTGTACCTTTAAACACTAAAACGCCTTGCTCGGTGAAATTATAGGAAACTGCGCCCATACGCCCACCACGTTTAGTAAATACAGTTCTAACGTCAGTTAAAGCACGATTTACATTATCAGTTAAAGTATCAACGATAAATAAACTTCCGCCTGGACCAAAGAATTCATAACGACCAGCTTCATAGTGTTCACCACTACCGCCTTTCGCTTTTTGAATTGCTCTTTCAATAACATCTTTAGTAACTTGTTGAGATTTCCATTTTTCAATTGCACTTCTAAGCGCTAAATTAGCATTAGGATCAGGAACACCACTCTTAGCGGCCATATAAATTTCTTTACTAGCACGCATAAATAACGCGCTTCTTTTCGCTGCGGTTGCGGCCATTGATTTGGCTCTAACTTCATGTGCTCTTCCCATAATTACTCCTATGCACTATATTTTATTCTTTTTGTCTTTAAGGGACAAATGATAAATTGGTTTTACGCCTGATTCTTTAACAATAATATCTACTGCTTCCATACCTGGATGAAGGACATCAATTGGACGATGTGAATCAAAACCCACTACCACTTTAGCTTTTGATTTAGCTACCATTTGCCAAAATGGAGCGAATGGATATTCATAATAAGAATTAAGTCCAGCATATTCACCTAAACCATAACGACGAACATGCGCTAAATTAATTTCTAATGGTAGATTATACTTAACTGCTGCATCAATTATTCTTTGTGCACATTCTTTAGTTAAATTATCCCATTTACCAGTTGTGCACATAAAGAAGTCTGGATGAGCGACATATAAAAATAAACCCGTCTTCATTCCAGCAATTAGATGTTCAGTATATTCTAATAATCCGGTAACACCATGCTGGTAATACCAGATTTCTTCATCACCTTTAAAGTAACAGTGTTGCCCTAATATTAAATAATCAACCTTCTTCTCTTTTAATAATGAACGATAGTAATCTTCAAATTGAGGCATATATTCACATTCAAAAGCCGTGTAGATATTAATCTTATCTTTATATTTCTTCTTTAATCTTTTAATGGAATCAAGATAATCATCTAATAAATAATAAGCGCCTCGCATACCAGGTTGAATGATGTTAGGTAAAATAACATGATCTGAAACACCATAATCTTTTAAACCAAACTCAATAGCCTTTAAGATATACTCTTCATCTTCGCCAGAAGCATGTCCACAGCGTTTAGTGTGTGAATGATAACAATATGTTATTTTATTCATAAATTACCTTATTTAAGTATAAACCTTCTGCCGGAGCCTTGTGATTAGTAATATGTCTAGGTTTAGCGAACAAACGTTTTAAATCAGTAAGTTTTTGTTTTTTACTCGCTACTAATATCATCTCAGCGACTATGTCTCTTACCATATATCGCATAAAAGCATTACCGGTAAGAGAAATTATTATTTCATCTTTCTTCTTATTTATTTTGATTGAATAAATAGTTCTAATAAAGTCTTTATCATCTCTTTCTTTACTAGTTAAGTTTTGGAAATTATGTTTGCCGATAAAATATTTACTAGCTTCTTTTAATAATTTAAGATCAACTTTATCTTTCACTAACCAATGCGTTCTAGCATAAAACGGTAATTCTTTACCGGTATAGATTTTATAAATGTATTCTTTCTTTTTAGCCGAGAATCTAGCATGGAAATCTTTATCCACTTCTTTTAATGATTTAATTTTGATATCAACCGGTAATAAACGATTAAGTGCATAGACTAAATGATTAATATCTTTAATCTTTTTCTTAGTGTCGAAATGAAACGGTTGAGCGTAGGCATGCACACCCTTATCAGTTCTACCTGAACCCGTAATATTAATTTTCTCGTTTAAAATATGTGATAAGATCTTTTCAATTTTATCTTCGATTGTATTATGTGATGGCTGACTTTGCCATCCATCATAATTCATTCCAAAATAACTAACAATACTTAAGTAACGCATATCAATCCTTTAGGCATCCAATCGGCACCACAAAGACATTATCCTTAGTCTTGTATCCGTATTTGGAACCAGTAATAACCATTTTTAATGTAGGCAAATTCAGTTTCTCATTTTTTTCTTTTTCATTATGTGACTTAATTAATTGTTCAACTTTGTTAAGGTGTCTAATGCCCTCATCAATCTCGTTATCTCCTAATTTGATTTCAATCAACGCATAACGACCATCATTTAAAAATAACACCGCATCAACTTCTAAATCATATCGATCATGGTAATAACATATTTCTCCGCCAAATTTAGAAGAGTATACTCTTAAATCGCGTATACATAAAGTTTCGAAAATAAAGCCAAACGTTTTTAAATCGTAAAGAAGACTTTTAGGGGTTGCTTTTAAAGCGGCGACAACAATAGATGGGTCAATAAATTCTATTTTTTTGCCACTGCGCATTGCCGTAGCCGATCTTATCATCGGACACCAGCCTTCCAAATTTTTAACTATATATAGTCTTTCTAAAATATCGATATAATCATATAAAGTTACTTTTGATATTTTATTGGTAGAAGCTACATCCTTTAATATGGTTTCTAAACTGGCTAATGTTGATACATTGCGCGCACAAGAACGCAAAATTGATCGCATAGTTTTACCATCACGCTTGATTTGATCAATGTTATACATATCGCTTGTATAGATTTGTTTATAATAATCTTTTGCTACTTCTAACTGATCAACTTTATTTTTGATTAATAAACTATTTGGCCATCCACCTCGGCATGCTAGAAATATCAAATCTTCTAAAGATAGTGAAGATATAAAGCATTTAGAATCAATCTTTTTATGATCAAACAAGTCCATAAGTGATATACGTCCATTTGATTCACCGCTTTCATACAAACTCATCGGATACATCATAATTTTAGAAATGCGCCCGGTTCCCGTATGACGAGTAGTAACTTTACGTGATGTGGAACCTGTTAATATAAAATTTCCAAAATTAGAGGACTTATCACAGTAATTTCTCACTGCATCATAAATGTTCGGTGCATCTTGCCATTCATCAATTAAACGCGGCTTTTCGCCTTCAAGCAAAATCTCGGGATTCAAACTAGATAATTTTAGCAGATTTTCTATATTAAAATTCTCTTGAAATTTGATTTGACTCCTTGAATGGTGTTCCCCAGTAGTAGTTTTACCAGACCATTTTGGTCCAATTATTTGTAGTGCGCCAAAAATACTTAATTTTTTATCTATTTCTTGATCAATGATTCTGTTAATATATTTTTTCACATTAACATTATATGTTAAATCAGATTATAAGTCAATTTTACTTTACTATTTTGCGCTTTTCTACTTTACTATTTTGTGTTTTTTTACTTTACTATTTTGCTACCAAATAAATGGAAATGATTGTTTCATAAAATCAAAGTTCATTGCAGTAAAAGTAATGAACATAGACATATATAAGATAACTAAAATAATAGCGATAGTATCATTTACTTTCCAATGTAGCTGACGATATTGTGTACGATTAGCCTTAGGATTATATCCACGCGCCTCTAATGCAAAGGCTAAGTCATCACTCATAGAGAGACTAGAAACAAATAATGGAATGATTAATGCTATTATTCCTTTAAACTTTTCTTTGATATTTCCTTTCTTAAAATCTATGCCTCTACTTGATTGGGCTTTATAAATTCGATTAGTCTCCTCTAATAAAGTAGGAATAAAGCGAAGAGCGATTGAAACTGTCATCGCGACTTCTTCAGCAGGGAACTTAATCTTCTTTAAAGGACGCATGAAGAAAGAGAACCCATAGGTTAATTCTTGTGGAGTAGTTGATGCGGTTAAAATCATTGCGATTCCAAACATTTCTAATAAACGCAAAATAATTTTGCCTGATTGTAAGAATGATTCAGCGTATAGCTTAAAATTACCGCTTTCGGCAATAACATGAATGCTTCCTACTGGAGGCACAAAGATATTAATAATCATTAATAAGAGAATTAATATCCATAAACTTCTTAATTGATAAAGTAGGTCTCTTAAACGTACTTTACTAATTAACATTAATGTAAATATACTAGCTGCATTAATTCCGCTAAGAACAAACATTGTTGTCCAACTACCATAAGATAGGAAAACCGACACCACTAACATAATCATGCCTAAGATCTTCATTCGTGGATCTAGGCGATGAATAATGGTGTTATAAGGAACGTATTTACCTAAGATATATTTATCCATGGTGCTTTAGCTCCTTAATTAAAGAAGGAATATCATTTACGTTACTACTGATATTCTTTCCATTCGCTTTCAATAAATGAATAACTTGATAAATATTTGGCGTTTCTAAATTATATTTCTCTACGTCTTCTTGAAGAATATCTTTAGGCGCACCGATCTTTTGAATTTGACCATCATCAATAATAATCATCTTATCTGCATAATCTAAGACTACGTCCATATCATGGGTAACTAGAATAATAGCCACTCCACTTTCATGAATCTTTTTAAATAAATCCATTATTTCTTTTTTACCTTTAACGTCTAATCCCGCTGTAGGTTCATCTAAAATCAATAGCTTTGGTTGATAAGCTAAAACACCAGCAATCGCCACTTTCTTCTTTTCTCCACCACTTAAATCAAATGGAGAACGATTATAAAATGATTCATCTAATCCTACTAGAGTAAGTGCTTGTTTAGCTAAAGCCTCTGGGTTCTTATTTTTAGGATAAAAACTTTGAACACCAAACATAACATCTTTTAAAACTGTATCTTCAAATAATTGATTTTCAGAGAATTGAAATAAGAAACCTATTTCTTTTCTAAATTCTTTAATGGCCTTACCTTTTATTTTTACTTTAGGTGCATTAACTAAATTATTAATATGCACTTCTCCACTAGTAGGAGTTAATAACTTATTAATTAATTCAGTTAAAGTTGATTTACCTGATCCCGTTCTTCCTACTATCGCAGTAATATTGTTTTCACTTAATTCAAGATTAATATCTTTTAAGGCTTCAACTTTAAAAGGTGAATCCGCATTATAAGTAAAGAAAACATGATTAAACTTTATTTGCATATCTTCTTTGCTAATGAGTGAAGATTATAATCTACTTCACTAATTAATCCCTCATTAAGTAATGCTTGGTTAAGTTTAACCACAAACGGAATATCTAATCCTAATTCTTTTAATTCGTTTACATGTTTAAAGACATTAATAGGTGTGTCATTAAACATAATCTTGCCTTTAGATAAGACGACTACTTTATCACTATTAAACGCTTCATCTAAATCATGAGTAATCCGAATAATCGTTAATGCTGGATTATTCTTTTTAATTTCTTTAATTAATTCGCTAATCTCTTTTTTACCTTTAGGATCAAGCATCGCTAAGGCTTCATCAAAAACAATGATATCGGGTAACATCGCTAAGATACCTGCTAGAGCCACTCTTTGCTTTTGACCGCCACTAAGTGTTGAAGGTTCTTTATCTAAAAGATTGCTAACACCCATCTTAGAAGCATATTCATTAATAATCGCGTCCATCTTTTCGTGTGGGACGCATTTATTCTCAAGTCCAAAAGCAATATCATCGCGAACAGTAACGCCAATAAATTGATTATTTGGGTTTTGAAACACAATACCTGACTTAGCTCTAATTAAAGAATCGTTTTTATTATCAATAATCGTTCCGTTAAAAGATAAAGTTCCACTTCTTGGTTTAAGTAATGATATTAATAATTTGCCTAATGTAGATTTACCTGAACCATTATGACCAATAATAGCAATATCTTCACCAGCGTTAATGCTTAAATTAACATCGGTTAAAACATCAACCTTTTTGTTATATGAATAGCTAACGTTATTTAATTTAAGTATTTCCATTCTTTAGCATTTCCTCTATTGGACAAAGAAGTAAGTTCCACGAGTAGCTCTCTTGAGCGGGTAGTAGCTTATTTAACTAGGAATTTAATATTTCTCCCTTTGTATTGACGGCACTTAACTCCAGCAAGGGTTAATAATTTCTTACTAGCTTTAGTGCCAACTTGATCTTTATATTTATCAGAAGCATATACAACTTCTTTAATACCGGTTTGAATAATAGCTTTCGCACATTCATTGCATGGGAATAAAGTTACATATACGGTACAACCATTTAATGAATGACCGCCTTTAGTGTTTAAGATTGCATTAAATTCAGCATGACAAACATAAAGATACTTACTATCTAAACCTTCATTCTTATTCCAAGTTAACTTATCTTCACAGCAATGACGAGGCATACCATTATAGCCAATCGAAACAACTTTCTTTTCATTATCAACGATACATGCTCCAACTTGAGTAGATGGATCTTTACTTCTAAGCGCGCTTAAAGCCGCAATACCCATAAAGTATTCATCCCAACTAAGTATATCTTTCCTTGGTTTTGTCATAAGTGATAATGATTATAGCATAAATAAAGTAATTATTTATGAATACTATTCAGCTTCTTTAAGTAGTGGAATGATTTTTTCTGCGAATTCGGAGCCTTTTATCATTTCCTTATATATTTTTAATGAACCTTTTGGAATAATAATCTCCCTCGCAGCATCTGCATTGAAAGCATTTGGTTCAATACCAATAGGAGGTAATATTGAGTTAAGTTTAACGCTTTTTAATGTGTTGGTGTAAAAAGCATTCTCTTCGATGATATGCACTGATGCTGGAATACTAACACTTGTAATATCTGTGTTATAGAACGCACTCGCACTAATATCATATAAAGAACTGTTCTTTGCAAAACCGATTTTCTTTAAAGTTTTTTGCTCACTAAATAATTGTGGTGGAATATAGTACATCCCATCACTAAAATAGAAACTTTCGATTTTAGTATTTTTAAAAACTTCATTATCGATAAAATATTTTAAGTTTCGACTAGCGCTAACGCGTGATAAATCAGAAGTACTGTCAGATGAAGTTTTCCCACCAAGCACTAATTTCATTGAACCAAAATATTCATCACTATCAATAGATGTATAAGGATGCGGACAATTAATTGTAAAATCGTTTACATATGCATTGCCGTCAGCTAATAATTTTTCGTCTCCATCAGCAAAAGTAAATGCCATCAAGGGATAATCGATACTAACACGGTATGTTCCCTCTTTTTTATAGGTGTGCTCTACTACTATCACTTCGCCCTTCATAATTGTTTGTTCATCAAAAACTTTAGGCTCGCTATCATCACCCCATGTAATTGTCATTGTATTTGTGGTAGTGAGACTAATAATATTGGTAAGTATGCCAAATTTAATAGTGTCTTTAGTACCGCCACTATGGTATGTATAATCAAATTCAATGGCCCCACCCCAACGAGCATAAAGATTTAGATCTTCGGTCACCGGATCAGAAAAATCAAAACGTTGAGTAAATTTATCATCACGATACCAACCAATTACATATTGATTAGAATCTTCTACAAGATTCGGCTCAACAATATAATCTCCAATATTAACTGTTTGTTTTCCTATATCACCGCCATATTGCGAATGAAATTGAATGGTTACGGTTGTGGATTTTTGATTGCACCCTACTAACAAGCAAGTGGCAAATAATGGTGCTAGGTATTTTTTTGTTTTCATAATTTCTTCTCCCTTATTTAGCATGATTAATATAATAAATAGCCAATTCCAAATCATTAATCAAAACGTTGGCGGATTCTGGTTGTCTAGCAATGGCTTCTAATGTTCCTACGCTAGCTGTACCAATTCCTTCGGCTGCGCTTAATGGATCTGGAGAGTTATAAATTCCTTCGAAAGCTACAGCTGTTGCTTTTAGAATATCTCCTTTCGATTCTGGCTGTCGAGCAATAGTTTCACATGTTGATGAAGCGATTTTACCCATACCTATATTGCGCCCGTCCTTTTTTTGACAATTAAGAATAACTTCACCTGTATAGAAAATCAGGTTCTCAATGGATTCAGTTTCTTCAGGCATTCTTGCTATTGATTCCATCGCACCAGATCCCGCTTTAGCTAAAGATAATGCATCTATTCCGTCAGTAAAAGCATCAAAATAAAACTGCATTTCTAAAAACACCCTTCGTAATTCCTTTTCTGATTCAGGTTGCCTAGCTATTGCTTCTGCCAATAGGTTGGCAACTTTACCAATAGATGCAGCTTTCATTCCTTCAAGATTAATACCGTAATCAGCATATAAAATTAAAAACGGATTACTACTAATTTCACCAACAATATCATTAGATTCTCCACTATTACTATCTACCCATGAATTAGTAGTATACCCTTCATAACTAGGAGTAGGAAGATTTAAATCTGATATTTTAGTGTGCGCTTTGACTTTCATCGTTTTAGTGCGACTTCCATCAGAAAACATTCCGATACCAGCATCAAAAGTAACAGTAACCATCTTTTGATTACATCCAATTAATGATGCTGATGCTAATAAAGCAGCACTTAAAGTTAATAGTCTATGTTTTTTCATAACAAAACTCCTTTTTATTATCAATTTTAATCATACTGATTAAAAGGAGATAATGCAATAAGGCTAATTAATTATTGAAATAAAGAATCCCAATAGTGTTAGGACCGCAATGGCTGGCAATAGTGCCGCCTGCATAAGTAACATAGATATTCTTAAATCCACGCTTCACTAATTTATCTTTAACCATATTTACGATATTAGCTTCATCATCTAGACTTGGGAAAGTAATAAAAACATTCTCTAAATCAGGATTATTAAATTCTTCTAAGGTTTCATCAACATATTGACTAACTACATCAAAATATTTACCTCTAAACTTCTTACCAGCATCCATTTTGCCATCACTTACAACTATTTGAGGGCAGATATGGAATAGATTTGCGCCAAACATAGCTAATTTAGAACAACGACCACCTTTATATAGATAATCAACTGATTGAATAACAAAACTAGCTTGAACATGAGGAATTCTTTCTTTGACTTGATTAACAATGTCATCAGGCGCTAATCCTTGATCCGCTAATTTACGAGCGTGTAATGCTAGTAAAGCAATACCGGTTGATAAACTTCTAGAATCAATTACAAATACTTTATCTTTAAATTGTTCACTAACCATTACAGCGTTACGATACGCGCTACTGATTTCACTTGATAAGGTAATATGAATAACTGCATCATAGCTATTTAATAAAGTTTTAAAATGCTCTTCATATTGAAATTGATTAACCGCACTAGTCTTAGGCAATTGATTATGTTCCTTAACATAGTTAAATAATTGTTGATTAGATAATTCACCATCTAGTTTAGCCTCATCACCCAAAATAACCGAAAAAGGAACTATATGAATATCAAATTTATCTAATAATTCCTTAGTTAAATCAATGGTTGATTCTGCAGATATAACTATTTTCATAGAATAGTAACAGTTCCATCCTCACTTACTTTTAATTTATCACCAGTTTTAACTGTTTCTAAAAACTCTTTGCCTAAGTTATCAATCGCGATCATATCACTATGTTCCCAAACGTTTGCGAGAACTACACCCGAAGCCGCTAATGAATCAATGTGTTCGCTAAATAATAAACATGCTGGATGAATCTTTAATGCGCAAATAGCTTGAATCACTAATCCACCCGTAGTTGAACCAATTGTAATTGGTAAGCACAATGCTTTACCAGTTAACTCCTTTTTAAAGATATCTGGATTATTTTGATCACTTGCAATAACGGTCTTGGCATTTTTAAGAGCGCTTTTTTGAAAAGTTGCAAGTGTATTAACGCCTTGATGAGAGACAATGGCTTCGCCTTCCCAGTTGCCTTTTGCTAAAACTCTACCTTTAAATGTTTTCATAACTATTCTCCTTTACCCGCAAGAATCTTGAGCATATCATCGCTCTTATAATAACGAGCAATTGAATAAGTTCTTAATTTATTCGAGGTGGTCATAATACGTCTAATTTTTGTTACTGGATTATTTGTGTACATTAACGGACAAATGCAAGAAAGCTTAACACCGGTTGCCATTAATTGTTGATATTTATCCGTTTTCATAAATTTTTCTTTTACATCGGGCGCGGTGGTCATAATAGTTCTTACGGCTACTTTACTTCTGCCTGCTTCTTTTAAAGCGTTTGTAATCTTATCTGTCCAATCATTTAATTGAGCAAAACTAAGATGAGGACAACCAATAAATGCAAGATTACCCTTCTTATTTGCCTTCTTCCACATAATAGGATAGGACTTATACACTCTTTCAAGTTCCGCATCATCAATTACATATTCTTTGGCATCTTTTCTAATTAGTTTATGCCCTAATTCTTTGGCTTCTGGGGTAATACCATCAATATGGTATAGACCAACGGCTCCATTGCTTGCAGTAGCGGCACCAAAGTCTTTTAGATAACCTTTTACATCATCATTTAATTCTTTACCCAAGAATTTATCTAAACCAATAACATAAGGAACATCTTCCATTACTTTCATACCAATTGCGCTACCTAAAATTTGTGCTTCAGGAAGTTTGCTTAATTTAAGTGTTACTTTCCATTTAGCTTTTCTACCTTCATTGGTTAACAAACCAAATTCTGGTACTTTACCTAATATTGAACCAAATAAATCAATCATTCCTGAGTTACGATTGACGCGTGCGCCTAATACTGAGTTAGCGTAGTTAACCGCGCTACTTTCTGCCCAAGAGAGAATATCTCCTTTCTTAGGAGTGTTACCTACTTCAGGGAAATAACAAGCGCAAGTAAAAGCGTTTTTGTTTTTTAAACCAACAGCGGTTAATTGTTTTTCATAACGTGCTTGTTCAGAGTAAAGAATCTTATTAAATACTAATTTCTCAATTAGATTACATTTTACGTTTTCATAATCTAATGGACGAGGATCAACCGTAAATTTTGCTTTTGTATGGATATCGGCTTCCACTAATTTATCCATAGTGGTAAATAGAGGTTTAATAATACCGATTCCAAATGAGGTTACTAAATGTCCTTCGTGATGAGTGACATTTACTAAGCGAGGCGCTTCAAACATATCACCGAAACGGACAACCGTTTCCATGATTTGTTGCATAACTGGTCCTTGTTCACCATCAAGAATCGCTTGCTCTTCTTTGGTTAATTTCATTTTTGGCTTATACATAATAGTTTCCTCCTATTTCATTAACCCTTTAATATATTCAATTTCAACCTTAGTGTCTAAACGTGGGAATAATTGATTACCCTTCTTAACTTTAAACTTCTCAATTATTCCTATCTTATTAATTGATTGATAATTTCTTAAAGATTCAGGAATTCCTAATTGATCAAGAATGTTTTTAGATTGATGCACTAATACTGGAGAAAGTAAGATACTACTCACATAAAGAACATTCGCTAAATGTGACATAACGCTCTTAAGTTCTTCACTCTTATTCTCTTTCGCTAATACCCATGGAGCGGTCTCGTCAATGTACTTGTTCGCACGTGCCACTAAGTTCATCGCACTAGTAATAGCTTCAGTTACTTTTAAATCATCAAAATTAATTTCGTATTCTTTAATAGAGGCTTTAATCATATTTTCGATTTCACTATCAAATTTAGTAACACCGCTCTTAAATTCAGGAATCTCACCATTAAAGTATTTATCAATCATTGAAACGGTACGATTAAGTAAGTTTCCTAATTGATTCGCTAAATCAACATTAATGCGTTCGACAAATTGTTCAGGAGTAAATTCTCCATCGCGTCCAAATGTTACTTCACGCGCTAAATAATAACGTACGGCATCTACGCCATAACGCTCTACCAATGGATAAGGAGAAACCACATTACCTTTTGATTTAGACATCTTCTCATCTTTAATTCTTAATAGGCCATGGACAAATACGCGGTCAGGTAGTCTAAGTCCAGTCGACATCAAAAACATCGGCCAATAAATACAATGGAATCGAGATATATCAGCGCCGATTACATGAATAATCTCTGTATTCTCATCTTGCCAGAACTTCTTATATAGTTCTCCATCTGGATATCCTAATGCGGATATATAATTCGCTAAAGCATCTAGCCATACATAAACCGTATGTTTAGGATTTTCTTTAACCGTTACTCCCCAATCATTAGAGGTTCTTGAAACACTTAAATCTTGTAAGCCTGGTTTAATGAATGTATTAATCATTTCATTCATCCGACTAGTTGGGAAACATAGTTTAGGATTCTTTTTATATTCATCTAATAATTGATTAACATATTTAGAACATTTAAAGAAATAGCTCTCTTCACTAGCTTCATGAACTGGACGATGACAATCAGGGCATAAATGTTCATCCCCTACTTGAATATCCGTCCAGAACGCTTCACATTCAGTGCAATACCAGCCTTTATACTCACCTAGATAGATATCTTCCTTCTTTAGCATTTGAGAAAATAGGTCTTGTACTACTTTAATATGACGATCTTCGGTTGTTCTAATAAAGTCATCATTACTAATCTCCATAAGCTTCCATAGCTTTTGGAAGTTCATTACTATCTCATCAACATAGGCTTTCGTTTCTTTTCCCGCCTTCTTAGCGTGTTCTTTAATCTTTTGTCCATGTTCATCGGTACCAGTTAAGAAACGCGTTTCAAAACCACGTAATCTCTTATTACGCGCTAGAATATCACAGATGGTAGTGCAATAAGCATGCCCGATATGGGCGTCACCACTCGGATAATAAATTGGAGTAGTGATATAAAATTTTGTCTTCATATGAGAAAACCTCTTTGTAACTAGTATATATTATATACTAAAAACTCCCTTACCGGAGTAAGAGAGTTATTTAGTTGATTATTAATTCCTAACAATTAGATGCAGAAGGCTGGGAGCATGCCAAATTCTTCGCCATGATCATAGCAGTTCCAACCAGTATTGTCACCAGCGCCGACTGTGTTAATCGCATATACTCTACGGCCTTGATAATCTTCATAATTAAGTGGTGAACGAGTCCAATAGGCAACGCCTGATAAACCACCATTAGCGTCATATGCTTTACGCATATCTGAATATTCTTTACCTTGTTTGTAACCTTCTCTATAGAAGCCGTACTCAGTGCCTTCCTCTGGAACTTCACGAGAAAGCGTTTCTTTGCCGTAAGCTTCAACTTCAGCTAATGGGAATAGTTTAGTGTCAAACGTTGTTGCTGTATAGGTTGCTCCATCATCCTCTGATACGCCAACATACTTAGTAACAGGCTTAATAATTTTCTGTAAAATAGGAGGAAGCATTTCAAGTACCGACTTAAAAGTGTCATCTTCTTCGTCTTCTAATTTCTTTCTCAAAACCGAGGCTCTATAATCATTATTGGCTTTTTCGTATTGAGATCCAGTAACATCATTCCATGACGTGGTGATTGCCTCACCTTCTGAATTACTAACAACAGTAGAGAATTGGAAAGTTAACGTATGTTCCTTGCTAGTATCTACGGCCGTATCATGATCAAAACCAATGATTTTAACTATATGATTGTGACCATTAACTTCAATAGTTTTGGTTTCACCATAGTTGAAATACATAGGAGCCTCACCCGCGTCAACAATCTTTTGGATTTCTTCCCAGCTTAATTCTTCCAATATAGTTGATTTACGACCTCTAGCTGAAATAAAGACAGAGGTTCTATTTTTTTCATCACTACTAACTTTGTTTATGTGCAAAACGCTGGCATAATCGGCTACTTCGTACCACGCCCAATTTGTTTTAACTTTTGATGGATTTTCAAAATCCCCTAAATTTCTAGATAATAAAATGTTCTCCAATAGAGGTAATGCTCCAGATGATGTTACGCTAAAGGTAATTTTTAAATTTGATTCAAGCGGTACATAACCATACCAATCACCTACCGTATATTGTAATCCTTCTGCTTTAACTTTTGAAACGTGAGTCCCTAAAATATAAGGGAAAGCACATAGATACATGCCTTCTTTATATTCTGCACCGATTAACGATATATCATCAGTAATATCTTTACCATAAATAGTAAACTTAGCAGCAGTTTCATCTGCGTTTGGTTCAAATCCCATCGTTAGTGGATTCATTTCTTCGCCTGATAAGGCCATAATGTAATCTTGATGTATTTTGCTAGGATGGTCTGCATTTTCAGCTTCTTTTAAACTAACATTAAAAATAAAATCTTGTCCTTCAGTAATGGTAACTGGCGTATTGCCTTCAATCGCTTTGCCTTCTACATCAGTGAATGATAAGGTTTCAGTAGTCCATTCAGAAACAAGTGTAAGCGTGTGTGTTACAGCTGGTTCTGGTGGTACTGGTGGTTCTGGTGGTACTGGTGTGTCACCCCCACCTCCGCATCCAACTAATAATGGTAACACCATTAATGGAGCGACTAAATAAGTAATTTTTTTCATTAAATAAATCTCCTTTAAATACCTTATATATTATATATTAGACTAGACAAAAATTAATTTTGTTTAGACTTAAGGCCATATTTTTTGTTGAAACGATCAACCCGACCAGCAGCTTGAACAAATCTTTGCTTACCAGTATAGAATGGGTGACAGTTACTGCAGGTATCAACCTTAATTTCCTTTAAGACTGAACCAGTCTCAAAAGTGTTTCCGCAAGAGACACAAGTGACCTTGCAACGTTGATACTTTGGATGAATGTCTTGTTTCATAAATCTATTTACCTCCTGCCTTAGGTCTCAAGTGGGCCTAAAGAAAGTGTGCCTTAAAAGACTACCACCAACTTAGTTAGCTTGTCAAACAATAATAAATTGAAATTATAGTAATTTCATAATATACTAATGAAACGATGAAGAAACACATATTACTCATCCTCAGAACGCTTATCTCTAACAACGCATGTGTAGAAGCGGCTAGAACTAAAGAAAAGAAATATACGATTGTAGCAATTGTATTTGTTTTATTTTCTCTTTTCTTTGCAGCCTTACCTACTTGTGTAACGGGTTTCCAACAAAATGGTGGCGCATGGTTACGCGGAATAAATTATAGTTTTGATACCGCAATGATTGAATTTGGTAGAAAAACCACTGAATTAGAAATTACCTTTGAATTAAAAAAGGACCATACTTTAGTCGCTAATAATTGGGAAAGTATTGGCATTTATAGCGAAAAACACAACGAATTAAATTGCTTCATCTCGACTAAAACAGATCAAGAGACTCGTGAAGAATATAGAATCATGGAAATCTTCTACTGCGATGAGAATAAATATGACTTTAACTTATACGTAGAAGAAATCTCAAAGAATATCAATCCACTTAGAATTAATAAGGATACGAAAAACGATGATGAAAAGAAACCAGAAACTTGGTTACAAACCGAAAAAGATAAAGATGGCAACGATGTAAAAAAGAGTCGCCAATGTTCCTTTATCGTTTTTGGCACTAATCACGTGCAAGGCGCTTTAATCTCACCTGGTGGCGCAGCCGGTATTGCTGGACCATACGGTGATTATCAACACACTGATCCTAATCCTGATTTCATTCACGGCGTCTTAGTTAAATCAGAAAATCCTAAAACCATTTTAGAAGATTGCGCATCTTTCTTTGATCAAGCATTTATTAATACACGTGCAAGCAATACTTGGCGTTCAACTGGTATCATCCTTGGCGTTGATGCAGGTGTAATTCTTTTGATGGGCTTTATGGTCTGGGTATTGACTCGTGGTAAGAACAATCCATTCAGAATATATACTTTCTGGGATGGTCAAAAGATTGCCTACTATGCTTGCTTAACTCCAGGTATCATTTCATTATTTGGTTTCTTAATGAGCAACATGGCCATGATGCTCTTTATCTTAGCGATTGGTATGCGCGTGATGTGGCTCAGCATGAGAACATTACGTTATCAAGCGCCTGCGAAATAATTAAATATTACTTAAAATATATTTAGCAACGCTTCTAGTAAGAGGCGTTTTTGCTAATTGCTCAATGGTTAAGGTACGCGCATTACTATTTACTTCTAATACAAAGTATTTACCATGCGCGTCTTTTACAATATCAATTGCGCCAAAATCTAATTTAAGTGCAAGGGAAGAACGAATAGCGATCTTTAGTAACTCATCATCTGGTTTACTAATAATCTTCATCTTTCCGCCTAATTCAACGTTACTTCTAAAATCGTTCTTATTAGTGCGACTCACTACTGCTTTTGGTCGATGGTTAATTACATAAACCCGATAATCTCTACCATATTCATAATCAATATATTCTTGAATAATTAATTCTCTTTGCCATTTATTTTTTAATATCTTCTTTAATTCATTATCGTTATGAATAAGATAGACACCTAATCCTAATGAGTTACGACGTTCTTTAACAATTAATGGATATTTGATGTTATAGGATTTAATGAGTTTTTTAATATCACCAAAGTATTTACTTAAATCTTCAAAGAAAGTTAAAGGCAACACAATAGTCTTAGGAGTAGGAATCTTATTCTTATTAAATAATGCATAACTATATGCTTTATCATCACATAAACGTAAAGCATCCACATTATTAAACACTTTGATATTTAAATTTAATAGTTGGTACACTAGTGCGATATCTTTATCCCAAAATAAAACAAAATCTACATGCTTTTCTTTTTTAATTACTTCTAAAGCATGAAGATTATCCACTAGTTTAAGTTTTACGTGTTCTAATCTAAAGGCATTCACATAAGCATCAATTTGCGTCTTAAAAATCTTTTGATTCTTTTGAGTGATGTTATAGATTAGATATCCATTAATCGCCATAATCTGAGCCTCTAGATTTATCTTCCACAAATATCTTAAGTGGATTTAGTATATCAGTTATTTCTAGGTAGATATAGTTCTTTAAGACTATAAAAGGAGAATCTACATCCATCGTAAAGAAAACTTTCTTATTCTTTTTAACTTTTTCGTTGATTGCATTAATAATCTCATCAAAGCGATCAGGGAATAAAGGTTTAAGATTCTCAAGTTGAGTGTAGAATGCAGGCTCCATAATAAAGCGTGCATCCTTACTTAAAATATAGCCAGGGCATAACGCTGACTTGCTATCTAAGTTTCTTTCTAGATGTTGCCACTCTTGATAATCCATATTTATTGTATTAATAATAAAACATTTATTATTCGTTTGGTAAATAACTTTATTATCTAAGGCGATTTTTTCGTTGTATAATGACCTTATGAATAAATTAAAAAATCAATCCACTAAAATGTGGAAAAAGCCAATTGTCTTTGCTGTGTGTGCATCGGCGATGATTGGAACTGCTACTTTAGTTGCTAGTTGTAATAAAGGAGAAGAACCGGTTGTTAAAAACACTTACACGGTTGTCCTGAATGCAACTAAAGATGGACAATTTAGTAATGGTAAAGATTATCTCATCTTTAATAATGTTGAAGAAGGAAATACAGTAAATAGTATCGAAGGCTATTCACTTCCAACGTATATTGGTGAATTACCTCAATATTTTAGTTTTACTCATTGGTCAACATCTGGTCAAACATCTTTTGATTTGAATACACCTATCACTAGTAATCTATTCTTAACCGCTAATTATGATTTAAACGCTGATTACTACCGTGATTTGTATACACCTAAAACACAAGATGAATATAATAAAGCTTTTTATGGAACGATGATTCACCCAGAATATTCGCCATTGGATATTCTTGATAAATTATTTGAATACATAAATAAAGCGATTTCAGATAAATCAATTACTAAGACCAAGGAAGACATTGAATTAACATACTACTTTGCGTTGAAATTTAGGCAACAGTATAGTTCATATGTTTATCGTCAAATAATTGATCCAACTCTTAGTGACTGTATTATTGATACTCTCAAGCAAATTTATTCCTTAAAAATTACTGGAGATAAAAAAGTTGAAGGAGTTAAACGCCTAATCGATGCTTATATAAAAACAATGGATGATAATTACTTCCTAACAAAATCCTTTAGTGACTGTGTAAAGTTGATTGCTCATGCATCCAATGACGATGAATGCGAAGTATATTCATATCTAGGCGAAGCGTTTATCACTTCGATAAATTTTATTGAAGAGCCAGCGCACTATGACGGACAGCTTGCCACGTTACAAGCGGTGGCGAAAAATGTTTTGAAAGACGCAAAAGATAACGAAAGTTTAATTCATCTAACCAATCTTGCAAGTGGTTATATTGCTAGTTTAAATAAGATTATCTATCAAGGAACAGAAATCGAATTCCTTAATACAACTTATCAAAAAGAATATGCAAATTATTTAAATCCAACTGAAATAACATCAAAAAAAGAGGCAAATATTTTTGCCGCTTTATTACAAAGTTTTGGCTATAATAAATTTTTCCAGCATAACGATTTAACAAATATAAAAACAGCATTTGCCAGCATTTTGACGGATTATAAAAATATTGTTGTAGAAAAATATCATTCAGATGCCGAAGTTTTAGAAAAAATATCATATATAACAATCGAACTTTGTAAAGTGTTCAAGAATAGCGAATGCTTATGTAGTGATCATAATGGTCATCCTACACCAATACTTAACGCTCCTAATGAATTACTAACGCTAAATGATCTGTACAATAAAATTGTCACCATTTGTTTGCCTAAAGAAGATAATAGCCCATCGAAATATTTAAATGATTATTATGAAACCTTAATTGCTATAGTAGATTCAATTAATAAACTTGAACATAGAAGGCTACAACGTGTTAATATCCAAAATGAAAAGGAAATGTATGCCTATTTACCATATGTCAAAAGCATATTAGATACAATTGTAGACTTAGACTCTCAATTCGAAACATATTCCAAAGAATGTGTGAATGCATTAAATAAGAAAATGTTAGAACTTTCAGTATATCATAATGACATAGATGAAGAAGAGACTAACACAATCCTTAGTGATCTTAAAACAAAATTAGATGATGGGAGGGAAAATTTATCTGAAATTGTAAATATATACTGTGATTTTATAATCGGTAAGGCTAATCTTAAATTAGCAACTAGGAATACTAATCTAGGTGAAGATGATTATAAATATTCAAATTGGAAAAATACAATTTCGGATATTGCAACGACCATCAGTGAACAAAAGCGTAGAACTACTCATCACTACATAGAAACAATAGGAAAAGCGTTTACAACAGTTTATCCGCACGTTTTCGTTTTTTACTTTGAAACGAATAAATGCCATGATGGATTAGAAGAAGCGACCAGATCGACTAATTTTGTTATTGATGCTATAAATGCATGCTTTAACGATTTTTTATCTGAAGTTACGGATAAATATTTAAATTTGCTTGATTTGTTTTTTGGGGACGCTCGTATGTTTCATCCAAAAGGTAAAGAATTAATATACGGCGATAGTGGCGACTGTGCTCCCAACATGGCCACGTTAAAAAAATTATTTGAGACTTCCTATTATACCCTGTTTAAATCATATTTTATTCCGCGTTATACTCCAATATTTGACCAACTTGCTACTGTATGCATCAACGATTTCCGATTCTATTTATCCGTGCCATATGATAACAGATTTGATATTAATATCGATACGATATTTAATGATACGATTACCAAAATGAATAAAATCATCGAAGAGTCCATGTAAATCAATTAATATTAATTTATTTATGATATCGCTCGTTGTGCATAATTTTATATGCACGATATATTTGTTCTAATAAGATTATTCTACTCATTTGATGAGTAAAGGTTAACTTTGATAAGGTTAAACATTCATTTGCGCGATTAATTACGCAATTACATAATCCTAAAGAACCACCGATAATAAACACTAATTCACTAGTCTTAAGTGTTATCTTATTTAACCAACTAGCTAATTCTTCACTAGTGTATTCCTTTTTATTAAGTGTTAAAGCAATAACATAATCTCTAGGCTTAATCATTCCTAATATTTTCTTGCCTTCAATTTCCTTTGCGTTTGGATGGGTATCGTTCTCTTCTTTAATTTCAATAATCTCGACTTTAGTGTACTTACTTAAACGCTTGGTGTATTCATTCACCATATCTTTTAAGTATTTTTCTTTAAGCATACCAATCGCGATAATCTTAATCTTCATAACCACCCTCGACTGCTTGATCTTGATACGCTGCTTTAATACATAATTTACTAGTATCTATTCTTTTCTTCTTTAATAAAGAAGTACATGTTTCAACCGCTAATTCATAACGATTAGCTTCTTGTGAGATATGCGCTAAAAAGATTTGTTTAGTGTTACTTCCAATCATTTCACTTAGATAAAGAGCAGAATCTTCATTATTTAAGTGTCCAAACTCTGACATAATCCTTTCTTTTACGTATGCAGGACGATGCGTTTTTAATAACATCTTACGATTATGATTTGATTCAATAATGTAATATGTCGCGTTACTCGCTAGTTTCATATTCTTTTCGTTAATAAAACCAGTATCGGTAATGTACACTAATTTTTCTTGATTGTTTTTAAAAATAAAACCTAATGGACTATAAGCATCATGACTTACTTCAATCGGAAGAATATTTAAGTGTTTACATTTAAATGGGACGTATGGACTAATCTCATGATAATTAGAGCCTACGTAAGAATTCTTCCCACCATAAATCATTATGTTATGAATACTATCTAATCCTTTCGTATGATCAGTGTGTTCATGCGTTAATAAAATAAAATCCAAATCATCTAATGATAATTTAAGTTTACTTAAATGTTCTTCTAATTGATGTTTAGAGATGCCTAAATCAATTAAGATATGAACATTTTTATCAACAAGCAAAGTAGCGTTCCCTTTTGAGCCACTTGCAAAAATATAGAACTTCATTATTTTTCTTCGCTACTATAACGATCTTGAATCGCCTTTTCTTGGCTAGCGAAGTCATCTGATACTTCAGAGAATCTGCTATAATCTTTTTCAAATAATAATTTAATAACTTTACCAGATTCACCATTACGGTTCTTCGCTAAGATGATATTCATGATGGTAGTGTCTTCTTGACCTTCTTGGTTGCCTTTATTTTCATTAACCGTTCTTTGAATGGCTTTATCTACTAATGCACTTCTAGCCTCAGGCGACATATTCGCAGCCGTCACTTTCGGCTGTGGTTGTTGTTTCTTCATTTCTTCGGTTAAAGCGTTCTTGTTATAGTCTGGTGAATGCATTAATAAGACAATTTCGGCATCTTGCTCGATTGAACCAGATTCACGAAGGTCACTTAATCTAGGTGTACCAGATTCACCACGTTCTTCAACCTTACGGTTTAACTGGCATAAGACTAAAATCGGAACTTTTAAGTCTCTTGCTAACTCGTGGAGAGTTCTAGTATATTCCTGAATTTCAAGTTGACGGTTATCATATCTCTTTTTATTTTTAGCGTTCGATGAAATAAGACCTAAGTAGTCAATGACTAGTAAGCCTAAATCCGGTTGTTCCGATTTAAGTTTACGTGCTTTAGCGACTAAGTCTTGAATTGAGACTGCACTTGATTCATCAACATAAATCTTTAAGGCTGCTAAACGATCAAGCGCTTCTTTAACGCGAATAACTTCACGACCACGAATGCTACCAGTTAATATACGTCTTCCTTTAACATCAGCTTCATTCGCCACTAAACGAGAATAAAGCGTTAAAGATGACATTTCCATTTCAAATATTCCAACTGGAACTCCACTCTTTGCCGCATTTAATAATAAGTTAAGCGCAAAAGCAGTCTTACCTAAACCAGTACGACCCGCTAAGATGATTAAGTTTTCCGCTTGGAATCCGTTTGTGTAATAGTTTAACCACTTAAATCCGGTATCAACACCAGTTAAGTCGCCTTCTTTTTTTGTTTCACTTAAATCAAGAATCTTCTTTTCAACATTCTTAACAACTTCTCTGCTGCTCTTAAAGTTAGATATACGTCTTTCTTCAGCAATTTGATAAATCTTCTTTTGCGCGTTACCCACAAAAGCAGTATAGCTTTCAATATCTTTCTTTAAGAATTCACCTTCAATCTCACCGAAAGCAATTAATAGATCACGCATGTTCGCGTTATCTTTAACGATATTCATATATTCTTCTGCGTTATCAATACTTAAGACTGATTGAATTAATTCATATAGGTATTCAGTTCCGCCAACAGTCTCTAGTTGCTTCATATTCTTTAATTCTTGAGCGACCGTTTGAATATCAACTTTAATATTCTTATCATTTACATTGAAAATCGCTTCAAAAATCGTTTGATGAATCTTTAAGAAGAAATCCGTAATGGAAAGTAAGGCTAAACCATCATCTTTAACCGCACGATCTTGTAACATCGCGCCTAAAGCAGCCTTTTCTGCTTCAACATTTCTTGGTAATTTGTCTAGACTAACCGCCATATTACTTATCCTCACTTACGTGAACGCTTACTACTCCCACTACATCTTTGAATAATTCAATTTTAAGTTTAGTAGTACCGAAAGCGTTAATTTGATAATGGTCGATAAATTTCCTTTTATCAATAATTAGTTGATGCTTGTCCTTTAATTGGTCCTCGACTTGTTTATAAGAGATTGTCCCTACCATTCTTCCATCAGGTGCGGCTTTCGCTTTAAATTCAAGGACAATGCCTTCAAGTAATTTTTGATTTTTAAGCGCGAGTTGTCTTTCTTCTTCTAATTTTTGTGCGGCTTGAGCTTGTTGATCTTTTAATATCTCTTTAGCTCGATCGGTATAATTTACCGCTAATTTTTTGGGAATTAAAAAATTCGTAGCATATCCATTACTAGTTTCTTTAACTTCGCCTTTTTTACCAAGGCCTTTCACATCAGCGAGGAGGATAACTTTCATATTTATTCCCCTTTAACTGGTGTAGTCTGAGCTTTCTTTAAGTAGTTAGTTAAGGTATCAAGTAATGATGCTTCAGCATCTTTAATCGACATGTTCTTAAGTGGAACAGCCGCCATAGTAAAGTGACCACCACCACCCATCTTCTCTGCTAATAGCTGAACGTTAATTGTTCCATCGCTACGACAAGATATACGTGCTTCTTTTTCATTAATCTTACCAATAACAAAAGCCGCATTAACACCTTTCATTTGTAAGCATTGGTTCGCCACTTTCGCTAAAGTAGCTGGCTCAATATTATATTTATCATCAGCGGTACAATAAACCACACCAACATGTGGAGTCTTCAAAGTCGAAGCAATCTGAGTAATTAATGAATATTCTTCAAATTCATCCTTTAAGAAGTCATCAGCCTTTGAGTTATCCGCACCGAATTCTTTAAGAATCATACTAGCTTCAAATGTTCTAATACCAGTAGTCTTAGTTTTAAAGAAATTCGAATCTAGATAAATACCAGAAAGCATAATAGTGGCATAACTAGATGGAACTTCAATCTTAGGATTTTGAGTTGCGTAATGAATAAGTTCACTAATTAATTCAGAAGCACTTGATGCACTAGGCTCAATATAAGAGAACACTGGCATTTCCACGAACTCTTCACTTCTTCTATGATGATCGATAACCACGATCTTACTAGCCCTTTCAATTAAACGAGGACAAATGGATAAGGATGGACGGTGACAATCTACTAAAATCACTAAGGTTGATGATTTAACTTCACTTACTACATCTTTAGGACTAATAATCATCTTCATTATTTGTTCACGTGTGAAACTACTAATAAAAGCTGAACGAGCCTTTCTTTCAATTAACTTTGGATCATAAACCATACGGCATGGTTTCTTTAAGTGTTGGCACATGGCCATAATGCCAAGGCAACTACCAATTGCATCCATATCTGCATCCGTATGACCTAAAACCACTACATTTCTAGCTAGTTTAATAGTCGCAATTAATGAATCCGCTAAAACACGAACTTTAACTTTATTACGAGTTTCAAGCGCTTCGGTCTTACCACCAAAGAACTTTAATTCATCACCATATTTAGAAATAACCGCTTGGTCACCACCACGGCTCATCGCAATATCAATTGCATCCGTAACCATTTCATTTAGTTTATTAAAATCCGGGAAACCATGAGCGAATCCAACCGATAAGGTAGGTGGAGTGTTTTCTTTCGCGCCCATAACTCTTACTTTTTCTAAGATGGAGAATTGATCATCTTCCATTTCTTCTAGTGAGGCATAATCGCAAACCGCGAAATAAGCATCATTACGGAAACGGCGTAATAAAACTTTATGTACTCTAGCGTAATTAATAATCGCATCGCCAACTTTCGCTAGGATATTACTTTGATCACCGGCATTACCACCAACTTCTGAATAGTTATCGATAATGATAATACCAACTACACTCGCCTTAGCCTGGGAGTAATCCATGATGGTTTGGAAATCGGTAATGTCTTTAAAGATATATAGTTTTGCTTCTCTTAAGTATTTCACTTCGTAGTTACGAGAATTACTAATAAATTTAATTGTGTGGTCAACCGCACCATTTTTTAATTCTTTTAAGCGTGGTTCCCATAATAAGATATTTTCATCAAGTAACTTAATATTACGGTCACGGAATAAATCACTACACCAAATAACCGTATCGCTATCATCCACTAACGCTAAGCCTAGCATTCCAAAGTTATAAGCTTCTTGGACATCTTGACCTAATAGTTGAGCGCTACTTAAATCATTTTTACGTCTTAAAAGTAATGCGGCTAATAAGATTGCACCGCAGAAAATAATATTAAGAGCAATGACTGAGATAGTAATAGCAATAGCTACTAAACCATCAATTGCGGATTTAGCACCCGCCACATCAAGAAAATAGAAAACACTTAAAAGAACTATTCCAATGATTTCAATACCAGCTAGGATAGTATAAGCTAAACGAATATATCGAAATGTTTTTTTCATAGTGTATAGATATTATATCTAGTAAGTTTTCTTTTTTCAAAGAAAAAGAAAAACCCTCGCGTATGAAGTGAACCCCAAATAGGACACTTCAATAAAAAACCCAAACCTCCAGAAAGGTATAATTAAACCCCTGGAGGTTTTTTATATGGCAAGCAAAGGCCAAAAATTCAAAAAGCATAGCGCTGAATTTAAACAGCAAGTATTAGATGCTTATTTTAATAAGGAAGGAGGAAATAGAACTTTAGCAAAACGTTTTGGTATCTCGCGCGATACTATTAAAACGTGGTTGCGAAAAACTAGACGTGGAGTAGATGTGAGAATAGATCATCGTCCCAACCACTCTGGTAAAAGGAAACTAAGTGAAA
>JAKSUZ010000014.1 GCA_024408505.1 Bacilli bacterium | reverse complement strand
AAAACGGCGCATGATCCTATCTGGTAGCACGGATAAGTTACCATCGATGACTACGGTCGATTAACAAAAACGGTGGCGAAAGAGACCGCAAATAAAACCTATGTCAGCGTTGATTGCTGATGTAGAGTGCGGGGAAGAAGTAAATAGGTAGCGAGAGAAATCTCGCTTTTTATTTTATTTTTTTAGTTAATTCAAGAGCGTTAAGAATAGCCATGTCCATATTGTAATACTTATATTCAGCAAGACGCCCTGACAAATAGATATGATAAGAATCCGCTAACTTTTTGTATTTTAAATACATTTTATTGTTTTTCTCGTTATTAATTGGATAATAGGGATCAGTTTTGCCTTTTAAGTTATAAGCTTTTGAATATTCTTTAGCAATAACTGTCTTATTCTTGATGTTCTGTTTTAAGAAATATTTGTATTCGCTAATGCGCGTAAATTTTTCACTTGTAAGATAATTAACGGTTGCGGCTTTTTGATAGTGAGTTTTTTTAATTTTAATTAATTTAATATCGAGCGAGCGATAAGGAAGAACCCCAAATTGATAGGAGAATAATTCATCAATCGCTCCAGTATAAATAAACTTTCCTTTAAATTCTTCGTGATCAATAAAAATCTTCTTATTTTTAAACTCAATATGATTAGTAATATTTGTGTTTAATTGAAGCGTAATATTTTTGTGATTAAGCATATTTTTAAACATGTTGGTATACCCACGAGACGGCATAAATTGGTACTTATCGCCGAAATAAGTGTCTTGGTAAGAAAGTACAACCGGGACACGATTAATCACTGATTTATCGATATCTTTAATCTTAATATTCCATTGCTTTGCGGTGTAATAGGCGAACACCTTATCAAACACGAATTTACCAAATTTTTTAATCATAGGATCATGGTGATTTAGTAAATCAAAAATTGATACTCTAGTTTTATTTTTAAAGTATTTAAGAAGTAATTTCTTAATAGTATTAGCGTCTTTTTTGTTATGCGTTAACTCAAGTGATTTAAAGTTAAACGGAACTGGCACTAATTGATTATCTAGATTACCTAAAACACGATGTTCATATTTAAAGAAAGGTGAGTATTTTTTAACAAAGTTAAACACCTCTAAATAGTTAGTGTGAAAAATGTGAGGACCATATTGATGGATAATAATGCCATCTTGATCAAAATAATCATAAGCATTACCCGCAATGTGATTACGTTTATCTATGATAAGAACCTTCTTTTTCTTCTCGGCTAAAATACGGGCAATAGTGCTTCCAGCGCACCCCGCTCCAACTATAACGACATCATATTTTTTCATGTATCTATTTTACCAAAATTCTCGCGCACGCGTAATTAGAAATGAAAAAAGTTTGCATTTTGCTTAACAATGCTTTATTATTATTCACGCTACGAATTTAGAAATTCTGTTTTAAAAAAGGAGAAAATTTATGGCAAAAGAAAAATTTGACAGAAGTAAAGTCCATGTTAACATCGGTACAATTGGCCACGTTGACCATGGTAAAACGACCTTAACTGCGGCTATTACTAAAGTCCTTTCTGCGAAAGGTGGAGCCGTTGCGAAAGCATATAACGAAATCGACGCCGCGCCTGAAGAGAAAGAACGTGGTATTACGATTAATACCGCCCACATTGAGTACTCAACTGCGAAGCGTCACTACGCTCACGTTGACTGTCCTGGGCACGCTGACTACGTCAAGAACATGATTACTGGTGCAGCGCAAATGGATGGCGCAATTTTAGTCGTTGCGGGTACTGATGGCGTTATGCCTCAAACACGTGAACACATCTTACTTGCTCGCCAAGTTGGTGTTCCTAACATTGTTGTTTTCATCAACAAGGTTGATTTAGTCGATGATAAAGAATTACTCGACTTAGTCGAAATCGAAGTTCGTCAATTACTTACTTCATATGGTTTCCCAGGTGACAAAGTTCCAGTTATCCGTGGTTCTGCGCGTAAAGCCCTTGATGGCGATGCAGAAGCTGCAAAGCAAATCGAAGCGCTTATGGATGCAGTCGATACTAGTATCCCTGATCCAGTACGTGTTATCGATAAGCCATTCTTACTTCCAATCGAAGACGTCATGACCATCTCTGGTCGTGGTACCGTCGTCACTGGTCGTGTTGAACGCGGCAAATGCGTACTTAACGAAGAAATGGAAATCGTTGGTATTAAACCAACCCAAAAGACAGTTATTACAGGTCTAGAAATGTTCCGTAAGACTCTTGACTATGCGGAGTGCGGTGATAACGTTGGTGTCCTCTTAAGAGGTATCAACCGTGATCAAGTTGTTCGTGGTCAAGTTTTAGCGAAACCAGGCAGCATTGTTCCACATCAAAAATTCACTGCTACTGTTTACGTCTTAAAGAAAGAAGAAGGCGGTCGTCATACTGGCTTCTTAAGCAACTATCGTCCTCAATTCTATTTCCGTACGACAGACATCACTGGTGTCATTACTCTTCCAACCGATGTGAAGATGGTTATGCCAGGCGATAACGTTGAGTTAACGGTTGAATTAATTCACCCAATCGCGATTGAAAAGGGAACTAAGTTCTCCATTCGTGAAGGTGGCCGTACCGTTGGTGCTGGTACCGTTAGCGAAATTCTTAAGTAATTAAGAATAAAGTTAAAATTAAAACTCTAGAGGTGCAAGCTTCTAGAGTTTTTTATTTCAATGCTTTTTATTTTCGCACATCGCAAGAACACATGTAATCGGTTCAGCGTGAGGATCGATAGAACTAATCGCTACCGCAATTATCGTTGCCATTCCAACATCATTAATTATTCGGTCGAATAAGACGAGATAGTAATCAGTTATTTCATCAAACGATCTACCATGCACAATAACATCTTCAAGAAAGCGAATAATGGCAGACCCTTGGCACTTCCAAGTAACTGTACAACCATCGCGCTCTAATGCCACAGTATTTGAACAATGTTCACTAATAAAATTTACAAAATCAATAGCTTCACTTTCACTATCAAATGTATTTTCATCTTCGCCTTCTACAGAGTAATGATAATTCTCATAGAGGTTCTCGCTTTTCGCTAATTCTTTAATTGATCTATTAGAGGTAGGCGCTTCTAGACAACTTAAATCAGCAAGCTCTTTTTCAACCGCATCTAAGTTTTCATTAGAGTTACCCCAATAGTCACGGTCATAAAGATTCTTATATAAATCTTTACCTTCGCTTTGAACATCGATGGTAAATGGAACGCCAAAATAAGAATATCCCCAATAGTTAGGGCAAGGTACTCTTGAAACTATATCGTTAGCATTAGAGAAGGTAAAAATATTATGATATTTTTCTTTATCATTATTTTCTTTAGTGACGGTTGGCGGATTAAAACTATACGCTTTAACATTAACACCATCATCAACATATGATTTAGCCACAAGGTTAGCAATCGCGCCTCCACGAGAATGCCCGGTAAAAATCATAACCTTTTGTGCACTGCTATCTTCATGTTCTTTAACATATTTATCGACTAGTTCAATTACACGATTTGCCGCGACATCAAAACCTTTATGGTTTTTATGATTTTTCCATTCGGGATGTTCATCTACTCCCCAAAAATCTTTATAGCCTTGTGTGATGTTACCAGATGCATCACAAGCCCCGATATCAAAATTAGAAACCCAACCGGTATTAGTGGGGTAACCATTAATTGTTATAAAGAAGAATTGATAACGTTTGTTATCAGCATTGGTAAATGTATGATGACCAAGATAGGCAAAAGCTATATCATAAGGATCATTTTTATATACACCTTCGGTAACCATTTTTTTAATGTCATGGCAGCCGATCTGAGCGTAGATTGGTAATATTTCTTTCTTAGCGGGTTCATACGCATTATTTATAAAAATCGGACTGTTCAATAATAGTGAAGTAAACAACGCTAAATTTTTATTGTAGCCATCGGCTAAGAAATCACGATAGTCAATATTGATATCAATAGGCTTACTTCTTTTCTCATCTCCCAAATCCAATTCAACTTGATAATGATTATTTGTAGGATCAGGATCAATATCGTTTAATAAACCATCGCAATCGCGATCCTCTCCGTCAATTAAGTGGTTACCGCCACAATTAATAAGCGCTCCTAAACTAAAAATAGAAGCAATAGCTAATAATGTAATTTTCTTCATATTCTTTATTATAGATTAAATATTGATAATTTACCAATATGCCTTTACCTTCGTTATAATATAAATGTATGGCAAATTACGAATTATCGATTACCACCATTAAGATCTTAGAAATGGTTTATGAATTAAACCAAAAGGATTATTATCCGAATATGCATGGTGTGCTTAAGCTCGTAAACGGAAAGATTGATGAAGAAACTGCAAAGTTTATCAACTTTAAGACTTTTTCAACCTTAACTAGTATTAAAGGAAGACAACTCGCTAACCATGTTCATCAATTAGTGAGATATGGATATTTATCTTATAAACATAATAAGAGTGATGATCGGATGTATCTTTACATTACATTCAAAGGTGAATCTAATTTAGAAGATTATAAAAAGCATCATAAAGTTAACTTTAAGAAAAGAGAAAAGATGAAGGCAAAGCCTACCATCGCTCTAATAAAATAAAAGACCGGAATCGGTCTTTTTTTAATGCTTGGCTTTTTTAATTATAAAAATAAAGACTAAAGCGATTAGTGAACACACACCGCTTGTGATGATTAAAATGATAGAAACGACATTCCATCCAAAACTTTCGGAGATTGCGCCAAGACCGACTGAAGAAATAGTGCTTCCAATATATCCGCAACCATTTAAGATCCCTCCCATTAAACCACCGCTAATTTTTCCTTTAAGTTCTAGAGGAGCTTGGCTAGTTAGTAAGTTATTTATTCCATGCATCATTAAAGAGATTATTCCAAACATTATTAACGCTAAAGCAAATATATTGTAATTTAATCCTAATAATACGATACCGATCGCAAATGTAGAAATTGACATTAATAAGAATGAAGAAGACATATAATTCTTTAATTTATTATTAATAAACACTGCGACTAAGGTGCCAAACACTCCGCAAACTGGAAGTACTAAGGTTAATGCTAAAGAAAATGAATCACCTAATCCAAAGGATTCTTTTAATATATTTGGTACCCATGTAGTTGTACCATCTTTAACTAGGTTACAAACTAGCATTAATACACCCATTGCGACTAATATTGAAATGAAAACCGACTTTGAAGATATGTTTGATACAGCATTTATATCATCCGCTTTAACTTCTTCTTTTTTAGTATTGATATCCGAAGATTTAATCGTTAATTTAGGATAAAAAATGAACCAAGAAGCAGCCATTAATAAACCAAATACAAGGGCGGTTATGAATATATATTGGTAAACCTGGAAGTTATTAAATATAGCGCTAATTCCATAGGCAACAAACGTTCCAGCCGCAGCGGTTATACTCATAATAATTACTGATAATTTCGTATTCCTTGAGCTTATGTGCTCAGAAAGAGTTTGGAGTAAAGTTGGCCATAACATAGATAGAGTCAATCCGTTTATTAGCCATAAATATTTATAAATAAAGAATGGTGGTTGGAAAAATAAAACTAAATTTAATATGGACGAAATCGTTAATGCAATTGGGATTATTATTCGCTTATTGTATTTTTTACATAAAAAGGCGTTTATAAATTGTCCAGTACCATAGGCAGCAAAAAATAATGTGCCAACTAATCCAAATTGAGTCTTATCGATACCATAATATAGAATAATTTGGTTAACATTTGCGTTATAACTATATCTACAAATGTAGCTAATTGTGTAGGCTAAAAAGCAAAATATAATTAGAATAATTTCTCGCTTATTAGATAATTCGGCTTTATCGACTGATTCCATATGTCGCTTTTAGTATTATAGTTCTATATTTTTTAATTTCTATTACTTTCTTTTGAAGTTTTTATAAAAAATGAGCAAAGTTACACACAAGTGATCATTTTTATTCCATAATATAATTATGGATTTGACTAAAAGCATTGAGATTAACAAAGCCTTAGCTAACTATGGGATTAAAAATTATCTCGATGTTTTAGAACACACTCCACGCGCCTATGAAGATATGACGCCTACAAAAGAAGTAATGCTTCTTGATAAAGAAAGAGTAGTGTTTTATGGTAAATTAATTCAAGTTCCGACTTTGTCGAGATTCTCGCGTGTTTCATTAGTGAGATTTAAATTTCAAACTTTAGCAGGCAATGAATTTAATATCGAAGCTTACAATCGTCCCTATTTACCTAAGATTCTTAAACTAGATACAAAGTATGTAGTGATTGGTAATTATGATCAGAAGAAAAACAAAATTAACTTAATTAATATTTCTACTTATAACGAAATTACCTCTAAGCTTCCTAAACCAGTTTATTCCTTGCCAGGGCCGGTTGATCAAAATACTTATCGAAGATTAGTGGATCGCGCTTTCAAAAATATCGAAAACGTTAAAGATATTGTTCCACCTTACTTCATGAAGAAGTATTGCTTATTATCTCGCTTGGATGCTTTAAAGAAATTGCATCATCCTCAAGTGGACAATGATATTCGTTTAGGAATGCGAGTGCTTAAATACGAAGAATGTTTAAAGTTCACTTTAAAGACCGAATTAATTCGCGAAGAGAATAAGCGCTTAGAGAAAAATAAGAAACAACATATTAACTCTAAAGAAGTTGATACTTTTATCAAAAGTCTTCCTTATCATTTAACTAAATCTCAGGATGAGGCTGTAACTGAAATTATATTTGATATGAATAAGACATCTTTGATGTATCGCTTACTTCAAGGTGATGTTGGTAGTGGTAAAACGTTAGTGGCAGCTTTAGCTTTATATGGTAATTACTTGCGTAATGATCAAGGAGCCTTTATGGCGCCAACTGATGCCTTAGCAAGACAACACTTCGTAACACTTCGTGAACTATTTAAGAGCACAAATATTAGGATTGCTTTATTAGTAGGTCAGACACCTTCTAAGGAGAAGCGTCAAATTGAATTAGCATTAATCAATCACAAGATTGATATCGTAGTAGGTACACATGCACTATTCTCTAAAAGCGTTGAATATTCTTCTTTAGGCTTAGCGATTATTGATGAACAGCATCGTTTTGGTGTTAACCAAAGATTGTTATTAGCCAGTAAAGGAAGCCATGCGGATTTACTTTTAATGAGTGCTACACCTATTCCTCGCACTTTAGCATTAACCATTTATGGTGATTTAGATGTTTCAACACTTAAAGAGTTTCCGTTTGATAATAAACAAGTAATGACAACAATCGTAGACAGTAATGACCCAACGATTGATAATCTAATTAATGAGTCACTTAAAAATCATCGGCAAGTTTATATCATTGCGCCTTTAATTACCGATAGCGTGACTGAGTCTAAGATAACGGTCGAGACATTATTTGCGCGATACTTATTAAAGTATCCAGGAAAAGTTGCCTTACTTCATGGTAAGTTAAGCCAAGAAGAGAAGATTTGCGCGATGGAAAGTTTCAAGGCTAACAAATACCCCATCATTGTCTCTACCACGGTTATTGAAGTCGGTTTGGATGTAAAAAGCGCAAATCTCATGATAATTTATGATGCTTCTAGTTTCGGTTTAGCCTCGCTTCATCAATTACGTGGACGAATCGGCCGAGATGGAGAAGCGGCCAATTGCCTACTTGTATATGATGGTCGAGATGAAATTGAAAAAGATAAACTAAAAGTTTTAGTAAATTCTAATGATGGTTTTTATATCGCTAATGAAGATTTAAAAAGACGTGGACCTGGTGAATTAGGCGGATATCGTCAATCTGGTTTACCTAGTTTTAACTTTGTTAATATTGTTAATGATTTTAAAATCTTTACTTGTGCACGTGATGATGCAAAATTTATTTTACAAAATCGTCTAGAACCATCATTTAGAAAATTAATTGATATAGCCAAAAAAGAAATCAATAGTGATAAATTCACAAATGTTTAAATATTATGATGTTGTCCACAGTGTGGGCAAATCGGTTCGCCGAATTCATTAATATCGCTGATATTACGATAGTGTAAAGCTTTAGAACGATCAAAAACATTTCCTAGCATTTCGACATTATTAATCGGATCAACTAAGAAACCGTCAATGGTGGTGGAGTAATATGTCTTTTTAGTGGTTGGGCAGCTATGCTTAATGATTTTAGTGCGGCAGGCCGGACATAACCATTGATCATAATCAAACTTAGTAACTTTAATCATTTCACCTTTACAGAAATGACAATCTTTGTGGGTTTTATCAGAGTACACCATTGCGCGAGTGATAATTTGTTGTAAACGAAGGAATGAATCACTATCCGTGATGGCAATATATAGAGAACTTTTATTACTAATAAACGGACTTAAAGGAATGACTTCATTACACTTTAAGCGTTTATCATATTCAAATTCTTTGTAGTAAGAAAGGTTTTCTGGTACTAATAAAACTTTATAAGTTTTGTCCTTTTTAACCGTTAATAATAACGCTTTAGAATTTTTTGATTTAACCGCTTTAATTTGTGCTTTCCATTTTTTATAAACGAAATTCCAGTTAACGCGCTTCATATTAATCTTGTTAGATCTATTAGTTGCGAAATTTAAATGCGTAATTGAGAAGATAGACATAATTGCGCAATATTCAAAATATGAATCTTCAAAGCGTTTCAATTCTCTAGTAGTGAATTTCTTATACTTTGGTAATACTTTATTAAACTTCTTCGCAAGTAAATAGATTTGGTGATAGTTCTTCTGCATCTTTAAAATGTTAGTGAGCTTTAAAGGTAATCTCTTTTTTCTTTTCTTGTTTAATTGATATACCTTATATTTACAATATCCTTCAATCGTTGAAATTAATTTAGTGATACGAATATTAAGTGGTAAAGCATAATAATAGGAATTAAAGTTACGAATGTAACCGGAATGTAGTTTACCAATCGCTAAATAGTAGTTAGTGTGATCTAATCTTTCAAGTAAGTTAAATTTTAATTGTTGGCTCGCGAAGATTAAGTTTCTAATGTCTCTTAATTTCTTTTTTAAATAAATTAATATATCATCCACTAATTGTGCGAAGATTTGGTTTTCATAAATGCGATAATCATTATCAACTGTGTGAGTTAATAATTTTCTTGGCTTAATTCCTTGCGATGTAAAATTTGACCATAGTTCACTATGAATTGCGGAATAAGATAAAGTGTCACTACCAATTTTTCTAACCATTTCGATTGGAACGATTTCTTCAACATCCTTTAAGTTAATAATCGGCTTTACGAAAATACTAATGAGGTAACGCATGTAACCTTCAATCATTTCCACAGTCGCTTCAATTGATTCAAAATCAATGTTTTCGTGAACAATGAAAAGTGATATTTTATTAGTAATAAAATTATCAAACTTATAAAAGTCTAATGTTTTATTTTTATTAACGAATGAGGCAATCGAAGAATAATCAGGATAAATTTCCTGAAGCTCTTCATTGCTTGAATAATTAAGCATTAGAACTCCTCTTCGAGTTTGTTAATAAATTCTACACAGCGATTGAGTTTTAAGCGCTTAAAGGTGTGAATTAATTCATCCTTATTTCTTACGTTCTTATATTCAAGTTTGTGAACTACTTTACTTAGTAAGATAGTTTCAAGTGCTTCATCAACGATATCTTCTGGTTTGTTAAAGCAGTTACAATAGACTCTAACGAATGTTTCGATTTGGCGAGCGATACGGTTACCAAATGAAATGTTGTATGGACGTAAGGCTTTTTCAACTTCTTTAATGACCTCGTTATTTTCTACTGAGAAGTTTACTGCTGGAGCTTCATCAAATAATTTCTTGAGTGCATTGTATTCGAGGAATTTTTGTTTCATCGGATCTTCGAACTTATCAGGTGACACTGCACGATGATCGAAGTTCATAGTATACGCACGGTCATAGACCTTATCAGAAATTTCAAATGTCGATTCATCGCGGTTAGCGGTACCAACGAACCAAACATTCTTTGGAATCATAATTGTATGATTGTCTTTTAAAGCCGTATAAGAATGGCGAGCATTACCATAGACATTGAAGATTTGGTTATTTAATAAACGGATTTCACGCTTATCTTCTTCGTTTTCCATTAATGATAAGAAGTCACTGAAGTAATATTCAATGCGGCTTAAGTTCATTTCATCGAGAACGATGAAGGTTACAATACTTGGATTAAGGACCGCTTTATATAACGCACGAGTAAATTTCTTTGGTGAATAAACGCGTGAGAATTCGTTATAGTAACCAAGCAATTCGTTTTTATCTCTCCAAGAGGATTCAATTTCAACAATTTCACAATTACCATAGATTGCTTCAAGAAAGATTTTTGGTAAGGATGTTTTACCAGTACCAGACATACCTTGTAAGATTGATAATTTAGCGGACGCTAATCCAGCTAAGAAAGTTGCAATGTCTTCTTTCTTATAGAATAAGTGGAGACGAGAGTTCTTAGCATAATCAACAACATAGTTGACTAATTTAGGTAAAGTAGGATTTTCAAATAATTGTTTTTTACGGTTAGCGTAGTCTTCATCAAATTCCGCTTTCTTACCATCAATTTCAGTAAAGGTTGGGCAGTTATCAAAGGTGATTAAATTATCATCGACTAAAGAAACTTTATCGATTTCATCACCGCTACCATGTCCGCCTTCGCCTTCATCATCTTCACCATGTCCGCCATCACCAGCACCGACCATAATACGATCATCTGCTAATTTCGCGCTTTCAACTTCAATCTTGGTGATTGGCTTAAGGAGTAACATACATATCATAACGAGTGTTACTGCTAATGCAGGATATGTTAATTGACTGCTAATAGATAAACGATCTAATAAGTCAGTAATATATTCTTCAAGTGGTAAATCTGGGAAGTAAGCTTCAAGAATTTTTGGGGTCGATTTAACCGACGCTAAATAATATAACGAAGCGGATGCTAATACGAGTAAAGAAGCATACGAAGTAATGGTAGATACTTTAGAGATAGTAGTCTTGCTCTTAGCACCACTTAATAATGCACAAATTGAGAAGACGTATAAGAAAATGTTAGCTAAGGCCGCGACAAGGAATAAGTAGCCAACAATGGCAAAGCTTTGCGCTTCGTTCTTAAAGCCCATAATTAAGTCATAAGCTGTATAACTAGCATTAATTACACCATCGGTTGTATTAACCGCTAAGAATTGGAGGAAGAACGATCCAACTAGCGTACCAACTAGAACGGTTTCGAAAATAATTAAAGCAATGCTGTTTCTTCTAATTTTTAAAGCAGCTTTTTCTTCTTCGGTTAATTCTTCAACTTTTATATCTTTTAATTCAATCTTTTTAATGATTTCATTAATAACTTCATTTTTGCCCATGAAGTAACTTTGAATAACGACCGCTAATGAAGATAATGCAAACGGAATATAAGTAATAGTATTGAAGGCAACTTTATCAGCTGATGTATAGTTGTTAACTATTCTAACAATAATAACCGCAAGGAAGAAAATAGCGCCTTCAGCGATTCCTAAGCAAGTTAGTTTTCTACTATATTCATCAAAGCCTTCTTTATCGAGTAAATAGCATTTCAATGCTTTATCAAATTTAACCGCATATAAAACTATTAAACATGTAAAGATTGCGCCTAAAGCGAAAGCAGCATTTGAGAAATTAATTCCATTAAGGAAAGCAAGGAAGATTACATTAGTATCGGTAAATACACTTCCTAAGATGTTGAATGGTAAGAATAAAATTGCTAATACGACTAAATACACCAAAGTATTCATGATGATATAAAGACGTGGTCTAAAGTCTTTCTTATCTTTTCGACTTACAATGAATGGGAATAAATTTAAAATTACTACTACTAAAGAGAATAAAGCGCCGGCAGCTGCTGCAGCAATTAAACCACCAGATAATACGTTTGTTTTGATGTTAATTAAAATGAAAGCGATATTCGCAAATAATGCAATAAGCGAAGAGTACGATTTACACTCTTGTTGCTTAACAGTCACAATAACACATACTAAATCAATGATGCTTGCAGTCATCATTAAGATGGTTGAGAATATAACGTTTTGATTTGCGCCCCCGTTAAATAAAGCAAGAAGTAGACCATTTCCGTTATAGGCTGGATCGCCTAAAGGAACAAACATAGTAATGAAGGTAAAAACAAAAGCTAATAACAAAGCGATTTGTGTAACAAGTCGCAATGATTTAGGAACGTTAACTAAACTTTGTCTAGGCTTTTTTTCCTTGCGTGGTTTCTTTTCGACCTTTTCTTCTTCAAACGGAGTAGCTTCTTCTTTAACGACTTCAACTTCTTCTTTAGCGACTTCGGTCTCTTCCTTCTTGGATTCAGTCGGAGTAGATTCAACTGGTTGCTCAATAGGCTCGGTTGCCTTTACTTCAACTTTCTTTTCATCAACAGTTTCTTTAGTATCAACTTTTTTAGTATCAACTTTTTTGCTCGCTTTTTTGTTAGCGGGCTTGCTTTTTGACACTTTCTTATTTTTTTCAGTGCCCTTTTTTGTATTTTTACTCATAGACAAAAATAATATCATTGTTTAATCAACTTGTCTAATTTTATTATTTATAATAACTATCTAAATTATCGTTTTTAATTTTTTAATTCGATTTATGATAATATTTATCTTGTATGAAAATCGTAGTTGATATGTTAGGCGGCGATTTAGGTTTAGATGCCACAGTTAAAGGGCTATCTTCTTTTTTAAGCGCGCACCCAGATGTAGAAATTATTGCGGTTGGTCCACAAAACGAATTATCGATTTTAGGTAGTAAAGTTACTGTGATTAACGCTACACAAACAATGAAGATGGACGCACACGCAATGGAAATACTTCATGATAAAGAATCAAGTATGGCGATAGCGGTCAATACTTTAGTTAAAGAAAATGCCGATGCGATTGTTAGTGCAGGTGGTACAGGCGCCTATTTAACTCTAGCGTCTTTACGAGTGAAGAAATTAGACGGAGTGCTCCGTCCTGCATTAATTTCGCCGATTCCAACATTAAAAGAAAATCATAAAACTTTATTACTTGATTTAGGCGCAAATAATGAAAATAGTGTTGATGAATTAATTTCGTTTATCAATATGAGCAAAATTTATTATCAAAGTGTTTATTTTCAAGAACCAATATTTGCTTTATTAAGTAATGGCAGTGAAGAAAATAAAGGTTCACCTTTAATTCAAGAAACTTACCAAAAAATAAAAGAGTTAAAAATTCCTAATTTTAAAGGAAATATTGAAGGTAGTGACATTTTAAAAGGCGACGTTGATATTATTGTTACCGATGGATTTACGGGCAATATTGCCCTAAAGGCAATGGAAGGCACCGGAGCGGTCGCTAAAGAATTATTAAAAGCCGCTTTCACTAAATCATTCAAAAATAAATTAGCCTATCTACTTGTTAAGAAAGATTTAAAAAACAAATTATCGATGTTATCAAGTAAACCTCTAGGCGGCGCGATGTTTATCGGTATGAAAAAGATTGTCGTTAAAGCGCATGGAAATAGCGATGCAGTTGCTTTTAAAAATGCGTTAGAAACCGCTTATCAATGCGTTAAAAACAATTTAATCGACAAGATTAGTCAAGGAGTTAGTCATGAGTAATAAGCGTCTTAAACCGCTTCTTTCTTCTTTAAAAGTAAAAGCTCATGATTATAACTTATATGAAGCGGCTTTTACGCACCCAAGTGTCAATTTAGGTGAGCATAAGGTAGTTGACTATCAACGCCTTGAATTTGTTGGCGATAGTGTACTCGGTGCAATTATCGCTTCGCTTTCTTATGAACTTCAGCCAAACTTACACGAAGGCCCATTAACTAGATTAAGAAGCTCTTTAGTCGATACCGAAGGATTATCCCGTTTAGCGCTTTCTTATCACTTTGATAAATATATTAAGGTTGGTAATTCTTTTAGTGGTGATATCGCAAAATCTTATAAAGTACTCGAAGATGTTTTTGAGGCTTTTATCGGAGCGATGTATCTTGATCGTGGTTTTGAATATACCTTTAAGGTAGTTGAAAAAATATTTAAAAATAAAATCATTCATTTTAATTATGAAGATAGTGTGGACTATAAAACTAAATTACAAGAATTATTACAAGCCGATCATCATACCGATGTAAGTTATCGCGTGCTAAGTAGACGTGGTCCAGCGAACGCTCCATCTTTCCAAGTTGGTTTATTTTATGATGGTGTGTGTCTTGGTAAAGGAATCGGCGGAAGTAAAAAGAAAGCTGAGCAAGAAGCAGCGCGCAGTGCACTTAAGAAATTAGCGAGAAAATAAATGGGATTATTTAGTTTTCTAAAAGAAAAGTTTTCGCATAAAGATAAATCAAGTGATTCGATTTTAACCTATGATAAAGGTCTAAAAAAAGCTAAAAAAGCTTTTACTGATAAGATTAATGACATTTCAAAAGATGATTCAATTCCTTCTAATTATTTTGACAAATTAGAAGAAATCTTAATCGAAGCAGATGTTGGAATAACTTTAACTACCGAAATTATCAATAATTTAGCAAAGACTATTCGCGAGAATAAAATTAAAACTCTTCATGAGGCTAATGAAGCATTAGTTAGTGAAATGTTTAAAGATTATATGAAAGAAGAAAATATCGTGAATGATATTACCTTTAAAGAATCACCAACCGTATTATTAGTGGTAGGAGTAAATGGAGTAGGTAAAACTACAAGCATTGCTAAATTAGCAAATCGCTATTTAAAAATGAATAAAACCGTAATGCTTGCAGCCGCTGATACTTTTAGAGCCGGTGCGATTGAACAATTAAAAGAATGGGGCAATCGTTTAAAAATTGAAGTTGTTACGGGTGCAGTAAATTCTGATCCAGCCAGTGTTGCCTATTTAGCTGCTAAAAAAGCAAAAGAACAAAAAGTCGATTTATTAATTGTAGACACCGCTGGGCGCTTACAAACCAAAACTAATTTAATGAATGAATTAAGTAAAATTTCTCGGGTAATTTCTAAAGAAATTCCTAATGCACCACATGAAACTTTTTTAATCCTAGATGCAACCACTGGACAAAATGGTGTGATTCAAGCAAAAGCGTTTAACGAAGCAACTAAAATAACCGGAGCGGTTATTACTAAAATGGATGGAACTAGTAAAGGCGGAATCTTATTGGCGATTCGTCACGATTTAAATATTCCAGTTCGTTTTATTGGACTCGGTGAAACTTTAGATGATTTAAAAGAATTTGATATAAATCTTTATCTCCACGGACTTTGTGTTGAGGAATAATTATGAACGCAAAAGAAAAAGCCGCACGGATGAATTTATTATTAGATACCTATGGTAGTTTATTAACCTCCACTCAACAAAAAATCATGATTGATAAATACCAATGCGATTTATCACTTCAAGAAATTAGCGAGCATTTTTACATTTCTCGCGCGGCTGCATTAGATGCCATTAAAGTTGCGAGTAAAAAATTAGAAGATTACGAAAAGAAATTACATTTCGTAGAAAAAGAAAAAAAGATTCTTAATATTATTAAAGATAAAAATTTAAAGAAGAAAATTAAAACCATTTTTTAATGTTATAATTTTGCTATGGCATTTGAAGCTTTAACCGATAAATTTTCTAGTATCATTAAACGTCTCAAAGGTGAGACCTATTTAACTGAGAAAAATATGGACGAAATGCTTAAAAGCATTCGCCTTGCGCTTTTAGACGCAGACGTTAACTATAAAGTTGTTAAAGAATTCGTTAATAATGTTAAAGAAAAAGCGGTTGGTCAAGAAGTCTATAAAAAAGTTAATCCAAGTCAAATGATTACTAAGATTGTGCATGATGAACTTGTGACTCTTCTTGGTAGCACTGATAGTGAAATTAAATATCCTACTACCCGTCCAATCATCATTATGTTAGTTGGCCTACAAGGTACTGGTAAAACTACTACGGCTGGTAAGATCACAAAATATTTACAAGAAAAATTACATAAGAAAACTATATTAGCGGCTTGCGATATTTATCGTCCGGCTGCGATTGATCAATTAGAGCAAATTGCTAAACAAGTAAATGCTACTTTCTTTTCCTTAGGAAAAGAGAATCCAGTAACTATTGCAAAAAAGGCCAAAGAGTTAGCGTTTAATGAACACTATGATGCTCTAATTCTTGATACTGCTGGTCGACTTCAAATTGATGAAGCGTTAATGGATGAACTTAAAAATATTAAAGCGGAAGTGAGCCCGGATGAAATTCTTTTACTAGTTGATGCCGCGAGCGGTCAAGATGCAATCAACGTTGCTTTAACATTTAATGAGAAATTAGGCTTGACCGGTTGCATTATGAGTAAGCTTGATGGTGATGCTCGTGGAGGCGCTTCTTTATCAATTAGACATTTGACAAATGTCCCAATTAAATTTGTAGGTGTTGGTGAAAAGCTTAATGACTTAGATGCTTTCCATCCAAATCGAATGGCCGATCGCATCTTAGGCATGGGCGATGTAGTTACTTTAGTTGAAAAAGTAAAAGACGAAATTGATGAAAAAGCGATGGCAAAAGAAACTGAGAAAATGATGTCAGGTTCATTTACGCTTGATGATATGCTTCATCAGATGAAGCAAGTTAAGCGTTTAGGAAGTATCTCAAGTATTTTAAAAATGATTCCGGGTATGCCAAAAATTACAGATGAACAAAAAGAAAAAGCTGAACAAGAAATGAAAAACTTTGAAGTCATTATTAATTCCATGACTAGAGAAGAAAGAATGCATCCCGAAATTTTAAAAAATTCTAGAAAAATTAGAATCGCTAAAGGTTCGGGCAAAACTAGTTACGATATAAATCGTGTTTTAAAGAAATATGAACAAATGAAAGAAGTAACTAAGCGAATGAAAGATTATAAAAAGAATGGTGGACGTGGTTTACCACCAGGGATGAATTTTCCCGGAACAATGTAAAAAATAAGGTATAATGATAAGTCGCTAGGGGTATCGTACAAAGGTAGTACTTCGGTCTCCAAAACCGCCAATGTGGGTTCGATTCCTACTACCCCTGCCATTTTATAATTAAAAACGAGTATGGATTTTGTTGAAAAAAGAAAAAAGAAATTTGGTGACAGAATAGATGGTCACTTTGTGAAAGACGCTCCATTAATGAATAAGTTAATGGTGGGTTTATATCCCAATCGTTGTGATTGCGAAGTATCTTCCCGCTTTGATTTAGATATCACTAATTTAATGAACTACATTAAAGCAAGAAAAGAAAAGGATCCAAATTGTCAAATTAAGTTTTTCCATTGTTTCATTGCCGCTTTTGCGCGAGTAATAAACGAAAAACGTTTATTATTACGTTTTGTTCAAAACAAAAAAATCTACGAGAGAGATGAAATAAAAATTTCTTTTACCGCCAAACGTGCTTTTAATGAAGGGGCAGAAGAATCAATCGTTTCTTATATTGCGAAAAAAGATGATAATGTTGATAGCGTAACTCGTTTTATTATTGGCGAAGTTAATTGTTTAAGAGATGAATCCATAATCGAGCAAAGAAAAAATGATAAAAGTTCAATGGAATCATTAAATAAATTGCCTAATTTTGTTATTCGTTTATTTTGTTGGCTTTTACGCCGACTTGATAAGCATGGTTGGGTGCCTAAATCAGCTGTAAAAGAAGATCCTTCTTTTTCAACAGCTATGTTAGCTAATTTAGGTAGCATTGGTCTTAATTCAGTTTACCATCACTTAAATAACTACGGATCTTGTTCGATGATGATTACAATTGGAAAAATTCAAGAGCGGGAAATTAAAAACAATAACGGCATCGTTGAAAAGAAGTTTTTTGTTGATGTAACAGGTATCTTTGATGAACGTATTGCAGATGGGTTTTATTTCTTAAATTCAATGAAACTTATGCAACAATATCTCGAGCATCCAGAAGTGCTTGAAAAACCATTTAACGAAGAAGTTAAGTTTTAACACTAAATAAAGCGAAAATAAGGTATAATGTTTTGGTATGCTAAAAAAGTTAAAAACTTTTTTGAAGAAGCAAAATAGCTTTCGTTATATTGCTATCGGATTTTTGCTTGTTATTTTACTTGGATCCGGTTTATTGATGATCCCTGGCGTATATCGGGAAGAAGTCGGTCTTAGTTATATTAATGCGCTTTACACTTCTACTAGCGCAGTTTGTGTTACCGGTTTAATTGCCGTTGATACTTTCGATACCTTTACTCTTGCTGGTCAAATCATCATCATGTTCTTAATTCAAATTGGCGGTTTAGGAATTACTACCTTAGGCGCTGGTTTAATTGGTGCCTTAAAACGTAGGTTGTCTCTTAAAGAGCAAAGCTTAATCCAGGAATCGCTTAACTTTGATAGCGCTCGTGGTTTGTTAGCGTTATTTAAACGAGTATTTCTCTACACTTTCATTATTGAAATGATTGGCGCTGGTCTATCGATGATTACTTTCTTTAAAGCGCCTGATTATACTGGACCTGGTCAAGCAATTTTTAGAAGTTTCTTCCATAGTATTGCTGCTTTCAATAACTCTGGTTTTGATGTTATCGGTGGTTTAACTAACTTTACTATTGCTCCATATAACACAGACGTGTTCTTTAACTTACTCACTTGCGCATTGATTATCCTTGGTGGTTTAGGTTTCTTAGTAATTAGCGATATTCGTCGTAACTTTTTTCATCCTAAGAAAACAAGTCTACATACTAAAGTTGTATTACTCATGACTTCAATTCTAATTATTACCGGTATGTTATTAATTGCATTAACTGAAAGAGATGCTATTGCTAAAGGAAATTTCTCTTGGCTCGGCGCTTTCTTTGCTAGTGTAACCGCAAGAACGGCCGGCTTCTCAACATATCCAATTGGTAAATTTACTCAGGCGGGTTTAATTGTATTAATGGTCTTAATGTTTATTGGTGCTTCACCAGGTTCTACTGGCGGTGGTATTAAAACCACAACTTTCTTTGTTCTCTTTATGGGAATCAAGAGTATGATTACCCATAAAAAACCACATGCATTCAAATATAGTGTATCGGAAGAATCTATTAAGAAAGCGATGTCAGTTTTAGTGTTAGGTTTAGTTGTAGTTATACTAAGTTCTCTTACCGTTTGTATTATTGAAAGTAGACGATTACCGACTGGAGCAGAGTATAATGCGATGAGCGCAGTATTTGAAATGGTAAGCGCTTATGGTACAGTAGGTTTATCAGTAGGAGCAACCCCGTATTTATCAGTCGGTAGCAAAGTGATTTCAATTATCGTTATGTATATCGGTCGTGTTGGACCATTAACAATTATGTCTTCATGGTATTCAGGAAAGGATGAATACTTTGGATATGCTGAAGGAATTATTCCAATTGGTTAAAGGAGGAATTTTATGAAGAGAAGAAAACTTAGAGATGGACGTCTCACCTACGCAATCTTAGGCTTAGGTCGGTTTGGAATGGCATTAGCCATTGAACTTGCGAATAAGGGTGTTGACTTCATGGTCGTTGATCATGATGCCGAAAAGATTCGTTATTTGCGCGAGTTAACTGAGAATGCGTTTATTGCTGATGTATCTGATTCGGTTGCATTAAAAAAGATTGGTGTTAATAACGTTGATATTGCGGTGGTGTGTATCAGCCAAATTGACTTATCAATTTTGCTTGCACTTGATTTAGTGAGCATGGGTATTCCCCGTGTTATCGCAAAAGCGCAAAGCGCAAAGCATGGTGTTATCTTAGCGAAAATGGGTGCAGAAATTGTTTTCCCAGAACGTGATATGGCGCTTCGCTTAGCAAGCCGCTTAGAGAATTCTAAGACTCTTGATTACGTTCGTTTATCCGAACAAGTTAACATTACTAAGATTCGTGTTACCGATCGAGGCAAAGATAAGACTTTACTTGATTTAAAGATTCGTCAAAAATACGGATGTAACGTAATTGCCGTAGAAAGAAAATATCAAGTTAGTGATGTGGTTGATCCAAATATGGTGTTAAAGAAAAATGACATCATTTATGTTACCGGCTCAAAAGAACACTTAGAGAATTTAATTAAACATATTTAAAAAGGAGAATATTTATGAAAGAAATCTATAAGCCACTATTTACCCCATGGAAGATTAGAAATCTTGAAATCAAAAATCGTATTGTTCTAACTAGTATGGGCGGGACAAGTATTTTTGGTTGGATGGAACCATGCCACTTTGATAAAGAAGCCGCGAACTTCCTTCTTGAAAAAGCAAAGAACAATGTTGGTTTAGTTCTTCCAGGAATTGCACCGATTCAAGATCCAATTTTAAATCGCTATTTATATACGAATAAACGTATGTTTAGAAAACTTAAAGTCTTTATGGAAGAATTTCATAAGACGGGCGCAAAAATGTTTGTTCAATTAACGGCTGGTTTCGGCCGCTCGATGGCGGTTAATCCAGTTATGGAAATGATTGCAAATAATAAAATTCTTAATGTTTTAGCCAAACCCATTTTAAATGTCGATCGTCTATGTAAAGCACCTAGCGCAACGCCTAATCGCTGGTCAAATAAAGTGCCAAGTAAACCAATGACACTCAAAGATATTAACAAGATGATTAATGCCTTTGCTAAAACGGCTAAATTATGTCAAGAAGCAGGCGTAGATGGTGTTGAAATTCATGCGGTGCATGAAGGTTATTTATTAGATCAATTTACTTTGCCTTATTGCAATATGCGTACCGATAATTATGGCGGTAGTTTTGAAAATCGTTACCGTTTCCCAGTTGAAATTGTAAAAGCAATTAAAGCGGTGTGTGGACAAGATTACCCGGTTTCACTTCGTTATTCAGTTGTTAGTAAGACTAAAGGATTTAGAAGTGGCGCGATGCCAGGTGAAGATTATCATGAAGTCGGTCGTGACATGATTGAAAGTGAAAAAGCAGCAAAGTATTTACAAGATGCTGGTTACGATATGCTTAATAGTGATAATGGTACTTATGATGCTTGGTATTGGGCGCATCCTCCGATGTATATGCCACAAAACTGTAACTTAGATGATGTAGCGCATATTAAGAAATTTGTATCAATTCCAGTTGTGTGTGCTGGTCGTATGGAACCAGATGTGGCTGCTAAAGCGATTAGCGAAGGTAAAATCGATGCGATGGGTGTTGCTCGTCAATTCTTAGCTGATCCAGAGTGGGTAACAAAGTTAATGAATGATCAAATGGAAGAAATTCGTCCATGTATTTGTTGCCACAATGGCTGCTTTAATATGTGTCACTATGAAGGCGTCCCTAACATTCAAGATTTGTCTGACACCATTCATATGGCACGTTGCGCAATTAACCCTGTTACTATGCAAACCAAGAAATATAAAATTAGACCTGCTAAAGTTACCAAGAACATTGCAGTTATTGGTGGTGGAATTGGCGGAATGGAAGTTGCTCTTGTAAGCGCAATTCGTGGTCACTCAGTCACTATCTACGAACAAGGTTCAGAATTAGGTGGTGTCTTTGTTGCGGCGAGTAATTTTTCATTTAAAGAAAAAGATAAAGCGCTATTAACTTGGTATCGTCATCAAATTAACAAATATTCGAACATTAAAGTAATCTTTAATAAAGTAATTAAAGATGTAACTGAGATTAATGCAGACGAAATTGTTATTGCAACCGGCGCGACTCCTAATCACTTAACTGTGCCGGGTAACGCTAATATTATTGAAGCCAGCGACTACTTAACTAATAACATTGAAGTAAAAGATAAAGTATTAATTATCGGTGGCGGTTTAACGGGTTGTGAAATTGCTTATGATTTACATCAAAAAGGCAAGCATCCAATTATCGTTGAAATGAAACAAGATTTAATCGCGGTTAAAGGTGTGTGTTTAGCTAACTCCTCTTACTTAAGAGATTATTTCAAACTTCATAATGTTCCTGTTTATTTAAATAGCAAAGTTAACGAAGTAAAAGATGGTAAAGCTACTATTGTAGACAAAAATGGTAAGACCGTAGTTGTCGATGTCGATAATGTGATTACTTCAATCGGTTACAAATCTAATCCGTTAGCAAATAAAGATGTTAACATTCACATTGTTGGCGATGCTCATCAAGTCGGTAATTTAAGAACAGTCATTTGGCGTGCTTGGGATGTAGCAATGAAATTGTAAAATGAAAAAGGATAGGATTTTATCAAACATATTATTTATTTTTGGAATCGTCCTTTTACTTTATTCTATTTATGCTTTTTCTTATCAAACATATTTAACGACACAAATTGATTGGTCATCTCTAAGAGGAGATGATTTAAGCGATCTTCGTTCTTATGTCATCGTAAATTATGTGACTATTGCGGTTAAAATTATTATCGCTACATATGGCATTTATTGTAAAAAACATGTGGATGAAGCAATTAATCCATTATTTACATTTACTATCTTTTTTGTCATTTTTGCTGTTTTAGAAACTATAAGTACCATTAATACAATTAACGGTGTTTCTTTTAAAGAAATTATGGCGCAATATAAATACTTAGTCGCTACTGCTTCAATTGATTTAATTGTCGCAGTGTTCTATTTAGTGGTAACCTTAATGTTAAAATTTGATGACTGGCGTAGTCAGAAGGATGAATAAAAATGAGAAAAGCAATTTGCGATAAATGTAATACCTTAATTACAATTGATGAAAGTTCACCAACCACAAACTGCCCAAATTGTAAGGCGCAGATATTTACGGATACAGTTACTAAGAATTATTTAAGAACTTTATCTAATTTTCGAAGAAAAGCAGATATCGCTTTTACTAGCCAAGCCGATTATCAAACAGCCTATAAAAATTATCGTAGTTATTATAAATTACTTGATGACAATCTAGCAGCGTTAGTCGCGGTATCAATCGCACGTATTCGTTGCACTACGGTTAAAAATATTACAATTAAAGAAGCGATCGACTTTTTAGTTGATGGCAGCGATAAAGTAGAAATTACTTTTGATAACATAAACACATTAAGCGAATCGTTTGTAAAGATGAAGAATGATGCGAAATTAATTGTTGATACTTTTAACGAAGTAAAAGACTTATCTAATTATTCACTTAATATGTATCATGATGCTCTCGAACAATATAAATATTTCTTGTCCAAATATTTAGAAATTTATCAAGCACTTACTAAATTTAATCAATATTTAGCGGATAAAGATGTTTCACTTAAAGAAGAAATCAAAGGAATTGATAAATTATTAAAAGAGAAGATTATGGTTAAAAATCAAGACGATAAGCCGCATGATTTTTATAACGCTAAAAAACAAAAAGTTTTTGAACTGTTTCCACCTAAGAAAAAATTCTTCCGCATTCATATCATGTTATACATTGCAACCGGAATCGGCGCAATTATGTCAATCATCGGTTTTATCTTTTTAAGCACTTTGAAAGATAATCCGGCTGCAACGTTTTCCGTATTAGTGATTGGTCTATTATTCTTCTTCGGTGGTTACTTTGTAAATCATTATCTAACCCGCAAGAATAAAGAAAAAGCTTAAATTAAGTTATTAATTTTTAAAGTAGTAATAAGTTTTTTACACGCTAATGCGCGATGGGATATCTCATTTTTAATTTTCTTATCAATATGATAAAAAGTTTTGCTTTTCCCATCTGGGATAAAAATTGGATCATATCCGAAACTTGTTTCGCCTTTATAGATGTCACTAATTTTTCCTTTTACAACCCCTTCAAAGATTAAAGGCTTATCGGCTAAGTTAGCTAAAGCAATTACACAAGTAAATGTTGCTTCGTGACTTTTACCTTCTAATCGCTTAATAATTTCTTTATTGGCGTTAATTTGATTTCCGCACTCTTTTGCAAAGCGTGCAGTTTTAATTCCAGGGAATCCTTTTAGCGCCTTTAAAGATAATCCTGAATCATCAGCGATCACAGGGAAACGAACGTATTTCGCTGCGCTTAGGGCTTTTTTAATTGCGTTCTCTTCAAAGGTATTACCATCTTCCTTAACGTCTGGGAGATCAAGATTTAAATCGGAAAAAGAATAAACAGTGATTCCGTGTTTACTTAAAATTTCACGATATTCTTTTACTTTATGAGGATTCGTACTTGCTAGAACGACTTCAAAATTCATATTCATGGAGCAGGTGACGGGAATCGAACCCGCGTAATCAGCTTGGAAGGCTGATGTTCTACCATTGAACTACACCTGCAGCGAGATATATAATATCACACTTTGAATAATTATTAGAATACTTACCATCCAATACTTGGTGCGCCTAGAGTCAAATAGAACGCTAAGAAAAGGATTAATAAGTGGAGAGGATAATATAAATAACATCCATATTGGATGAATTTCTTTTGATAGCCCTTTTCGCCATTATATAGAAAGATAGGAATAATGGCTAACATAGCATAAGATTGAACCGCATTGTTATACATATCAGCTTTAATATCAATATAACTAATAAGCCAAAAGATAATTGTCACTAAAGTTAATAATGCAATCCATAAAATGTTAGTGAAACTACGATAGTAGGGTTCCTTTCTTAAATTCTCTAAATCATTTCTTCCCGTTAAACTTGTTACCCGTTGATCAGAGAAATAATAGGTGAAATAAAAACCAATGCAAAGAATAAATCCATATAAAGAAAACTGAGCCTTTAAATAACTAGGATAAAATGCAACCATCCCACTTCTTAAGTAGATATCAGTTATAAAACTAAGAATAATTACTGCAAATGGTAATAAGGTTAAAAAACGTTTTGCGCCCTTACTTTCATAAAAGTAAATAAAAGATGCGCTACAAAGTAGAGTAATAAAAATATTGCCATCAACTAAATCGATGTTCGCTCCATAATAAACACCTATTTCAAACGCTAATACAATAACTGTCATTAGACCAAGACGAGAAATATAATGTTCTTTATCGTGAGTGTGACGCATAGCTTCGGCAAATAATAACGCTACTAATGGGAAAGCGATTCGACCGAATATTCTAAAGATATCACCAGTGAGAGCGAGACTAGGATTCACATCAGTGAAATATTGTTCTAAAAGAGCGCCAATATGATCTAATGTCATTGTTAAAATGACGATTATTTTTAACCATAGTGTATTTAGAATCTGGTATTTAGCTTTCTTCATTATTTAACAGTTAAGATGACAATAAAACTAATTAAGTTATTTAAAACATGAGTATATACGGAACTACTTACGCCTTCATATTCATAAAGTGCGGTTAACACAAAAGCTGGAACTACATAAAGTGGTAAATTAATAAATTCGTTCGTGATATCTTTGGTCATAAAATTAAAGTGACCTAACGCAAAGATGATGATAGTTACGATATAAGCTAAATAACGATTCCTTTTTCTTAGTATAGTAAATAAACCTAACCTATAGGTTAATTCTTCCATTAACGGCGCTAATAAGACAACGAAGAAGAAAGAAAGCGCAGGCCAATTACGACACATATTAACTATAGCAGTTTGATTATCACTATTAGCGATTGGGTGTCCACACGCTATAAATATTCCTTGATATGAATATGAGAAAGCGATGATTATAGCTAAACCAATTAAGGAGGCTAGAATTGGTCTAATATGATAAATGGTCTTTTTAAAAGAATTTAAAACTTCTTTAATATCGTAACTAAGGATACAAGCGAAAACGGATAAAACTAAAATTGATGGAATTAAATTTTTTAAGACTGATAGTAAATCAGCATCGATAGAAACATAATTTAATCCTTGAACAAGAAGTAAACTAAACAAAATAAAACCGACCGTACCAACTAAAAAGATAAGCAAAAGCTTATAGTCAGTTAAAAATATCATATTTTGAAAGCGTGGAGGAAGGATGCTATCTCCAGTTCTTTCATAACAATGAGGGCAACGTTTAACATATGCATCAATGCTCTTCCCGCATTTCTTGCATTCCCGTCTTTTCTTTACAAAGTGTCTTTCAAAGAAAGCCACAAATTTGTTTTTCATCTTTTTCACAAAAAAGATTATACAATATTTTATATGTTTGTTCCCTTAAAAATTACCGAGCATACAATGATTGTTAAAAAATCGCGCTTTATTGCAATTAGTATACCTTTTGCGAATGTTGATAATTTAAATATCGAGTTAAATAAAATTAAAAAGGAATATCCAAAAGCTACTCACTACTTATATGCATATAAAGTTGGAACAATTTTAAAGGGTAATAATGATCAAGAACCAGGCAATATTGCTCAAGCTTTCTTGACTTTAATTAATCAGCATCAATTAAACGAAGTTTTAATTGTAGTAGTGCGTTATTTTGGCGGAATTAAATTAGGAGCTTCCAATTTATTGAGAACTTATCATGAAGTTGTTAATCAACTAATCAAAAAAATGTCGCTAGGAGAAAAAGCATTTGTGAATCACTATCATTTTTACTCGGATTACGCGACTTTTAATAAAATCAAAAAGCTAGGTTATTTTATTGAAAATGTTCGTTATTTTGATACAATAGAAATAGATATTATTTCTAAAGTCGATCTTCTTTCTTCTTTAAAAGAATTAAAGGTGAAAGATCTCAAAATAGAAAAAGTTGAGAGAATAATTAATGAGTGTCAAAACAAGGCGAAATAATCTCATAAAATCTCTACCTGAGAAATCTTTACTTATCCTCACGGCTGGTAAGGAAATAATTCAAAGTGAAGATAGTAATTTTCCTTTCTATGTAAATCGTAATTTCTTTTATCTTACAAATATTTCACAGGCTAATTCAATTTTAGTTATCAGTAAAACCGATACGATTAAAGAATATCTTTTTATTGATGATTACGATGAGAAGAAAGAAAAATGGTATGGCAAAAAACTTACTCACGAGGAAGCGAAACAATTGTCAGGAATTGATGAAATTCATTCCTTAACTAATCTTAATAATGAACTAAGAGAGATTCTTAAAACGATTAGTTATGTTTATTTAGACTTTAAAATGGATAATACTTACTTTAACGATGCTAAAAGAAATTTTCCTAACCTAAAAATTAACAATGTTTATCCGAATATCGTTAATTTAAGAATGATTAAAGATGAAAGTGAAATTAATGACATTAAAGAAGCAATTAAAATTACTCATTTAGGTTTACAAAGAGTCATTAAAGAACTAAAAACTGCGAATAATGAAATGGAAATTTATAACGCTTTTAATCACGAAATTTTAAACCATGGAACTCATGAAATTGGTTTCCCTAGTATTATCGCAACTGGGGTTCATACATGTTGTCTACATTATCCAACTCCCACTGATCAAATTGATAAAAATAGTTTAATTCTTTGTGATGTTGGCGCAGCCTATAATCACTATTCTAGTGATGTTACAAGAACTTATCCAATTAGTGGTAAATTTAACGACTTACAAAAAAAGATTTATTCAATCGTTTTATTAGCGAATAAAACAATCATCAACGCTATTCGCCCTGGAATTATGTTAAAAGATTTACAAGAATTGACGAAGAAGACATTAATTCAAGGTTGTCTTGATGCCGGTTTAGTAAAAGAAGCGAATGAATTAGAGAAATATTATTTCCATAATGTATCTCATCATTTAGGATTAGATACTCACGATGCTAGTGATAAAGATAAACCGTTAGCGCCTGGTATGATAATTACGGTCGAACCGGGTTTATATTTTAAAGAACATAAAATCGGTGTAAGAATTGAAGATGATGTTTTAGTTACTAAAGACGGACACGAAGTGTTAAGTAAAGAAATCGCAAAAGAAATTGAAGATATAGAAAAACTTTTTATAGGAGGTAATTTATGAAAAAGTATGTTCTAGCCATTGACCAAGGTACGACTAGTAGTCGTGCGATTTTGTTTGGCAAAAAAGGAGAATTAATCCGTATCGCTCGTCGCGATATTAAAACACAATTCCCGAAACCAGGATGGGTGGAAGAATCTGCTACCGATATTTGGGTATCAGTTGTTGCTAGTATTACTGAACTAGTAGAAAAAGAACACATTCACTATAACGAAATCGACTCAATTGGTATTACCAATCAACGCGAAACCACGATTGTTTGGGATAAGGAAACTGGTACACCGGTTTATCCAGCGATTGTGTGGCAATCTCGTCAAACCGCTGATTTATGCGATAAGAGAAATAATAAATCGGATTTTATCTTTAACAAAACCGGTTTAAGACTTAATCCTTATTTCTCAGCTAGTAAAATTCGTTTTATTCTTGATCATATTAAAGACGGCCAAAAGAGAGCAGAGAAAGGCGAACTCTTATTTGGAACAGTTGAAACTTGGTTAATTTATAAATTAACAAATGGCAAACGTCATTTAACTGATGTCACTAATGCATCTCGAACCATGCTCTTTAATATTAAGACTTGCCAATGGGATAAAGATTTACTAAAGATTTGGAATATTCCGATGTGCATGTTACCAAAGATTTGTCCAACCGCTTATGACTTCGGTGATGCGACATATTTAAAACATGATATTCCGATTGCTGGTGTTGCGGGCGATCAACAAGCTGCGTTATTTGGTCAAACCTGTTTTGCTAAAGGTGAAAGTAAAAATACCTATGGTACTGGTTGCTTTATGTTAATGAATATTGGTGATAAACCAATTCTTTCTAAACACGGATTATTAACTACGGTTGCTTGGGAAATTGATAATAAAGTTACCTACGCTCTTGAAGCTTCGGTTTTTATGGGTGGTGCAACTATTCAATGGTTACGTGATGGATTAGAGATTATTAAATCCACACCTGAAAGTGAAAAATTAGCCACTAGTGTTAAGGACACTGATGGTGTGTATTTAGTTCCTGCGTTCGTTGGTTTAGGAACACCATATTGGGATAACGATGTTAGAGCCGCGTTCTTCGGTTTAACTCGTGGTACCACAAAAGAACACATTGCTCGTGCTTCGTTAGAAGGCGTTGCTTATCAAATTAGTGATTCACTTAAAGTCATGCAAAGTGAAACTAAAATCAAATTAAAAGGTCTTAATGTTGATGGTGGTGCAAGCGCAAATAATTTCTTAATGCAATTCCAAAGTGATATTTTAGGTTGTGATGTTAAACTTCCAGTTTGTGTTGAAACAACTGCATTAGGCGCAGCCTATATGGCTGGATTACACACTGGCTTCTATAAGAGTTTAAAAGAAATTAGTAAATATCATCGTTATCAAAAAATCTTTAAACCAAAAATGGATAAGAAATTAGTGAGCGAAAAACTTCGCGGATGGGATTTAGCGGTTAAGAGCGCTCGTTCATTTAAGCCAAATAAATAATGAAAATATTTTCCTTCTCATTAGGCTGTAAAGTTAATGCCTACGAAACACGTGCTTTGACTTCGCTGTTTTTAAAACAAGGTTATACCTTAGGCGATCAAAATCATTTTGATATTGCTTTAATTAACACATGCGCCGTTACTCATGTAGCAAGTCAAAAGTCACGTCAACATATTCGCAAACTTCGTCACTTAAATAAAAAAGCAATAATAGTTGTGATGGGTTGTTACGCGAATGAAAGTGGGAAGACGATCATTAAAGAATGCGATGCCGATATTGTTCTTGGCGTTAGCAATCGATTAAAAGTTTTTGATTACATCAAAGAATTTAAAAAGACCAAGAAAAAGATTGTTAAAGTTGATGAGATAAAAGCATTACGAAAAAATAAAAATTATGAAGAATTAGGCGTTAATGAATTCAACGAATTAACGCGCGCGTATATAAAGATAAGCGACGGCTGTGATAATTTTTGTAGCTACTGCACAATCCCTTTATTGCGTGGCAAATTAAGAAGCCGTGATCCAAAGATGATTCTATGTGAGGTTAAGGCGTTAATTAAAAAAGGATATAAAGAAATTGTTTTAACTGGAATCGATACTTCAAGTTACGGGAATGAATTTAAAAATTATCATCTAAGTGATTTATTAGAAGATATTCTTAAAAAGAATAAAGATTTATATCGTTTGCGTTTATCAAGTATAGAAATTAGTGAAATTGATAACCATTTTTTAAAACTTTTAAAGGAGTATCCAAACTTAGCGAATCATTTGCACATCTCATTACAAAGTGGATCAGATTCGGTTCTAAAAAGAATGAACCGCAAATACAATACAAAACAATTTTTAGATAAAGTGAATGCGATTCGAAAAATTAGAAAAGATATTGCATTAACCACTGATGTTATTGTTGGATTTCCTAACGAGAGCGAAAAAGAATTTATGGAAACATATAACTTTATAAAAAAAGTTAAGTTTTATGAACTTCATATTTTCCCATTTTCAAAACGAAAAGGAACTAGTGCATACTTAATGAAAGATGCTGATAGTAAAATTAAAAATGAACGTGTTCAAAAATTATTGAAGTTAAATCATGAATTAAAATCGACTTATGCTAAAGAGTTTATTAATAAAAAATTAGAAGTGCTTTTTGAAGATAATCATACTGGATTAACAAGCAATTATTTAAGGATTAAAGGTAACTTTAAGCCAAACCAAATTAAGAAAATAACCATTGCAAAAAATAATCTTTGTTGTTAACTTTTGCAAAACTTAAAAAAAGTATTGTTATTTTTTTATTATATTTTATATAATATAACTCGTATTGTTA
>JAKSUZ010000013.1 GCA_024408505.1 Bacilli bacterium | reverse complement strand
ATTATCATAACTTTAATCAATTTAAAAGAGCGTTAATTAATTATATTAATTGGTATAACAAAGAAAGAATAAAACTAGCACTTAAAATGAGTCCTACTCAATATCGCTTAAAGTATAACAAGACTCCCGCTTGTTAATTAGATACAGAAAGCGGGGGCAGTCGCACTTGCACACCTGTAAACGTAGACATTGGCGAGATCGCCATCAGATTTACACATCCACGCAGCATCTCTATAACGTATAGTAGGCGAACGAAGCCACGAGCGCCCGCCTTCTCCAACAGCACTACTATTATATCCAGCATAACTACTTCCAGAACCATAGGCAGATTCTGTTATCGGTGTGACATCTATTAATGCGTCGGCCGAACCTTTTACTTGTTGCTTAATTCTAATTGGATCAGCCTTCTCAGTATCAGCATTTTTATAGTATTCATAGGGTTCCCCTACTTCGGCATAATCCGTTTGATATTTCATTTCGCTAACGCTAAGTAAAAAAAGTTTATCATCTACATCAGTTTCAACCCAATCACCAGTTGTGTGTAAATTAACTTTCTTTCTAGTGGTTTTTAATATACCTTCTTCTGTTAAATCATCTGGCAACATATCATAAACTGAAGTAGTGTATTCTTTCGATACTGTTCCACTACCTTTTTCATACCACATAATTGAACCTCTGCCTTTTCCAGTAAGATTTTTACGAATGGTTGAATCGATGTAATTGTAATTACTTCCTTCAGTAGTAGAAGTATTTTGCCATAAGGATGCTAACGAGTAACCATTTGCATCGCTAATTAAATCGGCAAATTCAAAAGTAATACCTAAATTATTACCATTAGGATCTTTATCTTTATTAAAATCAATAATTCTTACGGTTTGATAGATATTACCACTTTGATATTGTAATTGAACTTTTTTAGTATCGCTGACTCTAAAGAATTCATTTGCTCTGCCAGTCGCTGATATTTCGGCAATCTCATCCCAAGATGAATTCTCTAAAGATTTATCATAAGATGTACCTTTCGCAGAAATAGTTAGGTCACCTACAATAGGAACAAACAAGTTTCCGTTCGCATACTCATAATCAACTATTTCTTTAGTATCAGTCTTTTTAATAGTGATCGAAGATTTTAAAGGGACTTTAAATGGCTCTTTACCTTCAAAATGGAATTTCTGATATATTGTATGTTCTGATTCGACAACAGGAACTGTAACGCTTGTCACTTCCTTATCGTCTTTGTCAAAAGCTTTACATTGCTGACAATCAAAAGTAATCGTATAGGTGTTAACTACTGGTCCTGGATTATTTCCACCACCACAACTCGCTAAAAGGGATATTGCCATTAATGGCATTACTAATAATCCTAGTTTTTTCATATATGAAAACCTCTATCTAAGATTAATTATATATTATCTAAATTAATAAGTTATAAAACTGGTGATATAATGATATAACAATTGTGTCCAACAAATAGGGTTCACCTCAGTGAGGAGCCTTTTTCTTAATTAATTTAATAATTATTCTTTACGAATCTTACCAAGCATGGAGTGGACACGGATTGAACCACCGCTCTTTCTCACACATGCATTCGCAAAGTCGATTGCTTCTTTTTGAGTTGGGAATACTTTTAAAGCACGACCCGCATTTTCGGTTTTAACTTTCCAAGTATGTAAGCGACGATCGTGATAGGAAATATGATAAACTGGCCCACTAACCACAGTTGAACCATCACCGAACGCAACCTTCTTCTTTAAGTAACTAGTGAAGGCATTACCAGATTTAACTGGTGCTGCTGGAGCAGCGGCAGTTTTCTTCTTGCCCTTGCTAGTTCCTTTAACAGGAGTCTTAAGAGCAGAAGCAGGAATATATTCTTCGCCAACAAAGATAGCATGGAACATTCTATTGAGGAGCCAGAGGAGCACTGCAGCAACATAGGCAATAACTAGAACACTAGCTGCAACACCAATATTAAGGAGATAATCAGCAGATAATTCAGGAGTAATTAGGAAGAAGAAGTATGGAGCAAAAGTCTTTGCAGCTTCAACACCTTGCGTTGCTTTAATTGCAAACAATGCAGAAATAATACCGATGGCATAGAGAATCGTGCCAATAAATGGTTCAAACGTTTTCTTGAATTTCGCTTTTGGTTCAATTTCAAAGCACATAAATTGAAGAACAGAAACAATCGGACAAACGAAATGTAAGAACACGAAGCCGCCATCAAGACTAATAAGAGAACCAGCACCTTCTTTTGGTACTAAAATAGCCGCAACCGTAACGATGGTAATTAAACTCATGACCGCGCTAAGATATCTAATCGTATAGAATAAGCGTGGTGTGCAGTCCCTCTTTTTAATAAAGCTAACAATGTTAGCCCAAATCATTAAGGCTGCTCCTAATGATGTAACAAATACGGTTAGAACCGTATAGTATCTAAGCGAATTCACATCAAATGTTTGTGTTTTCGCAAAGAAATACATGCCCGCTGCTTCAAGTCCAATAAGGATAAAGTTTACGATCATGTTGATTAAACTAAGTTGTCTTGATTTATTCATATAAATAGACCTCCTTTAGTATTATACTACATATTATTCAGGTTTGTAGCGAATCATTAACATAGTGATATCATCGAACTGATCAACATCCTTTTGGAAGTCATCTAGTTGACCCATAATTCCTTTAATCATTTCGTTAGAAGTATGGTATTGATATTCGTTCATAAATTTGAGTAAACGTTCAATACCATATAGTCTCTTTGACTTATCAGTCGCTTCCGTAACACCATCGGTGTATATGAACACTTCATCGCCTGCTTTTAAGTCAAATGATTCCAAACGGTATGGAATATTTTCTAATCCCGCAAGGACAAAGTTCTTGGTTATCTTAATTTCTTCAAACTTACCGCCTTTTCTTTTTATAATCGGTGCGTTATGTCCAGCATTAACAAAATCAACATGTCCGGTATTAATATCTAAGATTGCGCACCAGCAAGTGACGAACATCTGAGCTTCATTGTTATTACATAATTCATTATTAACGGTTGCCATAACTTTATCTAACGACATTTCATCAGTTTGTACTAAAGATTTAATTAAGGTTTCTGCTCTCATCATAAACATCGCAGCCGGAACACCTTTACCACTTACGTCCGCAATTAAGAAGAATAAACGATTATTAGATAATGGGAAGAAGTCGTAGAAGTCTCCACCCACTTGTTTAGCGGTCTTCATATCTGCGAATAAGTCAAAGTTAATTGTATTCGGGAATATATAAGGTAAAGTACCTTGTTGAATAGACTTAGCGAATACTAATTCTTGTTCCATTCGCTTTTGTGCTTCATCAATATAATGCTTTAAGGTATCAACCGTATGGTTAATATCATCCGATAATGATGCAAATTCAGCATTTGATCTAACATTAACTTTAATGCTTAAATCCCCTTCGGTAATTTTTTCTAATGAGTTATTAATTTTTTGGATGTTATTAACAACCGCTCGTTTGATAAAGATATAAATGACACAATAGACCGCAATGAAGATTAATAATTCAATATAAATGGAAATACGAAGTGACATACCCATGGTGGCACGTGCTTCGTATTGGCTCATAAAAGCCACGACATTAAATTCTTGTGTAATGGTTTTATCATCAGGACCAGTAACACAAGCACGAATCATAACTATCATATATTTCCATTCAATATATCCCCCGCCTTCTTTTGGCGTGTGAAGAATAATTTGGAACATGGTAGTGGCTTTATGAGTTTTGAATTGTTCTAAAGCTGGAATTGCATATTGAATGTTGATATCAACCGTAGTTGTAAAACGAGAATCATCGTGCGGAGGAATCGGATCTTGCTTTCCGGTGTTAGGATCATAGAAGTATAATTGAAATCCCTTTTCACGATATTGATCTAGATCAGCTGAAACACTATAAATTTGGTCTGGTCTAATTTCCATTGGTGAATATATTTTATTATCAGGATCATCCGGTGTTGGATATGGCACTCCGTGTTCTTCATCGCGGTAATAATTTCCGCCTAGAACCGCGATAAAACCATTAGTCCGAATACGACGTGTATATGCAATTGGCTTTAATTCATCAATATATTCATCTTCTTCGGGTGTTGGACCAGGAGTAATTACATTATGATTATTCCAACCATTTTCGCTTCCCCATTGCGAGGTTTCGATTTCATACACAACATCTCGCGCCGCGTTTTCTAATGTTTGATGTGTTTCTACAGAAGCTTGCGTAGAAACCACAAAATAAGTTAATAAAGAGGCACCTAACATCGCAACAATAAATGATGCCATCATCCATCTTTGCACTTTAGTGGATATTTTATTGTCTCTTAGCTTAATGCCAATGCTTTCGCGCTCCGCAATCGATATTGATAATAAAGCTGCCACAATTGCAAAAGTCACAACTAAGGCACAAGCGATATCACATTGACGAATAATTGCATAAGCAAAGTTAACATTTCTTTGAATCATGCCAGTTATAAAAATCATTATCATGTGGATGGTTTCGATTAAAACGCCAATGATAATGCCATAGCCCCATTTAGGCTTTTTATTATCAAATAAACCTTTTCTTAATAATGCAGATAATGCACCAGAAAGGAAAATAGTGATTGCTTCCGCTGCTCGTATAAAGTCGTTAACGCCAAACGGATTAATAAAACAACGATATAAGCCACCTAAGAAACCGGTGATTAGTCCAGCTGGCCATCCGAATACTAATCCGGCAATCATTGGTGATGCATTCGCGCTACCAAAGGTTTTTACAATTGCGCCTTCACCGATAACAAGTTCACCTGTTTCTTCTGCGGGTAAAAATTTAACACCAAAATGAATCGAACAAATCGTTAGAGCGAAGAAAAATGCGCTGATTAATAGTTGTTGAACCCAAAAGTTAAGATTTGCCCAATGTTTTGATTTCTTTATAACTAGGTGAAAAAGAAACGCCATAATTGCAGGAGATATCGCCGTTGCAATTAAGATCATTACATTCTGAGCACTAATTTCGACCATAGTAATAATCGGCATATTTATATGCCGGATTAGGTTTATTTTATTATGAATTATTACTATTAGCAATAAAATCTAATCGATTTTATGGTCTTTTTGCTATAATGAGAATACTGCTATGAGTTATTTATATTTAATTCTTGAAGCTTTACTACCAGTTGTAGTTACCGTTGGTTTAAAGTTTTTAAATTATAAGACTAAATTCAAAGATTTGCCTTATTGGCTTAAACAAACTATATACGCAATTATATTTGGCGGCTTAGCCGTATTTGGAACTGAATGTGGTGTAGTAATTAATGAAGGCGTAATTAATGTTAGAGATGCTCCTCCAATTATTGCTGGATTGTTCTTTGGCGCTCCAGCTGGTATTGCGGCTGGATTAATTGGCGGCATCGAAAGATTAATTACCGGATATTTTGTTGCTGGAAGAGCCGCTACTAGAATTGCGTGTTCCGTTGCTACTATGTTAGCAGGATGTATTGCAGCTTTATTAAGAATCACCACTAGAAAAGGCAAAAAGATTCAAGTTGTTACTGCTTGTACTTTAGCATTCTTAATTGAAGTCGTTCATATGTTATTAGTGTATTTAACTAACACTAATGACCTAGAATTCGTTATTGGTATATACCGTAAAGTCGTTGGCCCAATGATATTAGGAAACGTAGTTGCGACCTTCTTAGCAGCGTGGTCCGATTTATTAATCGATCGATATTTCGCTAGTGAGAGATTATTTAAAAAACCACAAGATGCTCAATTATCAGGCGCGATTCAACAAGCTACTTTAGTAGTTGCAGTCTTAACTTTTGTAATAGGTTTTGCTTCAATTAATATAATTCAAACCAAAATTAGTACTGAAGATGTTGAAAATACTTTAACCACAACTTCTGAAACTGTAACTTCTAAAGGCACAACCTTAGTAAATTATGCGTTAGGACAATACGCTAATGATTTATATAATTTATATGAAAAATATGTAGTAAAAACTTCTACATATGATTTTAAGCAATGTTTTGATTTTTTAAGAAAAGATCCAGTTAGCGGAGATCCAGAAGCATACGAAGGTTGCTATGAAGGCTATATTATTGACGGTAACATAATAAAAGAAACATCGGACAATAATTCTAAATGGAAAAAAGATGAAACGATATCTCAAGATGACGAATTATTCAATCAGCTCAAAGAAAAACTTGAAGTTGCTCCTACCAAATTTAACGTTTTAGAAGACTTAAAAGAAAGTTATCGCCCAGGCAAAGAAAATGTCCTATATTCAATTGCCTATTATGACACCGAAGATAACGATAAATACATAATTTTGAGCATGAACTCAGATATGATTAATCAATGTGTTGAACGTAATAAATATTATATTTTGAACAATCAAACATACGATTCTGGTATCACTGTTGCATTTGATAAAAACAATCATTTTATTGGTTCCACCGATAATTTGATTGATGAAGACGAAGCTATTAAATTATTGGATTACAAAGATTATGGAAAATTAACTAAAATTAAATTTAATAACGATGAATGGTATTCAGTCGGGATCGAGGGAAAACTTATTAATGTATATTCGATAATTACCGTTGATAAAGCTGAATTACCCGCTAGAGTGAGTATGTATTCTAGTAGCTTCTTATTTACTTTCTCAGTTGGTTTAATTTTCTTAGTCGCTAATGTATTAATTGATCGTATGATTGTTCGTAAGATGGAAAAAGTAGGCGATGCTCTCGATCAAATTACTGGTGATAAATTAGATACTAAAGTTGATGTATATGGATTTGAAGAATTCAATAAATTAAGTAATGGTATTAACCATACAGTTGGTAGATTAAAAGGTTATATCGAGCAAGAAAAAGAACGCATTAATAAAGATTTAGCGCTTGCTAAATCAATTCAAACTGGCACTCTACCTTACACGTTCCCAAAAGATCCAAATTATGATTTGTTCGCAGATATGAAGACCGCTAAACAAGTCGGTGGCGACTTCTATGACTTCTTCCCATTAAATAATGATAGATTATTCTTCTTAATGGCAGATGTAAGCGGCAAAGGTGTTCCTGCAGCGATGTTTATGATGAGAGCAGAAGCCTTAATCAAATCTTTAGTGCAAACGGATGAATTGCCTCTTGATAAGGTTATGACCATTGCTAACAATGAGCTTTGTAAAAATAACGATGCTCAAATGTTTGTTACTTGCTGGTGTGCAATCTTAGATATTAAGACCGGACATGTAGACTTTGTGAATGCGGGTCATAATAAACCAATTATTAAACGTAAAGGAAAATCATTTGAAGAAATTAATGTAGCGAAGAACTTTGTTCTCGCGGGATTAGAAGGTATCCCATATCGCTTAGAATCCTTTGACTTAAAAGCAGGCGATGAAGTCTTTATCTACACTGATGGAGTTACGGAAGCTACCAATAAAGCAAAAGAACTATATAGCATAAATCGTTTACTTACGTATATGAATAAAAATAAACAATTCACTTCAAAAGAAATGCTTGATGGAATTATGAAACAACTTGATCACTTCCAAAAAGATGTTGAGCAAGCAGATGATATTACCATGTTGATGATTCGTTATAAACCGAAATCAAAATAAATAACTAGCAAACGACTATATAATATATAGTGTATTTATGGATTTAGAGACCATTAAACTTAAGATTAGAAAAAATAAAGACATTATATATATGAACGGATATGGTGTTCTTGTTTTTATGCTGTGGAGTTTAATCAAAATCATTCTTTATTTAGTCGATATCGCCCCAGAAGTTTCTCCTGGTGTAGATGATAATTTAGATATCATTTATTTATCGTTAGTTATTGCTTCTTCAGTTATCGATGATGCTTTTACAATCATTACTGGTTTATTAGCGATTCGAGTTGGTAAAAACAATAAGCCTCATTATACCGCTCTGATTGTACTTTCTATTATTACTTGTTCACTAGGCTTAGAGTTTTTAGTAGGCGATATTTTGCTATGTGTAATTTTAGCTAGTGATACGTCGGCTACTATTATAGCTAACATTTTAACTGATACCTTCTTTTTAACAATGACAGTATTTTTAACTATTTCAGCCTTTAAATTAAATAACTTACGTCGATTAGAAAAGGAGGCTACTACTAATGAACGCTGATTTTCATTACTATGCTACTTATTGTGCCTCGATAATTGCGGGTTATTCTTATCAAGAAGCGGAAAAGATTGCCTATAGCGCTAATTTTGTTGATACTTGCACCAAGACTATTCTTAAGAAGTGTGGTGCACCTTTATCAGCAGCTACTACTCAATCACAACTTGAACTAGCAGATTTCGGAGATGATTTGGTAGCACTACAAGAGATTACTAGAATCTGGGCCTCCTTTCATTTTCTCCCAGGTGATTTATATGCACCAATTAAATATGGGGGTCGTAATTATAGAAATAAATATCGGTTAATTTGTCGTCCTAATAGTGCTTTACTAATGGATACAGTTAAATTAGCAAAAGGCTCATCATTAGAAGCAATTGGTATCGCAATGCATATCTTAGCTGATACTTGGGCGCACCAAAACTTTGCCGGCACTCCATCATTAGTAATTAATAATACCGATAATCACTTCTTTGAAGTAATTAATAATCAAGAATATCCAATATATTTTCATCATAATCCCGGTAAGGGTGATGATGTTAATAATAGAAGATATCTTAATTCGATTTACCAACAAAGTGAAAATAGCATCATGAACTTAGGACACGGACGCGCTGGACATTTACCTGATTTAGCCTTTATTAAATACCGCTATATGCCAGCTTGGGGTAAATATCAACAAATCACTAAAGATAATCCTAGTGATTTCTATCATGCGTTTAGTCAAATGGTTTATGCTTTAAAGTATTTAAAAGGTACTAACCATGAATTTAAATTAAATGAATATGATCCTTTAACTAAATATGGAAATAAGATAAAAGCCATAATAAAAACCCGTAAATTAAATCTTACCGATGAATGGAAAGCGTTTGCTTATGAATTATCAAAACATAAATTAAAAGACTTTGATGTCAAAATATATTCTAATGAATATCTTAGTAGTTCAAATAAAGATAAAACTTCATTTGCCTCTTTTATTCATCATGCTCTTAAACAAAAGAGTATGGTTACGAATCGAATCTATAGTAGCAAAAACAAATTAGCGGGCTATTCAGTTAAATATAATGGAAAAGGTTTAGGCGGCCTTAAAGATTATTGGGAATTAATCAATCATGAACTAACGAGGAAGAAAAGATGAGTAAATTAAGAAGAATATTTACCATACTAACTAGTTTAGTAATGATTGTAATTGGAATTATCGTTATATTATTGCCTTCTGAACAATGCTTTTATATTATTGCAATTATTATTGGTGTTTTTATATCCATAAAAGCGATTAAAGATTTTGTTTATTATCTAACTTCCGCACGCCATATGATTGGTGGCAAAAAGATTTTAATTAATAGCCTCGTTGAATTAGACTTCGGTTTATTATCATTTTTAATAATTTTAAAAAGACCTATCATCGCACTAGCGTATCTAGTAGTAATGTTTATTGTTCTTGGAGTGATTGATATCCTTCGCGCATTAGAAATTAAAAATAACGAAGGCAAAAGATGGCAATTAAAATTGATTAAAGGTGGAATAGCAATTACATTAGGTGTTGCCTGTCTAATTATCGGTATTATTAGTATGGTTAACGATAAAGAAGCGAAATCATTAATCGACATTGTGACTTCAATCTTTGCGGTTGCATGGATTGTACAAGGAATCTTCGGTATAATTCTATCTTTCCACAAAACTTCTATTGTCTATGTTGATGAACAAACAACTATTTTGTAGTTGTTCATTTTAATATTTTCCAATATCCGTATCGTTTTCCATTTATTCGTTTAACCTTCTTATTTTGTTCTAATGTTTTAATTAAACTTTTAATGGTTCTAAGCGAGATATCTAATGATTTTGCTAATTGTGTAGTTTTAATATTAGGATTTGCACTAATTAATTCAAGGATTCTGACTTCTTTGGTGGTGTTATTAGCTGGTGTTATTGCGCTAATATGCAATTCTCGATTTTTTAAAACATTATGCTCATCTAAAAGAAGATTTCTTAAGAATTTTATTAGGTATGAACGATCTGCAAAAATTCCTTTTGAAGCTTTATTGTAGTTAGCTCTTACTAGGGCATTTCTAAAGTACCAAGCGTTCCTAGCAAAAGTATCATTAGTAATATCAAACCCTAAGTTTCTTAAATATTTAATAAAAAATGTTGCAGTCGTCCTAGTATTTCCTTCTTCGAAAACATGGCTTTGCCATAGATTAGAAATAAAAATCGAAAGGTGCTCGATTACTTCATCCATCGGTAAACCTTGATATTTAAATTTCTTCTCTTGCTCAAAATCGTATTGGAGTGTTCTTTCTAAATCTCGATAATCGCCATAAGTTACAGAATCTCCATCAAGAACCCACTCTTTCTTTTTAAAATTATAAGTTCTAATTTTGCCCGGTTGCTTTAATATACCTTCAAACAAATTTTGATGAATGGTTAAGAGTTGACCAATACTAAAAGTGAATGAGTCTTCAGAAATAATTTTCGCAATCCGAATCGAGATTTTATCTGCTTCTTCAGTTCGATCGCCTCGATTAGATTGAATTTTATAGTATGAATTAATAGTCTCATCCAATTCTTTAAGAGAAATTTCGCCTTTAATATATCGGTTAGCTTCATTAAGAAAATATTGAGAGTTTTTTAATTTATCAACGTCTTGTAGACCTATACCGGTGTTAATTATATAAGAATTATGCTTATTATTTTTCATAATTATATTGTAATATAAAATTCCCAAAGTGCAATCCCAAAGTGCAACTTGCACTTTAGAAAATAGAATAGAATTCATCTATTATAAAGTAGGTTCGTAATAATCTTTTTCTATATTGCTATATGGATTCCAATAATGTTGACTGACTTTGCCTACACCTTTATCGTCAATCGTTAATAAAGTAGCCCCATTCATGCTTCCATCGCTTTCCCAATAGCAACCATCACCAGTTTTAACCGCATAGGTAAACCGTACATCATTATATAATAATGAGAAATCATTAATATGATCATGACCCGCAATTACATTTTTAGTGGAACCATATTTTTTAATTGATTCATAAATCGCTCGATCATATACTCCGCCACTACAAGTTTCTTCCTGGCGGCATGGTCCAATTGGTTTATAAGATTTAACCCTTTCTTCATCCTCTTTATTTTTAGCATCCATGTAATTTTCAAAAGCATAAGTAAATCCATTAATAGGCATATGAGTAATAATCGTTGATTCACATTTATTTAAACGCTCAACTTCACCTTCATACCATTTAGCTTGTTCTTCGTGAATATAATCATAACGAGTATCGTTTACGATACAGGGTGAGGTCTCATCACCGTGTATTAGATGATTATATTTAACATTTTCTATTATTTCTTCGTCTTTTCTAAATTCTACTTTAGTCTCATCAATTTCTTGATCTTCAGGGAAATAATCACGTGAGTCCATCATATAAATGGCGTGAATTGGTTGACCTTTTTGATTTTGAATTTCAATAGTGTAGTTCCCATAACTATCTTCTAACTCAATTCCTCTTTCAATATGTCCATGTTTATGAGAATTAATTGCTTCCGCTAATTCGACATCGGTGGCTTTTTCGCGATCATGATTACCATATACAAAATAATAATCGATATTATAGTCTTCTAAGCAATCACATATTTCATTAACACATTGTAATATTTCTTCTTTTCCCATTCCTTCGGCTTTCCACCCATAATCACCAGATAAAGTAATAATTGATGGGTTAAGCTTCTTAATCATTTTATTAATAGTGGGTTTAATCGTAATATCATCTCTTAATTGTCCAGCGTAATCTAGTTGAACATCCGCTAAATTTAAGACTTTAAATTGCTGACCATCGTTAATTCTATAGCAAAACTTTGTTGTACTATTTCCTTTACAACTAAACAAAAGAGACATTGCGGTTATTGGTACAATAAATATAAATTTTTTCATAACTTAATTATATATCTTTTATTTAGGTATTAATACGTTTATAAGACTATATTTAATAATTCACAGCAATTGCAATTAGATCAAACGATACTTTACAATTATATTATGAGAAAAAAACGTTATGTCTTTTAGAGTCTTACTCATTTCTACGTTTTTATTAATCGGCACTAGTTGTTCTTGTAGTCATCCTCATAGTAAAGTCACTAACCAACTAATCAACATTCTTGAAAGCGATGTACGCATTAAAAAATTAGTGGAGAAATCAATCAGCTTAGCCGCGATTAATAATCCAGATCGAAAAACTAATCCGGTTCGTAATTTAAATGAGTTATATGACTTTATTGATTACTCAATAACCTGTATGCCATGGAATATTTCTAAAGATGACCGTTTTGATGACTTCGCTACTAAATGCGATCAAAGCATTCTTTATGTTTATTATTTATTAGATCAACCATTAGATGAACTCGCTAATATGAATCTTTTCTATAATTCAGTTGAATACCTTGATCCAATTGTTAAATGGTTTGTCGATTATAACAATTCTTGGCGTGATTTCTTAGATTCGCCCGAATCGTGGAAAGATGAATATTATCAAATGCTTCTTAAAGATCCATCTTGGAATCTTGATAAAGGTTGGTATGAAGACGCATTCCTTTAACCAATTCTTTTCAAGAAAGCTTAAAGAAGGCGCGAGACCAATAGCTTCTCCGCAACAAGAAAACATTATTGTTTCGCCGGCCGATTCTTTACCCCAAGGGATATGGGATTTTAAAGATGACGGGACGCTTGAAGCCGATCCAATCAAAAACGAACAAGGTGTAATCATTAAATCTTCGGTATTTATAACTGCTGAACAACTACTTGGGGAAGAAAAAGATCAAGAAGGTGGCTATGCACAAAATTTCTATGGAGGCACTTTAACCCATACCTATTTAAATTACGACGATTATCATCGTTATCATTTCCCTGTTAGTGGCAAAATTGTAGCTTGTTATAAAATCCCTTACGCAAATGCAGTAGGCGGAATTGTTTATTGGGATAAAGAACACGAAAAATATTTCTTAGAATCTGATTCGTTAAGTTGGCAAGTGGTTGAGACTCGTGGGGTAATTATTGTTGATACTACTGAATTTGCCAATAAAGGCCTAGTCGCAGTTATGCCAATTGGAATGGGGCAAGTATCAAGTGTTAATTTTGAAGATAACGTTAAAGTTGGCACAACAATCAAAAAAGGAGATCCGCTTGGTTATTTCTTGTTTGGCGGATCTGATGTCGTTATGTTATTTGAGAAATCCGCTAAATTTGGTATAACCGTTAAAAGAACTAAGGAAGAAGAAGGATATTACGGTGGTTTTGAACACGTAAAGTGCTGTGAAGATTATGGCGTTTTTGACGGACATAATTTTTAATAATAATCACGAAAATCTATAATTTCTCAAATAATTAAATACCCTTGTTATATATCATTAGGGGGGACTTTTTTAATTTCGGAAATGTATTGCATATATTTGCACATCGTGGTACTATGTAATCGCAAAAAAAGAGAAAATTCACTAAAATTACGATTATGATAATTAAAAGAGACCAATATTTAAATCAATTGATTGCTATGAAGCATTCATCAAAAGTGAAAATAATTACCGGACTTAGAAGATCAGGAAAATCTTTCTTATTATCTACTCTTTATAAAAATTACCTTATCAATAGCGGTGTTAAAGAAAATCAAATCATTTTAATAGAATTAGATGATGGAAAATATGAATCTTTTTTGCATAATAGCGGATTGATAGAATACGTCGAAAAGCATGCCACGAATAAGAAGATACAATATTATATATTTCTCGATGAAATACAATTAGTTGATAATTTTGTTAGAATCGTTAATTCTCTTAATAAACATGCTAATTATGATATTTACATAACTGGCAGCAATTCTCGCTTTTTATCAAAGGATATAAATGATGAATTTAAAGATAGGGGAAGCGAAATTAACATTAGGCCGTTATCTTTTTCTGAATACTACCCATATTTTAAGGGCGACAAGAGATTTGCGCTTCAAACTTATCTAAAATATGGTGGGATGCCAGGTTTGTTTGAAGAGAAAACAGATATCGCTAAAGAAAAATACTTAAATAACTTAATGAGAAAAGTTTATATTGATGACATAAGAAAGAATATTAATACCAATCTTAGAGATGAACTTTCTTCTACTGTGGATGCTTTATGCTCGGTTACTGGAAGTTTAACGAATCCTAATAACATGGCCAATTATTTAAAAAGTAATAAACATATTAAAATTAATCACGAAACCATCGATAAATTTTTTGAAGGGATTACCGATGCATTTTTATTTGATAAAGTTCTTCGTTACGATATTAAAGGCAAGGAATATTTAGATACAATTGCTAAATATTATTGCGAGGATATAGGATTAAGGAACGTTCGTTTGAATTTTAGAGAAAATAATCAAGGATTTTTAATTGAAAACGCCTTGTATAACGAACTGATGATGCGTGAGTATCGCGTTGATGTTGGTTCTTATAGAACTAAAATAAAAAATAAAAACGGCAAATGGGTTTATTCTTTGTGCGAAGTTGATTTTGTCGCTAGAAAAGGTAGTAAAGAATATTACATACAAGTAATGAACAAAATACCACAAGGAAAGCATTTAGATAACGAATATAATGCCTTAATTAAAGTGCGTAGTTCTTTTAAAAAAATTGTAGTAATAAATCAACCGCTAGTTTCCTATACAAACGATGATGGGGTTTTGGTTATTTCTTTAGAAGAATTCTTGATTAAAAAAGACAGTTTAGATTTATAACTTTAGAGGGTACATATCATTTTGGTGCCGACTAACGTAAAGGCACCACATTTATAAAAATCTGTAATTTTTAATAATAATCTCAAATAATCTATAATTTTCTCAAATATTTAATAATGGTAATAGTGCTAAATTAGCACTTGCACCTATTAATTAGATGCAGAAAGCAGGGGCTACTCCCAATAAATAATGGGAAACTAAACAATCTATAAGAAAATCGCCAAAACTTCCCACGCCCCCAGCCATGTTAGAATTACTATTAATGCAAGGTGATCTTAACCACAAATGACCGCCACATTTATTTTCTACATTATTATTGAATCCGGCATAACTATTAACATCTAGATCTCCCATATGCTCTATTATTGTAGGTTCAGTCAAAGCATCCTCATGCCATTTTAATTGGTATTTAATTCGATTATCGTTGGTATCCCATAAAAATTCATAAAAAGAATAAGTGGTCCCTTCATTTTTTGCATATTCAGAAAGTTCGCCAGTCATCTCACGATAAGAAAGTGGGAAAAGTTTTGTAATGTATTTATCGTTATCAACAAAATATTCTCCAGAAGTACTGTCATATAACGCAATTGGTTTCTTAACACTTTTAATGACTTCTTTTAATCCATCACCAGTAATCATTTCATAGATTGATTTTGTATAAGTCGATGATTGTGTTGTTTCGTCTTTTTGATACCAACAAATATTCGTATCACCGTCACCATCAATTGCTTTTCTTAAATTAGAGTTTAAATAATCATAATTAGTGGATTCTACACCATCCTCCCAATTCCATGGGGCAGCGATGGAATATCCATTTTTATCACTAATTAGATTAGTGAATTCAAAAGTAATGCCGGCGTATTGAGGATTATCACTTGTTGATGTAGAAAGTTCATCATGGTCAAAATCAATTATTCTTACCTGATGAGGAACTTCGTTAACAGTAACACTTTTTTCATCACCAATGTTGAACACTAAAGGAGCAACACCATTTTCGGATATTTCATTAATTTCTTTCCAAGTATAATCTTCAAGTTTATCCTTAGCTTTCTTGGTTGTCGAGGCTTTAATAGTGCATTTAGCATCCTTAGCAATATTAATCGTTACCGTTTGTAGATATGGAATAAAAGTAGATGAAGTAGCGCCCGTTACTTCCAAATTATCTTTAAATACTGGAAGATATCCATCAGTGGATTCAATGATAATACTTACATCTTTTTCCGCTTCAACAGTTAACGTATCGCCTGCATTATAAGCATTACTGTCATAATATAATTTGCAATTTTCACTAGTAGCATCAAAGACAAGCGTTGCCGTTGCTAATTTATTACCGCAACTCGCTAAAAGTGACACCACCATTAATGGCATAATAAATATAAACTTCTTCATAATCTAATTATATATCTTTTATTGGTCTAAATAAAAAATCCCACTTTCGTGGGAAAGAATATATAAACTAGTGCCGACTAACAGAAAGCCCCACATTTATAAAAAACTGTAATTTTTAATAATAATTAATAAATTTCTCAAATAATTAATGAATCAGCATTGTTGCTATTGTCAAAACTATAATTGCAAGTATTTTGCATAAAAACTTGCAGTTAAAATATTATTGTATTATTATGTAAATATGAAAATATTTAATGTAAAAAATCAAGTTATCGAATTGTCAAAAAATCCATCAATCATTGCATCACTTAATTTAGTGGAATTTTATCATGGGAAAACATATAAATTACCAGATAAGATTAAATTGAATCGTTTACGTGATATTTCTAAGCGAAGAAGCGTGACCTCATCGAACGAAATTGAAAATATTAAAATTTCAAAAAAAGATGAAATTGAAATATTTGATAAAAAAAGAGACCCAATTACTGATGAAGAAAAGCAATTGATTGGATATAACGATGCACTTGAATATATTTTTACTGATTTTAAAAAACTAGAATTAGATGAACCATTAATTAAATATCTCCACGAATTAGAATGGAAAAGAGTTAACCCGGCTTATGGTGGCGAATATAAAGATCACCGAAACTATATTCGTGAATTTTTACCAAACGGAGAAAGTAGAACAGTTTTTATTCCAGTAAAACCTGCTGATACTCCACAAGCAGTCGGTAATTTAGTTTGGCAATTTAATGACGCATTAAACGACCCGTCAGTCAATCGTCTACTTTTAATCTTTGTCTTTGTCGTTGATTTTCTTTGTATTCACCCTTTTAACGATGGCAATGGTCGAGTTTCTCGTTTATTAACTACTTTTTTATTAATGAAGTTCGGTTATGAACTTGACCGTTATTATTCAATTTCTTATTTAATCTTAAATAATTTGGCTAATTATTACGATTCGCTTGAACAATCATCAACCGGCTGGTATGAAGATAAAAATGATTATTCATATTTTTCAATTTATATGTTAGGCATTCTTATTGAAGGCTATAAAAAATTAGACTACATTCTTTCTATTAACGAAGAAAAAGGTATTTTAACTGAAAAAATACTAAAAATTATTAGAGAAACACACAAACCAGTTTCTAAAGCCGACATCGAAGAAATACTTTTTAACAATAAAAGAGATTCAATTGAAGAAGCGCTTGGTAAATTAATTAAGTCCAATAAAATAATTCTTATTCAAAAAGGTAAATATTCTTTGTATAAATTGCATTTGTAATTAACTTAAATATATTGAGATTATTTCTGGTGCCGACTAACGGAAAGGCACAACATTTATAAAAAACTATAATTTTTAATAAAAATCTCGAATAATCTATAAATTTCTCAAATTATTAATAATGATAATAGTGTTAAATTAGCACTTGCACCTAAAAATCATAAAAAGAAAACGCTCACAAGAAGTGAGCGAGTTCTTGGTTGTATTAATTAAATAGTTTCTGGCGTCCAAACAAAATTATAATCGCCTAAGCTGCCTGGTGGCATTTCAATAGTTGACCCGGGGTAAAAAGTTTGACCATACAATTCTACGCAGTACCAGCCACCTTCATCCGTACCATGTTGAGGGAAAGTTATGGAATAATATTCAGATGTTTCATCTACTACGATGGTCGTCGTAAGAAATTCTGTTGTTTCATCGTTTTCATAAAATTTAAGAGTGTATCCCTCTAATGGTTCTATTGGTGGATTAATGGGTGTAACTGGTGTTATTTTTTTATATTCAAAGGTTGCTTCCTCAGAGTCCGCCCTATTCATATACACTAATTTTTTGTTTGCGAATTGTAATATAAGTGTTCCCCCTCCGCTTAAATTATGAACATAAGACTCGCTAGTAGGATCATATGTAAATGATTTGAATCCTTCTACTCCAAGTTCTGCTAATTTTGCCTTAATTGACGCTCCTTCTTTTTGTGGGGTTATCCACTCTTCTTCGGATGGCGTCCAGGTCGCTTCTTTCCAAGATGCCGTTGATTCTTTACGTTCTATATATTCATGGTTGGTTGCATCTAATTCGTAAGCATATTTTTCATCATAATAAGTACCATAATCACTACTTATGACATGATATGTACTAGGAGAAATTACTTGCGTTTTTGTAACCGTGTCTGTATCAGTATTTACTTGCAAATATTCCACACCGGTAAAAGCAAGCGCGGCATCATATTCTTCACTGGTAACAACTGGATTCACTGGTTCAGGAATAGGTAATTCAGGAGTTTCTTGCTTATATGTAAAAGAAATTTTATCAGATTTGCCTAGGTCAAGATACACTAATTTTTTGTCTTCAAATTTAAATATAACATCCGCACCAGCGCCAGTTTTTAAAATATAAGATTTGGTATCAGGATCATATTTAGATGGATCAAAATCTTCTACTCCAATATCATTCAATAGAGTACTTATGACTTTCCCCACATACTGTGGATTTTCCCAGTCATCAGCTTCAGTCGCTTCTTCCCAACTTGCATCATCCCAACTGGTCTCAGGACTTTCACGTGATATCTTTTTATATGTTTTATCATCAAGCTTATAAACATATGCTTCGTAATAATTAGATGACGCATCCTCTTTGATGTAATGATAAATATTAGGAGAACATTTCTTTGTTTCATGGTTATTGTTTATTGACGATTCACATTGTAAATATTCAATACCAGTAAAAGCAAGTGCGGCATTAAATTCATCTTTAGTAACGGTCGGATCTATTGGTTTAGGTGGAGCGATAGGTAGTTTAGGCGTCATTACTTTGTATGTGAAGGATGTTGTGGTTGTGGTGGACGTAATCATTTCTGCTACATCAAGGTAGACTAATTTTTTATCTTCAAATTTAAATGTACAACTCGTCCCAAAAGAGCCTGATAAAACGTAAGTTTTAGTAGCAGGATTATATTTATCAGGATCAAATTCTACTTCACTTGCGATTAACAAGGATTTAAGTTCACCCCCTACAACTTGTGGAGTAATCCAATCATCTTCTTCAGTAGCATCTTCCCAACTTACATCATCCCAACTGGTCTCAGGACTTTCGCGTGATATTTTTTTATAAGTGTCTTTATCGAGTTCATAAACGTATTCTTCAGAAGTAGAATGATAGCCCATGATGGTCGCATCTCGATTAACATAATATGTAGTAGGAGACATCTGTTCTATTTCTGTGCCCTCCATAAATTTTGGCGTATTTGCTGTCGCTTCAGTTTGCAAATATTCCACGCCGGTAAAGGCAAGTGCGGCATCAAACTCTTCTTGAGTAACGGTGTAATCAGTCGGTTTACTAATAGCGGTGACATCAATATTAGCATTCATCTTAACTGATAAAGATCCGGTTGTTGAATTATAAGTTGCGGTTTCCGCTTCATAAGGTTTTCCATCAGAAGTGAAGGTAACTTCAGTTGGTAGTGAACATCCTTCACTAGCGATAACATATCCTGAGAATGTATATCCAGCATCAAATTGAGTCGTAGTGTATTTAGTTTTGCCTTCTACATCTAAATACAAATCACAATTCTCGCCAGAAAATGTCAATGTATGTTTGATGGTAGGTTCTGGATTTTTACCACAACTAACTAAAAATGCCACTGATAATAATGGCGTCACCAATAATTTTATTTTCTTCATATTATAAACCCCGTTTATATATGATTAATTATACATTAAAAAAATCCCACTTGCGTGGGAAAGAGTATATAAACTGGTGCCGACTAACGGAAAGGCACTACATTTATAAAAAACTGTAATTTTTAATAAAAATCTTAAATAATCTATAATTTTCTCAAATAATTAATAATTTATTGTTGGAACTTTTACACAATTGTGAAAATTCCAATGATTTAAGATATGGATATATCGACTTTACCCATTAAAAAATCAACGACATTTAGATGAGTAATCCCATCATGACTAGTATCTTTTTTATCAAGCGACATTACATACATAGGGCAGTGTTCGTTTAAATTTTTAAACGCTCCATATTCACGGTCGTAAGTTTCTTGCTTCTCAATTTTATAAGAAACTTGTATCATGCATTTCTTTAATCCCCTGCTTACAACGAAATCAAGCTCACCATTCCGAAGTTTTCCATATCTAACATCATACCCTCGATAGCGAAGCTCGTTGTAGACAATGCATTCCAATGCAAACGTATCATCAAATTCATTTGTTGTTCTTAATGCATTCCTTAAACCAACATCAACTGGATAATATTTTTTAGTGCCTTTTAATGCTTCTTTGCCTTTTAAATAAAATGGATAACATTCCATTAGTAAATAAGATTCAACGAGATATCTAGCATAATTGTTTACTGTTTCAGAGAATTTCTTTTGATCATCTTTTGGCAAATCGTTTTTAAAATATTTCGCAATAGAAAGAGAAGAAAAAGTATGTCCGGTTGAGTTAATTAAATATTTTGAAATATTTCCAAATAGTGTTTTATTAATTCTTTTATGTGTTCCATAAACATCTTTTTTAACAATAGATTGGTATAAGGAAACTAGATACTTGCGCATACCATCTTCGGATGTTTCTAAGAATCTTTGTGGCATCCCACCATATTTCAAATAATCATCAAATTCATTCTTTGAGATTTCGATATGATTTTCTTGTTTGTACTTAAGGACTTCAGAATAAGTAAACGGATATATTTCAAACTCCTTAGCTCTCCCTGTTAGACGCTCTTGCATTTTTCCATATAATAATTTTGAATTGCTCCCAGTAACAAAGAGTGAGCAATTAAAAGAGACGCGAATAGAAGAGATAGCAACTTCAAAATCTTTGATGTGTTGAATTTCATCAATAAAAATATAGTATCTTCTTTTGTTCTTAATACATAATTGAATAGCTTCTTCTAAATCTACTCTAGTTTTAATATTTGTTCCTGTTGTGCTTTCTAAATCTAAATAAATAATGTTATTGGCGCTAACACCGTTCTTTTTTATTTCTTTAATAATCTGCTTTAATAATTCAGATTTACCGCATCTTCTAATGCCGGTGATAACTTTAATGTAATTAGAATCATAAAAAGGTCTAATTTTTTCTAAATATTTATTCCTTTCAATAATCTTTTCCATGAATATATCTTAACATTTATCATTGGAATTTCAACAAAAATGTGAAAGTTCCAACGATATATTAAATTAAAGTTTTAATAAATCCCCACACAAAATTTTCTTTCGTTTTTGTGGGAAAATACCTTTTTATATAATAAACACTGAGAAGTAGAATTTATGGTGCCGACTAACGGAAAGGCACCACATTTATAAAAAACTGTAATTTTTAATAAAAATCTCGAATAATCTATAATTTTCGCAAATAATTAATGAAAAAGGACGTTGTTGTGTAGATATTTTTGGTTTATGGGTATTGTTTTTGATTTTTTTCAAAAAATAGTACCGTTAACTCGAGTTTATGATAAAATAATTGCCAAAGGAGAAGAAAATATGTTCAAAAAAGTTTATCCTAGAGAAAAATATCTAAAGAAAATCAGACCATATATTAATTCTGATATTGTTAAAGTAATCACCGGAATGAGGAGAGTTGGAAAATCTTACATCCTCAAAGCAATCGCTAATGAAATGTTAGATAACGGCACAAACAATAGCAACATTATCTATTTACCATTGAATAAACGTGGTTTTCGTAATATTAAAACCACCGACCAACTAGAAAATATAATTGAAAATTATTTAAAAAAAACCAATTCAAAAAGCCAAGTTTATATCCTTATTGATGAAGTACAAAATGTGGCAGGATTCGAAAGCGTTGTGCTTGAGTATCAAGAAGAGGGCTATTCAGTTTTTATTACCGGATCTAATTCATATTTACTTAGTGATGAAATAACTACTAAATTAACTGGACGCCATATTGATTTTGAAATCTTTTCCTTAGATTTTAATGAATATCTAGAAATGAAAAAATTCCATAAAAGATTGGTTTCTAATGATTTACTTACTGAATTTAAGGAATACATTGTTAATGGAGGGCTACCAAAAACACTTGAATTTAAAGATTTAGCTGATCGACAAAAATATACCATAAGCGTTATTGATGATATTTTTAAAAAAGATGTAAGAAAACGAAAAAAAATTAATAATGTTCCTGTCTATGAGCGCGTACAAAATTATTTAGTAAATAATTATGGCGCTAAATTTTCATTAACTAACTTGTTATCTGAATTTTCTAAAAATAAAATACCAACTAAAGCTACGACGCTAAGAAAGTATATTGGCGAACTAAATAAAGCTAAGATACTTTATGAATGCAATCGCTTTGATTTAAAAAGTCGAAAATCCCTAAGACGTGAACAAAAATATTATTTATCTGATTTAGGTATTTATTTTTCTACTAACACCAATAATAAAATTAATTATGGAGTAACCATTGAAAATTTAATTTACCTATATCTACTTAGCAATGATTTTCGTGTTAGTCTCGGTATCATTGGTGATTTCGAATGTGACTTTATTATAAGAAAGAATGATAACTCATTTGCATATATCCAATCTTGTTATACGCTTCAAGGCGAGAATGAAAATGCCACTAATCGAATTATTGAACGTGAATACCGTCCTTTTAGAATGATTGATGATTCTTATCCTCGTTACATTATCACTTTAGATCGTCTGAGCGATAATAGAGAGGGTGTTAAACATATCAATCTAATTGATTTGTTGCTAAACAAAGAAAAAATTTAATTTGATGCAACCAATATTAATACAGGTTTTAGCGTGATTTTAACATCAAAAAATTCACACAAAATTTTCTTTCATATTTGTGGGAAATTACCTTACTTATGCGATAAATACTGAGATATAGATTTCTTGGTGCCGACTAACGGAAAGGCACCACATTTATAAAAAACTGTAATTTTTAATAAAAATCTAGAATAATCTATAATTTTCTTAAATTATTAATAATGATAATAGTGCTAAATTAGCACTTGCACATAGGTTAATTAAAAGAAATCGCCCATGAGAAGTGAGTGAGATCTTAAGATTAGTTATTAATATGGTTTAATAGTCCAACCGTTAGGAACTGTATTCCCATCTCTTGTAAAACTTGGGCTATTTGATCCTTTCCATTCGAAAGTACCCGATTCAGGAACATTACTAAGCCAATATTCTGTAAAATCATTATTACTTAAACCAGGCCACTCGTTTCCTTCACCAAAACCGACTTTTATATGAGAAAGACTTTCACAACCATTAAACATGTTTTTATAACAGTTTATGCAATCTTCATTAAATGAGACAGCTGGCAATTCGGGAGTGACCGTTAGTGAATCACAACCATGAAACATTTCAAGATAGCATCCGACTGCTAATGTGGTAGCGGGCAATATTTGTGGAACATTTTCTAAATTATCACAAGAGCCGAACATAGTTTTATAACAAAAAGGCGCTAATTTTGTTGAAGGTAAATTTGGAGCATCTTTTAATTTATCACATCCTTCAAACATACCGCAATAACACCCTTTACTCAATTCATCACATGATAAATTCAATTTTTTTGCGCTAGTCACGTTTGAATCTTCAAAAAGACAATCAAAACAGCCAACTGAAGGAATTTTAGTTATTCTTTTGTAGTCAGCTTCATCGACTAAAGATAAAGGATTGCCACTAACTTCGAATTCGCTTTCATCATCTTCCCGTTCATTCGAAATAATAATAAATCGCCAATCTTTTTGCTCCACATCATCACTAGTGTCAAAGCTCCAACCATTCGGATTTTTACCAACTAAATAAATCGTGTCACCTGCATTTAGTGGAACACTAAAATTGTCAACTTTCTCCCCGCTGTATGACTCTCCTTTTATTGTTGTGCTAAATGTTTCCCATTCAACTTTGTTTTTCGACCATTTAATATTGAACTCTGAATCTCTTTTTAATTCACCATACCAATACAAACTTAAATTCATTGATCCTTTCGTGCATGTAATAGTGAGCGGATTAGTTGTATCGGCAGGATAAATCGCATGAAGTGTAATATCGGATGTAATTTTGTTATCTTTAAAAGTAAACTCGCTTGGATCAACTTCCTCTTCATCTTGAAGAGACCAATATGACATAGATATTCCATTTCTTTTTACATCAATTTGAGGGTCTCTAGCATAATCATTTTCCTTAACGATTTGCCGTTTTACCTCAGGCGAACCTCCGTTGGTATCGAAATAAACAACATATCGTTCACCATTATCGTTTCCACAACTCGCCAAAAGCGATATTGCCATTAATGGCATAATAAATACAAATTTTTTCATAATTTAATTATATATTAGTAACACTAAAATAACTTATAAAATAAGTTCCCCACAAAAATATTTTTTATTTTATATATAAAATCGCCTTACTTATTCAATCAATACTAGGAAATCTGGTGCCGACTAACGGAAAGGCACTACATTTATAAAAAACTGTAATTTTTAATAAAAATCTTAAATAATCTATAATTTTCTCAAATTATTAATAATGATAATAGCACTAACACTTTAACGTTTTTTAGTTTTGTAACTCGGTTACTATATATCTTTAGTAGGGATGGTAGGTTATATGCACAATTTTTCTATTTCCCATTTTTGCATTTTTGTTGATTTTGGGAAATATAATGGTATATTAATTCTATATGAAATTAATAAAAAGAGATTCTTATTTAGAAAAATTGATTGAAGTAGCTGAGGCAGTAGATATAAAAGTCATCACTGGATTAAGAAGATCTGGAAAATCAAAGCTTCTGGTATCTTTTATCGAATATTTATCAAAAAATAAAAACAATAATATAATCCACATTGATTTTAACAACAATAAATTTGATGAATTAAAAGAATATCATGCCCTAGAAAGTTTTATTGAAAGCAGATACATTAGGGCAAAAGATAACTATGTATTAATTGATGAAATTCAAAACTGTGAACATTTTGAATTAGCACTAAATAGTCTTCATTCGAAAGAAAAATTCCGATTATATGTTACTGGTTCTAATGCGTTCTTAATGAGTTCAGATTTAGCCACGTTATTTACTGGAAGAACTTTTGAAATTGAAGTCTTCCCATTTTCATTTAAAGAATATAAAAAGTATTATAATGTGAAGGAAAATTACCCGGCGTTCGACAACTTTATCAAAGAAGGAGGAATGTCAGGGTCTTATATTTATAAAAATCAAACTGATAAAATTGCGTATTTAAAAAATGTGTATAGAACACTAATTATTCGCGATATAACTCAAAAATATAAAATACGTAATAAAATGCTAATAAATAAGATTACATCATTTATGGTAGATAACATTTCGAATATAACATCTAGTAGGAATATTTCTAATTTTTTGTCGAATAACAAGGATAAAATCAATCACAAAACGGTCGGTGCTTATCTTCAATATTTATGTAACTCATTCTTGTTTTATAAAGTCGGCCGATATGATATAAAAGGAAAACAATATTTGTCCACTTCGGATAAATATTATTTATCTGATCATTCCTTTAGATATTCATTGATTGGAACTAAAAATGCTGATACTGGTAGGGTTTTAGAAAACATTGTTGCCATTGAATTATTAAGAAGAGGGTACGAAATTTATGTAGGTGTTCTAAGAAAAAGCGAGATTGATTTTGTTGCTATAAAAAATGGAATAAAGATTTATATTCAAGTCGCCGATGATATCGCTAATAAAAACACCTTAGAAAGAGAACTGAAGCCGTTATTCTCAATTAAAGATGGCTATCAAAAAATGATTATTGCGCGCACAAGAAGTGAAACATATCAAATCGAAGGCATAACAATTATTGACATCGCTAAATGGTTGGATTCAGATTAATGCAAATCTGCAATGGTTTTGGTTTTCATCATAAAATAAAAACCTCCCAATTATTGTACCATTTGTTAGTCCAAGATTTGGGGTTCACTGCACCTTAAGCATTGATTGTTAATTAAGATCAACGGAATTATTGTATAGGTCCCAAACTAAAGTACCATACGCTTCTTTAATTGGGATAATTACCGGATGAGCATCACTACCATTAGAAGCGTGAATACATAGGTACATTTGCCCATTAATATCCGTAAAAATCATTCCGTGTCCTCCATCAGGTGCGCCATCATAGATTCCTTCGGTATATAAAGTTCTATTTTGATGTAGCCAACTAGTAGGATCGTTGATTTTCGCTTCTCCACCTTTGTTAGTAAGTAAACCAACGGCATATTTACCTTTAGTATCGCCATTCGACCATATCATCGTTAATCTACCATCTTTCATGCGATGAATAAAGCAACCATCCGTAACTTTATCTTCCGTCCATCCAGAGGATTTAGCATTAAATAATTCAACATTTGTGCTTTCATCAATGGTTGATAATCCATCATTTAATTTAACAATATCCATTGCTCCGACTTCACCCACATTATCAACCCATTCATCGACGTATACCATCCAAGGCTGACCGCTTTGATCAACATAAAGACTTCCATCGATAGTACTTCCCATAATGCTATCATTAGTGATGTGACCAGGTTTAACAGTATTACCTTCGTTTCGAGAAATCATCGTGAATCCTTCAGTTAAAGAATCGCTTTCGAAAACAGTAACGCCACGCTTATTGGTTGTTTTACTAAGGTAGGTAGTGAACATATAATATTTTCCATTATATTCATGTACCTCAGGCGCCCAACGTTGCTTGTCGATATCATCGTATTTTTTATCAATAATGCTATGGTTAACTAAAGTCCATTCATTTTTAAATGAACCATTAGCTTTATACACTCGCCACTCTATTCCATCCCATTCAGTCGTGCCGTACATATAATAATCGCTACCATCTCTAAAGATAAAAGGGTCGCGAATCGTACGAAGTGTGCCTGGAGTATCTTCTGGTAAAGTAATTTCGGTGATAATATTACCTTTCGGACATGACCCTTTAACATCTAAATCTTTAGGAATGTATAATCCATCATCTTTTAGATAATCGGTTAAAAGGCGATCGACTGCACAAGTTCTCGCTAATTTAGTTTTAGCAGCAATTACAACTTTTTTATCTTCTACTTTAATCGCATAACCATCGCTATCGGTTATGGTTGCTAATAATTTTTGTGATTCCTCTCGAGCGCTATCAAGAATTATTTCCGAAGTAATCATAGAAGCTTGTCCATCAACAATTTCTAATGGAGTTTGACCAATATAAGTTAAAGCATCGTTAATTTGATGAGCATCTTGGCAACGATCAACCGTGTCTTCTCCTAAAACGATTTGGCAATTGTCACCAATTTTTAAATCTACGTAGTACATATATTCTGCGTAATATTCAAAAAACGCATGATCTTGATACATTTCATAAACTAATTGATCTTTAAATTTAATTGATTGTCCCTCGGTAAAGGCGCAATTATCAAACATACACATATCGCCTCCAATGCAACGATCAAACATTGACATATCAACAAAAGCAAGGGAGGTGCAATCTTCAAAAGCAGACGTACTAATTTTTGTAACTGTATCCGCTAGTGTTACTGAACGTAAATTTGTGCATGCATAAAAACTCTTGATGCCGATTTCTTTTAAATTAGGCATAATTGTAAGACTTGAAATAGTCGTATTATTCTTAAACGCTCCGTCTTTAATTTTAGTAACCGGTAAGTTGTTATAAGAAGAGGGTATGATGAGATTACTTGAAACATACGTGCCAATACCAGACACCATATAAGTGTTGTCATCTTGAAGTTGATACTCTAAATCAATTTTCTCACTATCATATTCAGCGGCAAAAATTGTATCTTTAGTAATTGGTTCACTAATATCATTGTCCCATTTTTTAAAATGATAAATAAATTCACTGTCATGTTCTCTTGTTGGTATTAATCCATCATAGGAAGGAATTGTGCCTTTACGAACATTTTCATCGATTTCTAATATTGATCCATCATAGTTTTTCCAAGTGACTGTAAAAGCGGGCGTTTTTTCACCACAACTCGCTAAAAGAGAAATCGCCATCAACGGCATAATAAATATAAACTTTTTCATAATTTAATTATATATTAGTAATAGCAAAATAACTTATAAAATAAGTTTCCCACAAAAATATTTTTTATTTTATATATAAAATCGACTTACTTATTCAATCAATACTAGGAAATCTGGTGCCGACTAACGGAAAGGCACCGCAACTGTAAAAAACTGTATTTTTTAATAAAAATCTTAAATATTCTATAATTTTCTCAAATATTTAATAATGATAATAGTGCTAAATTAGCACTTGCATATAGATATTTCAATAAACAAGACTTATGCTTGTTAATTAAATGCAGAAAGCAGGTGCGATACACAACGCATCCGAACGAACTGATACCATTGTGCTTAAAAGACCTTGGAAAAAACTATGCCAAGCAATTTCATAAACGCCGATATCAGGAGAACGAAGCCAATATGTTGCACCCCACGTCCGTTGGTGATCATCAACATAGCCAGCATGATTTTGAACATCGCCTGGAATTAATTGGCCGCTACCTACTGGTATATAAGGCGCTTCTATATAAATTTCATCATCATTAATTTGCTTTTTAATTCTTAAACTATCCATATAGTCAGTATGACCTTCGTAATAAGAATAAGGACGCGTGTGGTCAGGACTTTCTTGTTGACTACTATCATATCCCATTTCTCTAGGTGATAATAAAAATAATTTATCGCTAAATGTCTTATCTTCCCATTTTCCTTCGTTATTTCTACATGCGACATATTTGATGGGTTCCTTTAGAACCTTAACCAAGTCACTTGGTAACATATCCAAAACTGTTTTATTTTTATAGGTTTTAGACCAGGTTGTGGCAGCTTTTTCTGCCCAAAGAAACTGAGAAGCCTTTCCCGTTCCATTAAGCGCTAATCGTATAGTTGAATCTAAATAGTTTCCATTTGATGAATCACCGCTATCATCATTCCATTGAACAGCTAAAGAATTCCCGTTTGCATCACATATTAAATTAACAAATTCAAATGTAATACCAAGTGTATTATTTTTATTATCCACATCTTGATTGAATCCGAGAATTCTGACTTTATGCAATTTGCCATTGATAGATATAGCTTTTTCATCACCTACTTTAAACCATTTACTAGCCTGACCAGCTTTCGAAACTTCATTAATTTTATCCCAACTGCATTCGTTTAGTGGAATTGGATTATCAATTCCTTTATCACAACTCACTAGAAGTGACATCGCCATTAATGGCATAATAAATACTAACTTTTTCATAATTTAATTATATATTAGAAAGAACAAAATAACTTATAAAATAAGTTTCCCACAAAAATATTTTTTATTTTATGTATAAAATCGACTTACTTATTCAATCAATACTGAGAAATTTGGTGCCGACTAACGGAAAGGCACCACATTAATAAAAAACTGTAATTTTTAATAAAAATCTTGAATAATCTATAATTTTCTCAAATTATTAATAATGATAATAGTGCTAAATTGGTACTTGCACTTATTAATTAGATACAGAAAGCGGGCGCAACAGCGAACGCACCGAAAGCGATGCCATTGAACCAGAGAACACCATCGCGATTGCAAAACCACACCTGAGTAAACCATTCTGTACCGGGTGAGCGAAGCCAATACTCTTGCGCATTAGTACTACCAACAGGTGTTTTAACTAGGCTACCACCATCAATATAATATTGATATTTAGAGCCTTCACCTTCAGCAACGAAGTTATGATGATCGGCCATTTCATCATGCGCTAATGGGAAAAGTTTTGTAGAGAATTCTGTTGCGATATAAGTTGTTCCATCTTTTGATGTACCAACTTTTTTTGTGACTTGTTTAATCGCTCCTTGTAATCCACTTGGTAATGTCTTAAAAATGCAATCATTATTATTGCTCAATAGATTATTAAGAGTTGAGTCTGGGAAATTATAATTATCATCTTCATCCCAATGCGTAATAACTGCACCATTAGAATCAGTAATAACATTCGCAAATTCAAAAGTACAATGTGCTTCAGGGTTTACATCAGTTTCGGCATTTTTATGGTCAATACCAATTAATCTTACTTTATGCATTAAATCATAAACTTTTACGCCTACAATTTGACCAACATCATCTTCTGTCGCTGCTGAAATATCGTTAGCTTCGCTAGGAGAACAATAATTCCACCAATCAGAGAATTCATACCATTTAGTTTTATCCGTTAATTGTGGTAGAGTAATCACTACATCACCAGTTAATAACGATTTATCAATTTTTAAGGTTGCTTCATTTCTTTTTAGTTCGTTAACTACATAAGTGTAAGTAACATCTTCGTTGTTAACTTTTACACTAGTGGGTGCATTAGGAAAGTTTTTATTGTGATAAGTTTCATCAGAGAAAGAAATAGTTGTTTCATAGTCTTCTAATGTATTAACTACGGTATTACTTAGGGTAATCGTTTCTCCGCCACTAGCAGTAAGAATAGCGATATATACTGTCCCTAATCCTAATTCAATATTAATTGGGCCAGTAACGCACTCAGCATCAATTGAGAAATTTGCTTTAGTTATCAATCCACTTTCAAGTTCATAATCATAGCCACTAGTAAGTTTATTTCCATTAACTGTGACACTAGTAAGTACATTAGGCAAAGATAATCCTGAATTAACAGTTAAAGTGGTCTCGTACTTTGTATTAGGCGCTATTGTCCCAGTTCCTTCTTTAAGAGTAACCCCTTCAGTAACAGTTACTTGATATAGATAATCTAGTCTAATGTCAATTGGACCAGTAACGTAACTAGCTTCGACTATGAAAGTGGCTTTGGTGTCGCTATCTCTATTATACGTATAATAAGATGAATCATCACCACCGATTTTAACAGTAACTTCTCCAGGTAGAATAGTTCCTTCAGTAACAGTTAAAGTAGTCTCATACTTTGTATTAGGCACCGCTCCTTCCGTTCCCTTTTCTAAAGTAACTCCTTTGGTAACTGTAACTGCATAATTTAATCCTAGTTCAATATTAATTGGGCCAGTAACGTAACTAGCTTCAACTAGGAAAGTAGCTTCGGTACCGCTCTTTTTATCGTATTCATAATTAGTAGATGGTTCACCGCCGATAGTAACTTCAGTGAGGCTATTAGGTAAAGCTGATTCAGAGGTAATAGCAGTTAAAGTAGTCTCATACTTAGTGTCAATAGTTGCTAATTCAGTTCCTTCCTCTAGAGTAACTCCATTGGTAACAGTAACAACATAATTTAATCCTAAATCAATATTAATTGGGCCAAGAACATACGAACCATCAATTGAGAAAATGGCTTCATTATCGTTATTTTTAATATACTCTGCACAAGCAGTAATCGGAACCTCATTGACGGTAACTTCAGTAACTTCGTCAGGTAGAATAGTTCCATCATTAACGGTTAAAGTAGTCTCATAATTTTCACAATAGGTAGCGGTTGGATTAGTAACAGTAACCCCATTAGTGCAAGTAACTTCATATTTTTCAGGATCAGGAGTAGGTGCCGGTTGATTGCAACTCGCTAAAAGCGATATCGCCATTAATGGCATAACAAATGCTAACTTTTTCA
>JAKSUZ010000012.1 GCA_024408505.1 Bacilli bacterium | reverse complement strand
CCTGGAGGTCCCATAAGGATAATATTCGTTTTCATAATTAGTTATTTGCTCCTGCGGCTTGTACTTCTTCAAATGATTTACCTGCAAGTAAACCATCGATTTGCGAATTGAGTTCGATTGCGACACCGACGACGATGATTAAGGATGTGCCACCTAACGCTAATGAAGAGTCGCCACCAAATACGCCGCTTAAAGTTAAGATTACTGGTAAACCAGCAATGAAGCCTAAAGAGATTGCACCTAAGCAAGTCACACGGTTAAGAACCTTTGCGACATATCTTTCGGTTTCATTACCTGGTCTAATACCTGGAATGTATGATCCAGACTTTTGGAAGTTCTCCGCTAATTGTTGAGGAGAAATTTGAATAGAGGCATAGAAGAAACAGAATAAGACCGTTAAAGTTAAATAGATTAATAAGCCCCATGGCATTTCCCATCCCCCTGGCATTGGTGTCATCTCACTATATGAGAAGATCTTTAACCAAGGAGCATTACCGGCTTCAGCCGAAATAAAGCTTGCAATAACAGATGGCGCAAGCATAATGCTACTCGCGAAGATGACTGGAATAACTCCAGCGCTATTAATCTTAATTGGTAAGAAACTGGCTTTCGCCATACTTGGATTCGCGCCGCCTCGACCAGCGTGTTGAACTGGAATCTTACGTTTACTTAATTCAATAAAGATAACAAAGGCAATAATAAGAATAAATACTAAGATGTAGATTAAGAATTGGAACGCACCTTTAAGTAATTCACTACTACCATGACCTTGATTTTGGATGATCCATTTATTGAATGCCGTCGAGATTTGAATTGGTAGACTACGTACACAACCGGCAAAGATAATGACGGAAATACCATTACCTAATCCTTTAGAAGTAATTTGGTCACCAAGCCACATCATTAGCATTGATCCAGCAAGGATAATAACAATGATATAAGCATAGCTCCAGAATCCATTACCAATATTTAAGGTAATGTAACTCTTATTCTCCATAGTCTTAATAATGCCATACGCTTGAACCGCACCTAATAATAAGGTTAAGTAGCGGGTAGCCATTTCGCTTTTCTTACGTCCGTATTCACCTTGTTTACTTAATTCGGTTAATGCGGGTAATACGTCTTTTGATAATAATTGAACGATAATTTGCGCAGTAATGTATGGAGATACACCTAACGCAAATACGGAGAAGTTTTGAAGAGCGCCTCCACCAAGAAGATCCATTAAACCGATTGCACCGGCATTTTGCATTTCCTTTTGGAGCTCTTCACTAACCGTAACACCAGGAATAGTAATTGCTGCACCAATACGAATAACTAAAAGAATCATAATCGTAAAGAAAATACGATTCATGATTTCCTTATTCTTAAAGATGTTAGCAATTTTTTTCATTGGTTAATTACTTAACTTCCTTAACTGTTCCACCAGCCTTAGTGATTTTATCTTTAGCGGATTTTGCGAACTTATTTGCTTCAACATTAAGTTTAACTTTAAGTTCACCGCCACCTAAAATCTTAAGACCGTCCTTTAATGATTTTATAACACCATCTTTCTTTAATAAAGAAATATTCACTGTAGTGCCATCTTTATAACGGTTTAATTGACCAACATTAACGGTCGCATATTCAATACGCGCATAATGGGTAAAACCGAATTTTGGTAAACGTCTATATAATGGGTTTTGACCACCTTCGAATCCTGGTTTCATATGACCAGAACGGCTATGTTGACCTTTATGGCCCTTACCGCATGTTTTACCATTTCCTGAGCCCACGCCACGACCTTTACGGTACGCTTTCGTGGTACTACCTTCGGCTTTCTTTAATTCGTTTAATGCCATAATTACTTCGCCTCCTCAGTATTTGTTTCAGGTTTATTTTCTAACTTACCACGTAATGTTTGAACATCACGGAAGCTCTTTAAATTAATAATTGCGTTATGAGTGGCCCGAATGACGTTAATCGATGCTCTAGCACCATAAACTTTACTAACGACGTTCTTTAAACCACCTAATTCAAGAATCGCGCGGACTGGACCACCGGCAATAATACCAGTACCAGCAGGAGCAGGTTTTAAATAAACTTTAGTTGCTCCATATTTACCCATCACTTCGTGGGCGATGGTAAATCCTTTCTTAACGATATGAATGGTAAACATATTGTGTTTCGCGGCTTCAAGAGCTTTCTTAATCGCATCCGGGACTTCACCACTCTTTTCCATCGCAAAGCCGTATTTACCTTTCTTATCACCAATAACCACTAATGCAGAGAAACGCATGTGACGACCACCTTGAACGGTCTTAGAAATACGGTTAATCTCAACGACTCTTTCTTCGTATTCTTTAGCCTCTTCACGGCGTGGTCTACGATGATCTTTACGAGGACCATGTTTATTATCACCGGGTTTACCTTCTTTCTTCTCACCAGGTTTTGCATCTGGTTTCTTGTCAGTTGGCTTACCCTCTACTTTCTGATTAGCAGGTTTAGTTTCTGCTTTAGTTTGTGGTTTTGCTTCAGCTTTTGGAGCTTCCACTTTCTTTTCTTCTTTCTTAATTTCTTCGGTCATAACATCTCCTTAGAACTTTAATCCTGCTTCACGCGCAGCATTCGCAAGCGCTTCAACACGTCCATGGTATAAATAACCAGCACGATCAAACTTAACCGCACTAATCTTCTTTTCTTTGGCTTTTTCAGCAATTGCTTTACCAACGGCTTTAGCAGCTTCCACATTACCGCCATTCTTAAGTTTTAAACTTTTGGAATTAACGGACACTAATGTGACTTTCTTATTATCATCAATAATTTGTGCTTCAATGTTCTTATTAGAACGGAACACGACTAAACGAGGAGTCTTATTATCACCTAATACTTTTCCTCTAACACGTGCGTGACGACGTACGCGTTCAGAATTACGAGAATTTTTCCTAATCATAATCTAGTCTCCTTATTTACCAGCTGGAGCCGCACCACCGGCACCACCGGCAGCAGCAGTCGCTCTCTTACCTTCTTTGTGTGGTACATATTCACCAACATAGCGAATACCTTTACCTTTATAAACTTCAGGCGCTCTAGCATCGTGAATGAATGCAGCGGTTTGACCAACTGCGCGTTTATCAATACCTTCCACGATGATATTAGTCGCGTCTTTACAAGAAATCTTACTATTTGGTTCTGGTTGAATAATGACTGGATGAGAATAACCAATGTGTAAACAAAGTTTCTCACCTTGCATATTCGCACGATAACCAATACCACGAATCTCTAAGGCTTTCTTATAACCTTCAGTAACACCTTTAACTGCGTTATTTAAATTCGCACGTACGGTGCCATGATTCATTTTATTAACTTGTTCATTATTAACTCTCTTAACAGTTAAAACCCCATCTTTAAAGTCAACTGAGATACCTGGGAGTAAAAGGACATCAAGTGTACCCTTAGGACCCATAACCTTCACTTTGACATTCGGACGGATATCAAGCGTCACTGTTGAGGGAATTGATATTGTTTTATTACCAATTCGGGACATAAATACCTCCTTACCAGATATAGGCGAGAACTTCTCCGCCTACTCCTAGTGCGCGGGCCTTAGAATCAGTCATCACACCTTTAGAGGTGGAGATAATTGCAATCCCTAATCCTTTTAATACGCGTGGGAGGTGATCAGAGTCACTCGTGACACGTAAACCAGGTTTAGAAATCTTCTTAAGACCGCTAATAACTCTTTCTTGTTTTGGACCATACTTTAAAGTAATGGTTAATTCTTTTTTAATCTTGTCGCCACTAATCTTAAAGTCAGTAATAAAACCTTCATCCTTTAAAATCGTTGCAATTTCTTTTTTCATTTTGCTACTTGGCATTGAAACGCTTTCGTAACGTAAGGCGTTGGCGTTTCTAATGCGAGTAAGCATATCGCTAATTGGATCTGCTAACATAGTTAACTCCTCCTTACCACGAACTCTTCTTCATGCCTGGGATCTCACCTTTATAAGCGAGTTCTCTTAAGCAAATACGACAGAGTTTAAATTTGCTATAAACCGCATGTGGACGTCCACAACGTTCACAACGTGTATATTCTCTCGTTGAGAATTTTTGTTTTCTTTTACAAGCAATTTTCTTACAAGTTTTTGCCATATCTTATTCTCCTTATTAACGATGGAAAGGCATGCCTAACTCATCAAGCAGAGCCTTCGCCTCTTCATCTTTATTCGCAGTAGTAACGATTACAATATCCATACCACGGACTTTAGAAACCTTATCGTAATCAATTTCCGGGAAGATTAATTGTTCTTTAATACCTAAGGTATAGTTACCATGTCCGTCGAATGCTTTATTAGAGACTCCACGGAAGTCACGCACACGAGGAAGCGCGATGCTAACGAGTTTATCAAAGAACTCATACATTCTCGTTCCACGTAAAGTCACCTTACAACCAATGGCTTGACCTTGTCTAAGTTTAAAGGTTGCGATACTCTTTTTTGCTTTAGTAGTCACTGGATGTTGACCAGTAATTAACGCAAGTTCTTTAACGCTAGCGTCAATAACTTTACTATCATTAGTGGCGTCGCCTAAACCAATATTAATGACAATCTTCTCTAAACGAGGAGCAGCCATCTTACTGGTATATTTAAACTTATCCATTAAGTGAGGAACTACTTCATTAAAGTACTTCGTCTTTAAACGAGGAACATAATTATCCTTCACTTTAGGCGCTGCGGTTTTCTTTTCTGCTTTAGGAGCAGCTTCTTTCTTCGCAGCAGGTTTTTTAGCTTCAACTTTCTTTTCTTCAGCCATAAATAACCTCCTTAAATCTTTTCACCGGTCTTCTTAACGACGCGGACTTTTCCTTCTTTCGTTACTTTATATCCAACCTTAACGGGTTTCTTAGTTTTTGGATCAATGATCGCAACTTTACTAGCATCGATTGGAACATAAATATCAACTACACTACCTTCTGGTTGTTGTTGAGTGGGCTTATGATGACGTTTATGAACGTTCACATTTTCCACAACTACTTTATTAATTTTTGGATAGACAGCTTGAACAATGCCTTCTTTGCCTTTTTCGCTTCCAGAAATAACTTTGACTTTGTCACCTTTTCTGATTTTCATAAATTATCTCCTTATAACACCTCAATCGCGAGGGAGACGATTTTCATAAATCCTTCACCCTTATCACGAAGTTCACGAGCGACTGGACCAAAGACACGAGTGCCTACTGGTGTACCGTCTTCATTAATTAACACGCAAGCGTTATCATCAAAAGCAATTTGACTACCATCAGGACGATTAATCGCCTTCTTAGTACGAACAATGATTGCTCTAACAACATCACCTTTCTTTACTTTACCATTAGGGATGGCTTCTTTAACCGCACATAAAACGATGTCACCAATCGTGGATGACTTACGGTTACCACCTCCATAGAGACGGAAGATACGTACGCTACGTGCGCCGCTATTATCCGCCACGACTAAATTAGTTTCATTTTGAACCATACTTATTTAGCCTCCTTTTTATCTTCAGCTGCTTTCTTTGCTTCAGCCTTCTTCGCTTCTTCCGCGGCTTTCTTTTCTTCCGCTTCTTTTTCTGCTCTTAAACGGGCGTGTTCAGCTTCAATCTCGGCCACTTTCTTATCGGTGACTTCTTTCTCCGCTGCTTTCACGTCTTTCATCTTTTCTTCGACATTAAGTTCTTTGGTATCAATCTTAATTTCCGCTAAGGCTTTCTTATCAATACTAACGAGAATAAATCTCTTAGTTTTACTAATAGGACGAGTAGCCATAATAGTAACTACATCATTCACCTTGGCTTTATTCTTTTCATCATGAACATAGTATTTCTTCGCGTATTTAACACGTTTTCCATACTTAGCATGTTTACGATACGTTTCAACTAATACAACAATGGTCTTATCCATCTTGGCGCTAATAACGACGCCTTGGAAGGATGAACGTTGATTTCTAACTAGTTCTGCCATAATTACTTAGCCTCCTTCTTAACTTCTACTTTTTTAGGAGCAGCAACCTTATGTGCTTCCACTTGTTTAGCTGGAGCAGTTTTAGGAGCGCTCTTCTTCGCTAATTCTCTTTCTTTTAAAACGGTATTAACACGTGCGATATCTTTTCTCACACCACGGATTTGTTCTCCGTGTTCAAGTTGACCAACCGCTTTCTTTCTACGGAGATTAAATAATTCTTCTTTTAAAGCATAAAGCTTTTCTTTTAGCTCATCAGTTGGAAGAGCTTTTACATCTTCTATCTTCATACTTTATTCTCCTTTCTTAACAATCTTAGTCTTAATTGGAAGTTTGTAGCCACTTAAACGAAGTGCTTCTTTCGCGCTAGCTTCAGGCACGCCACCAATTTCAAATAAGACTCTACCTTTCTTTACTACTGCAACATAGTATTCTGGATTACCTTTACCAGAACCCATACGTACTTCAGCTGGCTTCTTAGTTTTGGCTAAGTGTGGGAATATACGAATCCACACTTTACCAGATCTATTGGTATAACCCGCCAACACGATACGCGCAGCTTCAATTTGTCTATCGGTAACATAGTTTCCTTCCATAGCGACTAATCCATAGTCACCGAATTCAACATTATTACCAGCTTTAGATCTTCCTTCATACTTTAAAGCATGAGGACGTCTATACTTAGTTCTCTTTGGTTGTAACATTAGCTTCTCCTCCTTCACGACGTGGTCTACGGTTATTAAAACGTGGACGACGTGGTGCTTCTTCTACTTTTGGAGCATTCTTCTCGGCTTCAAGTTCTTCTTTAGTCTTGTAGTTTCCTCTACAAATCCAAACCTTAACGCCGAGTCTTCCATAAGTAGTTCTTGCTTCCGCAATTGCGAAATCAATATCACTACGAAGAGTATGAAGAGGAATGATACCTTCTTTATAACCTTCGTTACGAGCAATATCCGCACCGCCTAGACGACCACCGACTAAGGTTCTACAACCTTTCGCACCCGCTTTACGGACACGAGCAATGGCTTTCTTTTGTGCGGTTCTAAATGATGCACGATTTTCAAGTTCAGTTGCGATACTTTGCGCAACAATATGAGCATCTAAATCAGGATGTTTAACTTCAACTACATCAATACGAAGTTGGCCAGATTTTGCAACCTTAGCGGCTTCTTTCTTAATGCGGTTAATATTCGTGCCATCTTGACCTAAAATAACACCTGGACGAGCGACAAAGACCATCGCAACGATCTTGTAACTTCCATCGTTATTTTTCTTTCTTTCAATTTCAATATGTGAAAGTAAAGCACCTTCACATTGCTTCGCTAAATATTTACGAAGTTCAATATCTTCGAGTAAGAAATCACTATATTTCTTACCATCAGCGTACCAACGTGAATTCCAATCACGATTGATACCCATTCTAAAACCTACTGGATTAACTTTATGACCCATATTATCTCTCCTTCACCACAACTGTAACGATACAAGCTCTTTTAACTAAGCCGGATGCGCTACCTTTCGCTCTTGGCATATAGCGTTTCATCTTCACACCATCGCCTGCGTAAATCTCTTTAATATATAACTTGTCATAATTCATGGAGAAGTTATTAGTCGCATTACTCGCAGCGCTATTAATAACTTTAATAATGTCACGCGCGCCTAACTTATTAGTATTGTTAAGGATGGCGACTGCATTAGAAATATTCTTACCTCTAACTAAGTCAATAAGTAATCTAGCCTTACGTGGAGTAAGTCTTAAGTCACGACCAATGGCTTTTGCTTCCGTCACCGGTGCTTTGACTTTCTTTTCTGCTTTAGCAGCTTCTTTCTTTTCTTCTTTTTCTTTGACTGCTTTATCTTTTTTCTTAAAGACTGCCATAATTACTTGCCCTCCTTCTTAGGTGCGGCTGCTGGTGCAGGTGCGGCTGCTGGTTTCGCGGCTGGTGCTGCTCCTGCGGCAGGTTTCGCTCCGGCGGCTGGCGCAGCTGGTGCTGCTCCTTCGGTCGCTGCAGCTTTATCTTCTGCGTTATTACCGGTATGCATAATAAATGTACGGGTTGGTGCAAATTCACCTAATTTATGACCGACCATGTCTTCAGTGACATAGACGCTAATATGTTCGTGGCCGTTATAGACCGCGAAGGTTAAACCAACAAAATCTGGGAAGATCGTTGAACGACGACTCCAGGTTTTGATGATACTTTTCTTTCCGGATTTATTGATGGCTTCAACTTTCTTCATTAATGAAGCTTCAACATATGGACCTTTCTTTAAACTTCTTGCCATAATTTACTCCTTATTTATCATTGATACGTCTAATCATTAATTTAGTAGACGCCTTCTTAACTCTACGGGTCTTCACGCCTAAAGCACGTTTGCCCCAAGGTGTTCTTGGTGCATCACGTCCAACAGGACACTTACCTTCACCACCACCATGTGGGTGATCAGGTGGGTTCATCGCACTACCACGAACGGTAGGACGAATACCTAAATATCTATTCTTGCCGGCTTTGCCTTTATTAATAAGCGTATAGTCTTCATTACCAACAATGCCAATCGTGGCACGGCAATTAGCGAGAATCTTTCTCATTTCGCCACTGGCTAATCTTACGATCACGTATTTACCTTCTTTACCTAAGATTTGTGCACTGGTACCAGCCGCGCGACAAAGTTGTCCGCCTTTACCTGGTGCTAATTCAACGTTATGTACAAAAGTACCTTCAGGTATATTCTGCATTTCCATTGCATTACCAATTTGAACATCGGTTACTTTACCAGAAATAACAATGCTACCAACCTTAATATCTTTTGGCGCTAAGATATATCTTTTTTCACCATCACGATATTTGATTAAGCAAATGTTTGCATTTCTATTTGGATCATATTCAATGGTTGAAACAACACCAATAACATCGTCTTTATTTCTCTTAAAGTCTATGATTCTATATTTGTGTTTGTTACCACCACCAATATGTCTAGTTGTAATAACGCCTTGGTTATTACGACCTCCTGTCTTCTTTAACGTAGTAGTTAAACTTTTTTCAGGAAGGTTAGTCGTAATCTCCGTGTAAACAACACTAGCCATCGCACGACGGCTGGGAGATGTGGGACTATAATTTCTTACTGCCATAAATGTTTCCTCCTATAATTTAGTTAACTTTCATTTATTCTTTGAATAAATCAATGGCTTCACCGCTCTTAATGGTAATGATGGCCTTTTTATAACCTTGGATTTTTCCTTGGTAACGACCACCACGAGAGGTGCTCTTCGCACGTACATTAACAATTGATACATGTACGGCTTTAACTTTAAATAAGCGCTCGAACGCTAATTTAACTTCTGCTTTATTAGCACTTGGTTTGACCTTAAAGGTGGCTTGATTACTATTTTGAATCATGGCCATACTCTTTTCAGTAATGATTGGATTTAAAATCACACTAAAGTCTGTATGAGTAGCTTTGGCGATATCTTTCTTAGTGGTATCAACCTTAACTTCAGTTTTCTTGGCTTTAGCTTTCTTTTCGACTGGTTTTACTTCAGCCTTCTTTGGCGCAGCTTCTTTCTTAACTTCTTTAGTCACTGCTTCTTTCTTCTCAGTAGCCATTATCTAACCTCCTCAAGCGCTTTAAGTGCTTTAGTAGTGATTAATAGATGGTTCGCGTTCATAATGTCATAGACATTAAGATGCGCGACATCCACTAATTTAATATTGTTAATGTTGCGGCTAGCAAGAGTTAATTCCTTACTATTCTTATCCACAACAATTAAACCTTTCTTAACCTTAAGTGATTTCATCATTTTAGCGATTTCTTTGCTCTTCTTAGCTTTCATATCATCTAAAACGATTAAACCTTTATTCACTTTAAGAGTTAAAGATGAACGAAGCGCTAAATCATAAGCCTTACGGTTTTGATCTAACTTAAAGTTTTGAACACCTTTAGGACCAAAGACGGTACCACCGCCCACCCAAATAGGTGAACGAGTAGATCCTGCACGAGCACGACCAGTACCTTTTTGTCTCCAAGGTTTCTTACCACCACCAGAAACTTCACTACGTTTCTTGGTTTTTGCAGTGGCTTGTCTTTTATTCGCGTTATGAAGTTTAACGGCTTCATAAATCGCGTGATTGTTTACTTTAACACCGAAGATCTTGCTATTTAAATCAACACTAGCGACTTTATTACCACTAGCATTAATAACATCAACGGTTAATTTCTTTGTTTCCGCCATAATTACTTAGCCTCCTTCTTAACTTCTTCTTTCTTAGGAGCAGCCTTTGGTGCTTCAGCTGGTTTAGCTGGAGCGGCTTTAGGTGCAGCTTCCTTCTTTACTTCTGGTTTTGGGGCAGGTGCTGGTTTAGCTTCTGCTTTTGGAGCTTCAACAGCCTTTGGTTGTTCTTTCTTCGCACTTAAATCAACGAGTGGTTTCACTTGTTGAGGTTTACCTAATTGAGTGCGAATTGCGCTTCTAATCTTTACTAATGATTGTTTTGCGCCTGGGATTGCACCTTTAACTAAGATGTAACCTTTCTCAGCATTGGTCTCCACTACTAAAAGATTAAGGATTGTTGCTTGTTCAAATCCACGATGACCACTCATCTTCTTTCCTGGTAATACACGGTTATTACAACGACCATTGTTAGCAAAGCTACCAACTTGTCTATGATAACCAGAACCATGTCCTTTAGGACCAATAGTGTGATGGTAACGTTTAATGGTACCAGTATAACCTTTACCTTTACTAGTACCGATTACGTCTACGATATCACCAGCCTTAAAGATCGAAGCATCTAACTTACCACCAACGGTTAAGTTAAGAGCGTCTAGATCTTTACCAGTGACTTCACGATAGAATCTTGCAAGTGGAGTGTTACTCTTCTTGCTAAAGCCTTTTTCGCACTTATTCGCGCGAGATTCTTTTTTACTGTCATAACCGACAACATAGGCTTTATAGCCATCTTTCTCTTCGGTTTTAATACGAGTAATAACGTTAGGTAAAACTTCAATCACTGACACCGCATATTGTGTTCCATCAGTGGCAAAGATTTGAGTCATGCCTAACTTACGTCCGATTAATTGTTTCATAATTGACTCTCCTCCTTACTGATTAAAGTTTAATATCGATATCTACTCCACTAGGTAAATCAAGTCGACGTAAAGTATCGACGGTTTCCTTAGTTGGATTAGAGATATCGATTAATCTCTTATGTGTGCGTATTTCAAATTGTTCACGAGCGTCTTTATATTTATGAACCGCGCGTAAAACAGTAAATACTTGTTTATCCGTAGGTAACGGAATTGGTCCAACGGTTGTTGCACCAGTTTTCTTGGCCGCTTCTAAAATCTTTTGGGCCCCAAGATCAAGAATCTTGTGGTCATAAGCTTTTAAGCGAACCCTGATTACTTTTGTTTTTGCCATGAATTTTCCTCCTTATTTTCTTTAATTAGGCTATTTACTAGCTTCGCTATAATCGAATTCCCTGACACCGTCTCATGACAACGCCTATTCGTGTGTCAGCAACCTCGATTAGTCCTCGCGAGTGCAAGTAGGAATAACATACTCCCTTTGAGAGTGCGTGTCAAATAAATTGTTATCTATTTCTTTTTGTTTTTGACTATCAGCAATATATCGCCAACAAGCAAGTATGTATAAATAATTATTCTTTCCGCTTCATCTTTCGTTACGTTTTCATGTGTTCCTTTGTTAGATGCATCATATATAGCATCAATTCTCTTTCCAATATTTTCTAATGTTGCCCCTATTAAATTACAATATGTTTTAGAATCACACTGCTTACTAATAAAGTGAATTAATCTATTAATATATTTCTCATCACTTAATTTAGAATCTTCTTGGCTGGCTGGATTAAGTTTATCAGCTAAATCTTTTATGATTCTGCGACAGGAATGAACAGCGTTAGCCCAATCCTCTTCGTTAGATGAAGTTAAATTGTCATACGAAGAAATGAATTTCTTTAATGCTTCAGGACAATAACTTGTCAGTTCTGTGTCAACAATACTTTTATAACGCGAAAAATTATTTTCAACAATGTTACTATAAATTAAAGAATTCCTCTTATTTAAAATGTATCCGTATAATTTTCCACGAACTTTATAATATGTTTGTCTATTTTCTGAAATTTGTGAAACTATGCTATTTCTTTGCGCCCAATTCCCCATCGGATTAGATACATACTGATTAGGATTAGAAGAAGAAATTGAAATATTAGGATCACGGCTGTTTTCCAAAGCTAGTTTAAGCGCTAAAAACTCTTGATCCAGGAGAGGGAGTATTTTTGTATTAGCTCTTTCTTCATTAACATTATTTTCTTTAAGCTCAAATATTCTACCCGCAGCGCGACAATAGTTATTAAAAACATCACATGGGATACCGTCAGGAGAAGAAGGATACCCACTCGATTCATATTCAAATAATTTTACTCCGTAATCATCGTTCAATAAGCGGCATAAACGCAAACATTTTAAAATTATGTTTTCAGCAGGCAAATCAGATAATTCAAAATGAGAAATTATTTCTTCCGCTAATTCTAAGCATTCTTTAGTTTTATCTTTCATAATCTTTTACTCCTTCAATATATCCGCTAAATACATTTCACATTTATCATGCTTTTTAAGCCTTTTATATTCTTTAATAGCGTTCGTTAAATTATGTGAATCAATATAACCTTTAATATCAGATATTTCTAAATATTGTTTAATATATTCTTTTGGTGATACTTCATGTGTTCTCTTCAAATAATCATCATATTTGTTTTCGTTAATTATGATTAAAATTTCGAACTCAGGTTTAGTGCACACTCGATGAATACTTATATATTGCTTACGAGCTTCGATTCTAGTGATATTTAATTCATCATTAAGCGTATCGCCTATACGATAAAATTCTAAAGGTTCATTAAAATCAAGGGTGCTAATTTCTGGAATAAGTGAGGTGAGCTGCCTTTTATGTAAAGGACGATGATCGAAAATTTGTCCACTAGTAAATATAAGTAGATTATTATTCAATAAATAATCTATCTCGTATAATTCGGTGTTACCTTCGACCAGTAGAAATATCATTTTCTTAATTCATCCTTTAATTCCATTAAGCGCTTATAATTTATCAAATTATCAAAGGCATTTTGATCAAATTGTTTGCTCTTTAACAATTCTGTACTTACATCATAATCTTTAGATAAGTTTTCTATAGAAATAGAAGTTCCATTTCTATGAAGAACATTAATATTATCTAGACGTTTATTCTCGTCTAATATTTCCGCATAGTGGGTTGAATATATTAGTGAAGCGCCTTTTTTGTTAATTTTTTCATCATTGAACATGATGATTAAATTTTCGACGAGATTTTTATTAAAATGCGCTTCGATTTCATCTACCATAATATGCCCGCCTAAATTAAAAGCGATAATCGAAGTTGAAAATAAAATCAACCCTCTTATGGTTCCTTCAGATAAAATACGATCTAACGTTCGATAATCCACTAATACCATATCTTCACCAGTTCTCTTAAAATAATACCCAATGAATTTATTATTTTCGTAACGCGGGGAAATAGATTCGATACTATCATCAAATAATCTAATGAGTTTTTCAAAAACTCTGTTGTTGGTATTTAAATTAAGGAATCTATAAATTTCAGCAAAAGCGCTCGAACTATATTTATACGCGAATAAATTGATAGGAGCATTAAATCCTTTTATTTCATCAACTCTAGCAACCATAGATGTATCAGAACCTATGGAAGGTTTGAACGCACTAATGTTTGTATACGAAGCATTTGAAAGGTCTTTATTATAACTTTCTTTCATTATTGTTCTCTCTAATGATTCAAAAACGATTTTTAAATATTCAGAACCAGAAGTTAAATCTTTTTTGAATGAACCTTTGTATAGATATATATTTTTATCGTTCCCGTAAAAAGTTATTTCGATATCAAAATCATCTGCATCTACGTCGGTTGATCTAACACGGCCATGATCAAGAATATATGTGGCAATAAAAATTAAGCGCATGGTAGTAGACTTACCAGAAGAATTTTTACCAATAAAAACCGTTTCTAAAGGATAGTAAAAATTAGGTTCTAATTCAATTAAATCAGTATTATCAACATCCTTATTAATTCTTGTTTTTGTTAAAAAATTAATTTCTGTGCCTGGTTTTAGCATTAAATACCCATTAGGTACTTTGACTTTGAGTAATTTCATTTTTTTGAGCTCCTTACTATAATAATATGCGTATTTATAAATAAAGCAAGTCAATTTTAACTTTATATCGTTTTTTTATCGTTATAATCATATTTTTAATTAATTTATGCTTTATTACATATATTTTTTGATTAGTGAATCGCTTAAAAGTTGGAAAAATGCAAAAAAACATAGGGTAAAAATGATGGAAAAGTGCAAATTTAAGCAAAATAAGTCAGTAAAATCAAATAAGTACGTCATTTCAAAAATGATGGAATCTTTGAAATCAAAAGAAGAGTACGACCCACTATATTATGTAAACCAAGCGTGGCATTTAATAATTATTTATATCTATAAAATAAATATACTTCTATTTTAGTGAAAATTATCTCTCAATTTTAGCGAATAACTATATAGGAGGACATTTTGTTTATATCAAAAGAAATTAAAGAAGGAGAATCACTTGATAAACTGTTAAATGCAATCAATAGCATATTAGAGATTGAAGAGTCTTGGTATGATTTCATCTTAGTTGACACAAGTGGAGAACAACCAGATGACTTTTATATGCCGACTGGTCTAAGCGCTATAGTCGAAGATAAATCTATTATCGCCGTGGATGATCAGATGTGAAATGATTTTGTAGAAGCAACTAATGAGAAAAAGAAGAAAAAAGCTTATGCAATGATTGCAAAAGTAATATCGCATGAACTTATGCATCTTAATCAATTTAAGTATTCACGTGATAAATATTTAAAAGAATTTTATTATGAAACTAAATTACCTCGAAATAGTGATAAATGGACTATATCTCAACAAAAGAAATACGAAAATCTCACTAGTGAAATAGAAGCATATGCCTTTGGTAAATTAGTGGAATCCACCATCTTACATCTAAAAGAATATCTTCTCTTCCCACGCACACTAACATATCAATTCAAGAAAATAGTAGAAACACTTTTGTGAATTGTCATAAGCGGCCTATAGTGTTAAGTAGCACTTGCTTAAGAGTTACATCAAATTGATTTTGCATCTTTAATAAGGCATTTATAGGTAGGAGAATTATCGTTATAGAAATCGATTTTTAAATATTTGTGTTTAATACCATACTCAACTAAATTACTAAAAGGACAAATAATATTTCGCTTTTTGCAATAAAGGTTTATTGAATATAAAAAATTTACTATCTCTTTGTTGTCAAAAATCATTGCCAGATTATAATGAAAAAAATTAAATTCTTTCTTAGAGAGCAGCCGTTTTGAGGACGAATAGATAAAGCTATCATATATTGAAAGAACATAATCAATCTTTCTGCCGAATTCAAAATTATTTATTTTTTTACCATACAATTTCCTAATATCATCAGAAATATCAAAATATCCTGGTTTTTTATATTTAAATGACAATTCGCGATCTATACATTCAAATATAAATGCAAAATCATCATCCATCCGTGTATCTTTCAATAACCCAACTATTATATCTAACCTCTTATAACTTCTATCTTTTCGCAATTCACAATATGTAATTATGATGGTTATTAATGATAAAAAAATTGAAATTGAACTAATAATTATTGTTGAAATTTCAGAAGTTGACATATTTATATATTAACTGGCAAATTGCTAATTTACCAACAATTTCTAAAATAGTATGGCGTAGTTATTTCGTACCAAATATTATTTATATAATTTCATAAGATAACTTAAGTTCACTTCTTCATTTGATTTATTTTTGCACAACAGCGCCTGTTTAAGTCTAGACATTCGATCCTGTGTTAAAAGTAAATTAATTAATTGTTGTCTATTGGTGCCATTATGAATTTCGCGATGACAACTAGGACAAAGTGCTACCATATTGGCAGGATTATCTAGACCGCTCTCAAAAAATGATTGTGCCCAAAATGGAATTATATGGTGCACTTCAACATAATTATTGTGAGGATTTTTCTTGCTTTCAAATAGTGCATGATTACAAGATAATGCGCAACGATAACCGCTTTCATGTTTTACATAATCAGCAATTTTAGGATTGCGTTTAAACGGTTGATAAGTCTTGGTTTTCTTATCATGATTCCGCTTTGGCTTTTTAGGATCATCAGAAAACGTGGTTATCTTGCGTGATTCTTTAGAAATTACAGGCTTCTCGTAGTAACCCATCTTAAACAGTTTAAAATCGAAACCATTGCTATCTTTAGCATTTTTAATGAAGTTAATTTTTTTGTCTTTTAAATAATTTAAAATTTTAATATAATGTTTTCCTTGAAAACCTTTGCATTTTTTAAAATGAAAATTTGAATCAACCTTAGGAATTTCTAGCTCAGCAACTAAATCGATTCCTTTTATGTAATATAGATAAGAAATATCATTAGAATCTAGGCTAACGAATTGTTTTGGATTTATTGTGAAAAGTATAATAGATATTTTTGCTACATCATTTGATTTAAAGTTAATAATGTCATTAAACAAGTCTTCAAATTTTTTTAATTTACTTGGTTCTCTTTTAATAGATTTATATTTTGAAGCTAAAACAAAAAACTCCCACAAGATTGAAGTTTGCGTTTTATATGTTTCACCATCAAAATTATAAAACATAGAAAAAACAGTAAGATGCGGTATATCCCAGTCTATACATTCGGTATCGTTATTAGCAATAGAAAATTCGCTGCACAACTCATCATATAGCATCTTTCTTTTTTTAAGCGATCTATGCAAACTCAATATGCCAAAAACACTAAATGGATCAATTGTTTCTGGAAAACCACCTTCCAAATTAACTTTTTGCGGCTCTTTACCTGCTTTTTCGCAAAAATTCATATATGCTCTATTAACCTTATCTCTAAATTCTTTCTGATTGTTATAATAACGAACAAAACAATCAACTAGTTTTTCTGTAAGTTTATACCATTCCATATTAATTTAATTATAACAAATCTAGTGTTTCATAAAAATGGCCCACACGTTATCATTAAGACAAGGTGGGAAACTACTCCCATGATGACAAAAAGTCATGATGGGTTACATACTACTATATAATATATTTATTAACTAAATAATCATAATAAAGAAACATATCTTATATAAATATAGATAATTATTATCAAATAATAGTCATTCTACTAATAAGAGACCTAAGAGAACACTAACAAACTCTCTTCTATTAACCACCAACCCCACGTTGTATGCAATACAAGGTGGTATCTCCTCTCCCATGATTGCGTAGCAAGGATGGGACCGATTTTATGACTTATTTTTTAGCGCCTTGATTATATGGGAGTCTAGTGTATTCCAAAACCAATCGCTTAATTTCAATGGGTAATATCCGGCCTTTTTCGCTTTGTCTAAATTAAGATAAATCTCTTGAAGAAAAGGTGATGGAGCACCAGAAGTATTAAAGAAAGCTTTTTTGAGAGTCTTTTTTTCAATGTATCTAATAATATCAATAATTTTTACATATCCTTCGCTTGAAAAATTAACTGGGCCATATAATTCTTGATTAGCAACCCACACAAGAAAATCGGCTATTTCGGTTGTTTTTATAAAACAAAGACAAGCATCGAGATTTCGAATTGACATAGGTTTATTATTGACAATGCAATCACAATAATAATCAAGTCTTTCAGTAGGAACTACATATGGTATACGCACAGCGACAGATGGAATATTTTTATAATTTTGGAATAATGCACACTCAGCATCTCTTTTACCCGCGCCATAACTAGCAGGAGAAGAATTCCAATCAAATTTTTCGCTGAAAGGATTAAAATCATCTTCTTTAACATCAATGTTTTGTTTATCCTTGTATACAGCAATAGAAGATAATTCAACAACTTTGTCGCAATGCACATAATCTAAAATATTTTTTAAGTAATTAGAACTATATGCTAAATTATGAAACACAACATCATATTTTTTGCCAGATAGGCCTGCTTTGGTACTATCAAGATTAGAAACATCTAAAACAATTCTTTCAATTCGATTTCCAAAATTATCCTTTTTGTTTCCTCTGGTAGCAATAGTGACATCGTTCCCGTAGGATAATAATTTATCAACCAATGCTACTCCATTTTGTCCTGTACCTCCTATGACTAAAACTTTCTTACCAATTAACGGCAATTTTTGCTCATTTCTAGAAGGATATATATAATTGCCACAGTATTTTAATTCACTAATATTGTTATTATCGCACCAAGCAGTATTTAACTTTACAATTTTGGCAGGATTTCCAGCCACTATACAGTTGTTGGTAAATTTTCCCTTTACAACGCTGCCTGCACCTATAGTGGACCCATCTCCAATATATGATTTGGAGAGAATTATAGATTTAACTCCAACCCATGTATGACTGCCAATTATTACATAATTTAAAAGAGTATCATCAGCACAATAATTGTTGGTTCTTTTGCCGCTTTGTAAATCAAAAAGAGAGTGGCCATCACCACTAAAGATACTAATAAATCTAGAAAACATGCAATTATTGCCGATAACTATTCTTTTGCCTGTATTTGCATGAAAATATATATCTTGCCCAAAAATGCAATTATTGCCAATATTAATGGCGGATTTATTAATGTTGTTATACATTCTAAAAAGCGCTTTTTCAAAAATACATTTTGAGCCTATATGTAATGTATTATATCCATCAACTAAACCACCATTCAATTCAAATTTAGTATCTCTTTTAAATACTGTATTATCATCAATTGTTAAGGATGAATTATTAGAAAAAATAAAATAATCTACTCCTTTTAAATTTACATTGCGTCCAATTGTCAAATGATTGTTATATCCTCTAAATACAACCTTTTTAATTATTCCATCAAAGCCAATGATTCTGTTGCCAAAAGTATCATTATATTTATTTTTGCTTAAGTCAAAGTTAGTTATAACAATCGGTTCTTTTACAAACGAAATGTAGTCATCATTTTCTTTGTACCCACATAAATTAAGTATTTCTTTTGCTTTAGCAAAACCGGACTGCGAAACTATGTAAACAACATAGCAAAGATGTTTTTTATTTTTAAGATAAGAAAAGGGGCCGCATTTTTCATTAAAATCTAGCTGATTATCACTTATATAATAATCTATTTTTAAATGCGAAAACATTGCAAGTTGCTTTTCGAATTCGCTGTTTCTACCAATCGCAACCAAGCTTCTATTTTTTATATTCGAAGATATTAAATTGATTATCGGAGCAAATTCATTATTTTCTATATTTAAATCAGATAAACACCGTTTAGTGTTGATAACAAAATTTTCACTATCCAATCTACTAAAAAAGATGTTTCTATTTTTGTTCGATGGGAAGGGCTTAGTCACTGCTCTGTTACCAAAAACAGCATATTCAAGAGGGACTTGTACCGAGACATTTAATTCGTTCTCAATTTTCTTATACAAAGTCTCTCCATGATGATTGTTTAATAAAATGCATGAGGTACCCATATCGTCATTAAGTTTTGGATCAAATTTTTCGATTCCCCAAAAATCTGATAAAGTTATATCGCCTTGTCTCGGTAATCTATCAAAACTACATGTACCGCAAGGTTTATTTTTTGATAAGTTATTGAGATAACTCATATAAAATAGGTCATGCTCATGAGCAGCACGGTAACTTGTGCCATCATCAAAACTAGCATTTATTCCGGCATGCCATCCCCAAGGTTTTTTTGCTTTAAATTTTAAATCTACAATTTTCTTATTCTTTAAAACATCGTTTGCGTATTTTCGGAAAACTTTAAAAGAGGATATTCCATGACACAGTATATCAATAGTGTATAAATTATCATAGCGCTCGCCTAAAAAAGAATACAAACCAGCCACTTGACATGGCATACCAGAGAATAACACAACTTTTCCATCCTTTAGTTTTTCTCTAATATTTTTAAACACTCCTCCCAAATTGCTTTGATAGTATTTAGATCCTCTCATTTTAGCAATATCATTAATATTATTAGATAGAATGTGACAAACTTTATATTCTTCAGTAAAAACAGCTCCACACACGTAACCATTGTTTTTGATTACATAATTAGCTAATACAGAAAATAAGCCACCAGATGAACTTTCTTCACGAATTTTATTTTCAGCAATCCCAGCATAACATTTTGGTTGCACCGCATTATCAAATTTGTGATTTAGCACAGAACAATTTTTAACACATTTATTACAATGAACACATTTGTTTAAATCTACGGACGGATTTAAAAAACCATCTTTATTTTCGATAAGTTTAATTGCTGAAGCAGGGCATGAATTTTCACAAGATGAGCAACCTACGCATTCATCAATAACGTTTAAAACACCGACGATGTTACTTTTTGGATTTGTGTTTTCTATTCTTTTTAATGAAGTTGCACTATCAGCTTCTGCATCAATCTTAAATTTGTTGTAATCAAGATGCTTACAATCATTTACATGTATTATTTTTTGTTTTAAATGAATTTTATTAATTAAATTATTAATTGAAAAACCATTTTTGCGTTTCTTAGTTGTTTTATTAATCAATTTATAAACTTTATTAAGCCAATTGTTTGTTTTATTAATCAAATTACTAACATTAAAATCACTTTTAGAAAAATCAATCTCTAAAGAGATGTTTGGATTATCATGTAACATTTCTACGCTGGTCTTCTGATCTAAACTCCTTTCCTCAAGAAGTAGCACGCTGTTCATTAGATATTTAAATCTATCTGACCCTCTCTCTTTGTTGAAATAAAAACTAAAAGGTTTCCTAAAAATATAAGCAAAACACGTTCCGTGAAACGAGTCAGTAACAATGTATGAACATTTTTCGTAACATTTTAAAAAGTCTTCAATCGAAAAATTAGTAAAAGCATTCATTCCTGAAAACACTTTTTTAAATTCGTCATGATAAGCGATAGCTAAATCAGAACATAAAATAATTTCCAAATTCAATTTTTTTGCGATAAATTCGATTTGTTGCCTTTTTTCAATTGATGGATTAAGTATAAAGGCGAATAAAAATTTATTTGGTAAATTAATATTGCTCTTCTTTGCTAATTCAACATATTGTGATTTTTTTAGCAAAAAAACTGCATCTAATATAGATGTCGAATCAACTCCATATTTAATTTTTGCGATTTCTTCAGCGTAATCTTCCCTTACAGATACTGCATTAAATCTCTTTAATAGATCTCCTTTTTCTTTTAAAAATTCAGCAGAAGGATTATGTTTTTTATTTCCAAAGGAGGTAGCGAAAGAGAGTTTAAGTTTATCATCATGAACAAAACTTAAATAATAATCATTTTTTACAAACGATATTAAATTATTCCACAACTGATCACCTCCAACAAAAAAGACATCAAACATATCATTTAATAAATGCAAATCTTTATACAATGGTTGAGGGATTGTCTTATAATACGATGAAGCAAACTTCATTGATGTTGAAGTAGGCCTAAGTTTATATCTAGGTTCAATGCCATAAGCTTCCGGAATCATATATACATCGTATCCTTCGCTTGTTAAAATTTGGTTCAAAGCGTAATACGTTAATACGCCGCCATAATTTTCATGGCACCACCAACCATATATGCCTATTCGAATCGTTTTTCTTTTTTTCATATCTTATTTTACATGTGTTTTTTAATTAGTTTGGATATTATAGCACGTCTTGTAGATCCGTGCGGAAGAGCCTTATCAATCGCTTTTCTATGTTTAGCATAAAAGGACATCGCCGGAGTTAACCTAACTGTAGTTCGTATTTCAGTTGGGGGCAAGTGACTTAAAAATTGATACTGCTGTAATAAATAACTGAAATCGCAGTTATTGATAACAATTTTGTTTGTAGGTTGAATTCCATATATTTCAATCAATTCTCTAACATTATCCTTCATTGTTTTTAAGCCATTATGATATTTCCAAAATTGTTCTAGATCATTTGGATTATCTATCAAATGTTTTAATTTTGACAGAAAATCTGTTTCGTCCCCGCCCTTAAATTTAAATAACGGAGAGGAACACAGTTCACTTGCGCCACCAAAACTACTTGATAAAACAGGAACTCCATAAGCAATTGATTCAACTGCGATTTGTGGTAAATTATCTTCCCACATTACTGGGATAATACTTAAATTGCAATCTTTTAGAATGTCTCTTAAGTCGTCATGCGTATAACCATTTATTACCGTTACTTTATGAAAAGAATGCAGTTCATGCTTAATTTGTTTACTTACATTAGATCTAGTTGTCAACACAACATCAATTTTACGAGCATGTCTCCAATCTAAATTTGATAAAGACTTCATAAGAAAAGGATAACCCTTTTCTTCATAAAAATAGTTGTCGCCTAAAAAAACTACTTTAAAATAATCATTAACAGGTGCCGATGATAATCTTTGGCATTCAGCAACATGAGTTCCAATATACGACAACTTAATTTTTTTTCTACTAATACCCTGACTAATTGCTATATCTTTAGTTCTTTTTGAAACCGCTAAAATATGATCAAAATTATCATTAAGTTTTTTAACACAACTTTGAGAAAATTTTAACATATTTTGTTGTTTAACATTTGTCGACAATAAATTCAGATGTAAGCTTTTAATCCATTCTTCTTTAGGAATAAATCGTTCTGTATGATATCCAAATTTTCCACGATCGTACATCATATTATCCAAATCCTCAAAAATATCTACTCTAGAACATTTAAAACAATCCAAAGCAGAATGTTTAGGCGAACAAATACAATGCTTATGTCTCATATAGTAACTATTAGTAACACAAAAAGGGATATAGTTATGCATAGAGTAGACAAATTTGGTTTTTGGATAATCTTTTTTTAAGTCAAATATATCAAATGACAGCCCCTCAATATTATTGAAATGAATTGCTTTAAATGGTCCGTGTTTTTTAATAAAATCGTTAAAAACAGATTTTAAGCGTTCGCAACGCAAGGCAGCTAAAGGATTTCTGTATAAAAATCTTTGATCAGCAGGAATAGGCGAGTTCACAACTTCATATTGTTTAACAAGACCATAATGAGACGAATTTAAAAGCCTTACAAAAGTGTTTTTTGTAGTAGCATCGTATGCAAAGCCGCTTGATAGAAAGAAAATTTGGATATTCGGGCATTCTTTAATTAACGAATTTACTAAATTATTACAATAAATACTTACACCACCACCATAACCAAAGGGATTATCATAAGGAAGCCAATTATAGATTAATATTTTTGGAAACCCATCAATTATAGTTTTAATAGGGGAAGTAAATTCATAATAAAAATTGACATCTTTATTATTAAAATACTTTCTAAAAATATCAGGATTTAATCTTCTTAACATCGATTGAGCTTTGCTATCAATAAGTGCATAATTTGAATCGTAATCGCATTCCATCAACGAACCATATACGTATTGCAACGCTCTTGAATAAACGAATTTATTAGTATAGTCATCGGTGAGGTGGTATTTTTGCAAAATATTTAAATTATCATTCATTCGATTAAATGGAGTATTTGGATTAACTATCCCACTCGAAGATGATGTTTCAGGGTTTTTCCGATAATGATATAAAGGTTTATTTGTATATACCACCTTTTTAGCTAAACAAAGAGTTTCAAAGAAAAACGGATTATCAACCCATCCTCCACCCTTTTCTTCTTTAAAAACGATTTTGTTATCTTGCAAAAACTTTCTTTTATAAATGGCGCTCCAAACAGATGGATGACCAAATAAAATTTCAGGATGATCTTTCACACTGAAATATGGAAAAATTATAGGTACATCATTGCGTTCAACATTACTAAATTCATTAGACTTTCCATCTTTTTCTTCATAGTAATTCCAGAAATTGCCTTTTACAATATCAGCCTCTCCGTTCAACGATAAAGAATATAGAGTTTTGTACATATTTTTATCGATAAAATCATCAGTTTCAACAATCCCAATGTACTCACCTTTTGCCGCTCTCAAACCTACATTCATCGAGTTGCCATAACCAGTATTTTTTTTATTTATTAATTTTATTCTCTTATCGCGTTTAGCGATTTGCTTAACTATTTTAACGGAATTATCGGTGGATCCATCGTTTACTACAATGATTTCAATATTACTAAAACTTTGAGAAACAACACTCAACAAACAACGCTTTATGTATTTTTCTTGATTAAATAGTGGCAAAATGACTGAAATTTTTATCATATTTCAATACTTGAAATATTATCACATGTAATTAATTTGTACAATGTGCATTAGACTACAAAATATAAGCCTTAATTAAAGTATGAACAAAATAGCGGAAAAATGATAGACTAATGATAGCAATAATATGAATAAACTCACAAAATGCGTACTTAAAAATCAAATTATTGTTTCAATAGTTCTTGCTGTTAGCATTATTCTTTTCTATTTTTTAGCAATATTTAATGTGGAAGAAAACGCTCATTCTACTTTTGGTCAATGGTATTGGTTGATTATGGGTCTAATTTTCGGAGCATTCATATGCTACGGAATTTGGAGCGTTATTCGTGCAAAGAATAATAAGCATTGCTTGGCAGTAAATATTGCTGACAAAATGATTAAATATGGTTTTTTACTAAAGCAACTTGTGAAACGCGATTTTAAAAGAAAATACAAACGTAGTGTACTGGGGGTACTTTGGAGTTTCTTAAATCCTCTTTTAATGATGGGCACCCAATATCTAGTATTTTCAACTCTTTTAGGCAATCAAAACATACCTTATTTCCCGGTTTATTTGCTAGTAGGCATAGTTACATTTAATTTCTTTAGTGAATGTACCACCACATCAATGGAATCTATTACAGGCAATGCTTCATTAATCAAAAAAGTGTATGTTCCTAAATATATCTATACTTTGTCAAAAGCGTTGTCAGCTACTATTAATTTTGGTTTTGCATTAATTCCTTTATTTATATTTATGTTAGCAATGCAACTTTGGCCTACTCCAGGTTTCTTACTGTTTTTCTTCAATATTGGATTATTATTTGTATTTTGCTTGGGTCTATCAATGTTTTTAGCTACTATTATGGTATTCTTTCGTGATATGCACTTCATATGGGGTGTAATTAGATTAGCATGGATGTATGCTACACCTATTTTCTACTCCGTAGAGAGAATCCAAAATGAAACGTTTAAAATGGTTATGAAATTTAATCCGTTATTCCACTTCTTAAAAGTTTCGAGAATGTTGATTATAGATCGTGTTAGCCCTAATCTTTATAGTTATTTATGGTGCTTAATAAGCGCAGCCGGAATGTTTGCTATTGGTTGCATAACATTCAAAACACAACAGGAGAAATTTAGTCTTTATGTCTAATATGATAGAAGTCAAAAACATCTCCATGTCTTATAAAATGGCCGAAGGAGACATTCGCTCTTTAAAAGAATACACAGTTAAATGGTTTTCGCGTAAATTAAAGCGCATTGATCATCAAGTGCTTAACAACATTTCCTTTAGCGTCGATAAAGGAGAAGTTATGGGAATTATCGGTGTTAATGGCGCTGGTAAGTCAACATTACTTAAAATTATCTCTGGCATTCTTAAGCCAAATAGTGGGAATGTAATTCTCAATGGCAAGATTATTCCTCTATTAGGTTTAGGCAGCGGATTTGATATGGAATTAACCGGAATCGAAAATATTTATCTTAATGCTGCTATATTAGGTTATTCAAAAGAAGAAATTGATAAAAAGTATAACAAAATTGTCGAATTCTCAGAGTTAGGCAATTTCTTACACCAACCAATCAGAACTTATTCTAGTGGCATGCTTATGCGCTTAGGATTTTCGATTGCCGCTGAAATGGAACCAGAAATATTAATTCTTGATGAAGTATTATCTGTGGGTGATGATCGCTTTAGAACAAAGAGCCAAAAGCGCATTGCAGAATTAATTAAAAGTGGCGCAACAGTATTGCTTGTCACACACAACGCTGTTGCAATTAAAACATATTGCCATCGTGCTTTGTGGCTTGATAAAGGCAATATTAAAATGATTGGTGACGCTACTAAGGTAATGGACGCGTATACTAAACGCAAATAATATGATCAAATCGAACATTTCAATAATTGCCGTTTGCAATAAGCCAACCGACAATTTAAATTCAAAATATATAGCTTACAAAAGTAATACAGTTTTGGATAGCAAAATTGATTCCAAGTTTTTTGGCGAAGTTGCCTACGCATATTGGGCTTGGAAAAACATTGACGCTAATTACTATGGTTTTTTTCACTATCGTCGTTTCTTGTCATTTAAAGAACTTAAAAATAAATACCCGGTTCTAGAGGAAATGCTATCTAATGACTTTTTGAATAAATATGGACTTGATGATGCAAATCTAAAAGCAACACTTAATCAATATGATATTGTTTTGCCATATGCAAAGAACCTAATTATATCAAATGGTTTATTTTCTTCCATGCGCAGACAATATAAATATGCTTTTGAACACGATATTAAAGATTTAGATAACGCTATCGCAATACTTCATGAATTACATCCTGAATTTGATCAATATGCTAAGAAGGCGCTAAAAATGAAAAAGGTGTACTTCAACAATATCTTTGTTATAAAAAAGAAATACTTTTTTGAATATTGTGAGTGGCTGTTCCCAATCTTATTTAAATTTCACGAAGGGAAGGATTATTCAAATAGTTCTGTTTATAATAAACGGTCAGTTGGATTTATAGCTGAGAGATTATTCACCATCTATATGCTATACATCAAAGATAAATATAAAGATATTAAAATAAAAGAATGTCCATTAGTGTTAATCGGCACCGAAGAAAGTTTCGACGCTAGTAAGAAAAAAGGCATTAAATTAAAAATATCGGAATTTACATGGTATGGTCGTGCACTACGTTGCATCTACCATACAATTATTGGGAGATAGTATAGAATATGAATATGTTTAAGAAGATAACTAAATTATCATTACTACCACTTGTGTTCGCGTTAACTAGCTGCACTGTTTCACCACAGCAAGCTTTTCAAAACGCTAAATTAACTCTTGTTAATGAAATAAAAGTTCACTATAAAGTTGAGACTCTAACAAATATTAACTATGGTGAAATGCAATACATTTTATTAAATGAGACCGGAGACAAAGAAACCTTTCCGGTTAATAGATATTATTACTATGGCGAAATAACCATTACCGCATCAGATGAAAAGGCACCGCGTCGTATTTATCCAACCACTTATTATGATCTTACAAGTAAACAAGGCAAAATTTTGGAAACTAGTGCTACGCCTTTTAAAAAGTTAAAAGAGCTTGTTGATGCTGGCGGTGAATATAGTGGCAGCCAGGGAACTTTCTTCCCAAGCAACTATTAATAGTGTTTCTTAATCCAATTTAAATACGCACCAGATTCAACGTTTTTAATCCACTTCTGGTTATTTAAGTTCCACTTAATGGTTTCTTTAATACCGGTCTTAAAGTTATGTTTAGGTTTCCATCCTAACTCTTTAGAGATTTTACTAGGATTCATTGCATATCTTAAATCATGGCCTGGTCTATCTTTCACAAATTGAATTAATGATTCTGGTTTATGTAATTCCTTAAGAATGATTTTAACAATCTCTAAATTGCTATATTCATTATGACCGCCTATGTTATATACTTCGCCATCTCTACCTTTACGCACTACTAGGTCAATTGCTTCACAATGATCTTCAACATATAACCAATCTCTGACATTAAGACCTTTACCATACACTGGTAGTTTCTTATTCGCTAAAGCATTCTTAATCATTAATGGAATTAACTTCTCAGGGAAATGATAAGGACCATAGTTATTAGAACAACGAGAAATAGTAACTGGAAGCTTAAATGTACGATGATACGCTAATACGAGTAAATCAGCAGCAGCCTTAGATGCACTATAAGGAGAAGATGCATGAATAGGTGTCTTCTCAGTAAAGAATAAGTCCTTTCTATTTAATGGTAAATCTCCATATACTTCATCGGTGGATACTTGATGATATCTTTTAATACCATATTTACGACATGCATCCATTAATACTTGGGTGCCTAATACATTAGTCTTAATAAATATCTCAGGATCTTCAATACTTCTATCTACGTGTGATTCAGCTGCAAAGTTAATGACATAATCAAAATGTTCCTTAGCGAATAACTTATAAACACCTTTACGGTCACAGATATTTAAATGAACGAACTTAAAGTTCTTCTTATTCATAATCGGTTTTAAGGTTTCCATATTGCCAGCATAGGTTAATGCATCTAAACATACATATTTATCTTTAGGATATTTCTTCACCATCATGTGGAGGAAATTACCGCCAATAAAGCCTGCACCACCAGTAACTAAGAACTTAGCCATAATACTTAACTCCTAACTCATTTTTAATATATCGATTAGTCGCATCTTCCCAACTAGGTAATAATTTAAATCCTGAATTTAGTAAACTTTGTTTACTCATTCTGCTATTAAGTGGTCTATCCGCTTGATTAGGATTAATCTTCTTATATTCACTAGTAGTGACATGATTAACTTTGACATTCTTGTTTGCGACTCTAAATATATACTCTGCAAATTCAGCCCATGAACAATACCCTTCATTAGTGGCATGATAAATACCATACTTATTAGACTCCATCATATCGCACATTAATTTAGATAAATCATATGTATAAGTAGGCGAACCTATTTGATCACATACGATATTAAGTTCTTTATGAGATTCCGCTAATTTAAGCATAGTCTTAATAAAGTTATTACCATTAATCCCAAATACCCATGAAATACGAATAATAAAGTATTTAGATAATGTAGATGTTACAAAGTCTTCGCCTTGTGATTTAGTCTTGCCATACACTGATAATCCATTCTTAGGACTATTAACCTCAAATGGCTGATTGCCTTTGCCATCAAATACATAATCAGTAGAAATATAAAACATAGTAGCATTAACTTCTTTAGAGGCTTCTGCAATATATTTAGTGCCTAATGCGTTAACCTTATACACTAAATCTTCCATTTGTTCTGCTTTATCGACTTGAGTCCATGCAGCATTATGCATAACGATATCTGGCTTATAGTCATTGATAAACTTATGCACTGCTTGTTCATTAGTGATATCTAATTCATCTTTATCTATACCTAAAACATTCTTATAACCGCGTTCTTTAAGTTCACGCACACAATCGTAGCCTAATTGGCCTTTAACGCCTGTAACAAGTATTTTTAGGTCTAAATTCATAATTTAAAGCTAATCTTCGCTTCCTTAAGTGTAGGATGTTTCTTATCTTTATCACTCAATAAGATAGGAGCATCAATAATAGGCCACTCAATATTTATATCCTTATCGTTATAAATAATGCCACCCTCATCTTCAGGATGATAAAATTCATCACATTTATAAACAAACTCGGCTGTGTCAGATATAACTAAGAAGCCATGAGCGAATCCTCTCGGGATTAATAATTGCTTCTTATTTTCTTCTGAGAGCAATACCCCTACCCATTTACCATAAGTAGAAGAACCCTCTCTTAAATCGACCGCTACATCAAATACTTCACCTTTAATAACTCTCACTAATTTAGCCTGTGGATGTTTCTTTTGAAAATGTAAGCCTCTAAGCACACCTTTCTTAGACTTAGATTGATTATCTTGAACAAAGTTATAGTTTAATTCCGCTTTTTTAAAATCGGATTCACTATAAGTTTCCATAAAGTATCCACGATTATCTCCAAATACTTGGGGTTCGATAATATAAACATCTTTAATAGCGGTCTTAGTAAACTTAAGCATAATTACTTCTCATTAATAATTGATGATGCATAAAGGATTTTACCTTTAGCAACATTCATTAAATGTTCACCATAATCGTTTTTGCTCATTGATTTAGCAATTTCAATTAATGTCTTCTTATTAATCCATTTATTGATATATGCTATTTCTTCTGGACACATCATCTTAATGCCTTGATGCTCTTCAATCATCTTTACATAATCACTAGCATCATTAAGTGCATCAGGAGTTCCGGTATCAAGCCAAGAGTAACCACGTCCTAATAAAGTAAGATGAGTTCTCTTAGCATTAATATACATATTATTTAATGCAGTAATCTCATATTCACCACGTTTAGATTTCTTTACTTTCTTAGCCATCTTAACAACATCACTAGGATAGAAATATAAACCAGTAACACAATAATTAGATTTTGGATGAGTAGGTTTCTCTTCAATGTTAAGTGGAGTATCGTGTTCTCCAATCTCAATCACACCATAACGAGTAGGATCTTTAACGTAATAGCCATAAATTGTAGAACGGTTATGACGTTCAGCACGATTAACGGAATGAGTTAAATGCGCCACTAAACCAGAACCATAGAAAATGTTATCGCCTAGGATAAGTGCACAGGCATCTTTACCAATGAATTTCTCACCAATTACGAATGCTTGCGCTAATCCCTCTGGTTTATCTTGTTTTGCATAGCTAAGATGAACGCCGAATTTAGACCCATCTCCTAATAATGCTTTAAAACGTGGTAAATCAGTCGGAGTAGAAATAATTAAGATATCTCTAATCTTCGCCATCATTAGAACGCTTAATGGATAATAAATCATTGGTTTATCATAAACCGGTAATAATTGCTTAGATGTCACAAAGGTAAGAGGGTATAAGCGAGATCCGCTCCCACCTGCTAAAATAATCCCTTTCATAACTAACTATTATTTTATATTAAAATAATCATTAAGGATAGTATAATAAAAACAATTATGAAAAACCTTAATAAAGGTGAAATTATTCGCTTTATTGTCACAGGCGTATTATCAGCAATAGTTGATTTTATATTCTCTTTTTTGGCTTCATTTATTTCGCAAAAAGCAGGTATTCCAGGTAATAGCGTTTGGTGTACAGTAATCGGAACAATCATTGGTTTCTTAGCCAGCATAGGCGTTGGATATCCATTATCGGTTAAATGGGTTTACCAAGATGCTGACAAAAATAAAATAAGTAAACATAAAAAAACACATTTGTTATTCTTTACCTTATTAAGCGCTGCCGGTTTGATGATTGGCATTGGAATTATGAGCATATTTAAAGTTAGTTTAAACAGTGGTTTAGGAATTAATATAGACACGTGGATGAATGTTAGCATTCCTACAGATTATAATTTTTGGCAGAAAATTGGTGCATGGATTTCAGGCGTATTAACTAACATTGCTTTTTGGTACTTTGCTCTAGCTTTTGTTGTTAAATCTTTATTTGTGTTAACTTTTAATTACTATACACGTAAGAAATTCTTATTTAGATAACTTTGTATTTATTTTATTGAATGTAAACAACCAAATTTTATCGATAATGAATTTAATTGCAAAACAAAGAGCTATAGTAAACGTCAAGCAAGAAATAAAGAATAGCACGGTATTAAATGATGCAACTTCAGCAGTCGTTGCAAACAAAAAGAAAGATACACTTTGCAAAATATAAGAATAAAAAGAATAACTGCTTAAGCAAATTAGTAATTTATTTGCTGTTTTAAATAAAACGCAAAAGGACAAAATAAAAGTTATAAAAGATATACATAAAACCCAACGTGTAAAAACATAAAAATATATAGGCATAGGAAAAGTATTAATAAGGGCGAACGAAGATATAATTATGGCGGCCGTGGAGATTAATACAAGTAATGAATTTTGTTTTATGGTAAAAAAAGTATCAATCTTATTTCTATATAAAGCCCAGAAAACTCCAAAAGGAAAAGCAATTAGGGTATCATACCAAAAACCCGGCTTATTAGTTTTATACAACAAGATAACTAGGGCTATTTGTAAACACGATAATATACAAAATGCTGTCTTTTTGTTCTTAACAATAACAAATAACAAGAGAAACAAAATGTATTCAAATAATATTATGAATACAAACCAATAGTAATCGTTTTGCCAAATCAGTAGCTCTAATGGATCAAAAATAAACGAATGTGTACTTATTGATTCAAACGATTTTACAACTATTAAACAAAATAAATATGTTATGTAAACTTTAAATATTCGAGAAAACAAAAGTTTTTTTAAATATCGCCCCCCCCGTTTGGATTTTGATATTGACATGTAACTCCAAACCCCGCATAAAACAAAAAAGGAGCGACCATGAGTTGCCCAATCACATTATGACAAATATATGTTAAACAATCGTCTAAAGGCGTTGGGTTTAAAACGTTAACAGAGAAGTGACTTAAGAAGATTATAACAACAAAAAAACCACATATAGATTGTGTAACACGCTTATCTAAATAATCGTAATTGTTACTAGCAGTAGTAGTTTTACGGTAAGAAAGATAAACTACAATGACTATAAAAAACAATAAAACTAATATCATTAACATGTTTATTATAAATCTTAAATATGAACAAGTAAAATGAAGTGAACCCCAAAAGTTGGACAACCAACTGATGTGTACCCAATAAACTGGACGAGTTAATTGGATTATATCATAAGCCTACTA
>JAKSUZ010000011.1 GCA_024408505.1 Bacilli bacterium | reverse complement strand
GTTAAAGAATGGATAAAGTTTTATAACACGAAGAGATTAAAAAATAAGAAGGGATCTCTCCCTTCCTATTTATAACGGGTTTTCTTTTGGTGTGAACTAAACAGGGTTCACATCAGTACGTAGGGTTTCCTTTTTGTTTATTTATTCAGCAATGAATGGAAGTAATCCCATATAGCGAGCATTTTTAATCGCTCTTGCTAATTGGCGTTGATACTTCGCACTAGTACCAGATAGATAACTTGGCATAATCTTGCCATTTGGCATAATGAATCTTTGAAGGAGTTCAACATCCTTATAATCGATCCATTCAATATGCGCTTTCTTGAAATAACAAGATTTCTTATGTTGTCTAACTTTTTTAAATCCCATAATATTCTCCTTTAGTTTAATTAGAATGGAAGATCATCATCCACAATATCCACGCCTTCCATTTTGGCGTCTGGTTGTGGTTGAGCAACATCTTCCTTAGTAACATTCGCCGTTTCTTTGTTTGCACCTTTTGGCTCTAAGAATTGAACAGAATCGGCAACGACTTCTAAGACACTTGCTTTAGTTCCGTCCTTCTTCTCATAACTTCTTTGTAAGAGACGACCATCTACTCCAACGAGTGAGCCTTTTCTTACATATTTACAAACATTGGTGGCTTGATCATTCCAGACGGTAACTGGAATAAAACTGGCGGTCTTTTGACCATCAGCGCCTTTATTGCGGTTATCGACCGCTAAAGTGAAAGAAGCAACAGGTTTATCACTGTTGGTCTTTCTTAATTCTGGATCGCGAGTTAAGCGACCTACTAATACTACTCGATTGACCATTATTTAATTCCTCCTTAATCAATTCGCTTGAGTAATTAATTACCGTGACTGACAGTAATTAAGAAACGAATAACATTTTCATCAATGCGGATTAAGCGTGAGAATTCGGCAAGTTGATCGGCTTCGGCTAAAACCTTAAGGACCATATAATAGCCCTTCTTTTGGTCTTTAATGATGTAGGCAAAATCTCTGACGCCCCATTCATCAACCTTAGTGATTTTTACTCCATTCTTAGTCAAAATGTTATGAAGTTTTTCAACTTCTTTCTTACGGCTAGCATCTTCTAGATCAGCGCGTAAGATGTACATAATCTCGTACTTTTTCATTACATTTCCCTCCTTTGGACATCTGGCTATTACCTAAAGTAATAATAGCAAGAGAGTAACGACTAATAAATTAATCGTAGGGACATATTGTATAACTAAAACACTTAATACGCAAAATAAATATTATCCTAGATAATAAATTTGACCTTTTTCACCTCCTTATTTAACCCCGGACCCAAAGGATCCGGGTCGGCACTCGCCCCTTTACAAGACTCCTACGAGGTGCTATCATTATTTCGCTTAATGTTGAGGACGGGATGACCGCCCTTTTTTCATTACCTTCGCGAGATTAACTCAATCAGTAACGTCAATACTACCATCAGCAAAATGGTATCGAGCACGCTCTCCTCCTTTGTTGCAGCACCAAGGAGATAAAGGGTAGGCGCCTAGGAAAGATAAAGTGCATATGCACAATATCCTCCTTATTAGTTACTTAACAAAAAGAGGCTAATTTCCTCACTTATTTTTTTATATTTACAAAGTAAATATAGAATTTACTTAATTTTTGTTTTTGGAAGATCTTTTAGATTATTTACGCTTACGATGTAATCAAGACGATCATTTACTTGTTTAAAACCAGCATCAACTTTTGCTTCTAGTTTTTGAAACTTATCATTCATTATATCAACGACTTGTTTCAATGTGACTCTATCTTTTGTATTTTTCACTGGTTTAGCTCCATCTTCGCTTTCAGTATACACCGGAACTTTTAAATTCGCTGAGAGATTTTTTAGAAATTCTTTTAATTCCACCATATTTTTTAAGTCTCTTTTCATAATCGTCTACCTCCACTTGAAAATAACCGTAGTAGGCTTATTAGTTACTTAACAAAAAGAGACTAAATTACTCACTTATTTTTTTATATTTATCTATAAATATAGATTTTTAAATAATTTCTATATTTTATATTTTAAATAAAAATTACGTTACTTATTTTTGTTTTCGTACAATCTTAAATGATATCTAATATAGCTATTAAGTTTACCACTATGGGATAAGTAGCGAATGCATTTGTTCGCACGAGCGATATCATCAACATCTGGACGTTTATATAAGAATAAGTATTTAGAGATATCCTTACCTTTACATTCAAAAGTAACTTTAATGCATATATATCGATAATTTAGACATTTCATAACTTTATAACGATAATTTGTGCAATTAAATTTACTCTTTGATGGTTTAGAGAACTTATACCAAGTGAGACGTCTCATGCTGATATAGTCTCGTCTATTGAACTTAACAACCGGTTCTTTGATGTTTTTATTGACCGTTCGGTTTTCTACACTCTTAGGTTCACTAGAAGATGGATTATCGTTTAAATAGTATTTCACTCCACCATGTTTCTTCTTACGGCGCACTAAATAACCGATTTCCACTAAACGTTTATTGCGAACTTTATTTAAACTATCTTCGAGGTAGGTTGAATAAATACCGTACACTACGATAATACCGATTACTACGTATCCTAATGGACTTTGTAGCCACAAAACGAATACACCTACAAATGGAACTTTATGATCAGCGTACACGCCTACAATATCATCGTAAGTAACATAACCATCACGGAATGCATTCGCATCTCCACAACAAATATAATGATATTGAGAGTCTGGTGTTTCACTAGGTTTTTTAATTTCAACAAGGCGGTGGATAATATTTTGTTCGCCGCTTTTATACATAATAATTTGACCAAGTTGAAACTCAGCAGGATCAACTGGTTTATCTTTAATAAAGACCATATCGTAAACATCAAAGCGATCATGAAAATCCTTCATAAAATCATAGTCTGGATTATTTGGATTTAATTTCGCCATCGAACCTGAACGCACAACATAAACATCTTGTCCATTAATGGCAAAGCGATCACCATTCGCCTTCACCACTAACGCCATCGTGAATAAGGAAATAAGTCCTAAAGCAATTACTAACTCTAAAACTTTCCCACCTATTCGAAACGGCTTATATCTATGTTCTGAAATATATTCTCTTTTAAGATCTTCATCAATATCTCCAACTTCCGCTAAACGATTTCTTTGCTTCTCTCCATAGAGCAAAATAAGCGCCATCGTTCCTCCTACGAACACAGCAACAATGATGCCTATGATGAGTAAGATTATTTGATTTCGTTCCATTAGAGACAATAAAGGCGCAGATGTCTCTGCGCCTTATATATGTAGATAGTTTACTTACGGTTCAGTAATTTCAAAAGCGAAGTCAGCGCCTTTAAATTTAACCTCTTCGCCTTCGTAGTTAACATCAATAACCAAATGAAAGCATGCATCTTCTCTCTTCCATGTTTTGAGGTAATCAGCACCATCACCTTTAGTTGATATAACACCATTGCTATACTCAAATTGGGTAGTATCAGTAGATATTAGTTCGCCCATTTTATTTAATCTCTTAACTGTGAAAACTGGGGTTCCTGCAGCCATTGGAATTGGGTCTAGCGAGTCATCAAGTAAAGCAAATGTTAATTTTGCGGTATAACCAGTGGTGTCTGCGATAAATGCATTCAAAGAGTCCCAAAATTTATCATCATCAATAAAAACGTCAAAACTAAGTAACACACCACTATGAATTGATCTTACTGAATCACCGGGGTCAATCATCATAAAGTGACCAGTTGATAATAATTCACCACCAGGGGTATAACTATTAAACTGAATTCTTCTAGGAGCTGGCGCAGTAGTAAGTTCAGCCCTGCTAACTACTAAAGGAGTCGCCTCATCATTGTTTCTAATATCAACAGCGTATCTATCGCCCTCGTTGAACACTTCTTTTGAACGGATTAGTTCATCGTAAAATGTGAGGGTACCATCATCATTAAATGCATAATACTCGCTAGGCATTGCTCTTATTCCACCATTTTGATCAACAAAGTATGGTTTAGCAATTTCGCTTGTTATCGCCACCGGTTCTCCATTGTTAGTGAATGATAAGGTATTAAAATATTTATCCATGTTATATAAAGCTTCAAAACGATAAGTTCCACCTTTTGGCATTGACACTGGATCTGCTGGTGCGAACACATATGTTCCGCTACCACCATCTTGCAATTCAAAAAATTTCTTTATTGGTTTATTTAAATTGAGTCGTGCTGCGAACCAATCTTCTCTTTCTACCTTGCCAGTAGTTTGTCTAAATACGAAATTAAACGTAATTTTATCGCCCTTTTCAGGTAAATCACCAACCGCATTCAAAGCTACGGTATCATCGAAATAGATGCTAGCGTAGTGCTCTTGATCACCTCTATCAGTACTGTATTTGAAGAATCTTGTAATATCAGATACACCATTTCCAGGACTATCTAACATAACTTTTAAGCCTAACGCATCAACATCGCCTGCCTTAGCAGCTTCTTCAGTTAGTAAAAGAAGTGGTTCTTGATCCGATTGATTAGTGATAACGAACTTATCAATTTCAAATCCATCTTTAAATAATTGATCGGTTTCTTCATCAACTTCAAAGCTAAAACTATATCTATTTCCAGAAGCCATCGGTTCTCCTGAACCACTGTTGTTGTAATATACAAATTTTGCTGTTCCATCAGGATTTAATTCATGAGATTCAACTTTAAAGTATTCAGAAGCCTTAATCTTCAAAGCAAAGTTTCTATGTAAAAATTTAGTGGTAGATCCTTCCTCTGTTTCATTTAAATATTCTTCACATGCTTTAACAGCAGCTTCATCAGTAAAATTACCCGCAAATAAATTTTCGGTTAATTCTGCACCGGTAAAGAAAATTACACCACTATTTAATGGTCTTCCATTATCATCCACATTTGGTTGAATGTAGAAACCAGGATTTTTGGCATCTTCAGCACTAGGATCATAGGGGTTACCCGAAATCCATGGATATTGTCCAGTTTTCGCATCACGGTCTAAACTGCTTTTATCCCAAACAAATTCTTTATAGTTAGGTTTGGTTGCATCAGGATCTTGATAATGAATGCCAAATTCATCGAGTCCGTGTGGATCTTCTGTTCTTGTAGAATCAGCCTTCGCCTTGAAGTCAGATTTAGTTAAACCAGATGAGAAATTGGTTTTATAAATAGCATATTCCCACTCTTGCATGTCGCCAGGTCTTTTGTCATCAACTTTAATACGAGTAAGGAAATCATTATCATACTCATATTTAAATGCATAACCAGTAGGAGCTAATTCTGCAAGCTCTTTTTCCCATTGTGCATGTTCTTCAGTCTTTGATGGATCTGGTTCATCCTCGCGTTTTTGACAATAAAGCGACATATCGCCAATATCATAATCATCACAATGTAAATCTAGTGTCGTGCCTACAATAGCACCGCTTCCGCTATATATATTTTTCGGTTTAAAGTGATATTTAGGCTCACTAATAGTTACATCTTTCCATAGTTGGTTCGCACCATCCTCATAATCCTCATAATCGATTTTGTAAATACGTTCAAACGTTGAGAAAACATGCGATGATAGGTCAACATCAACATTGACACTTGGAATCTCTTTCGATTCATTTGTTGGATCAAGCGTAAAGGCCGCAAATACTGCGCCTATAGTTGCTACGCAACCAAGAGCTGATAGTACTAATACTTTTTTCATATAAAATCTCCCTTGTATTTAATAAATACAGACAAATACTATGATAATGTCAAAAAATACAAAAATCAATATTATTTTATATCCCGTATTTTTATCTTAGAAAATTAAACAACCATTTTTTTACCTATATGGTAAAATAAATGCCTGCGGAGTTTAGACTGATGAAATATGATGTGATTATCGTTGGCGCGGGTCCTAGTGGATACTTTAATGCCTACGAATTAGCGAAACTTAATCCTAAGATGAAGGTTCTTTTAATTGATCGCGGATTAGATATCACTAAACGTCATTGCCCAGTCTTAGAGCATAAACTCACTAAATGCCCAAATACTTTAAAAGGTCACAACGAATGTTATCCGGCTTGTAGTATCACGAATGGATTTGGTGGAGCAGGTGCATATTCTGATGGTAAGTTTAATATCACCACTGAATTTGGTGGTTGGTTAACTGATTATATTGATGAAGATGAGTTATTAAGCTTAATCAATTACGTCGATAAGATTAATTTAAGTTATGGCGCAACTAAGACGATTACTGACCCTAATACCCCTAAAGTGCATGAAATTGAATTAAGAGCGATGTCAGTAGGCGTTAAGTTATTACGCGCTAAAGTAAGACATCTAGGTACCGAAGAGAATTTAAAGATCTTAACTAAAATATATAACGACTTAAAAAAGAGAGTGGATATGAAGTTCTCCACGAATGTAAAAGATATTATCGTTAAGAACAATAAAGTCTCAGGTGTCGTTTTGGATGATAACAGCAAGATTGAAGCGAAATATGTAGTATTAGGCGTGGGACGTGAAGGCAGTTCATGGTTAACCGATATTCTTGAGTCTAAAGGTGTTAAGATGACTCAAAACCAAGTTGATATTGGTGTGCGAGTTGAATGTGATAACCGTATTATGCAAGAAATTAATGAGAACTTATATGAAGGTAAGTTCGTATATCGCACTAAGTCTGGTAATTCAGTGAGAACCTTCTGTTCTAATCCAGGTGGACACGTAGTCGTTGAAAACTATGGTGGAGTGGTTAATGTTAATGGTCATTCATATAATGATAGTAAACTTCATAGTAAGAACACTAACTTTGCTTTATTAGTCTCTCATCACTTTGAAGAACCATTTAAGAAACCAAATGAATATGCTTATAAAGTTTCTAAATTAGCGAATCAATTAAGTTGTGGTTCAGTTATTGTTCAAAAGTTTGGTGACTTATTATTAAATAGAAGAACAACTTATAAACGTTTAAAAGAAGGTTTTGTAAAGCCTACACTAAAAGAAGCGGTGCCTGGCGATTTAGCTTTAGTGCTTCCTTATAAAACCCTTCGTTCAATCGTAGAGATGATTAGAGTACTTGATCATATCACTCCAGGTATTGCGATGGACCATACTTTACTTTATGGCGTGGAATCAAAATACTATACCGCGCATCCAGATATTAATAATGAATTAGAAGTTAATTCAATTAAGAATTTATATGTGGCTGGTGATGGCGCAGGCCTTACTCGTGGGCTTGCTCAAGCCGGAGCATGCGGTGTCTATATCGCACGCAATATCGTTAAGAAGGAGAAATAATATGGCAAGAAATGTTGGAACTATTTCTCGAGGCATCCGTTGCCCCATTATTAAACAAGGCGATAATCTAAGAAAGATTGTGGTTGATGCGGTTTTAAATGCTGGCAAGACTGATAACTTTACCTTAAAAGATAAAGATGTAATCGCGGTTACTGAATCAATTGTAGCGCGTGCTCAAGGTAACTACGCAAGCATCGATGACATCGCAAGTGATATAAGAAGAAAGTTTGGTGGAGATACTTTAGGTGTAATCTTCCCAATCTATTCTAGAAACCGTTTTTCCGTTTTGCTTAAAGGAATCGCTAAAGGATGTCAAAAGATTATCTTAATGCTTTCTTATCCAAGCGATGAAGTTGGTAACTCTTTACTTACCTATGATGAATTAGATGAGAAAGGCATTAATCCTTATAGTGATGTTTTAACTTTAGAGAAATATCGTGAACTCTTTGGATTCAAGAAACATGAATTCACCGGCATTGATTATATTGAATTCTATATGGATGTAATTCAAAGCACGGGTGCGAAGGTTGAAGTAATTTTCGCTAATCAAGCTAAGAGTATTCTTAAATACACTAAGAAAGTATTAACTTGTGATATTCACACTAGAGCAAGAACTAAACGCTTACTTAAAGAAGCGGGCGCTGAAATGGTTTTAGGTTTAGATGAAATCATGACCGCTAGTGTTAATGGTAGTGGATATAACAAGAAATACGGATTACTCGGAAGTAATAAAGCAACTGAAGATAAAGTAAAGCTCTTCCCAAGAGACGCACAAGATTTAGTTGAAGGCATTCAAGAAGACATTCTTAAGGCCACTAAGAAACATGTTGAAGTAATGGTATATGGTGATGGCGCCTTTAAAGATCCACAAGGTAAGATTTGGGAATTAGCCGATCCAGTCGTATCTCCTTTCTATACTTCTAACTTAGTAGGTACTCCGAATGAATTAAAACTTAAATATTTAGCGGATAACGATTTTAAAGATTTAAAAGGTGCAGAATTAAAGAAGGCTATTTCTAATTCTATTAAACATAAATCTAGCAACCTAAAAGGTAGCATGGCTACTCAAGGTACCACTCCAAGACAAATTACAGACTTACTTGGATCATTATGTGATTTAACTAGTGGTTCTGGCGATAAAGGAACTCCAATCATATTAGTCCAAGGTTATTTTGATAACTATACGAATGATTAATCAAAGCTTAGCAAAATTAGTATTAAACGAAGCGCTTAAAACTGGCGCTGATTTTGCTGAACTTTATATTGAAGATACCACTTCTCATAGTATTAATTACGATAATGGAATTGTTGAGGCCATTGGTACTACATCTTCATTAGGGGTTGGGCTTCGTTTATTAAAAGGTAATCGTAGCGTTTATGGTTACACAAACGAAATAAATAAAAAGAATTTATTAGATTTAGCGAATAAACTAAATGCAGCATTTAATGAATCACAAATTAAAATGGTTGATAGTTTCAAAACGATTAAGGTTAAAGATTTATCTCCAATTGTGGATTCTTACTTTAACACTCCAATTGAAGAGAAATTAAAGATGTTAGAACTCGCTCATCAAACGATGAAGAACTACTCTCCTTTAATTACGCGTACGATTTGCTTAATGGCGGCTAGTAGGAAGAATGTTGAAATATATAACTCCGATGGTCTTCATTTTAAAGACTATAAAGAAAGAGAAAGATTTATTATGGAAGCCATTGCGAGTGAAGGCGATAAACATGATATTGGTTTTATTGGACCAGGCGCTAAAGATGGAATGAACTTCTTCCGTAATTTAGATATTGTTAAATTAGCGAAAGAAACGGCGGATGATGCAATTACTTCATTACACGCTAAAGAATGTCCAGCTGGCAAAATGCCAGTAGTAATTGGTAATGGTTTTGGCGGTGTTTTATTTCATGAATCTTGTGGACATCCACTAGAGGCGAGTGCAGTAGCACGTAACTTATCAGTCTTTGCTGGTAAGAAAGGCGAGATGATTGCCTCTCCTATAGTAACTGCTTATGATGATGGAACTATTCCTCATGCTTGGGGCAGCAACAACATTGATGATGAAGGCAATTTAACTAATAGAACTTGTTTAATTAAAAACGGAATTCTAAATGAATATTTAATTGATAACTTTAATGGTAGGAGAATGAATGAAAAAGGTAATGGTGCGTGTCGTAGAGAATCTTATAAACATGAACCTACAAGTAGAATGTCTAATACTTATATTGATAATGGATCTACTCCAGTAGAAGAAATCATTAAGAATACTAAGTTAGGATTATACGCTAAGAAATTAGGCGGTGGATCAGTTAATCCAGTTAATGGAGAATTTGAATTCGCTGTTAGTGTTGGTTATATCATTCGTGATGGTAAAATCGCTGAAAGGGTAAGAGGCGCAACCTTAATTGGCAAAGGCGAAGAAATCTTAAAGAACATTGATATGGTCGGTAATGATCTAGAACGCGCACAAGGTATTTGTGGCGCAAGTAGTGGCAATATCCCAACTGATGTTGGCCAACCTACCATTCGTGTTAAAGAATTAGTGGTCGGCGGTAATGGAGGCAAACTCGTATGAACGTGAATAAGTTATTCGCGAAATTAAACGAGAAAGGTATTACTGATATTGAATACCGTTATGCTTCTGCTTCTAGTTTTAGTTGTGGAGTATTTCGTCATGAATTAAGTAATTACTCTGCAAGTACTTCCACTGTTATTAATGTAGATGCCGTTATTGATCATAAATTAGCGATGGTCACTACTGAAAATACTTCTAACAATAATATTGATAGTATTGTGAATCAATTATTTGAGGCTGCTAAGTACACTACTAAAGCCGAAGGCGAAATATATAAAGAGAAAAATAAATATCGTCATTATAATCACTTTAATAAAGAGTTAATTAATGTTCCTCATCAAAAAAAGATTGATTATCTCTTTATGATTGAAGAAAAAATCAAAGCGTTAGATAAACGTATTGAAGAAGTAGAAGTAGGTTATGAAGAAACATTCCGCCAAGGATTATTCCAAAATAGTGCGGGTATCCGTTTAAAGAGTAAAAAGAATGAATATTCCTTTGTTGCTTCTGTTGTTATTAACGATAATGGTGAAAAGAAAACTGAGTTCTTAGTCTTTAGCGATAATGACTTCACTAAATTTAATGTAGATAACTTTGTTAAAGAAATATATGAAAAAGCCCTTAAGAAACTTAATCCAGTTAATATTGAAACTAAAAAATATAAAGCAGTATTTGATCCCGAAGTCGTGGATACACTTCTTGATTTCTATATTGGTCAATTAAACGCTGAAGCGATTTTAAAGAACTCTTCTTGGTTTAAAGATAAATTAAACACTCAAGTCGCTAATAAACGTGTAACTATTTTAGAGACTCCATTAAAACGCACTCATGAATTTATTAGAGCGGATGCTCAAGGAGTGCCATGTCAAAATCGCGCTATTATTAAAAAAGGTATATTACTTACTTATCTACATAACTTAGAAACCGCTAGAAAGTTTAACGTGGCGCCAACCGGCCACGCCGCCATTGTTGCATCTAAGATTGGTATTAGACCTGGTCCAATTCATTTAAAACCCGGAAGATTAACTAAAGAAGAATTAATCGCTAAAGTTGGTAATGGTGTTTATATTACTTCGTTAGAGGGATTGCATGCTGGTATGAATGCTCAAAGCGGAGACTTCTCACTTAAAGCAGAAGGCTTCGTGATTAAAGATGGTAAGATTGATCGCTTTATTAATATGATGACAGTCGCTTCTAATTTATTTGAGATTTTTAATAATATAAAAGCGATTAGTCAAAACATTGAATACATTAAAAATGATGTATTCGCACCTTGTATATATATTGATAATATTTCGGTCTCAGTTTAAATGTTAAAACAATAACATTTATTTATATATAATTTAGATATGAAGAAAATATTATTTATTATGCCATTAATGGCTATAGCAATCACAAGTTGTCACAATGGTGCAGTTGATTTAAAAGTAAAATTTAAATACTGCACAGTGGAAGGTTTAAAAGAGCAATATAATTCTGGTGAAAGAGTTGATTTAACTTTCACACCTTATCCGTATTTTACTTTACCCAGCAAAGATGAGCTCATAATCGGTGGCGCTAATGATTTTTATTATGATCCTAATACTGGTAAATTATCTTTTAATATTACTAATAAAACCGCTATATATATGGAGGCTAACTCATCTTTCGGCGGAAAAGAGATTGACTATCGCGGCGCAGAAAGATGGCTAAAAAATCGAAAATCAGGAACCGATCCTCACAAAGTTATTGGTCTACATCTTAAATATTCTTTTCCTGATATTGATAAAGACAGCGAACTTGGTCAAGCAATACTAGATGGATTAAATGAATTATTCCCGGCATCAACACCTATCTTCACCGAACTAGTCGATGAACATATCTTTACATCGTCTGAAATTGAGTCATATGGGATACAACCCTTCCATAGCGGTATAAAATTTCTAAGTAGGGAAGATGAAACGTTATATGTTACAACATGGAACGAATCACCAAAAGCCGATGATGCAATGGTAATTATTTCATCGAATATTATTGTATACGAAGAAGTGGAAGGAGGCGTTTCTGGCTATATTCATTGGTTTGGAGAATACGGCACTGTTGATAGTGTTAATTTTCATTTCGACAATGTGCCTATGCGACCTGAATCTGACCCTGGATTTAACTGCAATAATGAAGATAAGCCTACAGTGATTAGTGGCTTTGTAGAATCGAACGTTACCTACAAATAAATTTAAATATTATTTCTTCTTTGTTTTCTTAGTGTTATTTTGCGCTCTTAATTCGCCTAAGATTTCTTTTAAGAGTTGATGATCAGTTGGTTCAGGAATACCTGGTGCGACTGGAGCAGGTCTTGCTTCAGGATGCTTCTTATAATATTCTTCAAGCGCTTTTGCACGCATAGTCGCTCTAGTTTTTTGAAGTTTAGCAAAGATTTTAAGGATAACAAATAAAGTTAAACCAATTACAAGGAATGAAAGTACGGCATTAATAAATGTTCCCCAATCAATATAGGCTGCGCCATTATAAATGTATAAGGAACCATGCAAAGTATACTGTGAATTAATTAAATCCTTTATATTCGGAATAGTGCTAGTGGCGATTATTTCATAATAATTTGCTAACGAAATTGTTTGGCCTAATCCTAATGCCACAAGACCTTCTTGAGCAGGGTTCATCGGTGGTAAAACTGTAATAATACTTTTTAAGCCACCAGGAACTCCCCAAGTACAAACATTTAATAAGATATTGGTCATAGCGGTAACAATCGCGCCAAATGCACCACCAATAATAACGCCAATTGACATATCAACCACGTTACCCCGCAAAATGAACTTTTTAAATTCAGCCCAAAGACCTTCCATCTTCTTTTCGGCCTCTTTTTTCTTTTTTGCTTTTAGAGCTTTTTTATCAACAACTTCTTCAGTTACTTCTTTTTTTATTACTTTCTTTTTAGCCATGTTTATTTAACCTCTGCATCTTTAATATGCCATTCTGGGCGAACTTGATCGACTTTATTAAGCGCGAGTTGATAAAGTTCTTCTTCAACCGCAACTCGACCTGGCAATGTTCTCTTCAAAGCTTTCTTAACCCGACTCTTAGCGTATCTTGCTTCGTGTTCAGAAATATCTAACATTGATGAGATTAACATATACGCTCTAATAGATGGCATTGACAAATCATTACTAATGAAACGTCTATCGTTTTGATCAACGTGCGCATCATAATATGCTTTAGCGGTTTGATAATCTTGAGTTAATAAAACGATAAACATCTTTTGTGCAACCGCAGAACAATAAGTTGCACGAGATATCTTTCCTTTCTCCGCAATCATCTTATCTAATAAGACTGATGCTCCACCATAATTCTTATTCTTTAAGTGTTTATAAACGGTGAATAAATTAATAGAACAAGTAAAGTCATTGATTTCATCAAACGTCTTCATATCTAATAATTCTTGATTCTCTGCGTACGCACATTCAATTCTCATTAATTCATTAAAGGCCTTAACGTTTTCTTTCTTACTTAAAAGTGTTAAACGATAACCATCATTCGTAGTATCTAATTTTGTTGGAAATATATTATATAAGGTAAGCATACCACCAATAGTGACAAATAAAATACACATAATGCGTAATAAAATCATTATTTGATCATGAGCAGAAGAAGGCTGAGATGGAGCAACAATGAGTCCTTTTAAAATATTGAACAAAACCATTAAAACCACAACTTCAACCGTGTAGAAAATTAATGGCATTAATGAATACCAACGGGGAGATGCTTCTTCTTTAACTGGAGCGATTTTAGTCTCACCGGTTAAACCGTCAAAGTTAGAAAACTTTACTTTCCACTTATTGCCTTTCTTATAGAAACAAAGGCCGAGCATATTAACTGAGAAATATTTATATCCGCCCATCTTTGCGCCTAACATATGTCCTAATTCAATTAAAATGACATTAAGGAGAACCCCGCCAACAACGAATAAGAGTGCCCAGACAAACTTACCTCCAGAACCAAGGCTACCGCCAACAAAGTCATTCATCAAAGGACCCACAACATATAGGCCTACCATGACCGCTGTAACAATCATTAAAACGTATACTAATAAACTAATTACATCTTCTCTTTTCATAATTTCTTACCTCTCTTATTTTGCTTGTTTAAACAGATTAAGTCCAGCACTCCATCAAAAGTTTTTGAAATATCTTCCTCAATAGCGGGGATTGATAGCTCCGAAGGATTAGACAATAAACGCGCCATTTCGCGTGATAATGAATCACTCATAAGCTTCGCTACTTCTCTAATATCGTTCTTCTCTAAAGTAGCGCCGTATTGTCTCTCAATAAACTTCTTACCTTTATGATATAGGTTATTAAAGAAGAAGGCTTCAACTGCACCACTAGCCTTACTTTTAAGGGTTTTTAAGATTAATTGACGATTACTTCTAGCGTACATTAAAATTGCATGCACTAGATCTGGCCAAGCGTTCGCTTTATCTAAACCATTAATCTTCTCATTAAGAAAATAATCATTCAATACATCTTCAATATCCGTATAGTGATAATAAAAGATCTGACGATTAATGCCTGCTTCTTTACAAAGCTTTTGAACGGTAATATCACTTAGGGAGTTTGTCTCTAACAAACGCTTAAGTGTTTCTTTAATAAGCGCTTGTTTATTCATGATGGTTCCTCTTCTTCACTAATTTTCCAAATAAATAACCAAACACAAAATATAGTGGGACTAAAACAAGGAAAACAATTCCTGCTAAGAACCAACAAGAATTATTAATTAATAAATAATCAATTTCTAAAATATCAGTACCAACTTTAATCTTTAAATAAGCATCCACTCCAAACAAGATTGTCATAAGACAAGTTGTACCAATTAACACTACGCTACGATATTTATTAAGTGGCATACAAACGTGTAACAAAATCACAATACTCATCAATGATATACCAATAACCGCTACCGCTTTAACACCTTCAATCGGGAATGCTGCTGGATTAATATAAGAAGCGCTTAAGATGGCTAGAGATAGAATAATCTGAGTAAGTGCACCTGGGATTGCTTCTTCAATAATGTTACGAATAAATCCACCTTTAATTCTTTCTTTGTTTGGTTCAAGCGCGATAAAGAACGGGGCAATGCCAATGGTTAATACTTCCCAAGCAAATAAATGGTTAGTGACAAACGGATAACTTTGATTTGGTAAGCATAAGAATAACGTTGACATAAACATCGCAAATAAAGTCTTAACTAAGAAGATTGAACAAACACGTTGTAAATTATTAATAACTTTTCTACCTTCTTCCACTACTCTAGGTAAGCTGGAGAAGTTAGAATCAAGCGACACTAAATGAGAAGCGGCTTTAACTGCATCTGATCCACTAGCCATAGCGATTGAACAATCTGCTGCCTTAAGTGCTAATAAGTCATTAACACCATCACCAATCATCGCAACCGTATTACCCATTCTTCTTAATTCAGAGATAATGATTTTCTTTTGATCAGGCGTAACACGAGCAAAAATCGTACATTTATGTACAGCCTTTCTTACTTCCTCTTCTTTTAATCCTTCTAATGATATTGCATCTTTATAACCTTCAATGCCTACACGAGTAGCAATGGTTTTTAATGATTCCACACTATCACCTGAAATTATACGAACACTAGCATCATTTTGTTTAAACCAATCGATATTAGCTTTAGCATCTGGTTTGATATTTTCACTAAAAGTAATTATACCAATCGCGTGCATCTTGTTTGGCAATTTATTACTTTGAATATCACCTTTACCTTCGGCAATTAATAAAACACGATATCCTAAGCGTTCATAACGTTCTACTTTGCTTTTGATTTCTTTATTGTTATCAACTTTTAAGAAACCATAAGCGCCTAAAGCATAAGAATGTTTATTAAAACTGGCCGCACTAAATTTCTTCGCGCTCTCAAATGGAATTGAACTATATGCATCTTTAATTACACAAGTAGAATATTTAGTCTTTAATGCTTTCGCGGTTAAATTATCGTCTTTAGTAATAAATAAGATATAGCCAATTACTTTCTTTAGATATTCTACTGAGCGAGTAGAGCACGATACTAAATTATCAACCTTCATGTTGCCATCGGTTAATGTTCCAGTCTTATCAAGACATACGACATTCACTCTCGCTAACATTTCAATCGAATATAATTCTCTAACTAATACTCTTCTTCTTGATAAGAGGATAACACCTACGGTTAATGTAATTGATGTCATCAAGAACATGCCGATTGGAATCATAGCAACAATTGAAGATCCGATAAGATCTACATTCGCTTTTACATCTTTACCTAACACAGAATAAGAAACAATTTCCGCTACACCAATGGCAATCGCGATAATTGAAATAATACGAATAAACGCAGTTAAGGAAGCAAGGATTTCACTTTTCGGACGAGAGAATGCTTTCGCTCTTTCTTGTAAACGTGATGCATAGTTTGCATTACCTATTTTATCTACGCGCGCGTATGCATAGCCACTAGTGACTGCGCTTTCGGCATATATCTTTGCATCTTTATGTTTTAAGACATCATCTGCTTCACCTGACAACAACGATTCATTTAAACGCACTGATCCATGTAGAATGGTTGCATCACATGGAATAGTGTCACCCGCTTTAATTCTAATTACATCAGTTAAGACAATTTCGTTAAATGGTATTTCTGTTTCTTTACCATCACGCACTACTACTGTACGAGGGCTAGACACTAATGAAAGACGACCAACTAAGATTCTTGCTTTGATATCTTGAAATAGACTAATACCAATATTTAATATTAAGATGCCTAAGAAGAAGACTCGTTTATAAAAACCAAAGTATAGTAAAACTATCGCAACGGCAATTAATAACATATTTAATAATGTGAAGACGTTCTTCACAATAATTTCAAAATAACTTTTAGTAACTACCTTTTTTGGTTTATTAACTAGATCGTGTTCGATTCTTTCTTTAACTTGTGCGCTAGAAAGACCTTTATCATAAGAAACTTTATAATAAGTAACCGATTTATCGCTTTTTGCAATACGCTCAGTCTTTCTATGAAATAACATATCACTCCGTTCTTAGCGCAACGACTGGATCTTTCTTAGCAGCTTTTCTTGCTGGGATGAATCCAGAAATGAAAGTTAAAAGAATTGAAATCACTACTAATAGCACTGCATGCCATGGATTAAGATTACATATCATACCAATTTGTTGATCCGGGAAACGTGAATTAATAATTGCACTAATCGGCCACTCGACAATAAAGGTAAAGAGAACGCCTGCAAGTCCTGCTACTCCACCAATAATTACTGATTCAGCTTCAAATAGTCGCCCTACGTCTTTCTTACGAGCGCCAATCGCGCGCAATATCCCTATTTCTTTAGTACGTTCAAGTACGGATGTATAAGTAATAATACCTGTCATAACACAAGAAACTAATAATGAAACGGAAGAGAATACCACTAGGACAATTGAAATAATATCAATCATTGTTCCTAATGCTTCAGTAAGATTACCTGCTAAATCAGAATATAAGATTTGTGCAGATTCTATTTTGTCTTTGTTATAAGCATCTAGATATTCAAAGACTTTACTCTTATCCGATAAACTTCTTGGGAACACTAACACCGATGTAATAGTGGAATATCCACTGCAATAGGTAACAAGGTTATTAAGTTGGTTACCATACGTTCCTTTTACTGGTAATACTATCTTATCAGTTCCGACAATAGGAAGGGGAATGGGTGCGGAAAACATTTTAATTTTGTCGTTATCGAATTCACTAGCGAAACGATAATTACCTCTAGTGTAGCTTCTACTATAATTCGGAGTTGCGAAATTAGTTAATTCACTAAAATTATTAAGATCTTCTATCTTATATTTGTCGGCAATTAAACTAAAGAAACGAAAATAAGAAGTACCGGGAGTAAAATCATCTAAAAGTGTTGTAAGGGGGGTTGTATTTGCGCCTTGGTAGGCATAATTTATCCCTGCTAATAAATTAATTGCGGCTGGTTGATAGTTTTTTATTGTGACTTCGCCATATCCATAATCTGTAAGATCAATGGTTTTTGGGTCGGGTACTGCCGCTTCGGCGGTAATATAATAGTTATTCTTTGCACTTTCAGCATACTCTTTATAATCTTCACTTAATTTATTCACATAATATTTTTTTAAGGAAGCGGGATAGCAAATGCTTCCAGGCATTAAGTTAATTAATGTATCTCTTTTTGGACGAATAATTCCAGAAATCTTAATTTTAATTGGCTTGTTAGTTACATCATCATCAAATAAATCTTTTCTTGCTTGAGCGGCCTCAGGTGTTTCATCAGCGATATTACCATAAAGAGTAATTTTGGGGGTCTTAGGTTCAATATCTGGTGGTGTAGTAAATCCTGGAATAGTAATGTCTTTTAGAATAGGGATTTCTTTATCGGTTTCTATCGGAACAGCATCAGAAAAAGCGGAACGTTCCTCTTTAGGCACATCAATTTCCTTAAATTGACCTTTGCTTTTTAAAAATTCCATTAAAGTTTTAGGACTATAGGCTTTGTATCCATCGCTATTTATAATGTCATTAAAATCAATTGTTTGACCTTCTTGCGTTAATGATGAATCAGAAAGTCCTAAAGCATATAAAGTCTTCATTGGAACACGGTTATAACGGTCACACACTAAACAGACTTCAACGGTTCTATCATCTTCATTTAACTCTTTAGGATATGTTCCTTTAACCACATCATAAAGAGATTCAATATAGTCTCTTCCGCCATAAAGCTCATGGAAAATAGTGGATGGTAAATTAGTAACACCCGAAAGAATAGATCCAGTCGCTCCGGCTGATTGGAATTGATCGACTTTAATTACTTCACCACTTTCTCTTTTAGCGAAAATATTAAAATCTAAATATTCATGATTTTCTAATACACTAGAAGCATAATGGTTTTTACCTTCTAATAATTCCATCGCGTAATTTGAATATTCTTTGGTTAAATAGTTACGGTGAATTACCATCACTTGAGAAATATCTTCATCGTATGGTTTAATTACTTCTTCACTTGGCCAGGCTTCTGGTAAATCCATTTGTTTAATTTGCGTTGTGACAAATGGAGAAATCGTAATCGGAACGCTACTGGCGGTCTCGGATTCAACACGATTTACATAATTTTGGAAACCATTAGACATCGCTAATACAAGTGCAACACCGATAATACCAAATGATGCGGCAACCGCAGTCATAATCGTTCTTCCTTTCTTAGTTAGTAAGCTTTTGGCAGAACTACCTAACGCAGTAAGGAAAGACATATGTGTATGCTTATTTTGTTCTTGTTCAAGTTCGGTTGAATCTTTTCTATCAACAACATTTAATGGTTCGGTATCACTAATAACTAAGCCATCTTTTAAACGAATAATTCTAGTTGAATATTTTTCCGCTAATTCGTTGTTATGGGTAACCATAACTACTAAACGATCTTTTGCGACTTCTTTTAAAATCTCCATGACTTGGACACTAGTGACGCTATCAAGCGCACCAGTAGGTTCGTCAGCGAGAATAATTTCTGGATCGTTTACTAAAGAACGAGCAATAGCTACTCTTTGCATTTGACCACCAGATAATTGATTTGGCTTTTTCTTTAATGTGTCTTTTAATCCAACACGATCAAGTGCGGTTGTGGCTTTGCTTTGTCTTTCTTTCTTGTTCATACCGGTTAAGGTCATTGATAATTCAACATTACCTAATACCGTAAGATGAGGAACTAAGTTATAAGTTTGAAATACAAAGCCAACACGCTTATTACGATAAGCATCCCAATCTTGATCGGTAAACTTTTTGGTAGATTTATTGTTAATGATTAAATCACCAGAAGTATATTGATCAAGACCACCAATTAAGTTTAGTAAAGTAGTCTTACCACATCCAGATGGACCTAAGATTGAAACAAAACCTTTATCCGGGAGCGATAAATTGATGCCTTTAAGCGCAGGAAAATGCTGTTTTTCAACAACATAAGTCTTGGTAATGTCTCTTAATTCAAGCATCTAATTATCTCCTTAATAGGGAAAACAATTTATATAAATTGTATAACTATATTAGTTTATTAATAAATTATGTCAAATATTATTTTCGTTTTTTCTTAAAGAATGTTTGCAATATTTGTTTAGCATCTTTTTCTAAAACGCCACTTGTAACTTGTGGCAGTTGATTAATGCTTTTATACGTATATAACTTAATCGTATTTTTAATCGCACCATTGTTCTCATCATCAAGGGCGTAAACAACGCGTTTAATTCTTGCTTGAGAAATTGCACTAGCGCACATTGCACAAGGTTCTAATGTTACATAAAGAGTTGTATCTAATAGACGCCAATTATTTAATTTTTTACTAGCTTTTTTAATTACTAAAATCTCGGCATGAGCGGTAGCATCTTTTTTACTTTCTTTTAGGTTATGAGCTTTAGCGATTACTTTACTATCTTTAACTAAAACTGCACCAATAGGTACTTCACCTTCTATTGCTGCTTTTTTAGCCTCCATCAAGGCTAACTTCATAAACTTAGTATCGGACATACACTATACAAATAATAGCATTTATTAAATTCATAATAAACCAGTTACTTGACTATAAATAGTCAATTTGTTATCTTGAAAATATGAAAAATATTAAATTTATGGCTTTAATTAGCCCCTTAATTCTTTGTGGTTGTTCTACGCCAGCAACACCTACAGCAACCACTTTTGCTGTAGCGCTTCAATCAGGGGAAGGAACGTTCTCTGATGGTAAAACATGTATAGTTTTAAACAATGTAGTTGAAGGCACTACTTTAAATCAAATTGAAGGTTATAAGTTACCAGAGGAAGAAGATTGTATATTCAGTAATTGGCTAGATGAACAAGGTAATATAGTTAGTTCTACTATCACAGTTACTAGTAATCTTGTATTAACTGCAACTTATGAGACAGATCCAGAAGTAATACGCAAGGAATTAAGTAAACGCATTGAAGAAGAGGGGCAAAAGGCGATTGATTATGCGATTAATAAACAAATTGCATTCGGTTATATAGACTTCTTAATCGGAGGCGAAAGCGAAGTAGAGGGAAAAGTGTTGCCCACTGCTATGATGGTGATAAACGATAGCAAGAATGTAACATCACCAACTCAAATGCAAATGATTTATAAGTTGACTCACCTTTGTTTGGAAACAATGAATAAAATCGATGTGGTAGATGGAAGATTTAATGGTGTCGTTCCTAATGAAGCATATTACAACATTGCCTGGGCATATCTTGATAGTATTGAAAATTATGCTAATAAAAAATTGACTGTTGATCAACTATCAGCAATACATGATTTGAGTTGCGCTAAGCTACTATCGTATTGGCGATCTGATAGCGCTTATTTTATGGATGAAATTTATGACAAATATGTCGCTAAGGCGACACAAACTACATCAGCGCTTGAACTTAGAGAAATCGATAAGATTGGCTGCGGTTTGATAAGAGGATGCAGTCGCCAAAACGATAAATTCGGCTATACCCCAGCGGAAGAAATGGTTAATGAAAAGCTAACAGAAGCTAAAAAAATCTTTACTCAAGATGACCTTACGACAATAATTGATTGTTTGGGCAATGCTGCTTCTATTTATTGCAAATATGGATATGAAATGTATGACACTGCATTTGAAAATATGTATATAGAAGTATTGATATTACTAAAAAACGAAATAAAGGATCCGCATGCATCAAATAAATTAGAAATGCTTTTAGCGTTTATTGATGCTGGTGGATATTATATTGATAGCGATGCAATCCGGCCTGAATATAATCTATATAACTATTTATCCAACATAATAGACGCAGATAAAGAAGGCAAGTATGTGAATGGCATTACCGAAATCGCAGTACATGGCGCAAACGCTTTAAAACAATATAATGAGCATTGCACAAAGTACGAAAACTTTATAGAAGCAATTAAAACCGTCGTCGGTACCTACACAAGTGATAATGGGGAAGAGTTTTTAGATTGTGCTATATATACAATGGATATGGGAGCACAGCTTAACCTTGTATCCGAAGATTTATACTTCAAAGAATATATGCCAACAGATAGCAGAATGCAAGTGTATATGGACTCTTTTTATATTGATTATTCAAAGATTACTATGCCACTTCAAAAAGCTATTAATTTATTCGAAAGTAGAATAGAGATGGAAATTCCAGAAAATAAAATGGAAGCGTTTAAAATAATTATTAAGGGAATCATAGCAACTAGCAAATTCGGCACCCCTAATAATATGGGCACTGCTATTGATGATTTTATAAGCGCTTTTACCACTTATGGTCTATCAAAAATGCTGGGAATGTCTGTTGCCGGTGCTATCGGGTTTGCTTATGCTTGTACCGGTTTAAATTGTGCATATTCATATATTAATACATTTACAGCCGAACGCCCCGATACTTATAGCTATTTTACTATTACAATACAGGATCAACTTGACAAGATTTTTACTAGTTGGGCGGACATTTTTAGCCGCGTACCTTTACTTAATATTCATCTTACGACATTTATCGGGAAAGCGCTTGCTTTAAGTTGGCAAAAAGATTATTCATTGATTGTTCGGGCATACTCTGCACTAAACAACGATGAAGGTGTTGATAAGGGCTTCAATTATGCAACGCGGTGGATGTCTTATATTAAAAACTGTTTGCTGTTTTTTAATCCATTAGAGACTTTATATGCAATAGAAAGTGTATTTGCATCTACTTTTAATTCAGGAAGATATTATTACTATTATTGTGATTACTCACACTCATCTAAAGAGCCACCGGATTTTTGGTACAAGTATACAGAATTTTCTGAAGAAAAAATGCAAAAGTTTCTAGACACATTGCTAGGAAAAATTTATTCTTCGACCACGATTAAGCAATTTGTGGGTCGTGCTAATATTTATGTAACTAACTTTATTGAAACAATTAATCGCCAAAATAGTGAACAAAGCTTCATCGACATTCCTTTTGATAACCTATATGAAGCAACACTCAAGGCAATGGATGAAGAACCGGCTTAATTAATAAAAACCGCCATACATTAAGAGGTCTATTTATGGCTGCTATATTTCTATCCTGACCAGGTTCATAGTTCTTAATTATGACGGCTTAGTTATAATATCATTTATTTCTTTTTTGGTGTAAGTTTTGTCTTACCACCCATAAATGGACGAAGAACTTCTGGAATAATCACACTTCCATCTTCTTGTTGGAATTGCTCTAAAATTGCTGGGAATAAACGCGAAGTCGCTAATCCTGAAGCGTTAAGAGTATGACAATAATGAGTCTTACCATCTTTATCTTTATATCTCGCCATGGTACGACGTGCTTGATAGCTACGAGCGTTACTTGCACTACTAACTTCTTTATAAATACCAATGCTTGGTAGATATACTTCAATATCAGTAGTTCTTGCCATTGAATGTGAACAATCGGCTGCGGCTAATTTAGATAATCTAAAATGTAGGCCTAATTTTTCGACTAACCCACTAGCGACATTAATCATCTCTTCAAAAGCTTTATCTGATCCTTCTTCAGTGGTGTATTGAACAATCTCTACTTTGTTAAATTGATAGCCACGAATCATACCTCTTTCTTCAGTACGATAACTACCTGCTTCTTGGCGGTAACACGGAGTGTAGGCAAAATACTTTCTTGGTAAATCGCTTTCTTTTAATATTTCATTACGATGGAAGTTCACTAATGCGGTTTCAGCAGTAGGAAGTAAGAACTTATTATTACCCTCAACGTGAAAAACTGCGTTCTTAAATTTTGGGAACTGACCAGCCCCAAATCCACTCTCTTCATTTAACATATGAGGAGGGAGAATAAAGTGATAACCATTCTTTAAATGAGTGCTTATAAAATAGTTAATTAACGCCCATTCAAGTTCAGCACCTTCATCGGTATAAATCCAAGTGCCTTCACCACTAATTTTAGCCGCGCGATCATAATCTACTAAGCCTAATGATTTAGCGAGTTCAACGTGGTCTTTAATTTTAAATTTGAAATTAGGTTTTTGATTTACTTCTTTAATTACTTTGTTATTTTCCTTTCCTCCGGAAAGTAAGTCGTCATCAGGTAAATTTGGCAATTCCGCAACAATATCAAAAATCTCTTTTTCAACTTTTTTAAGTTCAACTTCGCCTTCTTTATTTTTACTCGCTAGCTCTTTAACTTTAGTGAAAATTTCTTTTGGATCTTTGCCTTCTTTTTTATATTGCGGGACTAACGCGGATAATTTATTTTGTTCGGCTTTATTTGCTTCGGTTTGTTTAATTAATTCTTTTCTTTTTTTATCAAGTTCAATTACCTTACTTGGATCAAAATCCCAAAGCTTTTTTTTGAGAGCTTTTTTAACTTCTTCTGGTTTTTCAACAATCAACTTTACATCAATCATGGTGTTTCTCCTTTAATAGACTACGATAAATGTTTAATAAGCGTTTACCGGTCTTTTCTAACGAATATTCTTGAACTTCTTTGTATGCTCTTTCAGTAGTCTTCTTTAGTTTACCTTTTACTAATAAATCAATCGTATCCACTAATTCATTAATACCAGTTTTAGCATAACAGTTAATACCATCTTTTAAGTGGCATTTACCTTTCATGTTTTTAAGATAAGCTACTACTTGAGTTTTAGCCGCCATTGCTTCATGAATGTTAGTAGCGTCCGCTTTAAAATCATTAAGCACTAATAACATTTTCGCTTTTAATAACGTAGCGCGATATATATCATCATCAACTAGAGTTGATAAAACCACATTATCCGGGGTTAATTTAATATATTTACCCGCTAAAATTAATGAATAGTTTGCGCCTAAGAAATAGAATCTCGCAAATGGAGCGAGTTCCGTAACTTCTAAGAAATTATTCATATCTTTTTTGTTAAGAAAATCACCTAAACAAAGGACAAAAGGTTCTTCTCTTCGATGATAATAACGACTAACTAATTCAGTTTGCTTTCTTTCGTTCATAGTGAAGTTAGCTAGCCTAACCGGTGCAGGAAAAACTTTAATTTTACTTAGCACGCCTTCTTTTTCTAAGAATGTTTTACTAATCTCACTAGGCACTAATACTAAGTCAGCCTCATTTAAACATCTTCTTGCGTTGTCTTTTAAAACTCTTTTTTCACCATGTGGTTCCGCTAACATGGATTCACGTTCGTTCTCGCAATAAAGCGCAGACATAACAACTGGAATCCCATCTCTTTTTAAATCTTTAATCTTGCTTAGATCAGGGAAGTTTAAGAAATGCGCAACATCAAAATTATCGAACGGATCGTTTGTATATTGAGTCTTGGCTAATTCTAAGCTACCCTTGATTGATTTTATTAAGCGTTCTTCTTCACGTGCTCTATGCTTATGAGTAGCCGCATAGATAAGTGCTTTCATGATTACTCTACTTCATCAGGAGAAACTACTTTCTCTTCCTTTTCTTCTTCTTGAGGTTCTTCCGCTTTAACTTCGGCCATAGCGGCTTTGAGTTCAGCTTCACTTACACCTTCGCTTGATAATTCACCAGCGTTAGGATCAACTTCACCACCACCAACATCGTGTGGAATAATGGTAACGCCAACCACTTTATGGCCTTCTTCAAGTCTAATGACACGGACGCCTTGAGTATTACGACCGCTTAATTTAATTTGAGCGATTGGAACACGAATCACAATACCACCAGTAGTGATAATCATTAAGTCTTCATCGCCATTAACTTGTTTAGTAGCGATTAAACGACCGTTCTTTTGTGTGGTATTAAGAGTTAATACACCTTTCGTACCACGATTCGTTTGACGATATTCACTAGATTCAGTCATCTTACCATAACCATTTTGGGTAATAGCTAAGACGATATGACCTTCAAGTGATGTAGATGCGCTCACAACGAAAGTGCCAACTACGTTCATACCTTTAACGCCGGTTGCAGTTCTACCCATTGGACGAACAGTGGTTTCAAGGAAGTTAACCATCTTACCTTTTGCACTGGACATACCAAGCATACATTCACCATTAGTGTGTTTAACATCTAATAATTGATCGCCTTCACGTAGACCGATTGCGATCTTACCATTTTGACGAATAGATAGATATTCGCTAACTGGAGTTCTCTTAACTAAACCATTACGTGTAAAGAAGGTTAAGAATCCTTGTTGTTCGCTACCATCACCTAAATCAATAATTGACATAATTCTTTCTTCTTTTTCAAGATTAAGTAAGTTCTGGACTGGAATACCTTTTGAGATTCTTCCGCCTTCCGGAACTTTATAACCACGAATTCGATACACTTTACCTTTATTAGAGAAGAAGAGTAAGTTCGTGTGGGTCTTGGTGTGTAACAATAAACGAATCAAATCAGTATCGCCAATCGTAACACCACGGATTCCACGACCACCTCTATTCTGAGTTCTAAAGGTATCAGTAGTCATTCTCTTAACATAACCGTTTTGAGTAATAACCACGACGATATCTTGTTGTGGAATAAGCGATTCATCATCAATATCACCAAGAGAATCACTGATTTCCGTACGTCTTTCATCCGCGAATCTTTGTTTAACTTCTTCGAGTTCTTTAATAACAACTTCGATTTCGTTACCTCTACTCTCTAAGATATGTTGATAGTTTTTAATCCGCTCTTCAAGTTCGGCTTTTTCATCATCAAGTTTCTTCTTTTCTAGACCGGTTAAACGACGTAAGGTCATCGCTAGAATTGCTTGCGTTTGTGGTTCTGAGAAATCATATTTATTCATTAAAGTTTGAACCGCTTCTTCTGGCGTATCACTATGACGAATGATATGAACAACATCATCAATATTATCCACTGCTTTTAATAAGCCCATTACGATGTGCTTACGATCTTCATCTTTCTTAAGTAAGAATTTAGTACGTCTCGCAACTACTTCAATTTGGTGTTCAAGATAATCTTTTAAAATTGCGGTAATCGGTAAAATCTTTGGCGCACCATTTTCTAAGCAGAGGAAGATAATACCAAAGCTAGTTTGTAGTTGAGTTAATTTATATAAGTGATTAAGAATAACTTCAGGAATGCAATCGTGTCTTACATCAATAACAACGCGAATTCCTTCTTTATTTGATTCATCACGAATATTAGTAATACCATCAATAACTTTGTCTTTAACTAATTCTGCAATGGTTTCAATAAGTCTAGCCTTATTTACACCGTAAGGAATTTCTTCAATGATAATTCTTTTACGACCAGAAGATTCACTTTCTTCAACGTGACATTTAGAACGAATAACAATTGAACCGCTACCGGTATCATAAGCATCTTTAATGCCTTGGCGACCTAGAATAGTACCTCCAGTTGGGAAGTCTGGTCCAGGCATAATGCCCATAATATCTAAGGTAGTTAAATCTGGATTCTTCGCAATCGCAATCGTTGCATCAATTGTTTCGCCTAAGTTATGAGTTGGAATATTGGTGGCCATACCAACCGCGATACCACTACTACCATTAACAAGTAAGTTCGGGAAACGGGATGGTAATACAGTTGGTTCTTGATCAACACCATCATAGTTATCCATAAAGTCAACGACATCGCAATCAATATCTCTAACCATTTGTAGAGCTAATTTAGCAAGTCTAGCTTCTGTATAACGATAAGCCGCAGGCTCATCACCATCGATACTACCGAAGTTACCATGACCATCAACGAGAATATTTCTCATCGCGAATGGTTGCGCTAATCTAACGACCGCGCCATAAATCGCTGCGTCACCGTGTGGGTGATATTTTCCCATGACGTCACCAACGATACGCGCACATTTCTTGTGTGGTTTATCTGGTGTAGTGCCGCTTTCAAACATGGAATAAATAATACGACGGTGAACCGGTTTCATACCATCACGCACATCTGGAATTGCACGCGCGACAATGACGCTCATTGCATAGTCAAGGAATGCGCTTTGTACTTGATCAGAAATATCAACATCTTGAAGTCCAGGAACAATTCCTGCTTCTGCTTCAGGTTCACTAGTTGCGGTTTCTGTTGGCTTAACTTCTTCTTTAACTTCCGCTTCTTGTTTCTTTGCTTTTTTCTTTGCCATAAACTTCGTCCTCCTTTATAAGTCAAGATTCTTAACGAACTTCGCGTTCTCGTGGATGAATGTTTTTCTTGGCATAACATCGTCACCCATTAAGTTGGTGAAGATTTGATCCGCTAACATTGCATCTTTAATAGTAACCCGAAGCATCTTTCTTGCTTTTGGATCCATAGTAGTTTCAAATAATTGCTCAGCATCCATTTCACCAAGACCTTTATAGCGTTGGAATGGATAACCAGCTTTTAATTGTAATTTCTTTTTCAAGTCTTCTAGTTGCGCATCGTTATAGCAGTAGTACGGTTTTTGATGGTACTCAACTTTATATAATGGTGGTTGCGCAATATAGACGTGACCTTCTGTGATTAAAGATTTCATAAATCTAAAGAAGAAGGTTAAAAGTAAGATTCTAATGTGACTACCATCAACATCAGCATCGGTCATAATTACAACTTTGTCATAACGAATTTTACTAACATCAAATTCAGGATCAACACCCGCGCCAATCGCCATAATCATGTTACCGATTTCAGCGTTTTCAAACGCTCTTTGTTGATCAACTTTTTCGACGTTAAGGATTTTACCTCTTAAAGGTAGAATCGCTTGAGTTCTACGGTCACGACCGTTCTTTGCTGAACCACCAGCGGAGTTACCTTCAACGATATACAATTCACATTCTTTTGGATCATGCGATTGACAATCCGCTAATTTACCAGGAAGAGTGGTAATATCTAAACCATTCTTTCTACGAACGCTTTCTTGTGCTTTACGAGCAGCGGCTCTAGCTTCAGCTGCACTTGCAATCTTAGTGAGAATTAATTTGGCTACTGGAGGATTTTCAAGTAAGAAAGTCATTAAGTGTTCGCCAACGATACTAGACACAATCTTACGAACTTCGCTATTACCTAATTTAGTCTTAGTTTGTCCTTCGTATTGTGGATCAGGATGTTTAACTGAAATAATGGCAGTTAATCCTTCTTTAATATCATCGGTGGTAAAGTTTTCACTATCATCTTTTAAGAATTTTGATTTACGAGCGTAATCGTTAATAACACGGTTAATCGCAAGTCTAAATCCTTCTTCATGAGTACCACCTTCATGGGTGTTAATGTTATTACAGAAAGAGAAGATTGATGCATTATAAGAAGTATTATATTGCATCGCGATTTCAGCATAAATAATAGAAGTTTTACCACTTACATATTCCACTTCTTCACGGCCTTCACAATAAATTACATCTTCCATAATTGGGCCTTTTGGTTTATTTAGATATTGAACGTATTCTTTAATACCACCTTCGTAGCAGAATTCTTCTTTTAAAGCTGGTTCAACTCTTAAATCTTGAACAACAATTTTAACGCCTTTATTTAAATAGGCCATTTGTCTAAGACGATCACGAATAATTTCATAAACGAAAGTTGTGGTTTCCGTAAAGATTGTATCGTCTGGTTTAAAGGTGACAATCGTACCAGTATCATCTGCATCACCAATTTTCTTTAAGTGACCTTCAGGTTTACCACCACGGCCGAACTTTAAATAATATTCACCACCATCACGATGGACTTTAACTTCAAGCCATTCACTTAACGCGTTAACAACTGATGCACCAACACCATGAAGACCACCAGACACTTTATATCCGCCGCCTTCACCGAATTTACCACCAGCGTGTAACACCGTATAAACAGTTTCAACTGCGCTAACACCAGTCTTATCAACGATATCAACCGGAATACCACGACCGTTATCAGTAACAGTCACAGTTCCATCTTTATTAATAGTTACGTTAATTAAACTACAGAAACCTGCTAATGCTTCATCAATCGCGTTATCAACAATTTCCCAAACAAGGTGATGCAAACCTGGAGAAGCAGTGGTACCAATGTACATACCTGGTCTTTTTCTAACCGCTTCAAGGCCTTCAAGAACCTGAATGTTTTCAGCTGTATAATGTTCATCCGCTTTAATATTGGCTGCTTCATCGCCAATTTCTAAGCTTTTAGTTTTTATACCGTCGTCTTTTTCTTCTGCTTGGACGGTTTCTTCTTTCTTCTCATCTTCCATTATTTTGTCCTCCTAATAGCGTGATGATTATCAATTTCATATATTGATGCATGATCTATGGTTAATTTGGTGGATGTGATGAATACTTGATCTAATTTACGTAAGAAGTTAATTAACTTCTTTTGGTGAACGTCATCTAATTCACTCATCACATCATCAAGTGCAACAATGGGATGCTTACTTTTATCATCCACTAAGAAGTAGGGAGATAACTTTAAGCTAATCGCCATTAAACGATTTTCTCCTTGTGAACCTTGAACACTAATATCTTGACCATTTAAAGTTAAGATAAAATCTTCACGATGCACACCGATACTTGTCGCTTTCCTCTTTAAGTCATTATCAAGATTATCTTGATAAAGCTGTTTAGCTTTAACTAGATAGTCATCAGTTAGCTTGATATAGGGGAAATAAATAACTTTTACCTTATTTTCTCCACCTTTTAGTTCACTAGCGACTTTACTAATGACCTTGTTGAGGTTTGCCACAAACTCTTTTCTCATTACAATTACTTCTTTTTCGGCCTTAATTAGTTGATCAGTGACGATTTCTAATTGTTTAGCGTCTACTTCATCCTGTTTAAGGATTTCGTTTCTCTCTTTAAGCAAATTCTCCACGAGGGAAATCACTTCACCATACATCGGATTAAGTTTAGATATATTAATATCTAAGTAATTTCTCCGATTTTTAGGAGAATCCCGGAAGATGTTTACATCTTGGGGAGTAAAGACTATGACATTTGTGATCTTGTTAAGACTAGATAATTTACTGATTCCTTTGTCGTTAACTAAGATTTTTTTACCTTTTTCGGTAATTAAGACGTCAATTGCCTTTTTACCCTCATCATTTACCACTTCAGCATTAATAACCGCCTTAGACGCTTTATTTTGAATTAATTCACTATCTTCCACCATCCGAAAGGATTTTGCGAAGGAAAGGTAATGAATAGCCTCTAATAGGTTGGTCTTGCCAGAAGCGTTTTTACCGATGAAAACATTCATTCCGCTAGAGAAGTCTAACGATAATGAGTAATAACCACGGAAATTTTTTAAGCGAATTCGACTAACATGCATTAGTTTAGCAAGATTTTGTCTCCTTCGAACTCAACTACATCACCTTTATAAAGCTTACGACCACGTCTTTTCTCTTCTAATTGGTTTACTAGAACCACATTTGAAGCAAGATAGGCTTTTACTTCACCGCCGGTATCTACAACCCTAGAAAGCTTTAAAAGTTGTCCTAAAGTAATAAATTCGGTGGTAAGGGTAATTGTATGAGTTTTTTTATTCATAAAAAAATCCCACAAATTATTATACGCTTATTTTTAAGAAAAGGGAAATATATATAATATATATTCCCTTATGGTTAATTTTAGATAATTTTAATTTGTGAACATTTCATCGCTTGGATGGCTGCGCTATGATTACGGACGCTAGTGCCCGCGCAACATTTTTGATCAACGATAATAGAAATTTCTGGGAAATATGTTTTAAGTAAAAACGCATTAGAAATCACACAAATATCAGTGCAAGTTCCTGTTAAAATAATCTCTTCTATTTTCTCTTTTTTATTTAATTTATTAAATAAAGGTATTAACTTTTTACATCCAAAAGTAGGTTTAGTAAGCACATTATCTTTTTTAATAAATTTTTGTAGTGGTTTTACTATTTCCCAGCCTTTTGTATTTTTAACACAATGAATGATCGGAAGATTCTTTCCTTCTTGCGATTTTAAGTATGTTTTAGCGTTATGTGTATCTTGAGTGAAGAAAATTCTACCTTTAAATTTAGATGCTTTATTTTCGATGTTTTTAATGATTTTAAGCGCTGAATCGTTTTTTAACGCGCCAGAGACAAAATCATTCTGCATATCAATAATTAAAAGGATTTTCATATTTCATGCCTTAGAATTACTCCAAAACGCATTATGCGCGTACTGGAGTAATTAGTTGAATAATATTTTCGTCTTTAGGATTTTTAATTACAAACGGTTTCATTTCAGCGATGAAGTCTAACACTACATCATCAGATTTAAGGGCTCTAATCGCGTCAATTACAAATCCACTATTAAATAGGATTTCTAAACGATCGCCATTAAATTGGAAATTATTAATTTTTTCGTTTGCGCTACCAACTTCACTAGTGGTACTTAAAACTTGTACTTCTTCATTAGACATAATTAAACGTACAGTACTCTTTTCATTTGATAATAAAGATACACGATCGATTGCGGCTAAAAATTCTTGAGCGTTAACTTCTAATGAATAATTAAAATTCTTTGGAACAATATTTTTAACATTAGGATATTCGCCGTTTAATAAGTTAGAAGCGATGGTAGTGTTACCAAACTTAAACATCATCTTCTTTTCACCTACTACTACAATAGTAATTTCTTCATTTTCTTCAAATGATCTAACTATTTCATTAATATTTTTTGCTGAAATATTTGCAATAAAATTAGCTTCAGTGTTAATGGTAATTTTCTTACTTGCATAACGCGCAGAATCAAGCGCTACAGCAGTAATTTGATTACCTTCACCAGTAATATTTAACGCAGTTAACATTGGACGATTTTCTCTTGTAGCAGCAGCGAAAGATGTTTGTTCTACTAAAGAGATTAATTCTTTTGCGTTAATTTTAAATTCAATACCTGCTTCGTTAAAATCATATTCAGGATATTCTTCTACTTGAGCGCTATTTAATTGGAAAGATGATCTCTCATCGGTAATCTCTACAACTGAATTATCTAAGACTTCGAAATTAATTTCTTGTCCGGATAATTTAGAAATAATATCAACTAAGTATTTACCTTGGACTAAGATCGCACCATCTTTATAATTTCTAATTATTTCTTTTTCGTTTTGATTAAAAGGAATTAATGTTGAGATCGCAATCGTTTCACCACTACCAACTAAAGTTAATCCTTGATTATCTAAAACTAGTTTAATGAAAACTAAACTAGCAATATAAGCTTTAACTGGAACTGGTTTAGCAACTAATCTAAGTGATTTTAAGAATGTTTCTCTATCAATTGTGAATCTCATATTATATTTATCTCCTTACTTATTTCTTTATATTTTATTTAGTAATAATTATAACCTTTGTGGGTATTGTGGATAACTCACTTTTTTATCATGAGTATTTTATCATAAATTTTCTAATTTTCTTAAGTTTTTTATTTATAATAAAACTTTTTTATTTTAACTTCTCTTTTAACTCCTTGATCACACTCTCTAAGCTGGGGTTAGTTTTCACCCCTTTCTCCACATTTTTACACGCACTCATCACCGTTGAATGATCTTTACCTCCAAACGATTCTCCTATTTTATCAAATGAGATATCCAATAATTCTCTCATTAAATACATAGCGATATGTCTTGCTAATGCGATTTGACTAGTTCTCATATTTCCAGTTAGTTGAGACGGAGTTAAAGAATAATAATTACTCACTACATCAATAATCTTAATTTCGCTTAATTTTTTATTGCTTTCGTTCGCTTTTAAGAAATCACTTACCGCCTCAATTGCATTACTTAAAGATATACGATCAACTTTTTTAATATTAATAGTGTAAAAGAGTAATTTATTTACTGCGCCTTTAAGCTCACGAATGTTCTTAGAAAACTTTTCTGCGAAGAAAGAAAATACTTCTGGATCAATTCGATTTATATCCATGCCAGAGGCACTAATATACATCTTAGTAATTTCTTTACTAGTGTCGATATCAGGTGGATTAATTGAAATTGGTAAACCGCCCGCAAAGCGCGTAATTAAGCGGTTTTCTATGTCTTTTAATTCATTTGGATGACGATCACTTGTGATTACAACTTGTTTACCATTATTAATCATTGAAGAGAAAATAGTGAAGAACATTTCTTGGCAATTTTTCTTCTTTGTAAAGAATTGAATATCGTCAATTAAAAGTACATCTACATTTCTAAAATATTCTAATAATTCTTGTGAACGTGAACTGCTGCCAGTTTGTACCGCACCTTGAACGATTCTCACATATTCATTAAAGAATCCCTCTGCAGTAGTGTATAAAACATTTTTAAGTGAATTATTTTCTTTAATTCTATTACCAATCGCATTTAATAAATGCGTTTTACCAAGACCACTATCAGAATATAAGAAAAGTGGATTTGGATTCCAATTTGATGGTTTGGGGCTACTAACAATTAATGAAGCTTGATGTGCTTCGCGGTTAGAGTCGCCAACCACAAAGTTATCAAAAGTCATTTCTTTTTTAATATAGAATTCATTAAAGAAACTAGGCTTAGTCTCTTCAACTTTAATCTCTTTATTTATTTCATCTTTTAATAAGAAAGAAACGGTGTAATTACTTTCTAAAATATTTTCTACAATCTTGCTAATAAGTGCGTAATAATCAGTAGAAAGCACCTGTTTCGCTAGGCGTGAGTTCACGACTACATATAAAGTATTATTATCTATATTATTAATTTCACTATCTGAGAAGAAGGTGTTAAAGATTCTATTATCATTTAATTGAATTTTGATCTCATTCAAAATCCGATTCCATAATTGAGTAAATTCTTGAACAGCCGCTTTCATAATTGAGAATGATTATATAACATTCCACAAAAATAAATAGAGAAAAAATATTAAATTTTTATTTTTCCACTATTCATATCGAATTTTTATGATAAATTTATGAGTTTTTTAACTTTCAACAACTTTTTATTGTGGAAAACTTGTGGAAAACTTATTCACATTTTAATTTATCCACTATTTCCACAAAAAATTTTTGTTTCCACCACCGAAAAAGTTAGGATTTATCGGATGTTTTGCCTACTTATCCACGTAGATAAAAAATCGTTCCCACCAGGCTAGTGGAAGAAAAAATGTAGTTAAAGTATCCACAAAACAAATATATTTATATATTTAATTTGCGTTTCTAAGTTTTTAATAATATAATCATAGCACTTACAAAGAAGGGAGAAATTTATTATGGCGAGTCATAGAACATACCAACCTAGTAAAAGAAAACACAAAAACGTCCATGGTTTCCGTCAAAGAATGGCGACTAAGAATGGTCGTAAAGTGTTAAAGAGACGTAGACAAAAAGGTCGCAAGAAATTATCAGCTTAATGAAACGCGAGAACCGAATTCGTAAAAATAGTGATTTTAAAGAAATTATCAGTAAACATCATGTGATTAAGTCAAATGAGTTTACGATTTACACGAATCAAAACTCTTTAGATCATACAAGAATTGGAATCAGTGTTTCCTCTAAAATCGGAAACGCTGTTACTCGTAATAAAATCAAACGACAAATTAAAGCAATTATCAAAGATCTAATGAAATTAGATAAGAATGTTGATATAGTAATAATTGTTCGTGAAG
>JAKSUZ010000010.1 GCA_024408505.1 Bacilli bacterium | reverse complement strand
ACTTCTCTTGTAATTCTTCGAATGTATTAATAACTTGAGCTTGAATAGAAACGTCAAGCGCGCTAACTGGTTCATCACAAACAATAAATTCAGGGTTAAGCGCTAAGCTACGCGCAATACCGATTCTTTGTCTTTGTCCACCTGAGAATTCGTGAGCATAACGAGTCGCTTGTTCACTGCTAAGACCAACTAATTTCATTAAAGCCAAGACGCGTTTATGTCTTTCATCAACGTTTTTAGTAACTTTATGGATATCCAAAGGTTCAGCAATAATATCTTCAACCGTTAATCTAGGATCAAGACTTGAATATGGGTCTTGGAAGACAATTGCACTCTTTTGACGATAATGCTTCAAAGTAGTGCGATTATTAATTTCCTCACCATTAAAGACAATTGTTCCTGCTGTTGGTTTATATAATTTAAGAATAGTACGACCTAAAGTAGTCTTGCCACACCCAGATTCACCAACAAGGCCTAAAGTTTCGCCGCGATGGAGTTCAAAAGAAACATCATCAACCGCTTTTAAAGGTTTACTTCTAAACCAACCAGTGTTGATTTTAAAGTACATCTTTAAATGTTCGACTTTTAAAATAATATCGTGTTTCTTATCACGAGGATTTTTATACATCGCTTGGCCAACAGTTTTGGCTTTAGTTAAATCTTCCATTATTTGGCCTCCTGATTACGATGAACTGCACGGACACGTAAATGATTACGTCTATTTAAGGCAGTAATAATAGTTTCAAATTTTCTTTTTTGGATACGATAATACTTTAAAATACGGAAGTCATAATGTGTGAACCAATAACGATACATCGCCTCATTCTTATCTTTAATAAGTTTATCAACATCGCCGAAATTGCTTTGTTCACGGGCTTTATCAATCGCGCCTTGTTTTCTCTGCCATTCGTTCCAAAGTTGAGTACAAAGAGCGCGGTTAATGGTTTTATCAAAATCCCAATGTGCGTATACGAATCCGTTTAAATAACTCTTTAATTCATTATCATCTTTAAACATTAAATGTTTCTCTCTAAATTCTTTAGCAGCACTATTTACGTTAGTTTTAATAACATCCATAACGCGGTTTGCATTAACTTTAATTAATTTAACGCGAATCTTTAATAAAGTGCGAGTAACACGGCGGTTACGTGCATAAATATCACATGCATTTTCGTAGTCTCTACGTTTAAGATCAATTTCACTTAGAACTTTAGTCTTAGTAATTTTATCTCTAGGATCTAAACCTTTTGTGAAGGTTCTATATAAGTCATATTCGTTTTTCGCGATTGCTACATTTTCACGGTGAAAACTATAATTAACTGGATAAGAAGAAATCACTAAATTTTCAAGATAGTTGTATAGAACTTTTTTGTTCACAAGCATATCATCAACATATTTCACACGCGTTTTAGCATTCTTTATTTTCTTTGCCATATCACCACGTTCCATTGATGGTAATTCGCGACGGGAAAGTTTATGAGTCTTAACCGCTTGACGATAATCGTTCTTCGCTCTAATAAATTCAGCTTTTCTTTCTTTAACTTTATAGTAAATCTTATCTTGTTCTTCTTTAGTTAGCGGCGCTTTTAATGCAGCATGCTCATACATTCTCTTTGCGAGAGCATAGTCAGCTTGAGCGTCTAATACATCCACCATTGAGATTGGAGTGAATGCAGCGTTTCCTAATGAAGATTGATTAACGATATCTTTTAATTCTTCTTTACTAATCTTTTTACTCTTATAAGCTTCTAAATAATATTTAAAGCATGCAGTTTGATGATCTTTATTAACTTCCATGAAGCGCGGATATTTCTTTAGGCAAACTTTCATACAAGAAGCACAACGAGGCGCAAAAGAACAACCACGCGGTAAACAGAAGACATCAACTGGGTTACCTTCAATTGGGACTAATCTTTCGCGATTATCATTAGCTTGTGGAATTGATTTCATCAATCCTTTCGTATATTCGTGTCTTGGATTATAGAAGATTTCATCAACGGTACCTTTTTCCACAATACGACCAGCGTACATAACATCAACTTCATCGCATACTTGAGCGACGACGCCTAAGTCGTGAGTGATGATAATGATACCCATACCCATCTTCTTTTGCAGTTTCTTTAATAGTTCAAGAATTTGCGCTTGAATAGTAACATCAAGTGCAGTGGTTGGTTCATCTGCAATTAATAAGTCTGGTTCACAAACTAGACTCATCGCAATCATGATTCTTTGTAACATACCACCTGAGAATTCAAATGGATATTGTTTTAAACGTTTAGCAGGTTCATTAATACCAACTAGATTAAGCATTTCAAGCGCGCGGTTATAAGGATAATTAATAAGCTCAGCTTTTGCGCGACGAAGATTTTCTTTACATTCTTTAACTGATTTCTTATTTATTTTTGCTTCATTTAATTCTTTTTTAGCCTTAGCGATTTTCTTCTCTAAATCATTTACGATTCTCTTAACTGGGTGAAGCTTAATGGCTTCCATCATTTGATTACCAATCGTATAAACTGGGTTAAGAGAACTCATCGGATCTTGGAAAATAATTGAAATCTTTTCGCCACGAATCTTTTGGAGTTGATGGTGCGGTAATCCTAATAATTCTTGGCCTTTAAATTTAATCGAACCGGACACTACTCGTCCTGGTTTTTGTAAAATCTGCATAATGGAATAAGCAGTGACGCTCTTACCAGAACCAGATTCACCAACAATACCTAAAACCTTTCCTTTATCGACGTTAAAGGAAATACCATTAACTGATCTAACTTCACCAGCCGGAATGTTAAAAGAAGTAAAAAGGTCATGAACTTCTAGAAGATGTTGATATTGTTCTTCTTTCATCGACATATCCTCCTTACTTTTGTTTTGGGTCAAACGCATCGCGTAGACCATCTCCGATTAAGTTAAGCGCTAAAACGATTAAGAAAATAAAGATTGATGGCACTAACATAAGCCATGGATATAAGCTAATCGCATCACGCCCTGCACTAGCTAAGCTTCCTAAGCTTGGCATTGGTTTAGCAACACCTAGACCTAAGAACGATAGATAAGATTCAGTAAAGATTGCGCTTGGGATTTGTAGCGCTGCGCTAACAACGATTACGCTTACGCAGTTAGGAATTAAGTGCTTACGAATAATAAATCCATTTGAAGCACCCATGCTTCTACTAGCTAAAATGAACTCTTGCTGTTTAATCGATAAGATTTGACCACGAACAAGTCTTGCCATACCTACCCAATAAAGCAATGCGAACACGATAAAGATTGAAATAACATTTGTACCGAGTGAAGCAACTATTGGATTATCGCCTGCCATTGAGAAGGCTTCGTTAAGAATAACACTAAGTAAAATGATGATGACCATGTCAGGAAGAGAATAAATTACATCAACAATTCTCATCATGACTAAGTCGGTTTTACCACCTCTTAGACCTGATATAGATCCGTAGATTGTACCAATTACTAAGACAACTAATGCGGCAAAGACACCAACAAGTAGTGAAATACGTGTACCAACAATAACACGAATAAAATAATCACGACCATGCGCATCAGTACCAAAGATATGCGGCCAAATAAATTCACCGGCCTTTATTCTTTCAAGTTCAGTAGCGCCATATTGGAATGGGGCAATATTTTCAAAACTAGTATCAGTACCGTATTTAGTGACACCTAACATTTGATCGTAAGTATATGGATAAACAAACGGGATAATAATAATCGCTAGGATTAGAATTAGCATAAAGACTGAACAAATAACGGCAATCCTATTTCTTCTAAAGCGACGTAAAGCATCGCGTAAGAAAGAACTTGCTGGACGCGTTAGTTGAGTTTCTTTCTTCTCGTTACGAGTTGCTAAAGAAAAGAGATTACTATTGTAATCAACTTGGAAACTAAGTGGATTCTTATCACCTAACTTCATACCTTCTCCTTAATCAAAGTCCACCCGTGGGTTAACGATTTTATAAAGAATATCACTCACTAGCACCATAATTACCATCAAGAAAGTAAGGAACACAGTGGTGCCCATTACTTGTGGATAGTCACGTGCACTAATGCTATTAACAAACATTCTACCTAAGCCTTTTAAGTTAAAGATTTGTTCAACCACAATACTTCCAGTAATGATGTAGGCAATCATTGGGCCGGCATAAGTAATAACTGGTGTAACTGAATTTCTTAAAGCATGTTTAAATAAGATTCTCTTTCTACTAACACCTTTAGCTTGAGCGGTTCTAATGTAATCAGCGCCTAAGACATCAAGAGTCGAAGAACGGGTTAAACGAGTGATATAACACATTGGTGATAAGGAAATCGTAACAATTGGGAGAATATAACATACCCAAGAATCACCACCGATTTGAATAAGACCTAAGGTATCAGCAAATAGCCAAGTGAATAATGTAGCAATAACAAAACTTGGCATCGCAACACTAGCGGTTGATAAGACCATTATGGTTCTATCAGCAGCTTTATTATGCTTTAATGCTGCAGTACTACCTAGGATAATACCTATGATAATTGCTAATGCGGCTGCGCTTAAGCCAGTTGCTAAACTATAAGGTAAGTTTTGACCAATTAAATCCATGATAAGAGTATTCTTAACTTTTAAAGACACACCAAAGTTCCACACTAAAGCATTACCTAAATATCTTAAATATTGAATAAATAGCGGTTGATCTAAACCGTAAAGCTTATTTAATTGCTCAATAACGGAGGGGTCAATTGCTTTTTCTTGGTTGAATGGTCCACCTGGAATGGCTTGCATCGCCCAGAAGGTCACGGTGACGACAACCAAAACAGTAACAAGCGCTAAAATTAAACGCTTAACGATGTAGAACATTGTCTTACTGTTCATGCTTTTCTCCGAAATTGCAACCTTAACGCGCGTATGTACGCGCTTTATGTTGTAATGTTAAGCATATTAAACCTATCTATAAGATATGTCAAATAAAAAATATGGCATTTTACTATTAAAAAACCTTAATTTGTGCTATATTTTTTGTGGTATTTTCTTATGACTGACTATAAACGAGAATACGAACATTGGAAAAAACAAAAACTAGAAGACAAAGATTTAGTGAATGAGCTAAATTCTTTAAAAGATGATACAAGCATTCGTCATAATTTTCGTGATGAGCTTTCTTTTGGCACAGCGGGAATTAGAGCAAAACTAGGTGTTGGTCCAAAAAGACTTAATATTTGGGTAATTCGTCGTGCGACTTATGGTTTAGCGATGTGGATTAACGAAACTTATCCGTTAGTGCAACATAAGAGCGTATCAATTTCTTATGATTCTCGTATTAAATCAAGATTATTCGCAGAAGAAGCAGCGAGAATATTAATTGATCATGGAATTCATGTCTATATCTATAAACAAATAATGCCTACTCCATTATGTTCTTGGGCGGTACGTTTTCATAAATCCCAAGCGGGTATTATGATTACCGCTAGTCATAACCCAAAAGAATATAACGGATATAAAGTATATGACTGGCATGGTTGTCAATTAACTGATGAACCCGCTGCGCGTGTTTATGAAATAATGAAAACGCGTGATTATTTTGATATTAAACCTGAACATACTTTTGAAGATGGATTAAAGAAGAGGTTAATTAGTTATATATCTACGGATTGTCTTAATGAATACTATAAATATATTGATTCTCTTTCCTTAAATCATAGTAAGACTAGATTCGCTAAGATTGTTTATACGCCACTTAATGGTACGGGTTTAGTACCAGTTACAAAAGTGTTTAAAAATGCGGGATTTAGTGAGGTTTACGTTGTAAAAGAGCAAGAAGAACCAGACGGCACATTCCCAACTTGTCCACAACCAAATCCAGAAAACCCAGATGCTTTAAAGTTAATGAATAAATATTTATTAGAGAAGAAATATGATATTGCTTTAGCGACTGATCCAGATTGTGACCGTGTAGCAGTATCAGTATTAGATAAGGACAAAAAAGTAAGAACTTTCTCTGGTAACGAAATTGGTGTTCTTTTATTCGACTATATTGTTCGTAGAAGAATGGCGAATGAAACTTTGCCACGTGATCCAATGATGGTTAAAACTATTGTGTCCACTAACATGGTGTTTCCGATCGCTCGTCGTTTTGGTATTCAAGTTAAAGAAGTGTTAACTGGATTTAAATATATTGGCGAACAAATTCACTTATTAGAAAAAAATAAACAAGCAAATCGTTTTATCTTTGGTTTTGAAGAAAGTATTGGTTTCTTAACTGGTACTAAAGTAAGAGATAAAGATGCAGTGAATGCTTCCTTATTATTAGCGGAAATGTGCGATGAATACATTAAAATGGGCTTTACGATGGCAGATCGTATGGAAGATCTATATAAGTTATATGGATATACCGCAACCGTTACTGATTCATATGAATTTAAGACTATGGATGGGATGGAGAGAATGAAAAAGATTATGGAATATTTTAGAAATAAATATGATTTCTCTTCTCTTACCGATTTACACGCTAAACTTGATTGCTTAACGGGTATTAAAAAACACGCAGACGGTTATCCAGAAAAATATGATTTACCAAAATCAAATGTGCTAGCGTTTTATTTTCCAGATGGCATTAAAGTTAGTATCCGTCCATCCGGAACTGAGCCTAAATTAAAAGTTTATTACTATATCGTAGCGAAGAATAAAAAAGATTTAAAACCTTTATTCGCTACTTATAAAAAGAAGTTCGATAGTGTAGTTAAGAGGATGTCATAATGGAAACAATTAAATTTAAAAACAAAGATTACGAAATCGTAAATAAATTAGATAATAAAAAACTTCATGTTAAACGTAATGACAAAGATTTTATTATTGTTCCTTTTGATAATGTAGAAGCCTTTAATGCTTATTTAACAAATAAGAAATTATTAAAAAAGAATAAAGTAGAAAGAAGTAAAGTTCTTAAAAAAGATAAAGTTGCTTTACTTGTGTTAGAGCAATTTATTAAAGGCGAAAATCTATTATCAATCATCGCTTCAAATCGTTTAGATGATGTGTGTTTAAAAGAATTATTCCGTGTATATCGCAATAATCGTTTCGCTCAAGTTCTTTTAAGCTATAAACCCGAAAACTTTGTAAAACATAAAAAATATTTCTATTACATTTCGGATACAATTATGCCGCTTAGTCAAGGCATTGCGTTTGAGCGTGGCGATGATATTTTACTTTGGTTAAACACCAATAAACAAAAACAGTATGTTATTAATAAAGGTTATCAATATTTAGATCGGATGATGCTCACTAGTGAAGCAGAAATCAAAAAGAAAATTGCCTTAGTGTGCGTCGCTAACTGGTAATATGAACGATAATCAAGTTTTAATTAGACGAATTGTAAAAAATGCCATTGTTTTAGCGCTTTATGTAGTTTTAACTTTTGCTAGTTATCCAGTTTCATTCGGGCTATTACAGTTCCGTGTTTCTGAATTGTTAGTATTACTTTGTTTCTTTAATCGTGATTATGTAATTGGAATTACTTTAGGCTGTTTATTATCTAATTTAGGTTCACCTGGTCCAATGATGGTATGGGATTTATTGTTTGGCACATTAGGTAGTCTACTTTCTTGTTTATTAGTATCTTTTTCTAAACATTTAGGAATTGCTGCTTTATTCCCAATTATTATTAATCCTTTACTCGTTGCAGTAGGATTTAAAGTTACTGGTGAATTAAGCGGTTCTTATTGGTGGTTTGTAGGGATGATTATGATTGGTGAAGCCACGATTATTGCTATTAGTTATATTCTTTATTTATTCATTATGAAGAAAGAAGCAATGCTTAATTTAATTGATGCGAAGAGAAATCGTTCGTTTAAGTGGTAAAATATTAAACGATGAAGAAAAAGTTTTATTTAGAAATAAAACATATAGATAAAAAGACTGGTGCACGGTATGGAATTTTACATACTCCGCATGGTGATGTAGAAGTTCCAATGTTTATGCCGGTTGGTACTTTAGCAACGGTGAAAACATTATCACCCGAAGAAGTAAAAGAGTTAGGTGCAGGTGTAATATTAGCTAATACTTATCATCTTCATCTTAGACCGGGTGAAGATATTGTAAATAAAGCTGGCGGGCTTCATAAGTTTATGAATTATAAAGGTCCAATGTTAACGGATTCAGGAGGTTATCAAGTTTTTTCATTAGCGGAGAAACGTAAGATTACCGAGAAAGGCGTTGAATTTAAGAATCATCTTAATGGAGATAAGATTTTATTTACTCCAGAAAGCGTTATAAAGATTGAAGAAAAATTAGGTGCGGATATTATTATGCCGCTTGATGAATGTATAGATTATCCTGCTAAGAAAGAATACGTTAAAGAATCTACCGAAAGAACTATTAGATGGCTTAAAAGAGCAAAAGCCGCTCATAAGAGCGAACAAGCTTTATTCGGCATTGTTCAAGGCGGAGAATATAAAGATCTTCGTGAGAATTGCGCGAAAGAAATGAAAAAACTTAATCTTCCTGGTTACGCCATTGGCGGAACATCAATTGGTGAACCCAAAGATGTTTGTTTTAAGATGATTGATTATGCAGTTAAATATTTACCAGAAGATAAACCTAGATATTTAATGGGTGTTGGATCACTTGATTATATTTTAGGCGCGATTGAACGTGGAGTAGATATGTTTGATTGTGTACTTCCTACTCGTTTAGCAAGACACGGTGCGCTTATGACTTCAACCGGTCGCGTTAATATTAAACAAGAAAAATATAAGAAAGATTTTACGACTTTAGATAAAGATTGTGATTGCTATACTTGTAAGAATTATACGAAAGCTTATTTAAGACATTTATTTGTCGCGAATGAAGAATTTGGTAAACGTCTTATGAGTATACATAATGTGCGCTTCTTAATTAAAATTGTAGAAGGTGCACGCGAAGCAATTAAGCACGATAAATTTAAAGAATATAAAGCAAAGATTTTAAAGAAGTACGGCGATGAGCGAGGCTTCTAATGGATATTGAATTATTTAATTATCATTTACCACTTGAATTGATTGCGCAATCGCCAGCGGATAAGCGCGATAATTCTCGTCTGTTAGTGATTAATAAAACCAGTAAAACCTACGAAGATAAGCGCTTTTTTGACATTATTGATTATCTTCAACCAGGAGATGTTTTAGTAAGAAACAACACTAAAGTTTTACCCGTTAGACTATTTGGAATTAAAGAAGAGACTAATGCAAAAGTCGAAGTACTTTTACTTAAAGAAATTAAGAAAGATACCTATGAATGTTTATGTGGCAATGCGCGCGTAATTAAGGTAGGAAGTAAAATCAGATTCTCTAAAAAATTAGTAGGTGAATGTCTTGAAATAAAAGATGAAGGGATTAGAATTATTCATTTTATTTATCAAGGCATCTTTATCGAATTATTAGAAGAAATTGGGCATATGCCTCTTCCACCTTATATCAAGAAACAACTAGTGAGTAATGATCGTTATCAAACTGTGTACGCTAAAGTTGTAGGAAGTGCTGCTGCGCCTACTGCGGGATTTCATTTTACTGAAGAATTATTTAATAAGATTAAAAAGAAAGGCGTTGAGGTATTAGATGTTACTTTACAAATTGGATTAGATACATTTAGGCCAGTGAAAGTAAAAGACACTAAAGATCATCATATGCATTCTGAATATTATGAAATTAGTAAAGAAGTCGCAGATAAACTAAATAAAGCCAAAAAAGAAAAAAGAAGAATCATTGCACTAGGTACTACTTCAACTAGAACCTTAGAAGCTAACTATACTAAATATAAAAAGTTTAAAGCCACAAAAGAAAACACTGATATATTCATATATCCAGGTTATAAATTTAAAGCGATTGATGCATTAATCACTAACTTCCATTTACCTAAATCTACTCTTATTATGTTAGTAAGTGCATTCATGACTCGTGAATTTACATTAAAGTGTTATGAGCACGCAGTAAAAGACAAATATCGTTTCTTCTCGTTTGGAGATGCTTGTTTCATTTATGGATAAGATTAATTACTATTTGAAAGGTGAGGAAATTATTAAAACATTTGGTGGTAAGAAGCCTACACTTTTAATGCATGTTTGTTGTGCACCTTGTTCTTGTTATCCATTAACTTATCTTATTAAATATTTTGATGTTACTGTGCATTACAATAACTCTAATATTTATCCAGCATCAGAATGGGAATTAAGAAGAAAAGAATTAATAAAATTTATTGATGATTTTAATCGTGATTATAAGTCAAATGTTAAACTTATTATCAAAGATTATAATCACGAAGAATTTATGAAAGAATTAGTCCCACTTAAAGATGAACCAGAACGAGGAAAAAGATGTATTCTTTGTTACACAAAGAGAATGAGAGAAACGTGGACTTATGCGGAGAAAAATAACTTTGATTACTTTACAACAGTTATGACAATATCCCGACAAAAAGATTCACAAGTTTTAAATGAAATTGGTGATAAACTTGCTAAAGAATTTAAAAAGACCAAATATTTTTATAGTGATTTCAAAAAAAATGATGGTATCTTAAAAGGTAAGAAAATAAGGGACTTTTATAAATTATACCAACAGAATTATTGTGGGTGTGAGTATAGTCAGAGGAGAATTAATGCTGACAAGAGATAAAACTATAAATAACTATAATCCCTACGCATTTTTTAATGTGTTAAGAATTATTGCTATATTTAGCGTATTTTGCACACACTATCTTGCATTCTTTGAAGCTGGACCAATCTTTGATTCTAGTGGTTTCTTATACTTTTTTAGAAACGCGATACCATCGGTCAGCATCTTTTTTGCAATCTCAGGCCTTTTGTTCGCGCTGGTATATCAAAAGAAGATTGAAAGTGGTGAATTAAAAACTGGCAAATTTTTTGCAAAACGATATTTGAGATTTTTCCTTCTTGTCTTTTTATCTAACTTATTAATGTTTTTATATAACTTGATAAGTTTAAAAGCCTTTAATCAGAGCATTCCTTATGGTACTACTGATATAAAAGATTTATTAATATCAGCATTTTTAGGTGGATATGGCATATTTACTGGATTTGAAGATAAAGCGCAATTTATCCTAAACGATGTTGTTTGGTATATCCAAATCTTATTCTATTGTTATTTGATTGCCATCGTATTAATTAGAATCAAGAAATATTGTAAGTCTAATTTAATATTTTTGATCCCGATTATTGTTTCATTTGTAATATTGCTTTATCAAACAAATATTTGTCTTCCATTTTTTAACGATTGGGTTGCGCATGGTCTATTGTTTTTCTTCTTAGGTTTTTATCTATTTGAATTATTAAAAGTTATGAAAAAATGCGGTAATATAACAAAGACTCTATTAAGAGTATTTTCCGTTATCTGTATCGGAGTTTGTATTTACCTAGAATATTATTTAAATCGCAATATGCATTCAAAGGGAAGTTTATCAATTATCTTGGCGCTATTTTTAATGGTGCCTCAATTGTTTGTTCTTTGTTACGATATAAAATTTTTAAATAAATTTTCTAATATAAAACCAATTAAATTTTTGTCCGCGGTATCATTAGATTTTTATATTTGGCATAGGCCAACTTTTGCAGTGCTATTAATGATTTATTTGGGTTGCGGTTTTACTAGTTATAATACCGCCGGTTGGTTGATACCAATTGCATTAATTATAGTTTTCGGTTTTGCTGTTATTTCGAACTATTTAAATGATAAAAAACTCTACCCTTTCTTGCTCAGGCGTTTCAAATTTAACTAAAGAAATAGTTGCGAGTAAATAATAGTGTGCTATTATTATGACACGATAGATTTAATCAATATGAGAAAGAGAGTTATTTTGATTTGCGAGGAATGTCTATCTCGTAACTACGAAACTACCCGCCCCGAAGGCGCTAGTGAACGGTTCACGATTAAGAAGTACTGCCCGAAGTGCAAGAAACATACTTTGCATAAGGAAAGTAAGTAAAGGAGAAATGTATGGTTGGTCCAATCCAGTACACAAGAGAAGTTGCTAAAGAAGCTAAACGCGTTAGATGGCCAAAGTCACGTGTTTTAGTGGTTACAATTATTACCGTTGCGGTAATTTCTATTTTCTTTGCATTAATTCTTTCCCTTGAAGACTTAGCGGCCGGTACTCTCTTACAACAATTAAAGAATATGTTCTCAGGATGGGGTAAATAAGCATGGATAACATTAACGAAACAAGACAATGGTACATTGTTAATACTTATTCTGGTCACGAAAATAAAGTCGCAGAGAATTTACGTCGTACCGTTGAATCACTTAATTTAGGTTCAGTAATTTTCGATGTTATTGTGGCGGAACAAGATGAACCAGAAAAAGATAAGAAGACCGGTTTACAAAAAGTCGGTAAAGATGGTAAACCAAAATTTAAAAAGAAGAATTTATATCCAGGTTATATCTTCGTCGAGATGATTATGACAGAAGATTCTTGGTATATCGTTCGTAACACCCCAGGTGTTACTGGTATTGCCGGTTCTAGCGGTGGCGGTCAAAAGCCGAACCCAGTTTCTCGTGAAGAAATGGAACCAGTGTTAAAACGTATGGGTCGAGTAGATAACACAATGTACTCACGTTATAACGTTGGTGATCTAGTTAGAGTTATTAATGGTCCATTAGCGGGTTCAGAAGGTAAGATTATCTCCATTGATAAGACTACTGGTGTATGTCGCATTGAGACTACATTCTTCGGTCGCTCAACTCCAACTGATGTTGACTTCGCAGATATCGAAAGAGTGTAATTATTAATATTAACTAAGAGGGGATGCATAGCATCCCTTTTTTGTTATAATTAAACTATGTTAAAAAAGGGAACCTTGATTAAAGGTAAGTGCACATCTTATTCAAATGAAGGCGAAGGCGTTATTCATTTAAATAAAGAAGTGATCTTTGTAAAGGGTTTAATTGTTGGTGAAGAAGTGGATATTTTAATTAACTATAATCGCGCTGGAATTAATTATGGTTCAATTAAAAAGATTCATAGTTTATCTAAAGATCGAGTTACTCCTAAATGTAAAGTCGCGACCGCCTGTGGTGGTTGTGCTTTTCAATCCTTAAGCTACCATAAACAACTTGAATATAAAACTAGCAAAGTTAAAGATGCATTTAAATATATCGCTAAGCTAGATGTCAAAGTGAATAATTGTATTGGAATGTATAATCCTTACTATTATCGGAACAAGAGCCAAACCCCAGTTAAAAAGATAGGAAAGAAGATTGTAACAGGTTTTTATAAGGCTAAAAGTCACGATATAGTTCCAATTGATGAATGCGTGATTGAAGATAAGCGTAGCAATAAGATCATTAATTCTATTAAGAAAATAATGTCCGATTTTAAAATTGAACCATACGATGAAGATCGTCGATATGGAATTATTCGTCATATCTTAATTAGAACATCATTACACTTTAATGAAATTATGGTTGTATTAGTGACTAATTGTGATTCGTTTCCATCGCGTAATAACTTTATTAATGTGATTAAGAAAGAAAATCCGGAAATCACTACCATCGTACAAAACATTAATAAAAGAGATACGAATGTTATATTAGGCGAACAAGAAAGAATCCTATTTGGTAAGGGTTATATTGTTGATTCATTATGTGGAATTAAATTTCGCATATCATCTAAATCGTTCTTTCAGATTAATCCAGTTCAAACCGAGAAACTATATAACTATATAAAAGATAATTTAAATTTAAAAAAGAACGATACATTATTAGATGCCTATAGTGGAGTAGGCACAATTGGTATGTCACTTGCGAGTAAAGTAAAAGAAGTCATCAGTGTAGAAATTGAAAAAAGTGCAGTTAAAGATGCAATTAGAAACGCAAAAGAAAATAAGATTAATAATATTAAGTTTATTTGTGATGATGCATCTAGATATATTAATGAATTAGATAAATTAGATGTATTAGTGATGGATCCACCTAGAAAAGGAAGTACACCTGAATTCTTAAAAGCGGTTAATAGGTTAAAGCCTACAAATATCATTTATGTATCGTGTGATCCTAATACACTTGCAAGAGATATTAATTATCTGAAAGATAAATATATAATAAAAGTAGTACAACCATTTGATATGTTCCCAATGACATATCATATTGAGACGGTTATGCATTTAGTAAGGAGATAGTTATGGATAATTTCTTGTATTCAATTCCTACAAAAGTTTATTTTGGTAGAGATGAAGAACTAAAAATTGGTAAATTAATTAAAGAGTATCATGCTCATAAGGTTTTAATTCATTTTGGATCTAATCGAATTAAGAAGACTGGATTATTAGGTCGGGTAGAAAAAGCCTTAAAACAAGAAAAGATTAAATATATTGAATTAGGCGGAGTAACCGCTAATCCAATGCTTTCACTTGTAAGAAAAGGTATTACCTTATGCCAAAAAGAAAAAGTTGGTTTTGTTTTAGCGATTGGTGGCGGATCAGTATTAGACTCTGCTAAGGCAATCGCGATAGGTGCCGCTAATCCAAAAGTTGATGTCTGGAAGTTCTCATGTGGTAAAGCTACGCCAAAGGCAAGTTTACCAAAAGCGGCCATTTTAACGATTTCAGCTGCCGGAAGTGAAATGAGCAATTCTGCAGTAATTACTGATGAGAAAACAAAAGAAAAACGTGGATTTAATAGTCCGTTTAATCAAATGGATTTTTCAATTGAGAATCCAGATTTAACTCTTACAGTAACTCCATATCAAACTGCATGTGGCGCAGTAGATATTGCGATGCATACAATGGAAAGATATTTTAGTCCAGGAAAACACACAGAAATTACTGATGCTTTTGCATTAGCGTTAATTAAGACCACTAATGAATTAGGTCTAAAGTGTCTAAAAAATCCTAACGATTATGATGCTAGAGCTAATATGATGTGGGCATCTTCCTTAGCGCATAATGGTTTAACTGGATTTGGACGTAATGTAATATTTGTAGTCCATCCATTTGAACATCAAGTATCTGGTTTATATCCTGAAGTCGCACATGGTGCAGGCTTAGCTGCGTTATGGGCATCGTGGGCAAGATATACCTATAAATATGATTTAAAGCGTTGGCAGTTATTCGCAAAAACAGTTTGGGATACAACCGATGTTTTAAAAGCAATCAAGAAACAAGAAGATTATTATCATAAGATTGGAATGCCAATTTCATTAAGAGAATTAAAAGTTAAGAAAAGTGATTTAAATAAAATGGCATTACGCTTATCTAATAACAAGACTAGTTTCTTAGCGGGTGTAAAAAAACTTAAGTATGAAGACATGCTTAAGATTTATCAAATGGCTTGGTAAAATTTGTAAGATTTTACAATACACACGCTTGACATATACACGTAAAACAGATATACTGGCAATATGATAATTAGTTTTAAAGATAAGGAGACAGAAAAAATATACAATCAGGAATTTTCAAGGAAACTTCCTATTGGTATTCAAAAAGTCGCCTTACGTAAGCTAATTATGCTTAATGCAGCTTGTTCATTAAACGATCTTAAAGTTCCTCCAGCTAATCATTTGGAGAAATTGAAGAATAATCGTTCTGGACAATATAGCATTAGAATAAATCAACAGTGGCGAATTTGTTTCGTTCCTAAAAATAACGGCTCTGATTACGCTAATGTTGAGATAGTGGATTATCACTAAGGAGAAAATTATGAACATACCTACACCGAAAGTTAGTGAGATTCTTATGGAGGAATTTATGAAACCCATGAATCTTTCTGCTTATGCTCTAGCAAAAGCAATCAATGTTCCTACTTCACGCATTCAAGACATTCTTCATAATCGGAGAGCAATTACTATGGATACATCTATTAGATTAGGCGCTTTTTTCCATATTTCTGATATGTTTTTTATCAACATTCAAAATGAAATAGATCGTCGTAATATTAAAAAAGAAATAGCTAAAGAACTTATAACAATTAAGGCTGTTTCCGTTGCTTAAAAGAGCGCTTTTTAGTAATCTATTATTAGTGAGGTAAATATATGGTTTCTCTTAAAAAACAATGCCTTAGTGAATTCCTTTGTGGTTTACTAGTAGGCTTTTTTGGTCTTGGATGTTTAGTTCCGCTTTTTAAACAAGGTGGAATCACTAACTTGATTGATCAATACGAATTCTCGATGCTCTTTGGTTTAGCGATTGCATTCGTGGTGTTAATCTTTAATCCAGTGAGCGGCGCTCAGTTTAACCCTGGTGTTACTTTAGCGATGGTCTTAACTAAAAGACAAGATAAGAAAACCCTTGTTCCTTATATTTGTGCCCAAATCTTAGGATGGTTTGCTGGTGCAGCCATGGTATATGGCGTTTTCCATAATCAAATCGTTGATATCGTTGATAAAGTAGGAGATGCAGCAGCGGTTAACCTTTTATTCTGTAATTACAATAATGGCGGCTGGTATGCAGCATTACCATTAGAGATTATTCTTACCGCCTTTATGGTTATTGTAATTTTAGCGTGCAACGATCAAAGAATCGTCAATAAACCAGGCAAAGCCTTATTCCCATTAGTTTTAGCTCTTTATATTACCTTTGGTGTTACATTTGCGGGTCCATATAGCGGCGCGTGTTTCAATATGGCGCGTGACTTTGGTCCTCGTTTATTTGCATTAATTTGGGGTTCGATTAAAGGTTATGATACCTCAGCAGTGTTCGGTAATGGTTATCAATTCTTAATGTATATCTTTGTTCCAACCTTAGGTGCAGTTCTAGGTGCCTTTATTTATGACGGTGCGATTGCACATTTACTTCCACAACCAAAAGTTGCGGTTGATGTTAAAGGTGTTATTAATGAAAACTACATTAAAAAAGGTAGTATCATTAAAGAACATAAGGCTAAAGATAAGAAAGTTGTTGCTACCAAAAACACTAAAAAGAAAAAATAATTCAACTATTTTGGTTCAGGAATAATTGTTACATTATCACCATAGATTGTTTTCCAATCTTTTTTCATAGAGAATTGCTCGAATCTATCCCAATCTCTGGTGCGTTCTTCCAATTCTTTTTCGGTATAACCAAATTCTCTTTCTAAGTCATCGGCAACGTTCATAAACGCTAAATGGTGATAATAAGGATTACTTAAAGTGAAATCGTGCATTGGTACATCTCCTGAACTATTGCCAAAAGAAAGAATTGGCCAATTGCAAATTTCTTGAGCGATTAGTTCTACTTTAACTTCTTTAACGTTTTTATACTTTAAATCTTTACCACGGATAACATTGCCGCCTTCACGATATAAAGAAACATCCATGCCAATGATCTTATTTGATGGGATATTTAAATGCTTTTGGATAATTGTTCTAACCATAAAACGATCAGTGCCGCTTACCACATACACATCAAAATTGTTTTGCTGTAAGTATTCAACTACCTCAATCATAGGTTTATAAAACATGTCTTTGTATTTAAGATTATTAAAGCACGCTGCATCTTGTTTTAAATATTCATCAACCATAGCTTGATAGTCTAGCACTGGTATTTCAGAGAATAATTGAGCACCCACATAGGCTTCGCCCATTTCTAATGAAACTTTCCGTTCATGACTAGGGTCATCAATAACTGGGCTGTCTTTTCTAGATTTCATAAACTCCACAATGGCATCGTTGACTTGTTCTGGCGTTACGCCTACGCGTGATTCTGGAGAAGCGCCTTCAAATTCGTTAGGGACTGGGACTTGATCCGTTTTTCGATGATCGTCGCTAGACATTTTAGTGTAATAATCGTTATATAGCATCCATTCTAGATAAATTGGTGAACGTTCTCCAAAGAGCGTGCCATCCATATCAAAAGTTGCGATTCTATCAATTTTAGGAACATAGTTCTTATTACCGGGAGTGACGGTCTCTCTGACAAATGTTTTTAATTTATTTAATGATTCACATTCATTCCAATATTTAAAGCTATAGTCTTGATAGCCTTCCTTTGTCGTAGTCGCGCAGGAATAAATTGGTAGGATAATTGCCGTAAGGATAGCAATGCTTGAAATAGCAATAAATCCTATCTGCCGTCCCTTTTTCCGATTAATTTGGTACTCACTAAAAGCATGTCCTCTAATGATTTTAGGTTTTCTTTTAAATAATGACATAAATGCTCCTGTCACTATTATAAATTATTTAGTTTTTAATTTCATTAAAAGATAGGCAAATCAATAGAAATTAGATATAATAACAAATAGTATGATTTATACAGTAACTTTAAATCCGGCTGTTGATGTAGCTTTTAAATTAAATGACCCATGTCGGATTAACAAAATCAATCGTGCTTATACTCAAACCGTAAGTGTAGGCGGAAAAGGAATTAACGTCTCTCGTGTTTTAAAAGCGCTTAAACGCGATAATGTGGCTTTAGGTCTAATCGGTGGTTATGCCGGTGATGCACTTGAAAACGATTTAAGAAAAGATGGTATTAAAACCGATTTTGTACGCGTTAAAAACGGATATACAAGAGTTAACACTAAAGTTATTTATAAAGGCAAAGATGGAACATTTGAAGAAACTCAAGTAAACGCACCAGGACCGGAGATTGGTCGTGATGATATTATGAACTTAGCGAAGAAGCTCGCCAAGATTAAGAAAGATGATATTGTTATTATTTCAGGCGGTATGCCTAAAACATTATCACTTAATTTATTTGATAGTTTCTTAAAGTTTATTTCTTCACGTAATGCCTATATCGTTGTAGATCTATTTGGTGCACCATTATTAAAGATTCTTAAATATAAACCATTTTTAGTTAATCTTAACGAAGAAGAATTAGCGGATACGCTTTATACCCAGGTAAAGAACGAAGACGATTGTGTAAAAGGCGCAAAACGTTTACTAAAGATGGGTGCGCAAAACGTATCAATACTTAGAGGCGCAAATGGTGCGATGTTAGTTAATGATGAATTAACTATGAAAGTAAAAGCCATGAAAGGTGAAGTAAAAAGCACGATTGGTGCAGGTGATTCATTACTAGCAGGTCTTACGGATGAATATTTAAAGACTAGTAGTTTTGATTTAGCGATTAAAAAAGGTGTTATTGTTGCATCAGCAACTGTGTTCTCAGATGGCTTAGCAAATGAGAAGAGTATTGCTGAATTAATGAAACAAGCAAAATAAGGAGATAGGTTATGCAAACATTTACTTATACAATTAGAGATAAAGAAGGCGTTCACGCTCGTCCAGCGGGTATTGTAGTCGCGGAAGCAAGAAAATATGCTTCTACTGCCACCATTACCTCAAAAGGTAGAACAACCGATTTAAAGAAAATATTTGGTGTTATGGGCTTATGTATTAAATTTGGCGAAGAAATTACGATTAATGTTACTGGACCAGATGAAGAAATAGCCGCAGAGGCCATCCAAAAGGTGTTTGCGTTAAATTTATAAAAGAAATTAGTTTAGTTTATGCAGTATAAAGGCCGGATTATCTTCGAAGGATATGCAATCGCAGATGTTTTAGCCTACGAAGAAGCAAATAAATCCCGCCAAAAAAATCTTGATCACGGTGGTGATGAGTATGAACGATTTGTGTACGCTCGTCAATCCGCTTTAAAAACATTTGATGAATTATATGAAACGGCTTTAAAGACCGTCGGCGAAGAAAAAGCAGCGCTTTTCCAAACCTATCGCTTAATGGCTGAAGATACCGACTTTGAAGATTTAGTACGTTCTAACATTAATGATGGTCAAACTGCTGAAGACGCTATTAATAATGCTAGTAAACAAATAGCTGATAGCTTTGCAATCTTAGACGATGAATACATGAAGCAAAGAGCGGCGGATGTTATTGAAGTTGGTAAAAACTTAATCAATGTCTTATCGGGCAATAATGAATTAGTACATTTAACTAAACCGACGATTTTAATTTGTAATGACTTAGCCGCTTCAGTCTTAATGAGAATGGATCGGAGATTCTTAAAAGGCTTAGTGTTAATTAATGGTAACGAAAATAGCCATGTAGCGATTTTCGCTAGAACGCTTGAGCTTCCTACGATCTGTGGTTTAAATTACTTTAATTTATCTTCTACTCATAATGGTAAGACTGCAATTGTGGATGCAATTCGTGGTCGATTAGTCATTGAACCAACCGAAGATGAATTAAAAGAATATAAAGAATTAGAAAAAGAATATTTAGACGAAGGTAGCCTATTAAAGAAGTATATTGGTAAGCCAACAGTTACTAAAGATGGGGTTAAATTAAAGATTTACACTAACATCGCCTCAGCTTTAGAAATTGAAAACGTAAAGAATAATGATGGCGAAGGTATAGGATTATTTAGAAGTGAGTTCATTTACTTAGCGAGTAAGACGTATCCAACCGAAGGCTTCCAGTTTAACTACTATCGTGAAGTTCTTGAAGAAATGGGTAAGAAAGAAGTAGTTATTAGAACGATTGATATTGGCGCGGATAAAGAAGTAGCATACTTTAATCTCGCTAAAGAAGAGAACCCAGCTTTAGGCTTACGTTCAATTAGAATATGTCGTAAACAACCAGATGTGTTTTACACTCAATTAAGAGCGCTATATCGAGCATCAGTCTATGGTAACTTATCAATCATGATTCCAATGATTGTAAGTATTGATGAAGTTAAGTTCTTTAAAGATATGATTAAGAAAGTTAAAGAAGACTTAAAGAAAGACAATATTCCATTTAACGATAAAGTTAAGGTTGGTATTATGATTGAAACACCGGCTGCAGCGATTATGAGTGATGATCTTGCTAAGCACGTTGATTTCTTCTCTATTGGAACGAATGATTTAAGCCAATATACTTTAGCCTGTGACCGTCTTAATCCAGCGTTAAATGACACATTTAATAAAAAACATTATGCGATTATGCGTTTAATTAAGATGACCGTAGAAAATGCACATAAAGCTGGTATCACTTGTAGTATGTGTGGAGAATTAGCTAGAGACCCAGAAATGTTACCTTTCTTGGCTGCAATTCATATTGATGAGTTATCTTGTTCTTGTGCATATGTTTTAAAAACCCGTAAAGCTTTAGCAGAAATTGATTCTAAAAAAGTTGATATTAGTAAATATCTTGATCCGAAGTAGGTTTTGCTATGAAGAGAGATAGTAAGACTCAATCTTTGATATCTTATCCAATCTTAATCATTGATTTATTAATGTTTCCTTTACTAGGTTTAAGTATTGGTTTAATTGATTTATGCGTATTAAAACGCATTGCTGTTCAAAATATTTCTGATAATGCAATGTTAGGTTTAGGCTTAACCGCTTTTATATTTACTTTAGCGGCTTTTGTTTTCTATATTTTTGTTGAATATAAATATAACAAACTTAAGTTAAAGAATGTTTTTCTATACTTAGGCATAGTAATTGCGGTTTTTAATTTAATTGCAGTTATGACATTGCCGAATGAGATGACACTTCCTAATGATGCATCGCTTGTTATCACACCCATTATGCGTGTGTATTACATCTTCTCCGGGTTCTTCTTTGCAATATTACCTTATCTTTGCTTCTATTTGATTCCTAGAAAGGTTACTAGCCATCATTATTTGGATATTATCCTTTATGTAGTTCTTGGTTTTGCATTATTAACTATTGTGCTTAGTTTTATTACTGACTGGAATCGATATATTAATTTCTTTAATAATCCAGATGGGATTGGATCAATCTTCTTCCAAAAGAACTCTTTTGGCTTAGTGCTTGTTACTGGAATGTTTATTAGCATTATTTTAAGAATTCGTCATCAAAATTGGAAATGGAGTCTCCTCCTTATTCCTTTTTATATCTTTTTATTGTTTTCGATGGCTAAAACTGCCATCGTATCTGGAACATTAATGTTACTTATCTACATCATTGTTCAGTTAGTATTAGTGTCTAAAAAGAGTAAAGATAATTTAATTATTACATTACTTATTGTTGGGTTCTTTATTATCCTTATGCCCTTATTTATCACCGGAATAATTAAAAGCGAGTCGGGTATATTATTTAAAATACGTGATTTTTTTACTAGATTAATTGAACACGCTAAAGTGACAATCTCTACTCGACAATTAATCTGGGATTCAGCTTTTAAATTATTATCCTCATGGCGAGTGATTTTTGGCTATGGTATTGATTCATATGGAATGATTCTTCATCAAGTATATGTAAAAGTAGCGCCTGAATGGGATTGGGCAATATATTCATCTCATAATTTTGTAATTGATTTACTAGGTAATGGGGGAATTATCTTATTAGGGATTTATGCTTATATATATGGATATTTTATTTACGCGGCTATTAAGGTAAGAGATAAGAAAAATCATTGGGTTATTGATTCTACTCTTATATTCTTAGTATTGTTTAGTCTAATTGGTATGTTTGAAAGTAGTTATCTATGTGGATTATTTATCGATTGTATTCCTAGTATCATCATCATCATCTTAATAATGAGTGAATATTACGCTAAAAAAGATAAGGACGAAATAATGATTAGAAAAGATATTGTTAATACCGCTAGAAAGATTAAAAATAGCAAACCTACTTCAAAACTAATGGCATGGAATAAAAAACGCCTAATCAACGAAGCGAAGTATATTGCGTATGATTTAAACACGAAGATTAAGTTATAAAGCGCCTTTACCGCTAATCGCTACAAAGACAGTTTTAATTAATATCTTAAAATCAAGCCATAATGAACGATTTAAGACATAATAGTCTTCTAGTTTGATTCTATGCTCATAAGTGGTGCTACTACGTCCATGGGAAGCCCAAAACCCAGTTAAACCGGGTCTTACTTTAAATATAAGTTCATCATTATTCCAAAGATATTCATATTCTTTTTCTACAATCGGACGAGGTCCCACAAAAGAAAGGTCACCTTTAAGAATATTAAATAACTGGGGTAATTCATCTAAAGAAGTTTTTCTTAAGAATCTACCAAACTTAGTGGTTCTAGGATCATTCTCTAATTTAAAGGTTTTAATATATTCTTTGTATTGTTCTTTAGTTAATATTTCAATGACTGGGCGCGCATCACTTTTCATTGATCTAAACTTTATTACATTTATTACTTTCTTATTCTTTCCTAATCTTTTATCTAAATAGAATGGCGAACCTTTACTAGTTAAAGGCACAATAATCATAAGAATAAGTAATAAAGGTGATAAAACAATAATCGCAATAAAAGAACATAAGATATCGAAGCATCTTTTAATAAAACAATATAAATGCTTAACCTTATATTCTTTATCCATCTTTTCTATTTTAGTTTAAACCATCCAATAATCAAAACTTTTTAAATCGATTAAACTACTGCGTTAAATAAATAAGAATGGTGATACTATACATTTAAATCGATTTCCTCAGTAATAATTTTCTTCACCAAATGATAATCGAATAAAGCGCCTAATGTAGATCCAGTTACCGCAACGATTTTCTTATACAATACTTTGATAATCAACTGCTTTGAAAAAGCGATATGATGTTTTTGCATATATTCAATAACATTTTCATATATATAGCTCCTAAAATTATAGACATTTGAGTATGAATAATCGTATGGCAAATTAGAGGTTAGAGAATTATTGAGTCTAGAAACAATTTTGTGAACCTTATCATTTTCAAAATTATAAATCTTATTGGTGAATTTTCTCGATTTTGACATAACAATTTTGTCAAAAGATGTTTTTGAACATTTTAAAAAAGTTCGGTAACTGACAATATAATTATTCTTTAAAATTAACGATAACCAATAATTAATAAACGCATAATCTATAGCAATAGACTTTATCTTATTTTTTAACAGTAAAAAATTCTTTTTTTGATAGACAGTTGAAAATAAATTACTGCTAAATGCTGATTCAACAATTTCTCTTTTAAAATAGTATAAGGCATCCCTATTATGACCATGTAATACCGCGCAGGAATTAATAAACGCTAACTTATAATTGTTTAAAATCAAGCGTATACCTAAGTCAAAATCTTCTCCGTAATTGAAACGATAAGGATAATTTTCCAAGATATCATGTCTAACTGCGCAACAAACGTTAGAGAGATTTGAAACTTCTTTAAGATGGTCGTATTGATAACTTCGAATTGGCTTATGACCATAATTGATGAATTTAGTAAAACTCTTTGACATTAATCCGTAATATGGATCTATTTTAGGTGGATTTTTTTCACGACAGGATGACGCTACTGCTTTATTTAGAATTAAGGGTTTAATTAAGTTATAAAAGCATGTTTTGCTAGTCGGAATAGCATCTTGAGTCATAAAAACAACATTACAGTATCGAGCCTTGCTTATACCAAAATTTCGTGAATAAGAATGAGAAAATTTATCATGCAAAATACTATAAAGATATACGTTTGGGTAAGATTTCATTTTTTTAATTAATTGTGGATTGCTTCCAGAATCGACAAGAATTATTTCAATATGTTTAATCTTTTTTTGAGAATTTATTAATGCAATACTTTTAAATAATTCTGGCCCGGGATTATAAGTTGGAATTACCACAGAAACGCTTTTTCTTTCAATACAATCTAAAGTACGATTTGATTCAATAAATGATAGGTTGTAACTGTTCTTTAAGATGCCAAAGTATGTTTCACTGGGAATCTTGTCTATGATTACCTTTTTAAACATATTAAAGGAAAAGGGCTTTATATCAGTTTGTTTATTAAAATGAATAATTGGTAAATCGATATCGCCATCTAGTTTAAAATTGTCTGTTAAACCAATTAATACATTATATTTTTTAGTTAACTTCAAGGATTTATTTAATATTTTTTGACTATTAGGATTAATTAATAAAATGGAATCTCGTCTATTAAATTTGAACATTTGACGTAAATTAATTTGATTTAAATATTCCGAAGGCAAAGAATTGATAAATCTTTTCATTGAATTCTGCGAAGATTTTGCAAGAAAAAAGTAAATATTTGCGATATTGCGTAAGAAAATTGATTTAGCAAAATGTCGCCTATAAATTAATAATCCTGCTTTAGAAGAATTGTTTGTTTTGCTAAATGCGTCTTCGATGCAAGAAATTAATTCTTTCCTGTTTCCACTCTTAAAAACAGCACCACACTTATGTTGAAGTAATAAAGAAGCGAATCCAGTGTTGCTAGAAGAAATGACATGTTTATTTAATGAGAGAGCAGCCGCTACAACCATTGGCATAGGATCGTCTAAAGATGGGCATATTAGTGCATCCATCTTTTTATATATTGATGCTAATTTGCTTGGCGGCAGCCTTTGTAAATAAACAAAATTATTAGGATATTTCTTAGTTAGTTCTGATAATTTAGTGAACGTAGGTAAATCACAATTTTCGCCAACAAAAATGAACAGACTTTTGTTAAAAGTCTGCTTTCTTAGATGTAGGATAGCATCTAATAAAAGTAGCTGCCCTTTTCGTTTAGAAAGAGTGCCGATACAAGCAAAGATTTTTTTACCATGCATTTTTTCTTCAATAAAATCGATGTTTGAAAACTTGTTACATTCAGGGCTGTAGTAAAGAAGTTCCTTAACAGGATAATTGGGTCTATATTTTTTAATTAATTTTAGTGCGTATTGTCCGCCTGCATAAACCTTAATGTTTGATGAAATACGAGTTGGCATATTAGCCTTGTCATAAATGTATGACTCCTTTGCTTCGTGTATCCACCACATTATCGGTATATTTGTATAATTGAATTTTTGAATTAAGCGTGAACACACAATCGTATTTACGATAACAAAATCGAAAAATGACGCCATCGAAACAATATAATCATTGCTATATATGTCTCTATAAAGAATAACTGTTATATTCAGTTTTTTTGCTTCATTTACTAAGGGCCCGTTGGAGGGAGATACAATCACAGGAGTAACTCCTAATTCTTTTAAAGCAGCTGCTGTATGTAGAAGCACGAATGGAGCGCCAGTAAAGGATAATTCATGACTAATTAATAAAGCGAATTTATCACTTATCGCGTTCGCGTGATTTAAAATACTACCGCCATTTTTAATAGTTTCGTGTAGTAATATGTCAAAATTTTTGTAAGTAGGGAATCCGCCATTTCTTTTATAAATTCTTTTTTTAAAACGAAATTGAAAAAATAATACCTCCAAGGAATGTCTAAATCCACGTTCATAGGCTAACCAAAAACTATGGTTGTTTCTAAAAAATCTATCTTTATTATGGAATAGTTTTTTGTTTTTCCATATCCGAAATGCATAAATCGATGTTCTTAAGGCATTTTTTATGCCTATGTTTTCGTACATACTTAAATATTAAGTATTTTTGATTTTGCCTGCAACTTACTTGTGGTGTTAATCACTGTATTTTACTTCATTCGCTTTTAATTGTTTTATGCGCGATATAACTAAGGAATCAATTTTTGATGGATGATAACTAAAAACTTTTTTAATGAGGGTGTTATCAAGAATTGAACATTTTAAATCAATAGATCGAAACGGAAGATGATTTACACTTACATTTTTGATGTTGTCACGGATAATTTTTATTATTTCGTTTTGCGTTGTTCCGTATCCTGACGATATATTGAAAATATATTTTTTGCCTTTATACATAGACATTTTATACAAAAGCGCACAAACATCTTTGACATCAATGTAATCTCTTATAGTGTTACCATCGCCATACACTATGATAGGTAACTTGGAAACAGCTCTTTTGATAGCAACGTCAATGAAACCGGCTCCACTAGTGCAGTTCAGATATCCTCCAAATGGATTAGAAATTCTTGCAATCAATATATCTGCGCCTTGCTTTTCCTTAAACATAATTGCAGTTCTATCAATTGTGGCCTTAACAATTGCATAATGATTAGTTAGATGTCCAAAAGAAGTTGTTTCTGATACTGGGTATGTTTTTTGTTCACCATACACAGTTCCTCCACTAGATAGATATATGACCCTTCTCTTTAATTTTGCTGCAAGGTTAAAAATTTCTACACTAGTTTTTATATCAAATAAGTACCCTTTTTTATACTGTTTAATGCTGGTGGTAGGATTAATTGATGAAAAAGCATGAACTATAATATCTGATTTTTTAATTAGATTCTTTAGGCAAATAGACGGATGTATATTTCCTTTTACATAGTGTAAATGCTCGTGTTTTATAGTTGCGATGTTTTTATCGAAAACAATAATCTTATGTCTGTGTTTTAAAAGTTCATATATAAAATTAGAGCCAATAAACCCTGAACCACCAAGAACTAAAAAAACCATATATTAAATATTTTATCCTAAAAAACATTATAATTTCATTTCATAAATATAATTTATACTTTATCTAATAAATCCATTTCTATTAAGTAATTTGTTTTATTAGATAATAAAACATATATAATAAATATTGGGCAATATGTCTTTAATAAAAGTAGATTTAGTAATACCAGTACTAGACGGATATAGTGAATTAAAATCCTTATTTGAATCTTTTAAAAAACAAGAAAATATTCAAATTGTTAATATTGTCGTGCCAATTACAATTGGTGATGATGCTAACAATGCGAATAAAACTAAGGAACTATGCAAAGAGCAAAGTGCGATCTATTTTGAAGTTTTGAAGAAAGATTTTTGTCATAGTTTAATAAGAGAAAAAGCAATTACTGAATATTGTAAAAGCGATATTGTTATTTTATTAACACAAGATATTAAATTAACCTATTCCAATTCAATGTATAACCTTGTTAAAGATATCGCTAGTGGTGAAGTTGTTTATACTTTCGGTCATCAGACTTGTTCAAAAAGAAATATCGAACATTATGTCCGTGAATTTAACTATCCAAAAGCTAGTTATATTGCTAGTAAAGACAAAATAGAAAAATGCCAAATCAAAGCATTTTTCGCTAGCGATGTCTTTGCGGGAGTAGATCGAAAAACTTTTATTAAACTTGGTGGTTATCAAGGATTAAAACTTCCTACTAATGAAGATATGCTTTATATGCATTCATTGTTAACAAATGGTTATAAGGCTAAATACTGCGCAGATGCAGTAATTGAGCATTACCATTCATTACCAGCAAAGAAACTATATAAAAGATATTATGATGCTGGTAGATTCTTTAAAATGGTAGGGATTTTTGATAAATATAATAAAAATAGTAGTGGTAAGAAGCTTGCGTTCTATATTCTTAAAGAAGCATTAAAGCATTTTGATCTTATTACCGTTATTAGATGGCCATTCAATATGATGATTAGATATATAGCAATGAAAAGGGGCAGTAGATGATTTACGTTCTAGTAGTAGCATATAATCACGAGATTAATCTAACTAAACTTGGTAGTGATTTTAAACAAGTTGTATTTGATAACTCTACTGATGAGGCTATTAGAAATAAAAATGAAAAATATTGTAAAGATAATGGTTTTTATTATGAAACAGTAAAAAAGAATATTGGGCTTCCTAAAGCGTATAACTATGTTATTAAGAAATATTTGAAAGATGGTGATTGGTTATCAATTATGGATGATGATACCGAAATATCAGAAAGGTATTTCTCTGAGGTAAATCGCTTAACAAAAAGCGGCGATTATCTTTATTATTTATCAATCTTTAAATATCGTTACCGTAGATATGGTCCTAAACATATCATCGATGTTTCAAAATATAAAGTTAAACCTACAAAGAATGGGGAACACGCAGAAGGATATTTGTTAGGAATTAATTCATGTTCACTATATTCTGCTAAGTTGTTTAAACAGATTGGTTTATTCGATGAGAATTTATTTATGGACTATGTTGATATTGATATTTGCTTTAGGGCTACTAACGCAGGAATTAAAACTGAAACAATTGATGCTGAATTAGTGCAGCATTTCTTCTCTAAGGAGAAGCATAGCTATAAAGCAGTTAAAAATCGTTTAAGTATCCAAAAGCATGATGCTAGAGTGTTTTATAAAAAAGATATTGTTAATGGTAGATTAAGAAAAGTATGGTTATACCATAAAGATATCTTTAAATTCATTACATTATATTCTTTATATAATTGTTGGTTCTGGTGTATTCCGTTAATGTTTGTTGAAGCACGCAAAAACACTATTTTGTGATAGTCGAATAGGCTTTTATAATATTTCTGCTATAGTTCTTCCAACTTCGTTCGCGCGCGGTTTGAATGCCATTTTTGTATAACCTTTTTCTTAGTGAAGCATCATTAACAATTTTTTCAATTGCAATTATAGCAGTTGATAAATCATTTTCATCATATGTTAGACAATTGTATTTGTTTTTTAAATATTCAATATTGCCTTCGTTTTTTCTTATAACACAAAAACCACCAGTCGCCATCATTTCCAAAGGTGGATAACTAAAACTTTCTAGGATACTAGTTTTTAATAATATGTGGCACTTTTTGTATATTTGATTTACAGAGTCGAACGAAATTCTGGGCAAAAAATTGTCAATATGATACCACTTTTTAGTGGTACCTCTATAATTCATATACCAAATTTCGTATTTATTCCGATCTAATTTATTAGCAATTCTAAAAGCCTCGTCTACATTTTTATAGTAGTCGTCACATGATCCTTCAATCAATATTTTAATTTTTTCGTTTTTATTAAAATTTCTAATTTTTGGCGCTAAAAATAATTTTTCTTCAATTCCATTTGGTATGTATTTAGGCTTTATTCCATAAGTTTCTTGCAACCATGATGCGCACCATTTTGAAATTGTAATGTAATCGAAATTATCCAAGAAATAAGTTGCGTTTGCTGCTGCACGGTTAGGGTTACAGAAATTATAAAAATCAGGCTCAAAATTTTGTACTAGATAATGTTTTCGTTTAATTTTTTTACAATTATTTAGCCAATTAATGGTTGTCCATAAAGTTGCGCAAGCATCATCTATATTAGCAATAAATTTAGTTGTGCGAGTTACAAAAGTTGGGAAGGCATGCCCCATATAAGTTATATTTTTTAATGGTTTAGATTGATCAACAACAATTGAAACATCGATACCATTTTCTTTTAAACAGTGACAGTGTTTCAAGGCAACAAGAGCGCCTCCTGACATAAGAGCACTTGGCAACACCATTACAAAATTTTGTTTCATTATACTTTTGATATAACTACCAAATTTGTGACTAGATTTCAGTGTAGTGTAATTTTTCATGACATAGTTATATGCATTTGTGGCCAATTTTTGGCAACTATCAGGGTTTCCAATCAAGGTGTCTATGGCGTTAAACCAAGCATTTTTTTCGTTTCTGCATAAAATACCTGTTTGATTGTTAATTATTGTTTCTTTCAAAGCGCCGACATTAGAGGCAATACTAGGAACCTTTACTAGTGATGCTTCCATCCATTTATTTTCGGATTTTGCTTGATTAAATGTTGTATCTACGAGAGGTATGATATTTAAATCAACATTAGAAATATAAAAAGGTAATTCTCGCCAATCGGAAAATGGGAATCTAATTATTCTATCGTCATATTTCAATAGATTTTTTGGTAAATCAACCATTCCGACTATGCATAATCTAACTTGTGCATGAACTTGCATTACTTTTGCCAAATCTTCAGATATCATCTCTAAATCATCATTGTGAGTTATGCTTCCTGAAAAGTATCCAATATAAAAATATTGTCCTTTCTTTTTCCTAATTTTTTTGGCAATCTTAATATATTTTTTATATACGTAAGCATTATTTTTACTATCTAAACTCACACCTAAATCATTGCAGTAAATAGCGTTTTTAGAAATTTGAAGCATTTTTTCCGATGCGACATTTTTATTTACAAATACGTTTTTTACATATTTTTGTAGTTCGGTTTTTAGTTTATTAGTGGAAGTTATAGCTCCATCGCATAAACTCAAAGTTTTTTGTGTTAATTGTATTCCGCTGTAATACATTTTTTTATGATTCTCATCCATTGTATCAATATAACTAATTGTTTTTGTGTATTTAATGTCGAACAATAAATCGTCAATATCAAAATAAACTACTTTATTTAATGATTTAGCTTTTTTTATGAACTTTTCCACCACTTCAGTGCAAGGGCAACGGAAAAATATAAAACATCTGAACTTTTCCGCTTGGTCAATTGTTAAATTTGTATAAAAAACTTCTTGAGTAGAAATGCCACAAAACTCTAATTGTTCGCGTTGATGTGATACACGGTATCTAGATGGATGCGGTAGAGAGCATCCATTGATGAATAAAACATCGGCAAAAATATTTGTATACTCACGGTTAGATTTTGAAATTTTGTAGTGCGCTAGCAAATAATTAAAAATCTTTTTAATAGTTTTAAAGATGCCGTTATTATATAACTCTTCTTTTGTCCGCATTATTAAACGTCTTTTTTCTTCAGTGTTTGGCATATTACATTTTCCTTCTGTTTTTTTCTGAAATAATAGAAATACGATCTTGTTCGTTTAATGATGCGAAATTCCTTTCTTTTGACATATATTCTAAATATTTATTGCTTATCTTTTTGGTCGGACCATCGCCCATAATTTTTCCTTTTTCTATCCAGATGCATCTATCACAAAATTCTGATATTAATTCCATGCTATGACTGACTATTACAATTGTTATCCCTTGTTTTTTAAGCTCTCTTAGTTTATTAAAACATTTTGTTTGAAAGTTCGCGTCTCCTACTGCGAGGATTTCATCGATTAGTAAAATATCAGCATTAACATTAATCGCCACAGCAAATGCTAATCTCATATACATACCTGAAGAATATGTTCTAATAGGATTATCAATAAAATCTTTTAACTCACTAAAATCAATAATTTTTTGGAGCCGTTTGTCAATTTCTTTTTTTGATAATCCGTAAATGGAAGCGTTTATATAAATATTCTCTCTTCCTGTCATATCAGGATGAAAACCTGCACCTAGTTCAATTAAAGATGAAACCCGTCCATTTACTGTAATTTTTCCAGAGTTAGGATAGTAAATGCGCGTAAGCATTTTAAGCATTGTGGATTTGCCACAACCATTGCGCCCAATTAACCCTATCGACTCCCCTTTTCTAATTTTTAGCGATATGTCATTTAGTACTTCTCTTTTTTCGTGTCTATTTCTTCTCCAAAACAATAACTTATCTTTTAAAGTATAGCCTTTGTCAAAATATATTTTAAAACTCTTGCTAACGTTCTCTGCTGATATAATGGCATTATTCTTGCTTTTCATACACTTACATTTCCTCGGCAAAACGTTTTTTTGCCTTACTAAACACTAGTGAGCCAACAACCATTGCAAGAATTGCCCATCCAGTAGATGCGAGCAGGTATGTAAAATTAGGCCAAGTCCCTCCGTATAGTATACAATGATATCCATCAATTAATCCGCCCATTGGATTAACATACATAAATAACCACTCCCACTTAGCAAAGCGGTCTCCCTCAAGCTTCCACATGAGTGGAGTAGCAAACATCCATAGCATACTAATAATACTAAGTATATGTTTTACATCGCGAACATATACTGTGATAGCACTTGTAAACAAAGTCATTCCTAAACACATAAAAAATTGAATAATGAATAGTAACGGCAATGATGTTAGAGGTAAGTAGAAATTAGGAGAAGGAATTACCCACTGGAAGTTGTCTGTGAACGCTGTAAAAGAAGCAAATATATAAACAGCAATAACGATTACAAAGCAATAAAGCATATTAAAAAATTGACTCGTTACATAAGAAATCGGCAGCACTTCACGTGGAAAATACATTTTAGTTACTAATCCTTGCTGATCAAGAACCGAAGAGCATCCGCCGGTAAGGCATGCCGAAAAAAATAGCCATGGGATTAACCCTACAAATACATATAAATAGAATTTAGGTATACCTTGATTAAATAATAGACCAAATATCAGAGTATAAACGAGTAATTGTAAAAGAGGATTAACGAATGTCCATAAAAATCCAAGTATGCTACCTCTATATCGCCCTCTTAAATCGCGATGGACTAAACCGACAATCATTTGACGATAATCCAATATCTCTCGAATTGAATGATTCATATACTTACTCTAAAATATTTTAGAGTATTTATTTAAACATATCAACCAGCGAAGTTTTTCTATATTGAATGACAAGACTTCATTTTATATAATGTTTATGAAATAAAAATGGACAAATTATTCTATAAAATTAAAAAGTGGTTTGCATCAAAAGATGATTGGCTTTTACTCAGTTTTTTCTTTTTGCTAACATTTGTATTATTTTTTACCCTATCTGGTTTTATTAAACGTCTAAGCATCACTTCAGATGAAATTCTATATTATGATATTGCAAGAAGTATTTTTTATGGGCAAGGAATTAAATTCTTTTCAAATGATATTGAATTTCAAAAAATTTTATATTCTGTGCTCTTATCGCCGTTTTTTGCTATTACTAATGAAGTGGCGCGTGTTTATGTAATCTCAGCATTTAACTGTTTGATTTTAGCCTCTTCAATTTTCCCCCTTTGGTTTATTGCCAAAAATTTTTTAAGTCGCAAATATTGTTACATTCTTTTACTCATTAATTCATTATTTCCATACATGCTCTTCTCGTTGACCTTTATGTCAGAAATTTTGTATTATCCACTCTTATTATGGGTATTTTATGTATGGATTTTGATCAATAAAAAACATAATTATTGTCTATCTTGCTTATTAGGTGTTTTGATTTATGCATGCTATTTATGTAAAGAAGTTGGAGTAGTTGCTATTATTGCTGTGGTACTTTTAGAAGTTCTTTCCCCAATTATTGATAAAGTTTTAAAATGCAATAGTCATATTGTTTATAAAAAAGAGAGAATAATATCAACTTCCATTACGTTGATATCTTTTTTAATTTTGTTTTTCTCTATTAAATATGGTGTGTTCAATGGCATTAATTTCTATACCGATGTTCATCATCAATCAACATGGGATGCAATCAATTCTTTCCCAAAATTTTGTTATCTAATTTATGGTTTTGTTTATTCAATCGTGGCGGTTTGCTTTGCAGTTTTATTCTTACCCATCATTTATCCATTTTATAAAATAAAAACGCTCGATAAAAACGCTCGTTCATTATTATTACTTATATCATTGTTTGTAATTTTGTTAGCCGCTGTCATTTCTTTTACAATCACTGTGCGAGAGGAAACATGGAAGATTAACAATAGAGGCATGACTAGGTATTATGGCCCAGTGTTTGTTCTCTTCTTTTTGCTATATTTGATTGTTTATTCAAAAAGAACAAAAGATGCATCACTTTTTCAATCAAAAAAATCTTCAATAATTGTTATGTTGCTTTTTTTATTTTTCACCGCGTTTTATCATGGCGCTGGTGTGAGACTTTATATGGATTATTTTGCATTAGGATGGTATGGATTTATAGATGTTATTATGCAAAATGCGATGTTACCAGAAGCTATATACTTTGTTATGCTGTCAATATTTAATTTGTTTATATGTGGATTTGTGTTATTAGGGGATTATTTATCTTTCCATAAAAAAGGTTTTAAACATTCCTTTCTGTTTTTTGTTATTACTCTATCATCAATATCATTGATTATTGGAACGATAGCGGCACGAACTAATGTTGGGTATAGTAATTTTACATATTTTACTAATTCATCTGAAGTTAACGAAGCGATACGTATTGATTCATTCTTTAAGGACAAGAAAAATTGCACCATTTTATACATCAACAATAGAGCTGATATTCACAAATTACTTACATATGATACTTATTCCAACTATGTATTTAATTTCGTGTTTGAGGATAATCAAGCTTTTGAAGAGGCTGTAGTGACCACGTATTCTGAAAATTTCACTGTATCAGATTTTTCGTTCGTTACTCCGCTTGATTTTTATCCATACCCCACCCAAACAAAAATCGACTATTTTATTTTTGAAGATAATCAGCCTTTTTCAAATTTAAAAATTAAAAACATAGAAAAAGTTAATATAGATAATCAAGGAACAAGCAATTGGTATATATATAAAAATATAGAACCAGCAAAAGTCTACTTCGATATTATTTGACTCTATATTTCCAAATAGCTCGTATCGCTTTGAATCCGTCTCTAAATTTAACTTTCTTTCCTTCTTCTGAAGTGCGTGGAAAATATTGAATCGGAACTTCGACAATTTTAAGACCGATAGTTGAAATGCGCCCTATTAGTTCTGGATTAATAGCGAAATCTCTTTCTTTCAATGCAAGTTGTTGTAAATATTTACGTTTAAATGCAATATAGCAACAATTAACATCCGTTATTTTTTGCTTGGTACACATATTAGAAAATTTTGTTAATACAATGTTTGCTAATTGATTCCTTTTATATCCTTTCATCTTTGTGTTTAAAAATCTCGATCCCATCGAAACTTCAGCTTTGTTTTCTAAAATGGGTTCAACAACTTTGACAATATCATTTGGATCTAATTCCAAATCGGCATCTTGCGGAATAAGAATATCTCCTGTAGCAGCTGCAAACCCTGTATGCAAAGCCCCACCTTTCCTTTGATTATGCTCGTGAAAAATAACCTTATCTGCTATCTTTTCGCCTTTTTCCTTTAATATTTCACGTGAACCATCGGTACTACAATCATCCACAACAATAATTTCTTTATTAATACTTAAATCTTTAACTTTTTTTAGTAATTGGATTATTGTGTTCTTTTCGTTATAACACGGAATTATAATTGATACCTTTTTCATATTTAGTAGTAATTAATAATTTATTATAAATTATTTTTTTGTATATATCATTATATTAATTTGTTATTTTTTGAGGTGAACCCTATTTGTTGGACACAATTGTTATATCATTATATCACGAGTTTTAGCACTTATAATTTAGATAATATATAATTAATCTTAGACAGAGGTTTTCATATATGAAAAAACTAGGATTATTAGTAATGCCATTCATGGCAATTTCCCTATTAGCGAGTTGTGGATCCACTAAATATTACACAGTTAGTTTTGACACAGCTGGTGGCTCATTTATTGCGCCTCAGCAAGTTGAAAATGGTAAGACTGCGATTAAGCCTAGTCAAAATCCAACAAAAAAAGAAGGAGATTTCTCTTATCATTTCGATGGGTGGTTTAAAGATAATCAAGAATTTGTTTTTGATGAAACACCTATTACTGAGGATGTTACTATTCAAGCTAAATGGAGTGGTGAACCCACTAAATCTTACACTTTAACATTAGATGCTGGTCAAGGAACTTTTGCCCATGGTGCCACTGAAGTTTCTTTTGAACTAAAAGGCGGTACTAAACTTTTGCCATACTTAAAAGCAATACAGCCTTCTTTAAAGGATTATACTTTTGCTTATTATGAATATAAAGATAAAGAAAATCCAATCGATTATGATGATGTTTTAAACGAAGATATCACTGTTGAAGCCTATTATGTTCTTTCTTCTAATCTGCCATTAAGTGATTTAAATAATCTGGATTGGAAAACGATTAAAAACATATCTGTTACAGGCAGTCCGAGCGAACTATTTACGATTGGCGCAACTAAAGATGTAACATTATTTGACGTTGGCAACTTTAATCCTCAAATATTTTCACACTCTGTTAGAATTATCGATTTTAATCATGACACAACATCTAATGGAGATTTAATTGGAATCACATTTGAATTTATTAACATTGTCACGCCATCTGATGGCGGGAGTCCTGATAAAGACGGAGTTATTTGGGATGGCAAGCGGCCAAGTAGACAAAATAATTTTGAATATCGTAATTCGTTTCTCAATAATATTTTGAATGACAAAGATGATCCAAAAAGCGTTATTAGTATGCTTCCTCATGATTTACGGGAAGTTATCAAACCGGCAGATAAGAAAGTTGGCGTGAATGAATCTAAAACAGAAGGCCAAAGCAATTTTGAAGCGAGGGCATTTTCTCCCAATTACCCGTGCCCTAAACTTTTCCCATTAGCGTACGAAGAAATGGGTGCTACAGGTCAAGAGGGTGTTGTTCCAAACGAAGGAACCATATATAAATTCTATGAAAACCCACTGAAGGAAGACGCGCGAAGAAGGAAAAACTTTGTTGGAGAACCTTACCCTACAGAACGTCATTATTGGCTTCGTTCACCTTATTCAAAATCCACAATGGTGGCATTTTTTTCTGGTAGCAAAGAAATCAAAACATCGCAAACCATTCTTAATCGTGCTGGTGTTGCTCCAGCCTTCTGTATATAAATAAAGGAGAAAAAGTAATTATGAAAAATATTAGATTCGTTTTTACCCTCATAATGGCAATTTCTTTATTAGTGGGATGTAACAATGTATCAGATGATGCGCCTACCCATAAGATTTATTTTGATGGAGGCGAATATTTAACCATAGACACAACTGAATGTAGAGAACAAACTGATTTATTAGCGAAGATTTCTGTTAAAAATGAATATCTTGGTAATTATGAAGTTCCACAAAATAAGGCTTATTATGAAGTAACTAGAAATAGTGAAACGCTTAAGAATTTTGAAATTATTGAAGATGACAGTTTCAATTCAATTTATCTAAAAATACCTAAAGAAGAAATAACTAGCGATATCGCAATTAAAACTGAGGGCTATTGTCATTATTTAACATTTACTGGAGTAGAAGATGATGAAGCCATCATAAAGTATTCATTCAAAAACTGGCCAGATTCAAATCCTATATCCGCACCTACGCCAATCATTAAATATACAAAATCGCTAGATAATCCAAAATGGAAAGTTTGGGAACTTAGTACTACTATTTCTTTGAAACAAAACGAATCAATATACATTAAAAACGATATTAATACGTTTTCTAGTGAATCTAATTACTATCATTTTGAGACCAATGATAGATATCAACCACAAGTTGCTGCTAGTGGCAATGTAATGTCATTAGTTAATTTTAGCGCTCTTTCTGATTGTTGCTTCACATCATTATTTTACAATTGTGGTTCATTGATATCTGCTCCAATATTACCTGCAACTACTCTTACTAATGAGTGCTATAGATTAATGTTTAGCAAATGTGTTTTATTAAAGTCTGCTCCAATATTACCTGCTACTACATTAGCAAAGAATTGTTATTTGCAAATGTTTCAACTCTGCTCGGCATTAGTTAACGCCCCTCAATTACCTGCAACAACTCTAGCCTATTCTTGTTATGGCGATATGTTTGATAGATGTATATCCCTAATTTCTGCCCCTCAATTACCTGCAACAACTCTAATGGATTTTTGCTATTGTGGAATGTTTAATCTCTGTATCAATTTGAAAATTAATAACGAATACCATGGTGTGCGATTTTTTAAATGTCCAACAGGAGATCTTCCAGAGGCGTGCGTTGTGGGAATGTTTTTTGAAACAGGAGGTTCTTATCAAGGGAATGATCCAGTTCCTGGCGAAACATATTGTTACGAATGATAGCAGCGATTCCGTCTTAACCGATAATAGCGTTGAAGACGGATATAAAGAATATTGGAAAGCATCAATAGATGGATCTTATACTTTCTCTAATTTAGTTATGAATGATAATTACACTGTCGTTATTAATGCGAATAAGAAATTTACCATAATGACAGAAGTGGATGGTGTAGTTATTACTCCATCTACCGCGATACAAGGTAATGACTACGAAGGAGAGATTTCGCTTAATAGCGAAAACGCAGACCCTGTATTGCCTCTTAAACTTGATTCAGTTACTTTATTAGATGAAAATGAAGGCGCTGATATTACCGATGAATGCACTTATGAGGTGCACGATGATAATCAAGATGCTTATTTTAAAATACCAAAAGAATTGATTACCTCTAACATAAAGGTAAGTTTATCCTTAAAGAGTGATCCTAGGTGGTGCGATTTCGCTAATTGGTGGGATTATTGTTCTAATGGCGTAGACGGTCAACAAGCAGTTGAATCCGATATTAATGGTAACGAAGTGTATGTTAAAGTAAACGGATTGATGCACGGAGTTAGATTAATTGGTGTTGACATTGATAAAGACGCTAGTGGTAACACTATTCATTCAACTTTTGATTTTGCAAATCTTATTACTGGTAGTGATGGGAATGCGATTCAAACCGCTTGGGATAATAGCGATGGAGATCAAACTAAAAATTTTGATTACCGTAAATCAACTTTAAATGCTTTTTTAAACGGAACACCTGATGGCGATATTCAAGGCACGGTTTTAGAAATGTTACCAGAAGGTTTAAGAAATAAAATTAAACCCGCTAATAAATTAGTTGGTGTTTCTATCGATAGCGGAACAACTTATACCGCAACTGCTTTTGATCCAAGTAATAACATGCCTTATCCAAAACTCTTTCCTTTAGCGCATGATGAGATTGATTATCTTCATAAATACCAGGAGTGCGTTGTTTCTGGAGAAGACAGTGGAAACGGACTTTATAAACTTTTTAATAATTTTTCCGATTTCTTGGAATACGCTGAAAAAACAGCTGTTGGGTCCGATAAAGCATATTCATATTGGCTCCGTTCCCCCTCCACTGACAACAGTAAATATCATCTTTTAAAGAGTGCGTTTTTTGTCACTAATGCGCCGATGGTTTCTTATAGTGCTAAAATTTATGACACCGAAAACAAGAGTATAGCCCCTGCCTTCTGTATCTAATTAACAACACTAGACTTGTTATAACACTTTAACCGATACTCTATAGGACTCATTTTAAGCGCTAATTTTATTCTTTCTTTGTTATACCAATTAATGTAATTAATTAGGGCTCTCTTAAATTGATTAAAGTTATGATAATGAAATTCACTACCATAGAACATTTCTCTTTTTAATATTCCAAAGAATCCTTCGATTTTCGCATTATCTAGACAATTGCCTTTTCTCGACATACTTTGAGTGATTCCATATTGTCTTAACATTCTTTGATATGGTTTCATTTGGTATTGCCAGCCTTGATCTCGTGTATAGTTTTGTATGCATTAACGTTTTATTGTTTAATGTAAAAGTACTGTTA
>JAKSUZ010000001.1 GCA_024408505.1 Bacilli bacterium | reverse complement strand
TAATTAAGAAAAATGGTTTAGCTAATTTAGGTAATGACAAAGTCATTTTGCTTGCAACGTTAAGAATCAAATATCCTGAAGATACACTAGAAGGCTTAGCCGAAAAAATGAGTGAAGAATTAGGCGATGTCGTCACTAAAAGTAACATTAACCACATCCTCAGAGCGTTCCGGGTGGAAGGGAGAAATTTATGAAATTAACTCTTCCAGTTCAGTTTGGAATGCGCGTTAAATATTTGCGTGCACAAAGAAAGATGTCTCAAGAAGATTTAGCGCTTGAAATAAATGTGAGTAAAAACTATTTAAGCGATATTGAATGTGGAAGAAGAAATCCGACCTTAAAAGTGATGAACAAAATCGCTAAAGGTCTAAAGGTTGATTTAGCGACTCTCCTTTTAGGAGTAGGCGATAAAAATAAGTAAGAAAAAATCCTCCCGCGCACGAAGGCGAATTGGAAATTAACTAATAAAAACCGATTTCGGTTTTATTAGTTTTCTTTACATTTTTTTATCCGTAGGCTATTCTATTTACGGAATAATGCAAACTCCAACCATTGTGATTGAGCCGACAGATTCGGCGGTTAAAATTGTGGTCGGCCAAGTGATTGATCGTGAGCCGATTGTTTTGTATGCGACCACTCGTCCACTCAATGGTTTAATTAAAAACGGTAACATTATCGACATTAAATCACTAAGCAGTTTATTTAAAGAAATTGCTCATATCGAAGATAAAAAAGCTCGTGTTCGTTTTGATATTAGAAACGCTGTATTAGTACTTCCACCCATTGGACTTGAGATTTACGAAGATAAGAAAACAACTTCCGTTATTTCTAACGATAGTAAGATTCAACAAATCGATTTAGCGAATATTATTGCGATGATTAAAAAATGCAAAATTAAAAAAGAAAACAGTTTTGTTGATATCATTCCAAAAATCTTTTATCTATCAAACGGTAAGGGCAATACTGATAAGCTACCACTTGGCTTAACTAGCGATTACCTTGGTATGAAAGCGATTATCTATACGCTACCTAATCGATTATTCAACGGCTATAAGATGACACTCGAGTCTGCTAATATCAAAGTTAAGAAATGTGTAATCTCACCAAGTGCGATTGCTCACTTACTGGTGAATGATAGCGAAACACCGAAGGCCTATATCTATGTTGATGTCGGTTCAACCTATACAAGTGTTTCACTACTTTCCAAAACGTTTATTTATAATTCCGTTCATTTCACTATGGGCGGTGATGATTTAACTAAAGCAATTAGTGATGCTTTCCATATTGACGTAAAAGAAGCAGAAAAACTAAAACGCCGTTATGGTTATGATACTCGTTTGATTTCTTTTAATCCGACCGTATGTAATGCTTTAACTAATGATGGACAAGAAATGCTTTACACCGTGCAAGATTTAAATCGTGTGATAAAAGATTATCTAGATAATTACGTCTATGCTTTTGATAATTGTCTCAACAATTTATTAGCCGCGTATCCTGAGAACAAACGCAACTTCCCAATTATTTTTGGTGGAGCTGCTAGTCGCTTAGACGGCTTTTTAAATTACTTTAAAAGCAAATATCCAAACCACGAAATTAAACAAATTCCGTTAAAAATTATTGGCGCCCGGCACGAAAAGTATTTAAATTGTATAGGGGCGATGTTAGCATCTTCTAGTTACCGCGGGTCCTTAGAAGATCATCGTTTAAATAATCCAAATAATCGACCTAACTTAAATAAGTTAAAAATGAGCAAAGGAGAAACTTATGGTGGATGACACATTAGGAATGCCAGCAGTGAGAATTGTCGTAATTGGCGTTGGTGGTGCGGGTAATAACGCAGTCAATCGCATGATCGACGAAGTCGGCGATACTAGTCCGGTTGATTTTTATGTCATGAACACTGATGTGCAATCTTTGCTCGGCTCAAAAGTTGTTCCTGCTCATCAAGTAGTATTAGGTCGTGAATTAACTAATGGTTTAGGTGCAGGCGGAGATCCTGAACTTGGTAAAAAAGCCGCTGAAGCAAATGCAGAAGAAATTCGTAACATTGTTCGCGGAGCGAATATGGTATTTATTGCGGCTGGTATGGGCGGTGGTACTGGTACTGGAGCATCTCCTGTTATTGCTAAGATTTGTAAAGAAGAAAAAGCTTTAACAGTGGCAATTGTTACTCGTCCATTTGGCTTTGAAGGCAAGCAACGGGTAAAGAAAGCGATTAAAGGCTTAGGTGATCTAAAAGATCAAGTTGATTCAATTATTATTGTTTCGAATGATAAGTTATTAATGGAAAAAGGTAATGAAGTTATTTCAAATGCCTTTATTGAAAGTGATCGCGTGTTAGCACAATCGGTCAAAACGATTGTGGATTTAATCACTGTTCCCGGAATTATTAATCTTGACTTCGCGGATATTAAAAACACATTAGAAGATTCAGGCATTGCTTTAATCGGCTATGGTATGGGTGAAGGCCCAACAAAGGCCCTTGATGCTGCTACAGCTGCGATTAATTCACCATTGCTTGAAACACCAATTACTGGTGCACGCCGTGCAATTTGTGCAGTTACTTGTGGAGCGAATGTCTCATTATATGAAGCTCAAGAATGTGTAAACCACATTATTGAAGAAGCTGGCAATGCGGTTGATGTTAAATTAGGCGTTGCGATTAATGATCAGTTCTCAGATCAAATTATTGTAAGTATTATTGCAAGTGACTTCCCAGAAGAATATGATTTAACTAATAAAGACGATACGGACGAAGAGGATAACGAAGTTAAATTCACTCCTCAAAGTGAAACTAAGAAAGAAGAAAAGGAAGAGGAGAAAGAGGAAGATATTCTTCCAGGATTCCTCAAGAATAAAAATATTGAATAAGATTTATGGAATTTAAAAATACATTGTTAATGCCAAAAACCAATTTCGAAATGCGCGGAAACTTAATTAACAAAGAACCAGCGCTAGTTAAGAAATGGAAAGATGAGAAACTTTATGAAGAAATTTTAAAAGCGCGTAAAGGTGCTAAACCATTTATTCTTCATGATGGTCCACCATATGCGAATGGTAATATTCACTGCGGGCATATGCTTAATCGTCTTTTAAAAGATTTTGTTATCCGCTATAAAGCGATGCAAGGCTTTTATACTCCATTTGTGTTAGGTTGGGATACACATGGTTTACCAATTGAAAACCAAGTAATTAAAAGTGGAGTAAATCGTAAGACTACTCCAGTGGTAGAGTTTAGAAAGAAATGTCGTGAATATGCGCTTAAACAAGTCGAGAATCAAAAAGAACAAATCCGTCGTTTAGGCGTGATTGGTGATTATGATCATCCATATCTTACTTTAAATAAGGAATATGAGGCTCGCCAAATTGAAGTGTTTAAAGAGATGGCGATGAAGGGTTATATATATAAAGGATTGAAACCGGTTTATTGGAGCCCATCAAGTGAATCCGCGTTAGCTGAATCTGAAATTGAATACTATGATGTAGAATCATATTCGATTTATGTGGCTTTTAAGGTCAAAGATAAGAAAGGCAAATTTACCGAAGATGCATCTTTTATAATTTGGACTACTACACCTTGGACGATCCCTGCTAACTTAGCGATTTGTCTAAATGCAAAATTTATTTATGGTTTATATAAAACCGATAAAGGTAACTTTATCTTCTTAGCTGAATTTAAAGATCAATTAAGCAAAATCTTAGACTTTAAAGATGTTAAGGAAATTAAGACTTTTGAAGGTAAGGATTTAGAAGGATTAGTAGCTACTCATCCTTTATATAATCGTGATTCAATTATTATTTTAGGTGACCACGTTACCAATGATGCTGGTACGGGTTGTGTTCATACCGCTCCTGGTCATGGTCTTGATGACTATATCGTTGGTACTAAGTATGGTTTAAAACCATATTGTCCAGTTGATTCAAGAGGTTATTTAGATGAAACCACTGGAGAATTTAAAGGTTTATTCTACGAAGAAGCAAACGAAAAAGTAATAGAAGCTTTAACGAAAGCTAATGCTTTACTAAAAGTAAGTAAGTTTAAACACTCATATCCACATGATTGGCGGACTAAGAAACCGTTAATCTTTAGAGCGACTCCACAATGGTTCTGTTCAATTAAACCAATTAAAGAGAAACTTCTAAAAGAAATTAAAGAAATTAAATGGTTCCCAGCTTGGGGCGAACAAAGAATGCATAATATGATTGACGAAAGAAATGATTGGTGCATTTCTCGTCAAAGAATTTGGGGTGTACCTTTACCAATTATTTATTGTGAAGATAAAACACCAATTATGGATGAAGAAGTGTTTGATCATATTATTAAACTTTTCAAAGAAAACGGCAGTGATATTTGGTACTTAAAAGAAGCCAAAGATTTATTACCAGCTGGCTATAAGAATGAACATTCTCCACATGGTGAATTTACTAAAGAAGTAGACATCATGGATGTTTGGTTTGATAGTGGCAGTAGTTGGAATGGAGTTCTAAAAGAACGAGGCATCAATTATCCAGCTGATTTATATTTAGAAGGTAATGACCAATATCGTGGTTGGTTTAACTCATCCTTAATTATTTCAAGTATCGTTAGTGGTGAACCCGCATTTAAAACTTGCGTTACTCATGGTTTCGTCGTTGACGAAAATTGGGATAAGATGTCTAAATCCAAAGGTAACGGCATTGATCCAAATAAAGTCGCGAATCAATTTGGCGCAGATATTCTTCGTTTATGGGCCGCTACAGTTGACTTTAAAGAAGACGCTCGCATTAGCGAAGATGTAATTAAACAAACAAGTGATATGTATCGTAAGATTCGTAATACTTTTAAATTCTTACTTGGTAACTTAGTGGATGGCGATTTATCTAAACCATTTAATCCCGAAAAGGACCATGTAAGTAAATTTGAAAAACAAGATCTATTTAATTTAGGCATGCTTGAATATGTCAAAAATAAAGTAATCGAACTTTATGATAAATATGCATTTAACCAAGCACTTAGTGTTATTAATAATTACATTGTAATTTTCCTTTCTAGACTATATCTAGATTACGCAAAAGATATACTTTATTGTGAAGCAAGAGATTCACTTAGAAGAAGACAAGTACAAACAACTCTTTATGAAATAACCTTTACATTAATGAAATTATTAACTCCAATCCTTCCTTTCACTATGGAAGAGGTTAATAACAACTTACCATTCCATAGTAAAAACAATCCTAATCTTTACGATTTCCCAGCTCATACTGAAGTATTCGCTAAAGATACTAGTATTTATGATACTGCTGAAAAAGTTAGTCAAACGGTTGGTGTAGAGATTTATCAAAAACTCGAAGAGTTACGTAAGAAAGGTGAAATCGGTAGTAGCCAAGAAGCTGATGTATATCTCACCGTTGATGGTGATGTTTACGATTTCTTAAAAGATAATACGCCTATTGAATTAGCACGTATCTTTATCGTCTCCAATGTTTATTTAAAGAAAGGTGCAAAAGATATTAAAGTTGTTAAATCAAAAGGCACGAAGTGTCCACGTTGCTGGAATTACCGTGAAGAATTATTTGATCTAGGTGATGGCACTAAAGTTTGCAAACGGTGCTACGAGGTTTTAAAGAATGCAGCAAAAAATTAAAGAACTTTTCACAAAAGAAAAAGTAAAAAGTTTCTTTTTATCTTTAATTAAAAGTCCGCTTTTTTATATTACTCTAGCAGCCATTATCGTAGATATAATCACAAAATGGATAATGGTTAAATACTACAATGGTATTGAGCAAGGACCCGATGGTGGGGTTTGGGTAATTCCTAATTTTATAAAAGTTACTCTTATATATAACACCGGCGGAATCTTTGGTGTAGGTTCTAGTAACGAAGCTGCGCGAGTTGCTTTAATTGTCATACGAGCGATTCTAGCGGTGGCAATTCCAGTCGTCTATCTTCTTAAAGGGCAAGAGCTTAAAAAGCGTTACAAGGTTTGTATCATGCTAATTTACGCAGGTTGCATTGGAAATTTAATTGACGGACTTTTCTACTATGACAATATTACTGGCTTTACCGGTGTTGTGGATTGGATCAAATTTTCTTTCTTTGACTACATATTCAATTTAGCGGATTCCTATGTTACCGTTTGCGTTATTCTTATTTTAATCTTTATTATCATTGATGAAATCAAAGAAGCGGTTATACGTAATCGCCGTGGTGAATTCTCTATGACTCCTGAAGAATACGCGAAGAAAATGGAAGCAGAGAAAAAACATGAAAATAATAATCAAAAAAAGTGATTATTTAAATAAAAGAATCGATTTAGTTATTCCTTTAATCGACTCCTCTTTTTCACGTAGCCAAGTTCAAAAATTAATTAAAGATAATTTGATAAAAGTAAATGATGAAATAGTAAAAGCTAACTATTTAGTTAAATTAAAAGATGTTATTGAAATTGAAGCAAAGAAAGAGAATAAACTTAAAGGTGAAAATATCCCATTAAATATTGTTTATGAAGATAAAGACTTATTAGTAATTAACAAACAAAGAGGATTAGTTGTTCACCCAGGAAGCGGTAACCACGAGCACACCTTAGTGAATGCACTCATTTATCACATTAAAGATTTAAGCAGCGTAGATCCAGCACGCCCAGGAATTGTTCATCGAATTGATAAAGATACTTCTGGATTACTTGTAGTTGCGAAAAATAATGTAGCGCATCGTGCATTAGCGAAGCAACTCGAAAACCATTCAATGCACCGTGAGTATCAAGCATTAGTAAAAGGAATTATCAAAGAAGATAAAGGTAAAATTATTGCGCCAATCGGTCGTGATAAATCTAATCCACTTAAGATGTGCGTAGACACTCTTAAAGGTAAAACAGCTGAAAGTAGTTTTAAAGTTATTAAGAGATTTAAAGACGCGACTTTAGTAGACATAAAATTAAAGCAAGGTCGCACTCATCAGATTCGCGTTCATTTTGAATATATTAATCATCCAGTTATTGGCGATCCATTATATGGAAGAGATAATCGTCATCAGGTAAAAGACGGGCAAATTCTCCATGCTTATAAAATTACTTTCACCCATCCTAGTGCAAAGAAAAAGATGAGTTTTACCTCACCTTTACCAGAATACTTCCTAAAAGCTCTTAAGCTTTTTTGTTAATTAATTTTTTATAAGTTTTAAAATTTTGTTTAACAACTTTATCTAATTCTTTTTGACCAAACTTTTTTAAGAATTCCGCTGCAAATTTATCGACTTGAGCACCAGCGCCAAAAGGAATCTTAACTTTATATTTTTTATTTAGCGCATCCATCTTTTCTAGGAATGAATAACGAGCAATCACACTTGCTAAAGCGACACTTGGGAAATAGGTTTCACCTTTGGTGTGAAAATAAATATCGTGCAGGACATTTCTTTCTTTTTCAAGATATTCATAATATTTATCTTCATCCACAAATTGATCTACATAGAAGTTAGTGATTTTTGGAAATTTTGAATGAAGATTAAATAACGCTTGGTTATGAAGGCAACATTTAATCTTATTCATGTTGTAACCTCTTTTCACAACTTCGTTATATTTTTTGTTATCTAAAGTAAGGGAAGAATATTTAAATTCTTTTACTACGATTTTTCCTACGCGACGAATCTTATCATCGCTCATCTTCTTAGAATCAACGACGCCTAATTCTTTTAAACGAGGTAGATCCTTCTTTCTAACTAACGATGCTACAACTGTAATTGGGCCAAAGAAATCACCAGTGCCGACTTCGTCGCTACCGATTTGATCTTCTAAGAAAAGGAATTCTTTACTCTCTTCTTTCATCTCTTTAATATGTTCAGGTGTTTTATCAAATTCATATTCATCAATACCAATTTCTTTTAGAACTTTTTCAATGTTAGCTTGTTTCTTACCCGCAACGGTTAAAGAATAAAGAATCTTTTTAGGTGATTTAAAAACACTGATGGTAGTGTTATCAAATTGTGCGAAGAAAACCACATATGGCATTGGGTTATCTTTCTGATACTTTTGATATTTCTTTTTAATAATGATGACTACTTCTTCAGTAACCTTTAAAGAAACGCTCATGTAGTTATCTTACCACACATAAAAGTGGTTTTGGTGCTATATTATAAGCGTGACTAATAAAATTAAAACCGATATACCTTTAATTCCACATAAGAGTGGCGTTTATCAAATGTTTGATAGCGATAATAAGATTATTTATATCGGCAAAGCCAAAGATTTATATAAACGCGTTAGCCAATATTTTTTACGTCCTCAATCTGGTAAAGTCGCCGCTATGGTTATGCATGTAGATCATTTTAATTACATTATTACCGCTAATGAAAAAGAAGCATTAATTCTAGAAATGAATCTTATTCATGAACATATGCCTCGTTACAATATTCTTTTAAAAGATGATTCGCATTATCCTTATATAGCATTAGCAAAATCTAGCAATCCAATCTTAAAGATTGCGCGTAATAATAACGATAAAAAATATTATTACTTTGGACCTTATCCTAATAGCGGGGCGGCATATCAAATTATTGACTTACTAAATAAATTATTCCCATTAAGAAAATGTAAGAACTTACCAAAGGTTCCTTGTTTATATAAAGATTTAGGTCAATGTTTAGCACCCTGTATAAATAAAATTGATGAAGATGTTTATCTAAACATGGTTAATAAGATTCGTGCATTTTTGGATGGTAATGATCTAGAGATTAAAAACGAAATTAAGAACAAAATGCTAGCCGCGAGTGAAAAGCAACAATATGAACAAGCGAACGAATTTAAAAAGTTATTGGATGCAATTAGTAGCGTGCATCAAAAACAAGTAGTAGAGCAACCGACTTTTAAATCACTTGACGTTTTCGCCTATTCCTATCGTGACTCTTATTTATCATTAACGGTATTAACATACCGAAATGGTATGCTACTTGGTAAAAATAACTATGTTGTTTCTTCTTTATTTAATGATGAAGAAGAGATTATTCATTTAATTGAACAATATTACAATAAGCGTGAAGTTCCAAAAATGATTGCGGTTAATTTAGAAAACACCGATGAATTAAGTGAATTACTTTCTACGAAAGTGGTAAGCACAAAACGCGGGGTAATTTATGAAGCAATCTTAGTAGCGGAAGATAATTCAAAAGACAGTTTGGATAAACATTTCCTAACTGCGCGTTTAACTGATAATAATTTAACGTTACTTAAACAACTCGGAAAACTTTTAAAAATTAAAACACCATACCATATTGAATTATTGGACAATTCACATCTTCAAGGTAGCGATCCAGTAAGTGCGTTAGTGGTATATGTTAATGGAGAGCCCAATAAAAAGCTTTACCGTAAATATCATATTGAAGGACAAGGTAATGATGACTTTGCTAGTATGCGCGAAGTAATCGAGCGTCGCTATAAACGACTAGTGGAAGAAAAAAGCGAAATGCCGGACTTGTTACTTCTTGATGGCGGGCTTCCACAATTAAAAGCGATTAAAAATAAATACCCATTTCCAATCTTTGGACTTTATAAAGATGATAAACATCAGACCAAAGGAATTATTGATTCTAAGGGTAAGATTTATCCACTTGATAATAAATCCCCGTTATTTTTCTTATTGATGAGAATGCAAGATGAAGTGCATCGCTTTGCGATCTCTTTCCATCAACAAGAAAGAAACAAACATATGTTTAAGTCGATTTTTGATGACATTAAAGGCTTAGGCAAAAAACGTCTTGAGGTTTTAATGAAACAATATCAAACCATCGATGATTTAAAGAAGGCAAGCGTGGAAGAATTAAGGCAGATTCTTTCAAAAGAAGTCGCGGAAGAGTTATATAAAAGGCTTCATAAATAATTGAGAAAAAAGTCTAATCGTTTTATAGTATATACGCTGTGCCCTCTTAGCTCAGCTGGATAGAGCAACGGCCTTCTAAGCCGTAGGTCAGGCGTTCGAATCGCCTAGAGGGTACCAAATTATAAATCTTGAGAGAATAATAATTCTCTCATTTTTTATTTTTTCCGCTGTTTTTGGTTGTTTAATCATTCTTTCTAGAATAAAATAATTATAAAGGGTTTACTCTTTTCGTTTTAAAAAAGGAGAAAAGTATGGGAAAAGCATTAGTGTACATTCAATCAGGTGGTCCAACTGCCGTGATTAATACTTCACTTTATGGAGTAATTAAAGAAGCCAAGAAACATCCAAATGAGATATCTGGAATTTATGGCTCACTTAATGGTGTAGAAGGATTGATTGATAACCGAGTTATTGATTTAGGTAAAGAAAAAGATGAAACGATTGAATTATTACAACAAACACCTGGATCAGCGTTAGGCACCACTCGTTATAAATTACCCAAAGATATTAAAGATCCAGTTTATCAAAAAATCATTTGTACTCTTCAAAAGCATAACATAGGTTATGTTTTCGTTAATGGTGGCAACGATTCAATGGATACTTGTCATAAACTTAGTATTCTTTGTAAAGAACTTAAACTCGATATTAAAGTTATGGGTATTCCTAAAACAATTGATAACGATTTAGCTATTACTGATCACTGTGTTGGTTTTCCAAGTGCAGCAAAATCAGTTATTAATAACGTTAAGCAAATATGCACTGATGCAAGATGCTATAAACGCGGCAAAGTGTTTATTATTGAAATTATGGGACGCAATGCTGGTTGGTTAGCTGCTAGCGTTGACTTATTACCTGAAGGATGCCGTCCAGATTATATGTACCTTCCAGAAAATTCATTTAACATGGAGCAATTCTTAAAAGATGTTAAGGAAACTTACGAACGTAAAGGTCATTGCATTGTTTCAATCAGTGAAGGTATTCATTTTGAGCGTGATACTTCTACAGCGCGCGTGGATGCTTTTAACCATGTTCAACTTGGCGGCGCTGGTGATGCATTAGCGAAAATCGTTGAAGATAAACTAAATCTTCCAACTCGTTCGATTGAACTTAGTTTAATTCAACGTGCGGATTCTATCTTAGCAAGCAAAGTCGATCACGATGAAGCAATTGCGTGTTCAAAGCTTGCCTTTGAATCGGCTTTAAAAGGTGAAACTGGTAAGATGGTTGGAGTCATTCGCAAAAGCGATAATCCTTATACGGTTGAATATAAGTTATTAGATATTTCTAAAATCGCAAATGTTGAAAAAACTATTCCGTTTGAAATGATTGGTGGTAAAACCGGCATGACTGATGCATTTAAAAAATATTTACGTCCATTAATTCAAGGTGAAATTAATGTGAAATATAAAGATGGCATTATTGAAACCGCCACCTTGGAGAAACATTTAATATGAAAAAATTAACTTCTGATAAGAAGTGTTATCTAGTTCTTGGTATTTTTTATATCGTTGCCTTTGCGGCTCTTATTCCTACTTCAGCGGTTACCGGTCTTTGGGGTTTAACGGTTGGTTTATCGATTGGATCAGTTGTGACCTTTATCAATATGGTACTTCTATTTAGAAGTGGCCAAGTAGTGGCCGATGCCGCAAAAACTGATCGAGGAGTTGGTATTTCCCTCCTCTTTTATTTCCTACGTTTTATATTGATTGGCGGAGCGTTCGCTATTTGTGCAGTTATGCATTATACAATTGGCATCCCAGCTTTTGAATATTCATTATTTACTTGTGCAGCAAGTGTTTTGCCAAGCGCATTGATAATTGTTATTTTCTATCGCGCTGATGTTGATGAGGACAATAAAAAAATAGAGAAAAAGTAGCATGCAGGAAATTTTTAACCACTTCTTTGATTTTAATTTACCAGGTGAAGTGATTATGTCGCTGATTCTGGTCGCTATTTTAATCATCCTCTGTGTGGTTATTTTTATTTTAGTGAAACGGGCTGATCCACTTAAGAAACCAAAAGGACTATTATCTTTAGTTGAGATTGGAGTCGAGAAAGTTGATGGATTAGTTGAAGATAATATGGGCAAAAGTTTTCCAAACTTTGGTGCCTATGTAATCGCTATCGCTTTATTTATTTTCTTTTCATTTATTATCGGTATTATGGGTTTCCCTAATCCGTTATGTTATGTTGGCGTTCCGCTTTCGTTAGCGTTATGTACGTTTGTGATGATTCACGCGACCAGCGTGAAGTATACGAAATGGAAATACTTTAAGCGTTATGTTGATCCGATTCCAATTTTCTTACCGGTTAACTTACTTAGTATGTGGGCGCCGCTACTTTCTTTAACGCTTCGTTTATTTGGTAATGCATTTGCTGGTTGGGTGCTACTTAGCATTGTCTATTGGGCACTCGGTTCTTTATCTAATTTAATATTTGCTAGTTTGCCTATGGGTCCTGGTTCTATATTCATCGCTCCACTAGTGACCCCGATTTTACACGCCTATTTTGACGTGTTCTCAGGAGCGATTCAAACATTAGTCTTTATGTTCCTCTCGATGCTCTTTGTAGCACAAGAGAAACCTGAAGAAGAAAAAGTCGAGGAGCAAATGGCTCTGGCTTAAAGGAGGAAAACATATGGATGTTGGTCTAGTCGCAATTGGCGCAGGTATCGCAATGATTAGTGCGGGCTGTAGTTCCATTGGTGAAGGCATGATTGCTGCTAAAGCAATCGAAGGCATGTACCGGAACCCAGAAATGGCGAACAAATTACGTTCGAACATGATTGTCGGTATCGCCCTTGATGAAACTTGCGGTATTTATTCATTGCTTGTGGCTATCTTAATCATTTTCGTATTAGGAGCAGCGAAGTAGTTATGTTGTTTTTAGCAGATGGTCCAATTGACCCAGAGTCAATTTTGGCAAAAATTATTCCAACTTTTTGGCCATTCATTGTTCAACTAATTGCTTTTATCATTTTATTTGTGGCGGTCTTTTTCTTAGCTTATAAACCAGTTAAGAAATTTTTAAAGAAACGCAACGACTATGTAAAAAGCAACATTGACGCTAGTCGTGAAAATGAATTAGCTAGTGCGGAAAAACTAAAGGCAGCAGATGCTTCCTTAACTTCTTCTTATAAAGAAGCAAAACAAATTATTTCTAACGCAAAAGTGGATGCGGAAAAAGAACGCATTGAAATAATTAACAAAGCAAAAGAAGAAGCGAAGATGGAAAAAATTAAAGCTGGTGAAGAAATTCAACAAGAAATTAAAAAGAGTCAGGACGAGATTCATCAACAGATGGTGGATATCGCTTTACTCGCAAGCGAAAAGATTCTTGAGCGCGAAGTCAGCAGCGCCGATAATCAAAAACGCGTCGATAATTTTATTAAGGATATTCAAAATAACTAATGAAAGATTCTCTTGATGTGCGTTATGCTCTTGCACTTTTTACGGTAGCAAAAGAGGATAAGCAGATAAAAAAGTATCAAAGCGAAATGAAAGCAATTAAATTAACGCTTGATGAAAACCAAGCTTTGCTTAATCTTTTTAAAAGCGAATTTTTATCTCTTGAAAAACGCTATCAAGTGGTTGATAAGGTCTTTAAGAAAAATTCAGTAGCGGTAAAAAACTTTTTAAAAATCTTAATCAAGAATCATCGTCTTAATACTTATGAAACAATCTTCCATCGCTTCAATACTTTATGTAATGAAGAAAACCATGTTTTGGAAGGAATTGTTTATTCAGTAGATAAATTAGAAGAAAAGAAAATTCATGAATTAGAAAAAGCGCTCAAAGCAAAAAACAAAGTTGATGTTGAATTGACGAATCGTATTGATCCAAGCCTAATTGGCGGAATTAAAGTAGTGATTAATAATCACATCTACGATTATTCAATTCAAAACGAATTAATGAGCATGAGAAATCAACTAAAGGTCTAAAGGAGGCATTATGAAAATTAAGTCAAATGAGATATCGAGTTTAATTAAAGAAGAAATTAAACACTTTTCTCGTGCGATTGAATCAAATGATGTTGGTACTGTCATATCCGTAGGTGATGGTATTGCTTTAGTCTATGGACTAGATAAAGCGATGCTAGGCGAATTATTATTGTTCCCACATGATATTTACGGCATGGTCATGAATCTTGAAAGTGAACATGTTGGTGTTGCATTATTTGGTAACGATCGTCTTATTAAAGAAGGCGATACAGTTAAACGAACGAAAAAAGTAACCGAAGTGCCGGTTGGTAATGAATTACTTGGTCGAGTTGTTAACGCTTTAGGCGCTCCTTTAGATAACGGTCCAAGTATCAAAAGTAAAAAATATCGTCCGATTGAACGAATCGCTCCAAATGTCATGAAGAGAAAGAAAGTGGATACTCCACTTGAAACCGGCATTAAGGCAATTGATGCGATGATTCCAATTGGTCGTGGTCAACGTGAATTAATCATCGGTGATCGTCAAACTGGTAAAACTGCGATTGCAATTGATGCGATTATCAATCAACGTGGCAAAAATGTTAAATGTGTTTATGTTGCGATTGGTCAAAAGAATTCTAGTGTCGCAAGTATCTTCGATAAATTAAAACAATATCGTGCTTTAGATTACACCGTAGTGGTAAATGCTAGCGCTTCTGAATTAGCGCCTTTACAATACATTGCTCCTTATAGCGCAATGGCGATGGCGGAAGAATGGCTAGAAAAAGGTGAAGATGTTTTAATCGTCTTTGACGACCTAAGTAAACACGCAGTAGCTTATCGTGCCTTATCATTACTTTTAAAAAGACCACCCGGAAGAGAAGCCTATCCAGGTGATGTATTTTATCTACATTCAAGATTACTTGAAAGAGCATGTAAGTTAGATAAGAAATATGGTGGTGGTAGTATCACGGCATTACCAATTGTCGAAACTCAAGCTGGGGATATTTCAAGTTATATTCCAACAAACATTATTTCTATTACTGATGGTCAGATATTCTTAGTTACTGATTATTTTAATGCCGGCCTACGTCCTGCTATTGATACTGGTTTCTCAGTATCACGTGTTGGTAGCGATGCGCAGTTTAAAATGATGAAACAAGTTGCAAAGTCACTCAAGATTGAACTCGCTAACTATCGTGAGATGTTATCCTTCTCACAATTCGGTAGCGATTTAGATAAAGAAACAAGAAAGATTTTAAAACACGGTGCGATTTTAACTGAAATGTTAAAGCAAGATCAATACTCACCATATTCTTGTGCTAGACAAGTTATCGAAATTTATGCAACTAAAAACGGTTACTTCGATGACATCGAACCAAAGAAGTTACTTGGAATCTTGAATGATTTATATAGCTATATTGCAACTTCTTATCGAGAAGTTATTTCCGCCCTTGAAAAGAGTAAAGAGTTAAGCGATAAAAATGAGAAAACTTTAAAAGAAGGAATTGAAAAGTTTATTAAAACAATTAAATAGTTATGTCGACCTTAGTAAAAACCAAGCGGAGAATACATAGCGTAACCGGAACGCGTAAAATCACGAATGCGATGGAACTTGTCGCAAGTGTTAAACTAAAGCGTTTTCGTGATGTCATGAGTAATAGTAGTAACTACGTTGCTAGCATTAAAGATATTATGATGCATCTAAATACCATGATTGAAGATGATGAAACGAAAGTCGTTAAAACCGATAAACGCCTATTCATTATTCTTAATTCAAATCTTGGTTTGTGTGCTCGTTATAATAACGATATCTTTAAGTTTGCTGAAAATGTATTAAGAAAAGGTGATGAGATTATTCCAATCGGTTTAAAAGGATACACCCACTATAAAAATCAATCGTTTAAGTTAAACGAAAATTATGTTTCTCTAAACGAGAAAATTGATTTTAATGATGTTAATAAATTAGCGTGTTTTGTTATGAATGAATATCATCTAAATAAGTATTCGGAAGTGCATGTTATTTACATGCAATATGTAAACTCATTAATTTCTCACGCCGAAGATGAAAGGCTTCTTCCAATTCCATTTGATAAAGACATCGAAGAAAATTTATTACCACCAGTTGTTGAACCTAGTCCAAAGGAACTAATTAAGGAATTAGAACCGATTTATTTAGCAAGCGCTCTTTATCAAGCGATGATAGTAGCGCAGGTTAGTGAACAATCATCTCGCAATAACGCGATGAAGAACGCAACAGACAATGCAGATGAAATATTAGACAAGTTAAAACTTGAATATAACAAAGCTCGTCAAGGAGCAATTACTCAAGAAATTACTGAAGTGATTTCTGGAGCTGGTGAATTTGAATAGGAGGAGATTATGAAATTAGCAAAAGGATCAGTGGTGCAAGCGGTCGGGCCTATTATTGATGTGAAATTTAATGATGGCCATTTACCAGCTTTACTAACTGCGTTAGAAATAAACAATCAAAAAAATAAACTTGTAATTGAAGTCGCTCAACATATCGGTGATGATATTGTTCGTTGCGTTGCAATGGGTGCGACCGAAGGAATTGTTCGTGGCACAGAGGTTATCGATACGGGCGCGCCAATTTCAGTTCCAGTTGGTGAACAAACATTAGGAAGAATGTTTAATGTGCTAGGTGATCCGATTGATGAAAAGCCAGCGTTATCTAAAGTAAAGAAAATGCCGATTCATCGTGAGTCACCCAAATTTAAAGAACAAAACGTTTCGAATGAAGTTCTAGAAACCGGAATTAAAGTTATTGATTTACTTTGTCCTTATTTAAAAGGCGGTAAGATTGGCTTGTTTGGTGGTGCGGGTGTTGGCAAGACTGTTTTAATTCAAGAATTAATCCGCAACATCGCAACTGAACAAAAGGGTACATCAGTATTCGCCGGTATTGGTGAAAGAAGCCGTGAAGGCAATGATTTATATTTTGAAATGAAGGCCAGCGGTGTTTTAAATAAAACCGCATTGGTGTTTGGTCAAATGAATGAACCACCAGGAGCAAGAATGCGTGTTGGTCTTGCTGGTTTAACTATGGCGGAATATTTCCGTGATGAGAAAAAACAAGACGTTCTATTATTTATCGATAATATTTTCCGTTTCACTCAAGCTGGTAGTGAAGTAAGCGCGCTTTTAGGTAGAATGCCAAGCGCAGTTGGTTATCAACCAACTCTTGCAACTGAGATGGGTCAATTACAAGAAAGAATTACTTCCACTAAAGACGGTTCGATTACTTCTGTGCAAGCGGTCTATGTTCCTGCAGATGATTTAACTGACCCTGCACCTGCAACCACTTTCTCGCATCTTGATGCGAAGACGGTTCTTGATCGTAATACTGCAGCGTTAGGAATTTATCCAGCGGTTGATCCACTTGATTCTACTAGTAAAGCACTTGATCCACATATTGTTGGTAAGGAGCACTACGAAGTAGCTCGTCAGGTTCAAGAAATTTTACAACGTTATAAAGAATTACAAGACATCATTGCCATCTTAGGTATTGATGAATTAGCCGAAGCAGACAAAGTGATTGTTGCTCGCGCTAGACGAATTCGTAATTTCCTCAGCCAACCATTCTATGTAGCTGAAACCTTTGTTGGTATGCCTGGTAAATATATTCCACTAAAAGAAACGGTTCGTTCCTTTAAGGAAATTTTAACCGGCAAATATGATAGCTTACCAGAAAGTGCATTTATGTATGCAGGTACAATTGAGGATGTCGTGAAGAAGGCAAAACAATGAGTAAATTCCTGTTAGAAATTGATACACCTAAAGGTGTCTTTCTCAAAGATGAAGTTAACGAGCTTTATCTTAAGACATCTAATGGTTATATGGGTATCATGGCAAAGCATGATACTTTAATCACAGGTGTTGAAATTGCTCCAGGATTTATCTTGAAAGATAATAAAAAAGAATATTACGCAATTTTTGGTGGCGTCTTGCATGTTAGTAAAAATGGCGTAAGATTAATCGTTAGCAACATTGAACACGCCGCTTCAATCGATAAAGCTCGTGCAAAAAGCTCATTAGATAGAGCACGAGAACGCTTGAAGAAGAAAGGCGATGTTGTTGACCAGAAGCGTGCGGAACTCGCCTTAAAACGAGCGTTAGCACGACTCGGATCAGTTGAGAGGGATTTCCTATGAATTTTGTATTTATTTCTCCAAACTTCCCTGAAGGCTACTATGCCTTCTTAGCCGGATTAAAGAAAGTCGGTTTTAATGTACTAGGCGTTGGTGATGCACCTTATGACTCACTACATCCAATTGCGCGTGAAAGTATGACCGAGTACTATCGTTGCTACGAAATGAATAAATTCGAAAAGCAATGTGAAGCACTTAAATATTTTGAAGAAAAATATGGTCATATTGATTTTATTGAATCGAATAATGAATATTGGCTAAGAAATGATGCGGCCCTTCGGGAACGCTTTAATGTTGATGGTCTTAGACCAGACTACATGGATAACATCACTAACAAAGCTGAAATGAAAAAATTCTTTTTAAAGGGCGGAGCGAAAGTCGCTCGTTATCATTTGGTTGATAATAAAGAAAATTGTTTAATGTTTATTAACAAAGTTAAATATCCAGTATTTGTAAAACCGGTTGTCGGTGTGGGCGCTCAAAAAACTTTTAAGATTAAAGATGAAAAAGATTTAGACCGTTTCCTTAAGGGAAAAGAATATGGTGTTACCTACATTATGGAAGAATTTATCACTGGTGATTTAATTTCCTTTGATGGTGTTTGTAATTCAAAAGGTGAAGTGGTCATATGTGACCAATCACATTTTCCCACTCCAGTTGATAGAGTGTTTAATGAACGTCTTGATGAGTTCTACTATACTTCTGCTTATGTTGAACCCGAGTTTGAAAAGATCGGTCGTGCGGTTGTAAAAGCTTTTGGCATTAAGAAAAGATTTTTCCATATTGAGTTCTTCCAACTTACAGTTGATAAACCGGGTTTAGGTAAGAAAGGCGACTATATTGGCTTAGAGTGCAACATGAGACCGCCAGGAGGCTCCACTCCTGATATGATTAACTTTGCTTTATCAACTTCGTGTCATCAAGTATGGGCGGATGTAATGATGTTTGATGAGAACCGCGAACCAACAAATTACGAAAAATACATTTGTATGTCAGCAACTCGGCGCGATCGTTTCTCTTATGTTTATACCGACCAAGAGATTAAAGACAAATATAAGAACGATATTTGTATGTCAGGACGCAATCCAGACATATTCGCCGATGCGATGGGCAATGATTTCTACTATGCTAAATTTAAGAATTTAGAGGATGCTCTTGAATTTGCTCATTTTGTTTTAAAAAAGAAATAAGTTAGAATACTAGAAGGAGTTTTTATGAATCCATGGCACAACGTTAAAAAAGAAAAAATTACCCCTTCGTGTTTTGATGCTTGCATCGAAATTTCAAAAGGTAGTAAAAATAAGTATGAGTTAGACAAAGACTCAGGTCTTTTACGTCTCGACCGTATTCTATATACTTCGACTAATTATCCTCAAAACTATGGTTTTATTCCCCGGACTTATGCGCTTGATAATGATCCAATGGATGTTCTTGTTCTTAGTAGCGAACCGATTGTTCCATTAGCGCTTGTGGATGCGTATCCAATTGGTATGCTCGTGATGGAAGATCAAGGCAAGCAAGATGAAAAGATTATTGCGATTGCAAAAGGTGACCCCTTTTATAATGCTTATAAAGATATTAAGGATTTACCTCAACATATTTTAATGGAAGTGTCCCACTTCTTCAGCGTGTATAAACAACTTGAAGATAAAATAACAATGGTGCACCAAATTGAAGGCAAAGAAAAAGCTGAAAAGGCCATCGCTGAAGCGATTAAACGTTATAACGAAAAGTTTGGTAAATAATTAACGACGAGAGAGAGCCTTGATGTCATCAGCAATGGCTCTTTTTTTTGCTTTAGAAATATTCAAGAATATTTTTCTTTTAGTGGCTTGATATCTTTCGACTGCCCAATAGTACCAGAGAAGATTTAAAAACATAATCATATCCTGGAGTTCATCCATATTACTCATTGGGAAACCATAGGTTGATAAGAATAATCTTATTTTGCGCTTATCTTTAATTTCGTTTTCGCTGATAAAGCTAGCTAAATCAAATAGGTAAATGTTTTTACCAGCATATTCGTAATCAATTAAATAGGAACCGTTTTTGGTGAATAATAAATTATTATCAACGAGATCGTTATGGCACAAGATAAGTGGATACTTATCATAAAGTTTCTTAACGCTACTAATGACCTTCTCTTCATGTTGAAACTTTTCTCCATCGCATCTATTTTTATAATAGTAGTAACGTTTAAATGGTTTAAATTTAACTCTAGTTTTGATATCAGCGCTATGTAATTTTTTAAGCATTTTCGCTACTGCAATAATTTCATTATTATCGCCTTTAAATGTATGAGTGTGGTTAATATACTCACTAACTTTATTTCCATCTTTATCAAGATAAGTAACAAATTCACTTAAAAATAAATTAGAAGTTTTGTGAAGAATTTCTTTCTCGTTTTTATAGTTATAAAAACGTTCCTTTCCACCTTTAATTCTAACCACGTGTTGCTTGTTAACTAAGTAACTTGTGTTACTTACACCTTGGTGAAGAGGGCGAACGTTTTTCACTTGATCGCCGATAATCTTTCTAATTAAATTTTTCTCATCCATGAACTCGTTTCTCCCTTTTTAATAAATCGTATGCTAAAGGGTTTACCTTATGCATTGTAATACTTTTATATCGCAAAATGTTAACTTTTGCCAATTGATTTGCACGAGTGAGATTTTTTCGACTCGTATAAATAATTTCACCGGTATTTAACTTGTTCTTTACTAACAATAAAGAACAGGCGATGTCGAGTTCTTGGTTTGTAGGCTTATCCTTATTAATAATAAGGTGAGCGCTTGGCTTGTCTTTAATGTGAAGCCAAGTAACATCACTACTCTTTTTAAACATTTTAAATGTTAAGTAGTCATTTTCTAAAGCATTGTGTCCGAAATAGTAAGTCACATTTTGCCAGTTTATGTAATAAGGTAGATAAGCGGGAGCAGTTTCTTTTTTATTACTATTATCGTTTTTGATAAGTAATTTGATTTCATCTTCTTGCCCATAAGTAAATACATCAAGATAATATCTTGCATCATCAAGTTCTTGATTAATTTGCCTTAAGATAGTGTCGGTTGTTTCTATCGTTCTTTTTGCCTTCTTGTATTTTGCAAAATACATATTCGCATTTTCAATCGCGGATTTAGTTGGATCAAGTTTAATTCCTTGAAAACTAGTATCGCCCTTTTTAATTTCGCCCGCGCTTATTAAAAGAGTGTCACCAATCTCTTTATACTTTAAAGTATCATTCGCGTGTTCAATACTTTCATTAATTTTATTAATCTTCTTTTCGAGCGATTTTACTTTTTTCTTGTATTTTTTAAGATACGGGCCATAAAGCTCTTTTTTACGTTTTTCTAACGCAAGCATAAATGCTTTATCCACTTCTTCTTCATACTCTTTCATCTTAAAATTTGGATTTTCATACTCATCATTCTTTTTATCAGGCAGAATATATTTATTGTTTTTAACAATCAAGCGAGGGCTCATTAGATTAGTTTCATAAAATGCAACAATAGTCTTATTGTTTTCATCAGTTAATATCATATTGGCATGAGCATTAATTAGCTCAATATATAAATAGTATTTATTATGATGATAATAAGCATCAGTAGCAGTAGTGGTAATTTTGATTACTTTATCATTGTTCGCTAATTCGATTCCGGTGATTAAAGGTGTTCCCTTCATTAGCGCCTTAGCGATAAATTCACTTGGTAATGATAACTCATTATAATCAGTTAAAATTAGACCGATATGTGGATTATTGTTATCTAAATCTACTAAGAATCTTTTCTTTTCATTTTTTAAAGTAAAAAGGAAGAGTCGCGAATTAACTAAAACGATATCAGTAATACGCTTATTAACTAAAGTTAACTGATATTTTTTAATGATTTCTTTTAAGTTCGCTAAGCTTAATCGCATACTCGCTTATTATAGCATTGAAGCACATAAATTATGTTATAATAATTTCACAATGAAAAAGCCTGGTTTCTTAATTATAATTGCTGGTCCAAGTGGGGTTGGCAAAGGTACTGTTAGAAAAGAGATTATGAAAAACAAAAAACTTAATCTCGTTTTTTCCGTTTCTCTAACCACCCGCGCAATTAGAAAAGGCGAAAAGAATGGAGTAGATTATTACTTCGTTAGCGAAAAGAAATTTAAAGAAGCGATCAAAAATGGAGATCTTTTAGAATATAACAACTATGTTGGTCATTACTATGGCACTTCTAAATCTCAAGTTGAAAAAGTAAGAAAAGCCGGGAAGAACATCGTTCTTGAAATTGATGTTAATGGAACGAAAAATGTTATGAAGGCGTTTAGTAAGAAAGATATTGTTTCTTTCTTTATCGTTGCGCCGAGTGTTAAAGAGTTAGAAAAGCGTATCCGTGGTCGTTCAACTGAATCACAAGCGGATATCAAGAATCGTTTAAAGAAAGCAAAAGATGAAATGAAACTTAAAGATAAGTTTGATCATGTCATCGTAAATGATTCTCCAACAAGAGCGAGTAAAGAAATAACTAAAATTATTAAAAACGCTATTGCGTTAAGAGGTTAATATGATACTTGCGGAAGTGCTTATCGAAAGAAGCGCTAATGCATTAAACCGGCCTTTTACCTATCTATATCCTTTTAAGGATAAATTAAGTGCCGGCGTTCGAGTTGTAGTTTCTTTTGCTAATCGCGATGTTGTTGGTTATGTCACTAACGTGAAAGAAGATAATAGGACTAAAGATGAATACGAAAAAGAATCGGGTTTTGTTCTTAATGAAATTAAATCAGTATTAGATAAGTCACCGATCTTAGATAATGAGATGCTTAAGTTAGCGAAAGAAGTATCTAACTATTATTTATCTCCGCTTATTAGCGTGCTTCAAACAATGTTACCACCATCATTAAAGCCAAGGTTTTCAACCTTAAGAGCTCCAAAAGTTCATTATGAAAAATATTTGGCGATTGTTAATGAAAGTGAAAAAGATTTAACTGCGAAGCAAGTTGAACTATTGCGTTTAATTTATAAAAACGGAAAAGTTAAAAAGCGCGATTTAAAATCGCCTTCGGTAATTAAGAAATTAATTGAACTAAATCGGATTCGTGAAATTGAGATTGAAGTCCCACGTTTAAAAATTCCTGAATTTGAAAAAGAAGAGAAAAAAGTTTTAACGCCTGCTCAAAAAAAGGCGCTTACTACTATTTTAAATAGTAAGAATAAGGTTTCTCTAATTGAAGGTGTAACTGGTTCAGGAAAGACCGAAGTTTATTTAGCTCTTAGCGAAGAAGTAATTAAAAAAGGACGTAATGTTTTGATGCTAGTCCCTGAGATTTCGCTTACTAGTGTGATGGTTCGTTATTATATAAGGCGCTTTAAAGGTAAGGTTGCTATTTTACATAGCGAGTTAACTCCTGCAGAAAAATATGATGAGTATCGAAGAATCGCTCGCGGTGAGGCTAATATTGTAGTCGGAGCACGTAGTGCTATTTTCGCACCGTTAAAAAATATTGGTCTCATTATCCTTGATGAAGAACACGTTGAATCGTATAAACAAGATAACGTCCCGACTTATCATGCTCGAGAGATTGCACTTATGCGCGCTAGGAGTAATAACTCAATGGTAGTACTTGGTAGCGCTACGCCGCTACTTGAGACTAGAATTCGAGCAATGAAGAATATTTATAACCATGTTATTTTGCCTGAAAGAATTAACAAGCAGCCGTTACCGAAGACAACTATTGTTGATATGCTTAAGGGTTATAATTTATGTCGTGAATCGCATATGTTCTCTAATATTCTCCATGAGAAGATTAAAGATCGATTAGAGAAAAAAGAACAAATCATTCTATTATTAAATAGACGAGGATATGCACCAACGGTTTTATGTCGTGAATGTCAACAACCAATTAAATGTCCTAATTGTAATGTTGCCTTATCTTATCATTACACGGATAACCTTTTAAAATGCCATCATTGTGACCATGTAGAAAAAATGCCGGATACTTGCCCTAACTGTGGATCTAAATATTTATTCCATTCTGGATTTGGAACCGAACGTGTTGAAAAGGAAATAAAAAAATTATTTCCTAAAGCTCGCGTCCTGCGCCTTGATAGTGACGTTGGCCGTGTTCGCAATAACATATCGCATGTAATCGAAAAGTTTAGAAATCAAGAAGCGGATATTTTAATTGGTACTCAAATGATTGCCAAAGGGCACGATTTCCCTAATGTTACTTTAGTAGGGATTGTCCTTGCGGATATTGGTTTGTCGCTTCCAAGTTTCCGCAACACTGAGAAAGCATTCACGCTCATTACGCAGGCGATTGGAAGAAGTGGTCGTGATAAGAAAGCGGGCGAAGCAATTATTCAAACATATATGCCAGATCATTATGCAATTCAGCTCGCCTCTCGCCAAGACTACAATGCGTTTTTTAATACCGAAATGAAGATTAGAAAGGCAAGTCAGTATCCGCCTTACACTTATTTAATCTCATTAACTATCAAGGCTAAGAAAGAGGATTTAGCGCAAGACATCGCTTATCAAATCGCAAGTGACTTAACTAATAAAAATTATCAAGATGTAAAGATTCTAGGACCTTCCGCTCCTTATATTCCTTATGAAAATGATTGGTATGTAAGAGAAATTCTTATTAAATATAAGAAGGAAGATGAGATAAGAAAATATATTGAAAAATTACGGATTACATTACAAAATAAACCATCCGTTAGTATATTAGTCAACGTTGATCCGTTTGACTTTTAAAGGAGGAACTATGATTTTAATCAAAGTGTATGGACTAGACCAGTACGTGGTAGGAAATTATTCCAAAGAGCATACCGCTAATTTAGCAAAACTATTCGAAACTAGCGAAGATGAAATTTTATTTTATGCGCCTAACTCGTATATCTTTCATAAGGGCGTTGAACAAACTAGTTGGAACGCTACTATCGAGGTGTGTCTACCCGAGAAATATCATCCACTACAAGCTAATGTAACTAAATACTTAGTTAGTAGTTTCAAACTCTTCTCAATCAACCTTCATATTTTATTTACCTATTTTGATCCACATCATTTCTTTGAACATTTTAATAAAGAATACCCGCGGTTTATTCGTGACGATAACTTAGTTAAAGTAGAAAATGAAGAAATTAGCGAAGAAGATATTGCTGATGAAAACAAAGTTTATACTGGCAATGTCTTTAAGGATTTTAACAAGAAGAAAAAATAATGATTAACCTTTATAATTACCCTCTTAAAGATTTACAAAAACTTTTAGTTGATAAGTATCAACAAAAGCCTTTTCGAGCAACTCAATTATTTACCTGGATTTATTTAAAAGGCGTCAAAGATTTTGACGAGATGACTGACATCTCAAAAGATTTTCGCGATGTTCTGAAGAAAGACTTTTGTTTATGTGAACCGACCATTTTTAAAAAAGAAGAAAGCGCGGATGGAACAATCAAATTTTTAGTTAAACTAAGTGATGACAACTTAGTCGAAACGGTAATTATGCCTTATCGATATGGAAATGTTCTATGTGTTTCAAGTCAAGTTGGTTGTAACATGGGTTGTGCTTTTTGCGCATCTGGTCTTCTTAAGAAGAAACGCAATCTAGAAACACATGAAATGATTGGAGAATTATTACTCGCTAATAAAATATTAGCACCCAATAAAATTTCTCATATTGTTGTGATGGGTACAGGGGAACCATTTGATAATTACGATAACGTTATGAAATTCATTCGGATTATTAATGATCCTAAAGCATTTGAAATCGGCGCCCGCCATATTACTGTTTCCACTTGTGGAATCACTGATAAAATTCGTCAATACGCGAAAGAAGGAATTCAAATTAACTTAGCCATTTCTCTTCACGCGCCAAACGATGAAATTCGCAATCGATTAATGAAAATTAATCAAAGATATCCTTTAAAAGAATTAATCGCTGCGACCAAAGACTATATTAAAGAAGCGGATCGTCGAGTAACGTTTGAGTATATCCTTCTTAAGGATGTAAATGATAGTTATGAAAATGCGGTCGAACTCGCTAAATTAATCAAAGGCATTTTGGCCTATGTTAATTTAATTCCATATAACGAAGTTAAGGAAAATGAATTTAAACGTAGTGATAAAGAAAGAGTCCACCAGTTCCTAGACTGGTTAACTAAATTAGGCGTGCATGCACAAATTAGAAAGGAATTTGGTAGTGATATTTCGGCAGCTTGTGGTCAATTAAGGGCAAAGGTACAACAATGAAAAATAAGTTAACTTATCATAATGATTTTGCCTATCAAACCGATATTGGGAAAATCCGAATAAAAAATGAAGACCAAGCTACGATTCTTACTAATAGTAGCGGTGATATTTTAATGATTATCGCCGATGGAATGGGCGGGCATAATAAAGGCGATTATGCTAGTAAACTAGCAATCGATATTTTGAGTGAAGAATTTAAGAAAAAAGAGAAAGGTTTTATTTCTATTTTTATCGCAAAACTTTGGTTACAGCATGTAGTAAGTGATGCTAATAAGTTTGTTTATAACACGGCTGAAAAAACTGAATCATGTAAAGGAATGGGCACTACTTTAGTAGCAGTTTTAATTCATAAAAATAATATGGTTGTTCTTAATGTTGGTGATTCGCGTGCTTATCTTTATCATAATGATAAACTAGAGCGTTTAAGTGAAGATCAAAGTTATGTCGATTACTTAAAACGTTCAGGCCAAATAAGCGAAAGCGAAGCTGAGAAAAGAAAAGATAAAAATGTTTTACTTAATGCCTTAGGCATTTATCCATCGATTAGCTTTAATTCGCGATTACTAAAGTATCGTGATGAGCCCATCCTACTTTGTAGTGATGGTTTATTTAACAATTTAAAAGAGAAAGATATCATAGATATTATTAAAAAAAGAATGAGCGCTAAAGAAACGACTAAAGAATTAATTAATGCTGCTAACAAAAATGGTGGTAGCGATAACATCGCTGTTGCCTATTTTATAAGGAGTCACCATGATTAAAATCGGCGAAAAGATAAATGGTCGTTATCGACTTGTCTCACGGATTGCTCAAGGCGGAATGGCAGAAGTATATGAAGCAGTTGATTTAGAAACGAAAAAAAGTTGTGCGATAAAATTCATTTTAGAGTCATTAATTAGTGATTCTCAAAACATTAATCGTTTTGCTCATGAAGCAAAAATCGCTACGCGATTGGTTCATCCTAACATTGCTAAAATTTATGAATCAGGCACTTATGAAAATAGACCGTATATCGTTTTTGAATTAATTAAAGGGCAGACTTTAGGTGAGAAACTAAAGTTAGGTAGCAAAATAACTTACATTGAAGCTTGCGAAATTATGCTCCAAATGTGTGACGTTTTAAATTATATTCACACACGTGGAATTATTCATCGTGATATTAAGCCGGATAATATCTATTATCTTTTTGATGGTTCGATTAAATTAAGTGATTTTGGTATCGCTCTTGATTTAACCAATAAAACTAGAGAGGACGCTGCGCTAGTTGGTAGTGTTCACTACCTTGCTCCAGAAATTTGTGAAGGAGGAACAGTAACTCGCTTAGCTGACATTTATTCATTAGGAATAACTTTCTTTGAACTAGTTACTAAACGCTTACCTCATTTAAACAATAATCCGCTTGATGTGGCTGTAAGCCAAGTCAAAGACAATATTCCGCATCCTAGTGAATTTGCTTCTGACTTACCAAAACCTATTGAAAATGTTATCCTAAAAGCAACTATGAAAAACCCTAATGAACGTTATCAGAGCGCAAAAGAGATGAGGGAAGACCTTCTTGATATTTTAATGAATAAGAAAAAATACGAGAAGCATCGTGGTTTCTTACAGAAACTATTTGGATTTAGAGAGGATTAAGTATGAAAAAAGTATATGTTGCTCCTTCCTTGTTAGCGGTTGATAAAAATAATTTTAAAAGTGCAATCGACCAAGTAATTAAATTAGGCGCAAAGTATATTCACTTTGATGTAATGGATAAAGAATTCATTGGCCATACTTCGTTTAGTTATGATGATTTTAAAAAAGTAAAACCATTACATCATGTTTATAACGATGTTCACCTTATGGTGGCTAAACCTTATGAATATGCAAAAGAATATGCAAAACTCGGTGCGGATATTATCACGATTCATTATGAAGCGTTAAAAGACGATGCGCTTCGCTTTGATTGCCTTAATGCAATTAAAAAGATGGGAGTAAAAGTTGGTATTTCAATTAAACCAAAAACACCTGTAGAAAAGGTTTTACCTTTCCTCCATTTAGTTGATCTAGTTTTAGTAATGTCAGTAGAGCCAGGCTTAGGCGGGCAATCTTTTATGGAAAGTGCGCTTGGTAAGATTCGTAAATGTCATGAATACATTACTCTTAATAAATTAAAAACATTGATTGAAGTGGATGGCGGCATTAATGAAACAACCGGTCCACTTTGTCGCGAGGCCGGAGTTGATATTTTAGTCGCTGGTTCCTATCTCTTTAATCACGAAGACATTAAAGAGCGTTATCAAAAGTTAGTGAAGTAAGATGATTCAATATAATTATTTAATTCCGCTCATCCTAATTATCGTGTTGTTCTTAACCGTTATTTTATTTATTGTTACCGGTCGAACAACCTATTATGCGAATGAGAAAACTCGTTTCTCATTTCGTAATCGTTTTCCGTTCGAATTAAATTATCAAAGGAACATCACGATTGTTTCTTATTTTCGTCTTTTCTTAATTTTCTTATTCGCTCTTTGTGTAGGCTTTCCAATTTTATTTGCAACTTCGTTCCGTGGGGCGTCTAATGTTGCATATGCAACAGTGATTGCTTTTTTCTTTATTGCGAGTGCGTTAGTGGATTTAGTTTTATTCTTTATTCGCCCAACTTATCTAAAGCAATTCAAAATTTATTCGACATTAGCTATTACACTAACAATGATGGCTGAGGGAATGATTGGAGTTTTCTTTTTAACGTCGATTTATACTCATATTGCTTTTAAAGTAATGGCTGGAATCGCCTTTGCTTTAATGGGATTTAATTTATTAATGGCGATTAACCCAAAACTAAGTCGTTGGGATTGCTTAGAAGAAAGTAAGAACAAAGATGGAACTATGAACTATGTCCGCCCCAAAATTTCTCCACTAGCGTTTTCCCTATGGCTTAATTTTTTAACTTTAGTTATCGGTGAATTTATTTTATTGATTTCTTTATTATTAAGCGGCCTTGGTTATTAAAATAGTTGCTTTTATTAAATTAGTTATTTAATCTTATAAATAAGATTATTTATGCCAACTCGTGAGAAAAAAGTAAAACGAAATCGCATTATTGAAATCGATTTTATTCGTGGCGTTTTAATTTGGTTTGTAGCCGTGGACCATCTCTTTTTTGATTTCATGCAAATTGCACCGCAATTTTTTACTACCAGCGATCCAAATTTATTGCATCAGTTATATGATTTACAAATGGTGGGAATCGACTATTGGAATTGGCCATTGAGAGTTGGATTCCGCTTTTTTTGTTTAGCTTTATTCTTCTTAGTCAGTGGTATCTCATGTTATTTCTCAAGAAATAATTTAAAGCGCGGACTAATTATTTTAGGCGTTGGCATTCTAATTAGTATTGGTTTTTATGTAGCGGGCATTATCATGAATGATGGTGGTTATGTTTTCTTTGGAGCGATTACTTGTTTTGGTGTTTCGATTTTAATATATTGGTTGCTTCGTTTCTTATTTAAGAAAATATGTCCTAAACACGAGAGTGATTTTAAATGGATTGCACTTGGCCTAGGCGTAGTGATTATCGCGATCGGTTTAATGTTTGATTGCTGGAATATGGAATGGCAAGGACCACCCGAAGGCTTACCGCTTAATTGGCAAAATTTCATTGCAATTATAATTGGTAAAGCCCACGATACCGGGCCATACAATGATTACATGCCACTTTTCCCATACTTAGGATTCTTATTTATTGGTTCGTTTATTGGAGAAGTTCTATATAAAGAAAGAAAGTCATACTTTAAACCATTACCAGAAAAACCTACTAAGGATGCTTCGACTGGTAGAAAAATCGCTTATTATGGCGGCATCATGCCTTACAAAGGCATAAAAAATGTTATTACCTTTAGTGGTCACTACTCGTTATTTTTCTATCTTTTCCATCAGGTTTTGCTTATAGCAATCCTAGGAATTGTGTTATTATCTAAAGGATATACATTGAACTTATAAATATGCCAAATAAAAATCAGACGATATATGAAGCGCTTTCTAATTGCGCTAAAGCAAACCTAGATGAAGTAGCTCTAGTCTATAAAGGTCGCTATTTTACTTATCGTCATGTATTAAAGAAAGTAAACGCTTTAGCTTATAGTTTGAATAAACTAGGCTATAAAAAAGATGATGTTATTACTATCATGTTGCCAAATGTCCCGATGGCAGTTTATTTGCTTTACGCCGTTAATCAAATCGGCGCTATTGCAAACTTAATTCATCCTTTGATGAAAGAAGAGCAACTTTCTGGCATTATGCGCAAAACTAAAAGTAAGGTCCTTTTTGCTTTAGATAGCAATGTAAACAATTTACTTAACTTAAAGAAGTTGGGCATTACAATTTATGCCGTTTCGCCAGTTGATGAATTAAATATATTCCTTAAAACGGCTTATCGCTTTAAATGCCAAAAAAGTATTAAAGAACCTTATGCCCATAAGCTTTGCACAACTAATATTTATACTGATGCAGATCATGATTATAAAAAGGATAGTTTTTATTTACATAGTGGTGGCACAACTGGTGAACCTAAAACAATCGCGCTTTCTAGTTTTTCGTTAAATGCCCTTGCGGTTTCTGGTTTAATAATTCTTGATGAAAAATCGCCTAAGCGTCTTGGAATGTTATCGGTTCTACCGATGTTCCATGGCTTTGGTTTATGTATGGGTATACATGCATCCCTCATGTTTGGAGCGTTTAATGTTTTAATGCCAAAATTTAGTACAAAAGAAGTTATTAGATATTTGAAGCGTGGCCAACTACAAACAATTATTGGAGTTCCAATCTTATACGAAGCGCTTTTACACAATAAGCATTTTTGTGGTAAGAATGTATCTCGTATTCATAACGCTTTTGTTGGTGGAGATTTTGTAAACGAGTCACTAATTGAGCGTTTTGATAAACGCATGCAAGAAGGCAAAGCTCGTGCGCGTTTGTATGAAGGATATGGTCTAACTGAAACAGTTACTGTCTGCACTGTTAATACACATCCGCATCATCGCAAAGGCTCGGTTGGGCGCGCGATACCGTTTACTGAAACAAAAGCATTTGATAATGGCAAAGAATTAAAACCTAATACTTTTGGAGAACTTTATGTCCGTGGCGATACATTAATGAATGGATATCGTTTTGAAAGTAAAATAAATAATCCATTTTTTATAAATAAAAAGAAACAAAAATGGGTAAAAACCGGTGACTATGGTAAAGTCGATAAAGATGGCTATGTTTATTTTGCTCAACGTTTAAAACGCATTATTAAAGTTAATGGAATTAATATTTTTCCAAAACAAATTGAAAACGAATTAGATAAGCTTCCGTATGTATATGAGTGTTACGCAAAAGGAGTGAAAGATGCTAAACATGGTAGTGTCATCAATCTTTATGTAGTCCTTGATAAGAAAAACAAAGAAAAGGATAATTATGATCAAGAATTTAGAAGCATTATTGAAAATAAGTTTAGCGTATACGCTTTACCAAAAAAGATAATTTATAAAGACGCGCTTCCAAAAACTTTGGTTGGTAAGATAGACGAAAAACAATTAAAAGACGATTGAGGGCTTTATGAAAATATTATTAAAAAACGCAAAAATCTTAACGCTGAGAAGTCAAAACATCCTTGATGGGGAAATACTTGTTGACGGTAATAAAATTGCGCAGATTGCTCAAAAAATAAATGTGAAAGCCGATCGCGTGATTGATTGCGAAGGCAATCTTTTGATGCCCGGATTTAAAAACGCGCACGCGCATTCTGCAATGGTGTTCGCACGCGGACTAGTTGAAGACGTTTCACTTGATACCTGGTTAAAAAAATATATGTTCCCAATTGAAGCCAAATTTCAAAAAAATGATATTTATCATTTATCCAAGCTAGCGTATCTTGAATATCTCGAAAGCGGGATTACCGCTAATTTTGATATGTACTTTTTTATTAATGAAATTAAAAAAGCGAGCGAAGAATTTGGGATGCGCACTTCTATTGTTTTAATTCCAATGAAATCAAGCGTTGAACGAATCGCTAAACAATATAGAGATAGTCATAAAGATAACAATCTTGTCAAAATGGAATTAGGATTCCATGCCGATTACACAATGAGTGATGATGAATTAAAAGCGGTTAGTAAAGTTTCCCATCAATTTAAAGCGCCTTTATACATGCACTGCAGTGAATCAAAAAAAGAAGTAGAAGATAGAAAGAAAACTTATAAGCTTACTCCAGTTGAATATTTAAATAAATTCGGGATATTTGATTATGGTGGTGGAATTTTTCATGGTGTTCATTTAAGTAAAAACGATATGAAAATTCTTAAACAACATAATGTTGCAATATGCACTTGTCCAATTTCTAATTTAAAACTTGCTAACGGAATTGCCCCTATCAAAGAATTGACACAAAAAGATATTATGGTTGCAGTCGGCACTGATGGAGCAGGTAGTAATAATTCCCTAGATATGTTTAAGGAAATGCAGTTAGTAATCTTACTAAGTAAATATCGTGAAAATAATCCGGCTAGTTTAAAAACGTTCGACGTTTTAAAAATGGCAACGGTTAATAGCGCTCATTTTATGAACTTAAATAATTGTGATGTATTAGCTAAAGGAAAATTAGCCGACATTATTATGATTGATCTTCACGCTCCTAATATGAGGCCATCTCATAGTGTTATTAATAATCTTGTTTATAGCGCTAGTAAATCTAACGTTATGATGACAATGATCGATGGAAAAATTTTATATTATAAGCATAAATTTTATCTTAGCGAAGATATAAAAAAGATTTATCAAAACGCTGAGAAAGTTATAAAACGTTTAACTAAGAAAAATTAAAAATTAAAAATATTGAAAAAAATTGTTGTATTTTTATTTTTTTAATATATATTCTTTTTCGTAGATATAATCTACGAGAGATAATATGGAAGATAATTTCATAATTACTTTAGAGCATTTAAACAAATCATTTGGCGATAGTTTAATCGTTGATGATTTTAACCTTTCAATTAAGAAAGGAGAGTTTGTTACTTTCTTAGGTCCTAGTGGTTGTGGTAAGACTACAACTTTAAGAATGATCTCCGGTTTTGAAATCCCAACCAAGGGTCGTGTTTTATTAAACGGAAAGGACGTAACAAATCTTCCGCCCTATAAAAGACCAATTAATACCGTATTCCAACGCTATGCGTTATTCCCTCATCTTGATGTTTACGATAATGTCGCGTTCGGTCTTAAATTGAAGAAGACCCCAATCCAAGTTAAAAAGAGAATTAGCTTTTTTGATTATTGGAGAAAAAGAAACGAAATTAAATTTTCGGATTTTGTTAAAAATTTATTTAGTAAGCAGCCGACTTTATTAAAAGAAGTTACGAAGATGAAACATCTTCCGCCAAAAGTAATTGATCAAAAAGTTGCGCGAGCATTAAAGATTGTTGATCTAGAAGATTTGGAAGATCGTTCAATTGATACTCTTAGTGGTGGTCAGCAACAACGTGTAGCAATTGCGCGAGCGATTGTGAATGAACCAGAAATTCTTCTTCTTGATGAACCGCTTGGTGCCCTTGATTTAAAGATGAGAAAAGAAATGCAAATCGAATTAAAAGAAATGCATAAAAAATTAGGTATTACTTTTATTTATGTTACACATGATCAAGAAGAAGCTTTGACAATGAGCGATACAGTGATTGTTATGAAAGGTGGCGTGGTCCAACAAGTTGGAACGCCTACACAAATTTATAACGAACCAAAAAACGCATTCGTCGCTGACTTTATTGGTGAGTCTAATATTTATAGCGCCAACATGGTTGATAAAAAACGTGTTCGTTTCCTTAACTGGACTTGGGACTGCGTAGATGATTTTGAAATTAACGAAAACGTTGATGTTGTGGTGCGTCCAGAAGATATTATCTTGTTAGGACCTAGAACCACAAATCTAATCGGGACAATTAAAAGTAAAATCTTTAAAGGTGTTCATTATGAATATATTGTTGTGGTTGGTAAGAGCGAATTACAAGTTCGTGACACACGTGATTTAAAAGTTGATTCGCACGTTTCAATCAAAATTGATCCACAAAATATTCAAATCATGAAGAAACAATATAATATCAATGCTTTCTATGATGCTTACATTACTAAGAATAATAAAGTAGCAATGAGTGATGATGAATTCGATTGTGATTTAACCCAATTACTACCTGGTAGCAAAATTGATAGCGATGGTTATTTAACTAAGAACGGAGTTCGCTATAACTTAACTGATGCGCCAGTTGCAGTTGAAATTGATATTAAAAATATTGAATTAAGCGATGATATTAATGCTAGTGAAGTACACGGTGTTGTTATTAACTCAATTTGGAAAGGCGATTACTATCAAGTATTAGTAAGAAGCGCGAGTGAAGAAGACTATGTCTTAGATACTCAAGATTCATGGAACGTGAATGACATTGTTTCTATTATTGTTAAAAAAGAAAATATAAACCTCCGTTTAAAAGGAGATATCTCGAAATATGAAGAGGACGCTTAGGTTTCAAAGAAAGTACCTTTGTATACCATACGTAATCTTTTTAATTTTATTTATTCTTTTGCCAATTCTTTTAATTATCTTTTATGCATTTACGGATAAAGATGGTTTCTTTTCAGCACAAGCTTTAATAGATTTCTTTTCAACGCCTACTAAGGTGTCGATATTAATTAACTCGGTTTTTATCGCTCTTCAAACTACTATCTTATGTTTAATCATTGCTTATCCTTTAGCTTATTTTTTAGCTGATAAAAAGATTAATCGTAACGGAGTTTTAATTACTTTATTTATTATGCCGATGTGGATTAACTTCGTTTTACGAACCGGCGCCACACGTGATTTATTAACTTGGTTAGGCGTTAATGGTGGTAGAACTCCATATCTTGCAACTTTAATTGGTATGGTCTATAACTTCATACCTTTTACCATCTTACCTTTATATACAACGATGCTTAAGTTAGATAAGAGTCAAATTGAAGCAGCGAGTGATTTAGGCGCTACGCCTACTCAAGTGTTTATTAAGAATATTATTCCTCAATCATTACCCGGTGTTGCTAGTGCAGCTACGATGGTATTTATGCCGACAATGAGTAGCTATGTTATTAGCGATACATTAAGCGAAGGAAAAATTACTCTTTTTGGTAATTCCATTTATATTTCATTTTCGAACTCACAATGGAATACTGGTAGTTTCCTTGCCTTAATAATGTTAATTATCATTTTCTTATCTATGTTAGCGACACGTCGTTTTTCGCGTGAGCCAGAAGTAAGAGGTGGAACATGGTAAAGAAAATATTTGCAAATATTTATATTTATCTCATTTTATTTTTGATGTATTTACCAATTCTTTTATTGGTTGTATTTTCCTTTACCGAATCGGCGAACATTGGTGTATGGACTGGATTTTCATTTGATCTATTTCCACGTTTATTCCAAAGTCATGAAATTATGGTTGCTTTAGGTAATACCATCATCATTGCCCTAATTTCTAGTATAGTATCAGTTTTATTAGGCACCTTAGGTGCGATTGGCACTTTCTATAGTAAAAAGAGAAGTAAAAGAGCGATTGAAGCCGTGACTCAAATTCCAGTTGTTAATGCTGAAATTGTTATGGCATTATCATTAACTGTTTTATTCGTGTTCTTAGGAACATATATTTTCCGTACTTCCATCTTCTCTTTCTTCACTTTATTAATTGGACACGTATGTTTATCGTTACCATTTGTGTATTTATCAGTAAAACCAAAACTACAACAAATGGATCCTAATTTATATGAAGCAGCAATGGATTTAGGCTGTACGCCTAGGATTGCTTTATTTAAAGCAGTTATCCCTCAAATTATTCCAGGAGTAATTAGTGGGTTCTTACTTTCAATGACGCTTTCACTTGATGACTTTATCGTAAGCGCCTTCCTCCGTGGGCCTGGATTGTTAAGCGGTGATAAATCAATTGAAACATTATCTACTTTAGTGCAAGCCAAAATCAAGAAAGGGCCAATTCCTCCTGAACTTAGAGCGTTAACCACCATTCTTTTCTTACTTATTTTAACTGCAATAATTGTTATTACAATTTATCGTAATCATTTTGCTAGGAACTCAGGCATTAAACGTAAATTAAGGAGAATGAAAAATGGCGTTCGTTAAAAAAGCGCTTTTACTCGTTCCTACTTTATTAATGACCTCGCCTCTACTTTTTTCTTGTACACAAAATGATCCTAACGTTTCATATTTAAGAGTTCTTAATAGTGAAGATTATATTGCCGAAGGCATGACCGAAGCGTTTGAAAAGAAAATGCTGGATGAAAAAGGTCAACGAGTCAAAGTGATTTATGAGACCTTTGATACGATGGAAAACATGTTTAATACTTTAAAAACTGGAAAGACTAAATATGATTTAGTATGCGCTAGTGATTATATGGTTCAAAAGCTAGTGAACTTAGATTTACTAGAAAAAATGGATTATAAGTACATTCCAAATTATGACACTAATGCATCAAAGTTTATTCGTAATCGTTTAAAATCGATTACTTGGGGCAATAATTATAATCTAGATGATTATAGTATGTGCTACATGTGGGGCACCTTTGGGCTACTCTATAATCCTAATTTTTATTTATTCAAAGAAAGAAAAATTGATGCGAAAGAAATGATCGATAAAGATATGAGAACTTTTGATTCGCTTTGGGATACACGTTTTCAAAAAACTATTTCGGTTAAAGATTCAATGCGAGATACCTACGCAGTTGGACTTATTCACTCTAATGGTGAATTTTTTAAAGACAAAAGTAAAACAATTGAAGAGAGACAAACCGTATTTAACTATGGCGGAGAAGATGATAGTAACGCTAACGAACATATTAACGCAGTTAAAAACGATCTCTTAAAACTAAGAGATAATATCTTTGGTTTTGAGGTTGATAGTGGTAAAGAAGATATTGTTACAGAAAAAATTGGTATTGATACTGCTTGGAGTGGTGATGCAGTTAAAGCAATAAACAACGCAGAAAGCGAAAAGAATTTAATGCTTTATTATTCTATTCCTGATGAGGGCAGTAACCTTTGGTTTGACTGCTGGACATTGCAAAAGAACGCGAATAAAGAATTAGCGTATCAATTTTTAGATTTTCTTTCTGATTCAAAAAACGCGATTGAAAATATAAAAGCAATTGGTTATACCTCTTCAATCGCTAGTGAAGATGTTTTTAATTATTACAATGATATATATGCTCCTACTTCTAGTAACAGCGCTACTACTTATCCTGTTAGTTATTTTTTTGGCGAAGGCAAAGAATTAACTATTGATACAAAATATGAAAACCGTCAAATAGTCGCACAATTTCCAAAAGAAGAAGTAACTGATTCGTTGATGGTTATGAAAGATTATGGAAAAAATAACGATCTTATTTTAAAAATGTGGGAAGAGGTTAAACATGAGTCACTTCCGACTTGGGCAATTGTATTATTTGTTGTAGAAATCGCAATTATTATTACAGCTATTACAATGGTTGTTGTTTTACGTTTTAGAAACAAAAAGCAAAGAAAAGAAAGAAAAATTAAAACCGCTTAATATATAATATATATAAGGTATGAAAAATACGCAGTCAAAACGTGACTATTTTATTAAAGTCTCACACCTAAAGAAAAGCTATGGTGTTTTGAAAGCGGTTGATGATATTTCTTTTACCGTAAAAAGAGGCGCGCTTTTTGCTTTTTTAGGTGTTAATGGCGCTGGCAAATCTACTACTATTAACATTATCTCTTCAACTTTGGAAAAAGATAGTGGTGATATTAATATTGATGGATGCGATTTAATTAAAGATAACGCAATAGTGAAAGAAAAAATTGGAATTGTATTCCAAAATTCAGTTTTAGATGGATTATTAACTGTAAGAGAAAATCTTACCATTAGAGCTCGATTTTATCGTTTGAAAAAAGATGCGCTTAAAAAATCGATTGAACGTGTTAGCAAGATTCTAAATTTAGATCCTATTCTAGATCAAGAAGTTGATAAATTATCAGGCGGGCAAAAACGTCGTGTCGATATTGCGCGCGCATTAATTCATGAGCCAAAATTATTAATGCTTGATGAACCTACCACTGGTCTAGATCCAAAAACTCGACTTGATGTGTGGAAATTAATTGATGAAGTAAGAGAAAGAACTGGTATGACAGTTTTTCTTACCACGCATTATCTTGAAGAAGCTGAGAAAGCTAGTTATGTAGTAATTATGAACAAGGGCAAAATTATCGCTGAAGGTACGCCAAACGAATTAAAGAATCGTTTTTCGACTGACACGTTAGTCGCTTATCAAAAGAAAAATAATGTTTTTGAAAAAAATATTAAAGGGTATAAATATACCTACGATAGTGATGCTGAAGCGTATCGAATCAAAATTAAAAACAGCGCTGATGCGAAAAAACTACTTGAAAAGTACGGAAAATACATTCCAGATTTCGAAGTAGAAAAAGGTGACATGAATAGTGTTTTCTTAAATGTGGTGGGAGGCAAAAAGTAATGAGTTTCTTTTCTCGCGAAGTTCATACTAATCATAACCGCCGCGTTTATTTCACATTAGTAAGAAGACATTTTAAAGTGTTCTTTAAGAACAAGATTAGTGTGGTTTTTGCGCTTTTAGTGCCGATGATTACACTAATTCTTTACGTTATATTTTTACGTCAATTGCAAGTTAGTGCCATTAATTCAGGATTAAAAGAATTGTTTAGTGATAATCCCGGGAAGATTACTGAAGACGTTATGAAAGGCGCGTCTTTATTAGCGGATGGATGGATGCTTTCTGGTATAGTTGCTGTTTCATGCATTTCTGTTTCGCTTAATACGTGTACAATTATGATAACCGATCGTTTAAATGGTGTTAGTAAGGATTTTGTTTCTTCGCCAATTTCTCGTCGTTCGATTAATGCATCCTATGTCATATTTAATATACTGGCAACTTTCTTAATATGTTTTTGTGTTCTTTTGGTTTCATATCTTTACTTAGGAGGGCTTGGGGGATTTCACATTTCAGTAGGCCATACATTTTTGCTAATTCCAATTTTACTATTATCAGTTATTTCAGCCTCTTTAATCACTTGTTTTATCGCAAGCTTTTTAACTAATTACAATACCTATAACAGCATATCAGTTATTGTATCGAGCGGTTCTGGATTTATGATCGGTGCGTTTATGCCGATATCAATGCTACCTGATATTGCAAAAAATATTCCGTTATTTTTCCCGGGGACGTATTCAGCTGGCTTATTGAGAACTTTCTGTTTGCAAGATTATTACAATAATTTTACTCAATATTTAGAAAGTACAGGGCAATTTACTCATTCTGAAATTATTGATATTACTAACAAACTTAGTAGCACTCTTTCTATGAATATTAATTTTTTCGGCACTGAAGTAACTCCTGGATTCATGGCTTTAGCTATTATTGTGTTCGCGGTTTTCTTCATTATTCTTAACATATTATTCCTTGATCGGAACCTTCGTGGCAAATTACATGGCAAAATTAAAATTCGTAAGAAGAAATAATTATGGAATTATTTAATAACATTATTTGGTGGATAAATATTGCTATCATAATTCTTTTTGGCGGTTTATTTTTATTTCAATTTTTATTTATGTTTCTCTGTTTCCTTAAACCAAGAAAATATCCAGAGGCAAAAAAGGTCCATCATTTTACAATCATTATTCGCGCTCACGATGAAGAAGACGTGATTGCTGATTCGGTTAAGTCTAGTTTATTAGTAGATTATCCCAAGGATAAATTTAACGTTATTGTGTTCGCGCACAATTGTAAGGATAACACCGCAAAGATTGCTCGCGAAAACGGAGCACGGGTTATTGAAGTTAATGATGCTGATATTTGTAAACCAAGTTTAGGCACAAATATGAGACATGGTTTAGATGCTTTAAAAAATGAAGGATATAAAACTGAATACTTCGTATTAATTGATGCTGATAATCAAATTGATAAGAATTATTTAAAAGCGTGTAATAAAGCTGCAGATGATGGAGTGGCAATTGGACGTACTTTCGAAAATAGTCGTAATTTAACCGATAATGTAATTTCGTGTATGTCCGGTCTTTGGTATATCCGTGATTCACGAATTGCATGCGTTGGAAGAAGCGCTCTTCGTTTCGGTTGCGTAATGAATGGACCGACTTCAATGATAAGAAGTGATTTAGCGTTTAATTGGGATGCATTAAGCAATAGCGAAGATTTAGAGTTTACTCTAAAACGCCTAATTAACGATAAACTTATTGTTGAATATATTGATGAAGCAGTTGTTTATGAAGATCAACCTACAACCTTAGATGACGTGTTTAAACGTAATTCAAGGATGGGCGGCGGTCTTAATAAATTATTTTGGACAAGCGGAATTAAATGTCTAGGACATTTCTTTAAGAATTTGTTTAAAAAAGATATTCCATTTGGCACAAAATTATCTTATTTAGATCAATATACAAACATTGCAATTATCCCCGGTTCGTTTGTGGCCTGCGTTTGGTTTCCATTTTATTACATCTATTCTCTTATTTATACTGGCATAGTTGGTCCAATGAATATATGGGGATTAGGAACTTTTGATATTAAATGGTTCACCATCTTTATTATCATCGTTTTATGCGCTGCTTTGTTTGTACCATTTTGGTTTCAACCTGCGATTTCGTATATCGCCGAAAGAAAACGTCTTTTTATTACAAATAAAAAAGTCGTATTAATATCAGTCGTTTTCTTCCCAGCATTTATGATTATTGAAGCAATTGCGGTGATTAAAGGTATTATCCTAAAAAGCAAGTGGTCAAAAATTAAGCGTAGTCACACTACAATCAAGCAATAATCACTAAATAAATTTACTATTTAAATTCACTAATGATATAATATTTCGCACTGGTCTAAATGCATCCTTAGCCAAGTGGTAAGGCAATTGACTGCAACTCAATGAGCGTTGGTTCAACTCCGACAGGATGCTCCAGTATCAATTAAGTGCGCCAGTAGCTCAACTGGATAGAGTGTTTGGCTACGAACCAAAAGGTTACGGGTTCGACTCCTGTCTGGCGCGCCAAAATTATTGGGATGTAGCGTAGCTTGGTATCGCGTCTGCTTTGGGAGCAGAAGGTCGTGGGTTCAAATCCCATCATCCCAACCATTCATGGGGCCATAGTTCAGCTGGGAGAACGCGTGCTTTGCAAGCATGAGGTCGAGGGTTCAATCCCCTTTGGCTCCACCAAATGTGGCTGAGTAGCTCAGTTGGTTAGAGCAGTCGGCTCATACCCGGCGTGTCGGGGGTCCGAGTCCCTCCTCAGCCACCACAATTAAAGTTATGTATGATTTGAAATTTATCAAAGAACAGATCGCAAATCATAAGATTATATCTTTCGATATTTTTGATACATTAATTCTCCGTCCGTTTATGAAGCCAACGGATTTATTTTTATATATTGAAGATAAATATAAATTAAAAGGATTTCATAAAGCAAGAATCAAGGCTGAAAGAAAGGCTAGAATCCACAGTCTTTCTAAAGAAATTACTATTGAGGACATTTATAGTTATATTCCAGAGAAATTCAAACACATTAAAAATGAAGAGATAGCGTGCGAAAGCAAATTGAATCTCATAAATCCAATTGGTCATGAATTATTTCAATACGCTAAAAAACTAAACAAAACAATAATTATTGTTTCTGATATGTATTTAAGTTCAATTGTTTTGTCTAGATTACTTGCTACAAACAAAATAATTGGTTATAAAAAAATGTATGTTTCATCCGAAATCGGTATAACTAAAAATTCGGCTAAATTATTTAAATTTGTAGTTGAAGATAATAAATGTAATGCAAAAGATATACTCCACATAGGCGACTTATATTACGCTGATGTATACAAGGCTAAATCAGTCGGACTAGATGCAATATTATTACAAGCGCCAAGAAAAGCGCTGTTAAAAGATAATCAAAAATTTAGGTCGCTTTATCGTTGGAATAAAAAAAGTTTAGCGATTTCAATATACTTGGCGATTATTTCGCAATTTATGATTTCGTCTAAAAAAGATGATTATTGGTACGATTTCGGTTTTACTAATGGCGGTCCAATTATACTTTCGTTCATGATGTGGCTAAGCGATAAACTAGATGCTAACAAAATTAACGATGTTGCTTTCATAGCAAGGGACGGTTATACACTTAAGCGCATTTTTGATTTAATTACCAACCATAAATACAATTCTCATTATTTGTACGCTCCACGAAAAATTAATGTACTTATAAATTTAGATTACCAATCATCTGATATGTATAAAAGTAAGAAGCGTGAACTTCGTGCATTAAATTCAATTTTTGATTATTTTAAAAACGAGGTACCTATTAATAATAATTCGCGTTTTACTTACCTAGAAGCGATGGATTTTTTTAACAAGCACAAAGAAGAGTACAAAAAATTATCAGAAAATAAGAAAAAAGACTACTTGTCTTATTTAAATAAGTGTTTTAAAAAGGATAAAGTAGCAGTGGTTGATACTACCACATCAAATTTTTCATCACAAAACTTATTAAGCGCCGTTGATAAAAATCGTTCTTACATTGGATCTTATTTTCAGGTTTTTTCTTCGAAAAGTAAGAAAAGAAGCCACCCTTATATATCTTTCCATAAACACATTATACATTTTGCTTATCGATGGGAAATTATGGAATTTTTAATGTCTGCACCTGAAGCGCCGATTATCGATGTCATTGGCGGGAAGGCTATATTCAAATCCGCTAACGAAAGCGAAAAGGTAAATATGCAAATTTATCCTGCTATTTCAGAAGGGGCTTTGAAATTTGCTGAAATTTTTAAGAAAATTTTTGATGACAGTTATTTAAATGTTTCGTGTGAAGATCTTATTGAATGGATTAATCATTTTGTTGCTTATCCTAACAGGCTTGACATAAGCAATTTTACTAAAGTAAGTATTTCAAAAGATTTTCAGCACAATACTTATTGTTCCATGTTTGGAAATTGGTCATTCCGCAAATATTTATTTAGAGCATTAAATATAATTATGTTTGCAAAAGTTAGAAATAAACTATTTCGTTTAATCGATTAATAGTCTTTACAATTATAGAATTTTAATTACATTTGCTGTATAATCGTTTATCACGGACCCTTAGCTCAAAGGAAGAGCATTCGGCCCATAACCGAACGGTTGCAGTGTCAGGATCTGCAGGGTCCACCAATGGAGGTTTACCCAAGTGGTTGAAGGGGTCGGTCTTGAAAACCGATAGGGGTGTCAAAGCCCGCTGGAGTTCGAATCTCTAAACCTCCGCCAATTTATTAATAATAAAAGGAGTAATAATGCGTTGCTCAAATTGTGGTTTCATCAGTAATAGCGATTTCGATGAATGTCCTTATTGCGGTTGTTTATCAAATTATAAAAGAAAATTTTTAAATAAGCGCATTTCTTTAAGTAATAATTCGAGCGTTAAACTTACCACTTTAATCGCTATTATTTTTGTTAATTTATTTATTGCGGTATTAATTATTGATATATTTTATTCATTCCAATATTTTCTTACCCTAGGCGCTTATATTATCTTAGTTCTTATTGGTGTTATTTTCCGAATTAGCAGCAAAAAAAGAGGAGCGGTCATGATAGTTGAAAATCTTGATTTTTACTTTATATCATCGCTGATTCTTGTTACAACCTTATTACCTGTTTATTATAGAAATAATTTAGCGTTTGCTAACTTATGGAAATCGTCTTCATTTTTAACACATACGAACCCAGGGCCATTCTTCGCTTTCTTGGTAATACCTACTTTCTTATTACTTGTGTCGCCTTTAATTATCACGCTCTTGATTACTTCTAGAAAAGAAAAATTTCGCCCTTTAGTAACCGGTTCAATTTTGAATTTTCATTTTTTATTGTCGCTAACATTATTTATACTGTTAATGGTTGCAAAAGGCGATCAAAACGTCGCAAATTATGTGATAATATATCAAAACAAGCTAAACGATTGGTTGACCGTTTTTGAAGAGGCGGTCATTTCACTTTCGTTTATCATTAATACATTAATATTTATTAATTTTAATACCATGGTTGTTGTTTCGATTATTAACCATTCAAGAATAGTCTATGGAAAAAATGAAAAAGATTAATCATATTGGTATCGTTTTTTCAGGCGGTTTTTCTCGTGGTGCTGCCCAACTAGCTTTTGCCAATGAAATAATTAAAAAAATTGGTTATAAAAAGATTACGGTTTTAACTGGTTCTTCAATCGGAGCGCTTAATGCATATGCAGTTGCTTCTAAAAAAGCAAATGAACTAATCGATTTCTACAAGAATTTTGATTGCGAATCAGTGCTTCGTTTTAGACAAAAACTCAAGAATGATTTATACGGAAACATTTTTAATTTAATCGAAAGCGATAAATTAGTCGTTCCGCTTTATGTAACGGCTACTAAATTTCCTTCGTTTATTCCTCACTATTTTTGTTTAAATACTATGAAACGTAATGATGCTAAAAAGGTTTTAAATTGTTCTTCGGCTTTTCCGCTTATCAATGGGCCCCAACGTTTCAACTATACGACTTATATTGACGGGGGCTCGACTGACAATGTCCCTATCTATCCATTAAAGTATTTTAATCTTGATATGGTAATTATATTACATTGTTATAATCGTTATTATCCTCCACTCGATTTATTTAACAAAAATACTATTGTGATTGATTCTGATGTTACGCTAAATCTTAACGACGAGAAAACTCCGTTTTCTTTTACAAGAGCTGATATGATTGAGATGATTAATGCCGGGAAACGCTCCGGTCAACAGTTTGCTGATTTAGTTTTTAAAGATTTTAATTTTAACAGCGTTAAAGCTCGCTGTCGCGCTTATATCAATAACAACCTAGAGAAACGTAAGAATAAAAATGATAAATTGATGGCAGTAGTACAGTTTTGCAACTTCCTTTATCAATTCAAGGAAAATAGCTAAAACAAATAAAATTAACTTATATGTTATAATATATCTATGAAACTATATATTATTAGACATGCCGAGCCGGATTATGAGCATCACACCATAACCGAACGTGGCAAAAAAGAAGCGGCTGCCTTAGGCAAACGCTACAACGCAAGTGATTTTGATGAGATTTATTGCTCACCGCTTGAAAGAGCACAAATGACTTGCCAAGCTGTGGTGAAAGGTAAAGGGAAAGTCCATACCGTTGAATGGCTACGTGAATTAAACCATTATCACGCCGTGCTTAAAAACGGCAAGAAACAAAACTGCTGGGATTTTAAACCTGAATATATTCAAAAGCACCCAATGCTTATTCAACCAAACTTCTTGGAAAGTTCTGAAGTGCGTGATGGTATTTTTGAAAAAGCTTTGTTTAACGTTTGGGATTCACTTGATAAATTATTAGCAAAACATGGTTATAAACGTGAAGGCTACTTTTATAAAGTAACCCGTCGTAATCGTGACAAAGTTATTTTATTCTGTCACATTGGTGTTATGTCTGCGATTGTTGCACACTTAATGAATATTCCGTTCACCAATGCTGCGCAATTTATGATTTGCCCACCTAGCGGAGTCACAGTCTTCATTACTGAAGAAAGAACTCGTGGCTTAGCGCAATTTAGAATGAGCCGCTATGGTGATACAACTCACTTAGGTAAAGAAGGAATTATCAGAAGCTTCTCAGGAAGATTCTGCGAATTATATACTGATAAAACCCGCCATTAATTTATGGATGAACATCAATTAATACCTGGTCCACTTCTTGATGAAGATGGTAATCTATCGGAAGCCGGCTATGCTTTTTCACTTGTGAAAGAATATGATCGCACAAAGATTAAGGGATTAATTTCACGTATTAAAGAATGGGATTATTACTACATCGGTAATAAGGATTATGGTGTAGCTTTAACGGTTGCGGATAATTCTTATATGTGGATGGTCAGTATTACCTTCTTTGATTTCATCAATAAAAAAGAAATTACTTCTTCTCCTCTTGGATTTTTCTCATTTGGTAAATTACATATGCCAAGCACTAGTAAAACAGGCGATGTAATTTTTGAAAAGAAAAAATTCTCCTTTTCGTTTAAACACGAAAATAATGGTCGACACATAAAAGTGTGGATGAAGAAATTTGGTCCTAATAAAGTTAGATTCGAAACTGATTTATTTTTAACTGAGACTAATAAAGATAGCATGGTAATTGCTACGCCTTTTATAAAGCCTAGACATTTTTATTACAATCAAAAAATTAATCTATTAAAAGCGAAAGGAACTGTAACCGTTGGTAGTCAAACTTATAATCTCACTGATTCCTATGGTGTGCTTGATTGGGGACGTGGGATTTGGACTTATAAAAATACTTGGTATTGGTCAAGCATGAATTCTACTTATAACGGAGAACGTATTGGTTGGAATCTTGGCTATGGTTTTGGAGATACTAGCAAAGCTAGTGAGAATATGTTTTTCTATCGTGACCAAGCCTATAAATTAAAAGATGTTAAATTTAATATTCCCGAAAAAGATGGCAAATTAGATTACTTGTCGCAATGGAGCATCACATCCCATAGTGGTGATGTTAATATCATATTTAAACCGGTTCTTGATCGCTTTAGCGATTCTAATGTTTTATTAATTAGAAGTTATCAACATCAAGTGTTCGGTTTATTTACCGGCAACATCAAAATCAAAGGTGAAGAAATTCATTTTGAAAATGTTCCGGGTTTCGCCGAAAGAGTATATAATCGCTGGTAATGGAAAAAGATTTAGTGTCAATCATTGTTCCTTGTTATAACGCTTCGCGTTTTCTAAATGATGTTTTCTTAAGCATTAAGAATCAAACCTATCAAAACATAGAAGCGATTTTTGTTGATGATGGTTCGACTGATGAAACCGGAAAGATGTTAGATAATTTTGCACGATCTTATTCAAAAGCTAAGGTTGTTCATAAAGTTAATGGAGGGTTAAGCTCCGCTCGTAACGCTGGGTTAGCCATTGCTAAAGGCAAATACATTTATTTTATGGATTCAGATGACATCATTCATCCCGAAACCATTGAATATTGTTATAAACTTATAACCGGATACAATGCTGACTTGGTTAATTTTAATTTAAAGCACATATCGCAAGAATATCGTTATAGTAACATCAGTTGGAATTACTCTAAAAAATATGAAATTTTATCTAACCCCGATCAAATTTATACTAAATTTATTGTTGATATTAATGGCGGGCGCGCCGCTTGGTCTAAATTCTTTTCACATGATTTATTAAAAACCGTTCCGGGTTATCCAAAAGTATTTAATGAAAAATGTTTTTATGGAGAAGATATTCTGCTTTCTACCTATTTGTTCAGAATTTGTAAAATAGTTGTCTATAGTAAAGCTAAACTATATCTATATCGTCGTGTAAAGTCTAGTATGATGCACGCTTCTTTTTCTGAAAAAGAATTGTCTTTGTTTATGTTTGAAGAAAATGTTAAAGCGCTTGATCCAACAATTTATCCGACCGCAGTTAAATACGTTCCATCAATGATATGTTTATCTGCGATGGATATTGTGTATCGCTTAAGGAACAGTGATTATCAAAATCCGGAAGTTGTGAATGAGATTTATCACAAATATCGAGATAATTTAAAATATCTCCCTCGTTTGTCGCGTTTACCTCTATCATATCGTTTCGGAACTTTAGTTACATTACCCGTAATGTATTTAATAATACGAAAGAAATTGAAAGGTTAATTTATTTGCTTTATATTTTTGCCTTGTGGTATAGTTTTAACATATCGCGGGGTAGAGCAGTCTGGTAGCTTGCCAGGCCCATAACCTGGAGGTCGATGGTCCAAATCCATCCCCCGCAACCAGAAAATAATTGCCTTACTCTGTAAGGCTTTTTACTTAGTGAAAAATACTTTTATTTCTATAAATTATTGTTTATAATTAAAGCACCTAAATTTTATCGATATATTCGAAAAGAGAGATTTTATAATGAACGAACACATTCATGTATTTATGCTCGGAGGTCTTGATGAGGACGGAAAGAATTTAACCGTAGTCGAGATTGATGATGACATTTTTGTTTTAGATGCTGGAATTAAATATCCAGATAAATCTACACCTGGTATTGACTATATTATTAGCGACTATTCTTATTTAAAAGAAAATAAGAAAAAGATTAAAGCTTATATTATTACTCATGGTCATGATGATCAGTTAGGCGCAATTGCGTATATGGCTAAAGATTGTCCAGCGCCCATTTATTGTAGTGATGTTACTAAGATGCTAATTGAATCATTCCTAAGTCATGTTAATAGTGGTACGAATTTAACTTTTAACGTTGTTAAACCGACTAGCGACGAAATAATTTCCGGTCATACTGTTCATTTCTTCGGAACTTGCCACAACATGCCAAGAAGTTTTGGCGTTGCGATTGAAACTAGCGCTGGCAATATTATTTATACTGGTGACTTTATTATTGAAAATAATAGTTTTAAGAACTTTAGTTATGATTCAACCGCGGTTGGTCGTATTGCTGAAAAACCAACTTTACTTTTAATGTGTGAATCTACATACGCCACGCGTCCTGGTTACACAACTCCTAATCATAGATTAACTCCTCACTTAGTAAGTTTCTTTGAACATGATGCCAAAGGAAGAATTTTTATTTCCGTGTTTGCTACAAATGCTTTTGCAATTGCTGAAATAATTAAACTAGCCATTTCTTATAATCGTAAGATTTGTGCATATGATAAAGAAACCTACGCTTTATTAAAGCGTTTAGAATCAATTGATGAATGCGCGATTCCAAGAAACTATTTCTTAGATTATGAAGACATTAATCGTGTAAAAGACACCGACCTAGTCATTTTAATGACTGGTTTTGGTCGTGCGCTATATACGAAGATGAATCGCTTTGCGAAAGGAAGCGGAACCGCTCGTATTACTTTTAAAGAAACTGATACCTTTATCGTAGCAGCGCCTACTTCAAACTACTTTGAAGTACTCGGTGCATCGACTTTAGATAATTTATTTAGAACCGGAATGAATGTGCATAACGTTTCACGCAAGGAATACTTAAGTATGCATCCTAGCGAAGAAGACATTAAGAGCATGATTTCTTTATTCCATCCTAAATTCTTTGTACCAATCAAAGGTAGCTACCGCAACATGATTGCGAATGCAATGATTGCCTATAATATGGGCGTAAATTTATCGCACAATAACATTTTCGTTTTAGAAAACGGATTAGTTTTAGATATTAATAATGAAGCAGCCAGAATGTTACCGGCATCTCAGGCAGTACCTACTGGCATCGTCTTAATTAATGGTAAGAACCTGACTAGTTCCGCTAACGAAGTATTAAGTGAGCGTTTAAAACTTGGTGAAGATGGTGTTGTGCTTGCAAGCGTAGCGATTGATTCACGCAATCATAAAATTATTTCTGTACCGGAAGTAAATTTATTTGGCGTTACTTGTCTAAAAGACATTAAAACTGTTTGTCGCTTAGTAAGCAATGAATTAACAAATATTCTTAATGAATTCCTTTTGGGGAATTATAATAAATATGTAGTTGAAAGTGCGGTCACGGACCGTTTAAGTAAACTTCTCCGTAAGGAGATTGGTAAAGAACCTTTAGTGGTTCCAATTATTACGGACGTTAATTAGTTATGGAAAATAGTAACGCGATTAAATCAAGCAAAGTCAAAGTTGCGATCGGTCTCGCGTTTATCTTGTTCGGCATATTAGCCTTAATTGATATAGGATATATCATTCAATCAATCGTAATGGGGCTAGCGGCTATTTTTGGAATAGTCGCTTATTGGATTATCTTTCCATTACTTATTCTAACCGGCTTATTTTTAATCATTAATCGCAATAAACCGATTAAGGTCAAACATAATTCAATTATCATTGGACTAGCGTTACTTATCTTTTCACTTTTAATTTTATTCACCGCGGTTCCTAATGGCGATAAATTACAAATCGGAACTTTTAATCCATTGTTTGGTGAAAATTTTATGAACGCAATTCCGATTTCGCGTTTCACTAATTATCATCGTCTTGATCCTTTATATACACCTTTAGGAGGCGGCTGGTTTGGTCATCTCTTTGCAGGGTTACTTTCAGTAATTACTTATGCAGGAACGGTTGCATCGGCTAGCATATTCTTAGTTATCGCAATTGTCATTCTTACCCACAAATATATTAAGAAATTCTTTGTCTTTATTAAAAATAAAAGAGCCGTTAAAAAAGGCGAACCGGTGGTGGAAGCAGAAGTACATGAACCAGATATTATTGAACAGGCTATTAACCAAGCTCCTAGAGCAAGAAAAGAAGAAATCTTCTCTAATGATGTTTTACCCGATGAAGAATTAAAAGATCCTTCGGTATTAGAAAAAGCTAATTTATATAGTAATGATGATGCTCCAGAAATGTCAGATATTAATGAACCCACTAGTATGGGTGGCACTTTACATAGTGCTAATTTATTAGATGATGACATTGGTCTTGCTAACGATATAATTGAAGAACCCAAAAAAGAAGAAAAGATTTTAAAGCCTTATCAATTACCAAGTTTTGATTTACTTAAAGATTATGAAGTCGGAGATATCATCGCTAAGAACGAAGAGAGTTGTGCTAATAATGAAATCATTATTAATGCTACGTTCCAAGCTTTAAGGATTGGTGCTAAAGTAGTTGGTCACACCATTGGTCCGCGTATTACGCGCTACGATGTTCAAGTTGATGCTAATGCATCTATTCAAGCAATTCCAAGATACGTTTCAGATATTTCTCAACGCCTTGGTGGTGTTCAAGCACGCTTTGAACCGATTGTGGCGGGTAAGGTTACTTCTGGATTAGAAGTACCTAATAAAGAATCCGCAACGATTGGTTTTAAAGAAATCGTTAGTGTTTTACCTAAAGGTGAACAAAATCGTTTAATGATTCCCTTTGGGAAAAATATTACGGGTGAAATTAAATATGCGGATTTAGCTAAATTCCCACATTTATTAATTGGCGGTGCAACCGGTTCTGGTAAATCCGTATTTGTCCATTCATTAATTATGAGTTTAATTATGCGTAATACTCCAAGCGAAGTGCGTCTATTATTAGTAGATCCAAAACGCGTTGAGTTCACCCATTATAAAAATTCGCCTTTCTTACTTTGCCCGGTTGTAACTGATCCAAAGAAAGCAAAAGTTGCTTTAGAGAAAGTGGTAGAAGAAATGGAAAGACGTTATGGTTTATTTGAAGGCACGATGACTAATAATATTATTAGTTATAATGCTAAAGTTAAAAATAAAGATAGTCAGCTTCCTTATATTGTGGTCATCGTAGATGAGTTTGCTGATTTAATCCAACAAAATAAGAAAATCGATTTAGACATTGCTCGTATTACTGCGAAGGCTAGAGCGGCTGGCATTCATTTAGTGATTGCTACGCAAAGACCTAGTGTTGATGTTATCACAGGCGTAATTAAATCCAATTTACCAGTACGTGTTGCGTTAAGTGTTCCTGATATTGAATCTAGCAAAACAATCATTGGTGGTATGGGCGCTGAACAATTACTTGGTAATGGTGATATGTTAGTGAGTTGTCCGCAAATACAAGCGAGCGGTTGCGTGAGAGCGCAAGGCTGCTATGTAACCGATGAAGAAATTGATAAAGTAGTAAACTTTATTAACGAACAAAGAGAACCAAACTATGATCCGCGTTTCATGGATTTAGAAGATCATAATGTTGAACCGGTTAAAGGCGATGAAGTGAAAATGAGCGCAGCAGACGCGAAAAAGTTACGCGACGAGGAATTGTACCAATTTGTCAAAGAACAAGTTTATAAACGCGAATATACATCAATTTCTACGATTGAACGTGAGAATGGAATCGGCTTTACTCGGGCCGGCCGTCTCTTTAAACGCTTACAAGATGAAGGCTTAGTTGCACTTGACAGTGAAGCGAGTAAAGGCAGTAAAGTTCTCAAAGAGAATTTCCACTTTGAAAAGAAAGAACAAAAGATTGATAGCGAAGAATTAACTAGCGTTAAACCTAACACGGAGAATTAAGATGGAACGATTTGTTGAAGCTAAGCTAGTTGATTTTAGAACGATTCGTGTTTGTATCGCGGGTGCGAATAAAGACATGCCTTATATTTTTACCTTAATCGTTAAAAACGATTTCCGTTTTCGTATAGATGGCACAATTATTAAAAAGCATGATGAACGAGTAATATACGAATTTAAATTAACCAAAGATATTGAATTAGGTTACGACTATCACATCGCTATTACCAATATTGGTATATTCCCGTTAAATGTAAATTCAGTTGCGGCGTTACCTGACTTCGATAATCGTTTCGCTTATAGCGGTAATGATTTAGGCGCGACTTATACGCGCAAGAAAACCGCTTTTGCCCTTTGGGCTCCGCTTGCTAGTAGCGTAGTTTTAATTATCGATAACAAACATTTCTATGATATGGAAAGAAGTGATAAAGGTGTTTATCGTTTAACGATTGAAAGAAATTTAAAAGGCCATACTTATAATTACATGGTCACTAATAGTGGAGTAACTACTAAGACTATTGATCCATATGGTAAAGCTTCTACTCCTAATAGTAAGAGTAACGTTATTCTCGATTTAAACAGTTATAAAATAAACATGCATGATAAGCATCCAGAAAAAATGAATTCCTATCTTGATGCTATTATTTATGAAGGGCATGTTCGTGACTTAACTATTGACCAAAATACAAATATTGTAAATAAAGGTAAATTCTTAGGTTTAATTGAAGAAGGTCGGACTAACAAAGATGGATTACCAGTTGGTTTTGATTACATCAAGAGCCTTGGCATTACTCATCTTCAATTATTACCAATCTATGATTACGCAACTGTGGATGAAGAGCATCCAGATAAAAGTTATAACTGGGGCTATGACCCAATTCAATATTTTGTTCCGGAAGGAAGCTTTGCTTCAGATGTAAAAGATCCAGCAAGTCGGATTAAAGATTTATTAGCCTTAGTATCGCACTTCCACAAAAATAAAATGCGCATAGTTATGGACGTCGTGTTTAACCACGTGTATGAACATCAACATTCTTCTTTAGAAGCTACGGTTCCAAATTATTATTTTAGACGTACCACGGATGGAGTCTACTTTAATAGTAGTGGTTGCGGTAATGATTTAGCGACCGAAAGAAAAATGGCCCGTAAATTAATTATTGATGTTTGTAAGTGGTGGGCGACATATTACCATGTTGATGGTTTCCGTTTTGACTTAATGGGTATTATTGATGCGGATACAATCAATGAATTAAAATCAACGATTTTATCGTTCCGACCTGGATTCATGTTTTATGGCGAAGGTTGGAATATGATGAGTGGATATAATTTAGTCTTAGCGAACGCCGACAATGCGCATCATGTACAATTCGTTAGTTTCTTTAATGATTTTTATCGTGACGCAGTCATCGGTAATATTAGTGGTAAATATTGGGGTTATGCTTTAAATAGTAATGAGCAGCACGAAAGCTTTAAGGAAGCAATCACTGGATCAAGCTTTAATTTAATCGGGCGCTCACGCTTCTCGCATGTGTCTTGTTCTCTCAATTTTATTGAGTGCCATGATAACCATACCTTATATGATAAGGTTAAAATCCTTCGCCCTGAGTTAAGCGAGAAAGATCGACTATTGCGAGTTAGCTTTGCTAATTCAATCGTTTTATATTCTTTAGGCATTCCATTTTTCCATGCGGGTCAAGAAATCGGTTTAAGTAAGAAAGGCGAAGGCAATACTTATAATGCCGGAGATGCTTTAAATCACTTCGACTATTCTTTATTAAAAGAAAGAAGCTTCATGGTCGATGCGTTTAAAGAAGCAGTTAAAGAGAGAAAGAAAATTCGTTATTTCCACGAAGTGGATATGAGCGCAATTGATCGCAATGCTAGTATTTATGATTTAGATAATAACGGAATCTTATTTGCACTTAAAAGTAGATATGGTAAAGATAAGGCGCACAAAAATATTAATATTTTTATTAACCCTAGTGATAAAGCGATATGCTACAATAAAAAAGACAACACAACTCTTGTTGTGCCGCCAGTTTCAATAAAGGTAGAAAAATAATGAAAGCCTATTTCGTTCTTGGATGTCTCAAACTTGCACCGCGAATTTTATTCGCTCGTTTTACATGGATGAGAAAATATACTAAACATCCAGAACAGACTCCAATTGAAGTTCGCTATAAAAAAGTTCGTGACTTATTAATTAGATGCGTTAAAGTCTTACATCTTGATGTAAAAATGCATCATCCAGAATATTTAACCGAACACGAAGGAAGTTTTTTAGGTATTTCAAATCACCGTAGTTTTTTTGATCCAGTTTTTTATATTTGTCTTAGCGAAAAACCAATTGCGTTTGTTGCTAAAAAGGAAGCATTTGATATTCCTTTTGTAAGAAATATCATTAGTTCACTCGATTGTCTTTTAATTGATCGAGAAGATGTATTACTCCAATTAAGACTTTTTAAACAAATAAGCGAACGCTTAAAGAAAAATGATTTATCGTATTTTATTTTTGCGGAAGGTACACGTATGAGAAATCCGGATCAATTACAAACTCTTCCTTATAAGGATGGCGCACTTAAACCGGCTTATTGGGCGGAAAAAGATATTATCTTTGTCTCATCTTATGGTTCTCATTTAATATCAAGAAAAAAGCCCAAAGGCTTTAAGAAAAGAAATATTACAATTGAATTCCATAAACCATTAAAATATAAAGATTTTAAAGATAAACCAACCACGCAAGTGATGCCGATGATTGAAAAAATCACTAATGAAAGTATTGTAAAACTTGCGCAAGAAAATAATTCTCGTAATTTAAAATAAATTACTTTTGTCCGTAGTAAGCGTTCTTACCGTGTTTTCTTTCGTAATGTTTATTACTTAAATATTGATCAATCTTTTTTACTTTTGGATTAATTGAGTAAGTTAAGAAGTTCATCTTCGCGACTGCTTCTAGGGTAATCGCATTCTTAACCGCTTCATGCGCATCTTTGCCCCAGGCAAAAGGACCGTGACTTTCTAATAGAACTGCTGGAGTCGCTAAATAATCTAAATGGCGACGATTAAATTCTTTAATAATCGCTTTTCCAGTATTTGCTTCATAATCTTTTTTAATTTCATTCGCGCTTAATTTTTTAGCGCATGGGATACTTTGGTAAAAAGTATCAGCATGAGTAGTTCCTAAAGGAATAATATCCTCTCCTGCTTGAGCGAATGCAGTGGCGAACATTGAATGAGTATGGACAATCCCATTTACCTTAGTGAACTTTTTATAAAGTTCATAGTGGGTAGGAGTGTCGCTACTTGGATTAAGTTTGCCGCCGACTTTCTTACCGGTTTTAAGTGAAACCACAACCATATCTTCAGGTTTCATCTTTTCGTAAGAAACTCCACTTGGTTTAATAACAAAAACTCCAAGCTTACGATCTGCCATTGAAACATTACCCCAAGTTAAAATTACTAAATCATTCTTTACTAAATTAAGATTTTCTTCATAAACGATTTTCTTTAATTTATTAATGTCCATATTTTTCTCCTACTTAATCGCTTGTTTCTCAACTGTTAAATATTTTTGATAACGCTTTAAATAATTATTAAAGCCGTTAACATCATTAACCTTCGCTTTTATTGTAACAACTTTTGCATCCTTAAATACTTTTTTCGCTAAATAATCTTCTAAGGTTTCTTTCTTACCTTTATTAATAAGGTAACTAGCGAGTATTGCCATTCCATATGGTCCGCCTTCACCCGCACTAGAAAGAACGCTTACTGGTGCGTTAATCGCTGCACTTAATATTTCTTGCGCCACCTTTGGTGTTTTAAATAAACCGCCATGACCATAAATATTATTTATTTTAACTTTCTCAACTTTAGTTAAAATATCTAATCCAATTTTTAACGTCGCAAGTGAAGATAAGATATTCATCTTCATAAAATTTGCTAAGTTAAATTTAGCATCGGGTTCTCTAATTAATAAAGGTTTTCCTTTATCTAATTTAGTAACACCTTCACCTGAATAATAATTGAAGCTAGTTAATCCATTAGCATCTTTATCACCTTTTAACGATTCATTAAATAATTTAGTGAATAACTTACCTTGGTCGACTTTAACTCCGTTTAATTTTAAAACTTCGCTAAATAAATTTACCCATGCATTAATATCACTCGTGCAATTGTTACAATGGACCATTGCAACTGGGTATCCAGTTGGAGTAGTAACCATATCAATTTCTGGATGTACACCTAATTTCTTATTAGTAACTATCATTGCAAAGTCACTGGTGCCAGCACTAACATTACCAGTATTAACTTTAATACTATTAGTGGCAACCATCCCTGTTCCAGCATCGCCTTCACAAGGACATAATTTAATATTTTTAATATTAGTGCCTATAAACTTCATCCCCTCTGAAGTGATAGTAGTAGATGATTCTCCAGCGACTTTTACTTTTGGTAAAACATCTAAGAGTTTCCACTTAACTTTACCTTTAATTAAATTGTTAAATTTATCGACCATTTTTTGATCATAAGTTAGAGTTTTGCTATCAATTGGAAAAATGCCGCTTGCTTCGCCAATCCCCACTTCGTGTTTGTTAGTTAGACGATAATGAATATAACCAGCTAACGTAGTTATATAAGCAATTTGATTAATGTGTTTTTCTTTATTTAGAATTGCTTGATATAGATGAGCAATGCTCCAACGTTGTGGAATATTAAATTTAAATAATTTAGTCAATTTATCACTTGCTTCGCCAGTAGTAGTGTTTCGCCAAGTTCTAAACGGAACTAATAATTTATTATTCTTATCAAAAGCAAGATAGCCATGCATCATCCCGGATATTCCCATCGCGTCGATTTTATTTAAATCGTGGTGGTAAGTCTTTTTATAATTATTTAATAAATTTTTAAAACAAGTTTTAACACCAACGTGAATATCATTAAGATCATAGGTCCAGTAGCCGTTTACTAATTTATTTTCCCAAGCATAGTCTCCTTGAGCAATCATTTTAAAATTATCATCAATCAAGATTGCTTTAATTCTAGTGGAGCCTAATTCTAAACCTAATGAATATTTCATTTTTTATCTTCCTTTGACTCATCTTTCTTTTGATTATTTATAGCTCTATTTCTAATGATACGGTCTCTAATAGTCTTAACTATTAAAGCGATAATAGCGCCCCCAAGTACAACTGATAGAAGTATTCCAATTATTACCGGGATGTCATCCATAATTATCTCTTATCAAATAACGCTAATTCACGTTTAAGTGAATCGTAAGTTGTATCTTTATTAATATAAACAAAGTCCATATCAAGTAACTCGGCTAAATCACGAAGCATGCTTGCATTAGCATCCATACTAAGCACAGTGTGATGCGCACCGCCTGCAAGTATCCAAAGCTTGGCGCCATCTTTTAAATTTGGCATCGCTTTCCATAATACACGCGCGGTGGGTAGGTTAGGCATAGAATAAGGTGACTTCACGACTTCGATATCTTGAACAATCATTCTAAAACGATTGCCCATATCGACGATTGATGTGACGGTTGCTTTGCCAGGTTTACCCTCAAACACTAAACGTGCGGGATCTTTCTGGTTCATGCCTATCCCTAAATGATGAGTCTCAATTCGAGGCTTCTTATTGGCTAAACTTGGACACACTTCTAACATATGTGCGCCTAAGCTAAATTCTTTTCCTTTCGTAAGATTATAAGTGTAGTCTTCCATAAAGGAAGTGCCACCTTTCATACCTTTAGTCATCATTTTAATGATGTGAGTTAACGCGCTTACTTTCCAATCGCCTTCTCCGCCATAACCATATCCTAATGACATTAGGTGTTGAGTGGCTAAGCCAGGGAGTTGTTCCATTCCGTATAAATCTTCAAATGTATTAGTAAATGCTCCAGCCTTAATTTTATCAAGCATGCGCTTAAGTGCGATTTCCTCGCGTGCTTGGTATTTCACTAAATCGAGCTTATTAGTCTTAAATTCATATAAAGATTTATATGTTGCCATTAAATTATTAATTTCCTGATTAGTTACTTTCTTCATCTCTTTAACTAGATCACCGACTGCCCAAGTATTCACTTGCCAGCCAAATTTAATTTGCGCTTCAACCTTATCGCCTTCGGTTACCGCAACATTTCTCATATTGTCACCGAAACGTACAACTTTAAGATTTTGGCTAATATAATATGCATAGCATACGCGCATCCAATTAGAGAGTTCATCTAAAACGGATGGATCTTTCCAATAACCCATAATGATTTTTCGAGTTAGACGAAGTCTTGCTCCGATAAAACCATGTTCACGATCACCATGAGCGGCTTGATTAAGATTCATAAAATCCATATCAATTTCCTTATTAGGAATTTCTTGATTATATTGAGTCGCTAAATGACACCAAGGCTTTTGAAGTAACTTAAGTCCATTGATCCACATCTTGCTTGGTGAAAAGGTATGACACCAAGTTACAATACCTAAACAATTATCTTGATAATTAGCTTCCTTAATTAATTTAGTAGCTTCTTCGCTAGTCTTAACGATTCCTTTAAAAATAAATTTCATGGGAGTCTTTTTATTTATAAAAGTCGCCGTTTCTTTAGCGCGCTTTTCAATTGTTTTTAAAACTTCATCACCGTATAGATATTGACTACCGACAATAAACCAAATTTCTTTGTTTTGCATAGAAAAACCTCTATTAATATTTTATAACAAATGAAACTATTTGAATGTTTTTGTTGTTTTTATCATTATATGATAAAATAATCGCTATGAAGATTACGATTGTTTGTGATGTTCTAGGCGACCCTAATAACGGAACTAGTATTGCTTCTTATAATCTAATTAACTATATGTTAAAAAAAGGCCACCAGGTTCATGTGGTGTGTCCGGATAAAGATAAAGTCGGTAAGAAAGGATATTATGTAGTTCCTACTTATGATTTTCACATGTTTAATGGTTATGTAGAACATAATGGTGTGGTTATTTCTAAACGTGACGATGTAGTGTTAATGCGCGCTATTAAAGAAGCAGACATCGTTCACTTAATGATGCCATTTGGTTTAGGTAAAAGAAGTGCCTACATATGTAATCGTTATCATATTCCTTGTACTGCTGGATTCCATGTTCAAGCGGAAAACTTTACTAGCCACTTCTTTGTCCAAAACCGGAGATGGGCAAATTATTTAACTTATAAATATTTCTTTAAGAAAATGTATGCTTATCTAGATGCAGTGCATTATCCAACTCAATTTATTAGAAACACTTTTGAAAGCGTGATTGGAGTAAAAACGAATGGATATGTTATCTCTAATGGTATTTCCAAAGACTTCTATCCTAAAGAAGTATATCGTCCAGAATATTTAAAAGATCGTATTTTAATTTTATTTTCTGGCCGCTACGCAAAAGAAAAAGCCCATCCAGTTTTAATTAAAGCGATTAAATATTCTAAATATAAAGATAGAATCCAATTAATCTTTGCCGGTAAAGGTCCGCAAGAAAGAGCTTTACGTAAATTAGCGAAGAAGGAAGGATTAAAATATCCACCCATTTTCCAACTTTTCTCGCACGATCAAATTGTTAATACAATTAGAATGTGTGATTTATATGTTCACCCTTCCAATATTGAGATTGAAGGTATATCATGCTTAGAAGCAATTGCGGGCGGATTAGTTCCAATTGTTTCCGATAGCGATCGATGCGCGACTCGTGACTTTGCGGTTACACCACAAAATGTGTTTAAAGCAAATGACAGCAAAGATTTAGCGAGTAAAATAGATTATTGGTTAGATAATCCTAAAAAAAGAAAGGAAAATAAAGAAATGTATCGGGATTTCTTAAAGAAATTCGACCGAGAATATTGTATGCAAGAAATGGAAAAAATGTTCTTAGAAACAATAAAGAAGAAGAAAAATGAAAAACAAGACTAAACAAGTAATTTATTATCAAGACCCCATCAATGATGACTTTGCGGAAAATCCGACTAAGTCATTCAAGATTGATGATGATTTTAAATACATTCATAGAAATCCAATCTTTAATTTCTTCTCGTTTATTCTTTATCACATTATCGCAAAACCAATCTTTTATTTGATCTTAAAGATTAAATACCATGTTAGAGTGAAAAATAGAAGAGCCTTGCGTCAATTAAGACATACTGGCTATTTTATTTACACTAACCATTCACAAAATATTATTGATGCATTTATTAACCACACTTTAGTGTTCCATCGAAAAGGACACATTATTGCTAATAACGATGTCTATTCTTTAAAAGGTTTAAAGATGATTATTGATATGTTAGGAACTTTACCGATTCCTAATACGATGATTCAATCTAAGAAATTATACGATGCGATTAAATATAACATTGATAAAAGACACGTAATAGTTATATTCCCAGAGGCTCATGTCTGGCCATACTATAATGATGTTCGTTTATTTAATGAAACAAGTTTCATCTTCCCAGTTACTTTAAATAAACCAATGGTAGTTACAACAGTAACCTATCGCGAAAGAAAAATCTTAAAAAATAAACCACCTTATATCACGCTTCATATCTCTAAACCTGTATTCCCTAAACTTGGAGTACCCGTCAAAGATAATCAAGCATATCTGAGAGATATTGCTTATTGCATTATGAAAGACACAATTAAAAAAGCTAAAAGTTTCGAATACATTCATTATGAGCAAAAAAAGTGATAAATAATTTTAAGTTGTTATAATTATCTATATAATTATTCAAAAAGAAGGAGATAAAAATGAAAACAAAAAGTTTAAAAGGAAGTCAAACCGAGAAAAATCTCGCCTTTGCTTTTGCAGGCGAATCACAAGCTCGCAATAAATATACTTATTTTGCAAGCAAAGCGAAGAAAGAAGGATATGAACAAATCGCAGCGATTTTCTTAGAAACCGCTGATAATGAAAAAGAACATGCCAAACTTTGGTTTAAACATCTTAGTGGTGGTGAAGTTCCTTCAACCAAGAAGAATCTTCTTGCCGCGGCTATGGGTGAACATGAAGAATGGAGCCAAATGTATAAAAAATTCGCAGCAGTAGCTAAGAAAGAAGGCTTTAAAGAAATCGCCTATCAATTCGAAGGCGTAGCGAAAATTGAAAAAGCCCATGAAGAAAGATATAGAAAACTTTTAGAAAATTTAAAGACCAATCGCGTCTTTATCGCCAAAGGCGTAGTGATTTGGAAGTGCCGTAATTGCGGACACATCCATGTGGGTAAAGAAGCACCAAAAATTTGCCCAGTGTGCCGCCACCCACAAAGTTACTTCGAACTTCGCGCAACTAACTATTAAATACAAGAACGCCTTCGGGCGTTTTTGTTAAATATATAAGGAGAATAAAATATGGCTAAAATCATCAACGAACCTGCTCATACCTTTAATGAGTATCTACTCATCCCAAATTATAGTAATGAGGATAATATTCCAAGTAAGGTCAGTTTAGCGACCCCGATTACTAAATTTAAAAAAGGTCATGAACCACAAATTAAAATGAACATTCCGATGGTGAGTGCGATTATGCAATCGGTTAGTGGTGATAAGCTTGCGATTGCTTTAGCAAAAGAAGGCGGTATTAGCTTTATCTTTGGCGCGCAACCAATTGAAAGCGAAGCCATGATGGTTCGTAATGTTAAAAGTTATAAAGCCGGTTTTGTTCCTAGCGATTCAAATGTTAAACCAAGTTCAACCTTAAAAGATGTAATCGCTTTAAAAGAAAAAACCAGTCATTCTACTATAGCGGTCACAAGTGACGGCACTAGTAAGGGTAAGTTTGTTGGTATTATTACTTCTCGTGATTATCGTCCTAATAAAATGGATTTAAATACTAAAGTATCTACCTTTATGACTCCATTAAGTAAATTAGTGACTGGTAAAGATGGAATCTCCTTAAATAAAGCGAACGATTTAATTTGGGATAACAAAATTAATCAATTACCAATCATTGGTAAAAAAGGTGAATTAAAATATTTCGTCTTTAGAAAAGACTACGATGAACACAAGAAATATCCAAATGAACTTCTTGATGATAAGAAACGTTACGTAGTTGGCGCTGGTATTAATACACGCGACTACGAACAAAGAGTTCCCGCATTAGTTAAAGCCGGAGTGGATATTCTTTGTATTGATAGTAGTGAAGGCTTCACTGAATGGCAAAAGAAAACAATTAAATGGATTAAAAAGAATTATCCAAATATTCCAGTTGGCGCTGGTAACGTAGTTAATGCGGAAGGTTTCCGTTTCTTAGTAGAATCAGGTGCAGACTTTGTTAAAGTCGGTATCGGTGGTGGATCAATTTGTATTACTCGTGAGACCAAAGGAATTGGTAGAGGCCAAGCTACAGCAGTAATTGAAGTTTGTAAAGAAAGAGATAAATACTATAAACAAACAGGAATCTACGTTCCGGTTTGTAGTGATGGCGGGATTGTGCTTGATCATCATATTACTTTAGCCCTAGCGATGGGAGCAGACTTTGTTATGCTTGGTCGATATTTCGCTCGATTTGATGAATCACCATCTAATAAAGTAAATATTAATGGAACATTCTATAAAGAATATTGGGGTGAAGGTAGCGCCCGTGCTCGTAACTGGCAACGTTATGATTTAGGTGGAGAAGCTACGCTTAAATTTGAAGAAGGCGTTGATAGCTATGTTCCATATGCCGGCGCACTCCATGATAACGTGGTGATGAGTTTAGAGAAAGTTAAATCCACGATGTGTAACTGTGGTGCGTTAACGATTAAAGAATTACAACAAAACGCAACTTTAACTTTAGTTAGTTCTACTAGCATTGTTGAAGGCGGCGCTCACGACGTAATCCAAAAAGATAAGACCAGTAGTTTTAAGTAAATTTTCTTTACCGAAAGATATCATCTATGATAATATCTTTAGGTATGCAATTTATTACTTATTCTAAGTTTTAAATTAAGGGGCGATTGCCCTTTTTTGCTACTAGGAGGAAATTATGAAAAAAACATTAAAATTTATTATCACTCTTCTATTGCCGTTTACTTTTATCGTTACCGGCTGTGCTAATAAATCATTTGAAATAGAAGCAACCGTGGATAGAATCTCTAACCCGATATTTAACAATATTGGTTTTGATATTAATTGTGCGCAATTTGCCGCAGCCGGTTTTGACTATTATGATCTAATTTATGTAACTTTTTATGATTATGATGGTAAAGGTAATGATATTACATATGATACTGCGTATGTTAAAGCATATAACGAAGTTGGTAATTTCGCTCCATGCCTATGTAATTACGAAAATAAAAGTGATACTTTTGACTTCTCTTTTGGCATTGAACCGTTAAAAAAGAAAGCACAAGATTTAGTCGATCGACATGTTAAAGTAAAATTTAAATTAAATAAAAAGCAAGGTTACGCTCATGTTCATCAACTAATCGATTTAAGTAGAAGAATGTCTTTAGCCGAAACCGGATATGATAATTTAGCTTTTGCTAATTTCCGAGATGTAAGTAGCATAGGATCAATCTATCCTGAAGGCGTTGGATCTAAACGTTTATATCGTGGTTCTTCACCATTTAATCCAAAAGATAATCCCGAAGGTAGAGATATTGTGGCTGATAAATTAATTTCGGTTCACGAAATTGAAAGTGAAGTTTCTTTAGCAAACGACGATGAGCAAGTTGAGAAATTGATGAATGATATCGCAAGTGACCCAACTCGCCGTCTATCTAACACGTACGTAAAATATCAGCAATCTAAAACTCCAGGTATAGAACTCAAAGAGCGTGATTTTTTTGCTGTTTGTTTAGCGGCTGATTTTTATACCACCGGTGTACCGCTTAAAGATGGAGATGCGGTTAAAGCCGTTTTTCATTATATGAGCGAAAGAATTTCTAACAGTAAAACTACTTTTTACATTCATTGCAACGAAGGTAAAGATCGAACTGGATTTATCATTATGGTTCTTGAAGCTTTAGCAGGCGTATCTTTGAAAGATATTCTTTCCGATTATATGCTTACATTTAAAAATTATTACAATATCACGGAAATTAATAATAAAGAACAGTATGACAAAATTGCCGATTTATTAGTATATCGACACATTTATTCAATATTACTTAATGATCCAATCAATGATTTATCTGGTACCGATTGGTATACCTTTGATGCTAAAAAAGAGGTAATGGATATTGTCGGTGATGAAAGTAACAATATTAAACTTCATGCAAAAAACTATCTAGAAAACGTAATTGGAGTCAGTTCCTCTGATGTCACCACAATCGAACATTGGTTAAAAACTGATTTATAAGTTACAATATTTTTCTAGTTGTTATATATTATATATACGTTAGAGGGTTAAATTATGAGTTTTTTGGAACTAAAAAATGTCGTAAAAGAGTATAAATCTGGCGAAGGAATATGCCGCGCTCTTAATAACGTAAACTTCACCAGTGAAAGTAAAGAATTTGTAGTTGTTCTTGGTCCTTCTGGCGCGGGCAAAACCACTTTACTTAATTTATTAGGCGGTATGGATACCGTAACCGGTGGAGAAATTATCTTAGACCATAAAAAGATTTCCCGTTTTAACAAAAAACAATTAACCGAATTACGTCGTCATCATATTGGATTTGTGTTCCAGTTTTATAATTTAATGCCTAATCTAACTGCGTTAGAGAATGTTGAACTCGCTACGGAGATTAATCGTGACGCACTTAATCCGATGAAAATATTATCCCTAGTCGGTTTAAAAAATCGAGCATCACACTTTCCCGCGCAACTAAGCGGAGGCGAGCAACAGCGCGTTAGCATTGCGCGCGCAATCGCTAAGAATCCGAAAATGTTACTTTGTGATGAACCAACTGGAGCCTTAGATTATAAAACCGGTAAGATGATTCTTCGTTTACTTTATGATATTTCTAAAAAGAAAAAGAAATTAGTGATTGTGGTTACTCATAACCAAGCTTTAAAGCAAATGGCGGACCGGGTCATTGAAATTAAAAACGGTGAAATTATTAAAAATTATCAAAATAGACATATTAAACCAATTGAGGATATAGAGTGGTGAAACATAAAGCTTATCTTCGTTCCACTAGACGTTTATTCATAAAACATCTATTACGTCTACTCTCGATTTCGGCGATATTTATTGTCACCGTTTCTTTAATTTCGGGATTAGGAGATGTAGAAGGCGATATCAAAAAAAGTATCAATGCTTCTTATCAAGAAGATGTATTACATGATTTAACCATTCGTGGGCCTTCAATCGAGTTAGCTAATATTAAAGAAGCGTTAGAGGGTGAACAAAAAATTGAAGAAATAGATAAAATCGAAACCTATTATACCTTTGACACTAGAGTAGAAGAAGGAAGTAATTTCGCGAATCGCGCCGTGTTCCGTGATTTATCAAATCAAACCATTGATAAACTTGAACTATTAGAGGGAAATTGGCCAAAAAACGAAAATGAAGTAGTGGTTGAACGTAGTACGAAAGATATTAAGGAACGTAAAATCGGTGATGTAATCAATGTAATGATTAACCCGGATTTCTTGCCATTTCCAACCATGATTAATAACGTTAAAGTGGTTGGGGTGGTTAAAAACCCCACAATGGTAATTTTAAGAAATGAACCTAGTGATTATTATCAAGATGAAGATAATCGTTATATTAACGAAGTGGTTTATTTTGATTCATCTAAATACACTAGCCCTTTTTTATACGCTACGGTATCAGCTTTAAATATTTCAATCAAAAATCGAACTATCTTCGATTCTTTTAACGAAGCTTATCGCGATAAAATTGATGTAATTAAAGGAAGAATTGAAGAAATCGCTAAAAGCGTTCACGCAACTAATTATCAAATAGTTACTTTAAATGAATGCTATAGTCTAGTGTCTTTAGATATGTATGCAGAAAAAGTCGGAACGCTTGCGATGATTTTTATTATCTTCTTTATATTAATAGCGATCCTAGTGATTTATTCAACGATGTCACGTTTATTAGATGAAGAACGTAGTTCAATGGCAGTACTTAAAACATTAGGATATTCTAATCTTGCGATTTCTGCTCGTTATATTGCATATGTAATAGTAGCAGGACTAGTAGGAGTGGCCATCAGCGTATTTCCATCTCGACTAGTAAGCGGATTAATATTAAATGCTTTTAATATTCAATATGCTATGAAAGAAATATCTTTACCCGTAGTAGGTAATTATTTCTTTATGCTCTCAGGCGCGATTGTGTTACTATCTACGATTCTTACTTTTATTAAGAGTATGAGAACGGCGAACTATAAGCCGATTGAACTATTGACCCCAAGAGCGCCAAAACCCGGTAAAAGAGTGCTAATAGAAAGAATTAAACCATTTTGGAAGAGATTATCCTTCAAATATAAATCAACCTTCCGTAACGTCTTCTTTTTTAAAGGACGACTAGCGATGACGATTTTATCGATTATGTCTGCAACGGTATTAGTGTTTGCATCCTTTGGATTATTAAATAATGCAAATGTAATGGAAGGATTTGAATCACTAAGAATCATAACTATAATGCTATTAGCTTTCTCCGCGGCATTATGCGCTCTTGTTATATATAACATCACTAACATTAACATTAGTGAGCGTACACGAGAAATCGCAACTTTGATGGTATTAGGATATCGAAATAATGAAGTGACGGGTTATGTATATCGGGAGATTTATATCTTAACTGCGATTGGAGCAATTTTAGGATTACCAGCGGGAGTAGGATTTTTAGTTTTTGTCTTTGATTATATTGGAGTGTTTGAATTAAGCAATGTAGAGTGGTGGTCTTACTTAGTAAGTCCGATCTTAACCTTTGTCTTCGCCTTACTTGCGACTCGTTTACTCCATATGAAGATTGTTAAAACTGATATGAACGAATCGCTCAAAGTGTTAGAATAACTTTGTATGAATATCGTAGATATTATCGCTAAGAAAAGAGATAACCGTGCTTTAACTCGTCTAGAAATCAAGTATTTTATTAAATCATTAGTAAGCCATAAGATTGAAGATTACCATGCTTCTACTTTACTTATGGCGATTTATCTAAACGGCATGAGTCATGATGAAATTGTTAATCTTACTAAAGAGATGATGAAGTCGGGTGAGATTATTGATTTAAGTGATATCCCCGGAGTTAAAGTTGATAAACACTCAACTGGTGGAGTAGGAGATAAGACTAGTATGGTGCTCGCACCATTAGTCGCTTCTTTCGGAGTTAAAGTCGCTAAAGTATCAGGAAGAGGATTAGGCCATACTGGTGGTACTTTAGATAAGCTTGAATCAATTCCAGGCATGTCCATTAATTTAACGAATGCTAAGTTTAAAGAACTAGTAAGACGAAATGGAATAGCAATTATGGGACAAACTAAAGAGCTTGATCCGGCTGATAAAACGCTATACGCGCTTCGTGATGTGACCGCGACTGTAGGCTCGTTACCCTTAATTACTAGTAGCATTATGTCAAAAAAGTTAGCGAGTGGATCTGATACGATTTTACTTGATGTTAAAGTTGGTTCCGGGGCGTTTATGAAAACATTAAAAGACGCTCGTGAATTATCTAATTTATTAGTAAGTGTTGGTAAAGCTTGTAATAAGGATACTAGAGCCATTATTACTGATATGCAAGAACCATTAGGGTACGCAGTTGGTAATATCTTAGAAGTAAAAGAAGCTATTGATACATTAAATAATAAAGGTCCAAAAGACTTTACTGAACTTTGCCTTACTTGTGCGGCCATTATGTTAACTCAAGCTAAGGTTACCGATAATCTAGATAAGGCTAAAGAAATGGCCGAAGCAAATTTAAAAAACGGAAAAGCTTTCTATAAATTTAAACAATGGATTGCTTCGCAAGGTGGAGATACTTACTACTTAGATCATCCTGATAAATTTAAAAAGGCTAAATATGTATACGACATTAAATGTAAACATGTAGGTTATATTAAAGAAATTGAAGCGCTCACTATTGGTGAAGCCGCTATGCATTTAGGCGCAGGACGCTTAACTATTAAAGATAAAATTGATCCAACGGCTGGTATTGTTTTAAATAAGAAAGTCGGAGATCATGTGAAATTTAATGATTTACTATGTAAAGTCTATACGAACAAAGAGAATGTTAATGATATCCTAAAAACGATTAATAAGGCCTTTAAGATTTTACCCGTTAAAGTAAAAACGCCAAAAGTGATAATTGATTACATTAAATAAAACAGTCTCAAAATAAAAAAGAACACTATTGACACTAATATACACATTGTTATAATGTTTGTATGAGAATTGATTTTAGCAAGTGCAAATCTAGTGGCATTACCTATGGTGGAATGGAAGAAAAAAAAGGCATTATTTTTTGCAATAAAAAATATATGCTTAAATTTAGAAGACATGAGGCATTAGGCGATTATTTTAATGATATATCTGAATACATAGGTTCGCGCGTGTTCGAATCAATCGGCATTGAATGCCAGAAAACGATTTTAGGAAAATACAAAAACGAATATGTAGTTGCTTGCTTGGACTTTGTCAAAGATTTTAATTTTACCCCGTTTAATGATGTCGGAGAGTCTAGCTTAGATGACGGTAAGACTTACGGATATTCTTACGAAGAAATTGAAGAAATGATTTTAAAGAACCGAAAACTCGTTAACAAAGAAGAGGCTTTGAATAAATTCTGGGAAACATATATTGTAGATGCGTTACTAGCGAATGGAGATCGTCATGGTAGAAATTGGGGTTATAAAAAAATTGATAATAAATATTATGTTTGTCCGGTGTTTGATAACGGATCATGTCTATTCTGTGGAATGCTAGATGAAAGTGAAATGCGGTTGATAGTTAAAGGAGATCAAGACGAAATCAATGAACGAGTTTACCAAACTCCTTTATCGATTATAAAAAATAGTAACAATCGCAAAAGCGATTATTTTACCATTATCAATTCCTTGAAATATAAAAAATGTAATGAGGCATTATTAAAGATTTTTCCGAAAATAAATCTTAAAGAAATCGAAAAAGTTGTTCTGAGCACAGATATAACAAATTTACGTAAGCAATTTTTGATACGTATGATAAAAGAAAGGTATGAAAAGATTCTAAAACCAGCGTTTTTAAAATTAGGAGGCAAGTATGGTAAACAAAAAAAGTAAATTAATTGACTTAGCCGTTAGGCGAAAAGCAATTGTCTATCGCATAGCTTCTTTAAAACAAGAGATTTCTTCGGATGGTTACAAATATAGTTTTTATCCTAATTACGATGTCATTGAATTGTTGCCACCTTCAACTTTTAATGGGATTCAAGGTTTGAATCTCGATTTAAAAAAAGAGTGTTATGTTCGTGAAGGAATCCCCGTATTTCTTCAAGAAAGAATTCCTCCGGAAAATCGCGTTAATATTAGATCCATTCTCAGTAATAATAAAATGAAATACTATGACCCATTAGAATTATACATGCTTAATAAAGGTAGATATACAGGTGATTCTATATACCCTATTCCTCACTTTCCTAAAAGAAAAATTTACTGTAATTTAAAAGATGAAAATGACCTTTATAAGAGTGTCAAAAGTATTGTTGGCAATTATGCTTCTGGTAATACTGTTTATATTGATGGGAAACAAGTTGATTTAGCTTCAATTCGAAATTATTTTTTGCCGATATATGAAATTATGTATAAAAGAAAACTCGATAATCAAAAATCCGGCGTCATTAAGCGTAAAGAACATGGTTCATATTTAGGAAGGAAACCAATCAAAATAGATAATAACGAATTGCTCGAAATTTATAAGCAATATTTTTATAAAAAACTTACCGCGCAACAAGCGCTAGACTTTTTAGGCATATCAAGGAGTACGTTTTTTAGGAGGGCAAAAAGTCTCAAAATTAAAAAGAACACCATTGAGACTAAAAAAGGCAAATGAAGAAAAAAATATTAATTGGATTTAGCGGTGGTGTTGATAGCGCGGTCGCTACTTATTTACTAAAAAAGGAAGGTTATGAAGTAACTGGTTGTTTTATGCGTAATTGGGATGCGTTAGCCAATAACGATTACTTTGGTAATCCCACCATTAATAATTCGTGTTGTCCTCAAGAAGTAGACTATAACGATGCTCTAGTTGCGGCGAAGATTTTAAAAATTAAATTATTACGAGTGGATTTTATTAAAGAGTATTGGGATTATGTGTTTACGCATTTCTTAAGTGAATATAAAAAAGGTAGAACTCCTAATCCGGATATCTTTTGTAACAAATATATTAAATTTGATTCGTTTTTAACTTACGCTAAAAAACATGGTTTCTCATTAATTGCGATGGGACACTACGCTAAAAGAGTTAAGATCGGTAATAAATATTATTTAAAGAAAGCTAAAGATTTAAATAAAGATCAAACTTATTTCTTAAGTCAAATTAACGAGAAGCAGATTGCTTCTTGCCTATTTCCATTAGGGGATATCACTAAAAGTGAAGTAAGAAAGATTGCGAATAAATTAAAACTTAATATCGCTAATAAGAAAGACTCAACGGGAGTATGTTTTATTGGTGAAAGACATTTTAAAGATTTCTTACATAACTATATCCCTGCTCAACCAGGAAAGATTGTTGATATTAAGAATAAAAGAGTAGTAGGTAAACATAATGGAGCGTTTTATTACACCATCGGTCAACATAAAGGATTAGGGATTGGTGGTATTTCTGGAGAAACTGCAGAAGGTTGGACAGTAGTGAAAAAAGATACTAAGAAGAACATTGTTTATGTTACTAAAGAAAGTGATACTTCATTAATCATGAGTAACAGAATTATTGTTACTAATTTAAATATCGTTTATCCCATTAAGAAAAATATGAAAGTGGGGGTTAAATTTAGATATCGTGAGAAAGATTATCCCGCTACAATTAATTGTATTAACAAGGATGAAATTGAAGTAATCGTTCCTAAGAAAGCTAAAGCAGTCGCAACTGGTCAAGCCGCCGTATTTTATACCAGTAAAGGTATTATGATCGGTGGTGGCATTATTTCTGAAGTTTATCTAGATAAAAAGCGCCTAGATAAATAAAAACATAATTATAAATTTATATAGACTTTTTTTTTTCTTTATAAGTAAGATTATAGATAGTTATGTATAACTATACATTAGGAGATTAATTATGGAACATCATTCATTCTCAGACTTTTCTTATGCAATAAATAAGACATCAGAAAAGAAAGGCTACAAGGAAATTCTTGTATGTTATATCTATAACGGAGTAGAAGTACTTCGTAAGATTTATATAAAAGATGAACCGGGTAAGTCTTCTTATATCTTTGAAGCTAAACAAATTATTGATAAGGAAATGAAAAGCGGAACGCTTGCTTCTTATAGTCATAAGTTTGTTAAACGCAAGAATAATGGTGGAAAATCTAGTAAGAAAGCGGTTCTTGTTACAGCAGGTATCGCTGCAGTATTAATTGCTGGCATGAGTGTCGGTATGTTCTTTGCTGGTAAGGGATCTGTGCCGTTACCTGAGCCTATTCCTGAGAGAACTACTTTTGAAGTTAGATTCACCTATGACAGTTGCTCTGCTGACGGACCATCACAAGTAGAAAAAAACGCTGCTTATGAATGTAAATTTACCGCTGCTCAAAATAAACAAATTGTCTCTGTTTCATCAGTTATGATGGGGACTAAGCTTCTTACAAATGATGTAGATTATTCTTTTGATGGAAAAACATTAAAAATTAATGAAGGTGTAATTACAGATGACCTTTATATACATGCTTACGGACATGGTGAGCACGAAGTCACAGCTGAGATGGAATATGAATTTGATGGCAATACAGCAAAGGCTGTGGGAGTTAAATACGATCAAACTAAATTAAAGGATATAGGTACCATTATTATTCCTAATAGTGTACCAAATCCAGAAACCGGTGAAACTGCTACGGTTGTTGAAATCGAAAAAGGCGCTTTAGCTGGATGTGGTTATCTACAAAACTTATCTATACCATTTGTTGGTAGATATAAAAATCCTACAGCCACAAACTCAATAGAAGACCAAATGCTAGGATACATTTTCGGTGATGAAGATTATTCTGGTGGTATTCCTGTTTGGCAGGATTATCTTGAAGATCCTACTGATATTTCGACTCACAAGATGAAAAAATGGATTATTCCAAACGATTTAAGTGATATTTCTATTACTGGCGATTCACCAATAGGAATTGGTGCATTTAGTGAATGTAATCGCATAAACGATATTACTATTTCTGGAAATGTTGGTGAAATTGGGAATTATGCATTTTATAACTGCAAAGCTCTTGAAACAGTAGTCTTCCCTGAGGGTATAGTTAGCAAAATCGGAGCTATGGCTTTTAGTAGTTGTAATACATTAACCGCTGTTGGACCTAGAAGCACTGATGAAGAAACCGTGCTCTTTAATTTAAAAGGCGTAACAGAGATTGGAGACGATGCATTTAGCGATTGCTCTGGCGCGCAAGAAACATTTATTCCAAAAACCGTTGAAAAAGTTGGAACCGGCGCTTTCGCTAGTGTTGGCGGAATCGTAATGGTTGAAGATTACGAAGAAGATGTTGCGGAAAAAGATTGGGATAAGGATTGGGCCAGTGATACTACTGCAGTAATTTATGGTTCAAACGGTAGCGTTACCCCTATTAAAGATGGAAACTTCAAGTTTATTGTTACCACTGAAAAAGATAACATTGAATATGCCTTTGTTACCGAATATGTCGGCGAGCAATACGAGGAGAACCCTGTTATTCCATATTCCTTAAGCGATGGCAACAAGGATTATCCTATTCGTCATTTAGGCATGGGACTATTTTATCAATACACTCCATTTAAAACAGTTACATTCAATTGTACTGATTTATTATCAATCGGTAATTATTGTTTCATGGGCTGTTATAATTTAGAACAATTATACTTTATAGCACAAACTCCTGGGAACGGTAACTTTAACCTTAAAACTATAGGCGCTGGAGCATTCTTAAATTGTTCTTCATTACAGATTAATGATGTCATCAATCCAACCGATCCTTTCGGTGATAATCCGATGGACGAAGGCGTTTTACCTGCTTCTATAAAAACAGTTGGAGCCTCTGCTTTTAAAGGTTGCACAAACTTAGTCCAAGTTTCTTTACCTAACGCTAGTAAAATTGGTGCATCAACGTTTGAAGGTTGCTTTAACTTAAAAAAAGTTAAAATTACAGCAGATGTAGTTTCCGTCGGTGCGAAAGCGTACCTTAATTGTGCAAAACTTACATCAATCGAATATTATTGGAACCAAGAGGAATCGCCAGATTGGGACTATGTCGGGAAAGACTTTAAAGTCATTTCTGATGAATGTTTTAAGAATACATCCATAAGCGGTGAGCAATCTATCCCATACTACATCACTTCAATTGGCGCGAGCGCTTTTGAAAATTGTCCTATTACAAAATTCACTTTAGAAGTTGGAAATAACGGAAAAGCAGATAAATTACGTACTATTGGAGACAACGCATTTGCTGGTTGCTCGAAACTTACTGATGTTAGTTCGCTAGGCAAAGCGACAGGCCTTGACTCAATCGGTTCTAATGCATTTAGGAATTGTATAGGCATTACAAGCGTTGGAATTGGTAATGTGTCAGGTGAATCTTTATTAACCACTATTTCAGATAGTGCATTTGATGGATGTATCAATATGACAAGCTTTGCATGCCCGACAAACTCTTTAAAATCGATTGGTGCTAAAGCGTTCTTCGATTGCCGTAATATCACATCGTTTATGAATGCTGGTAATCTCCCTGCTACACTTTCTAAGGTCGGTGATTCAGCGTTCTATAATTGCGTAGGAATTCCACAGTTGATATTCAACTATCAGGCAAATGTGTCTACAAGTCTTGAATTTGGTAATGATGTGTTTAAAGGTTGGGTCACTAAACACACAAATATTGACCCAGGCATTTTGTATAATTCATACGAATCAGATACCTCTGGCTATATTTCTTTAGCCGAAGGTTGGCTTAATGAAACACACGTCGCTTTTGATGGCAATATCCATAATTATACGACGAAATGGGGATGGTATTTAGCTGATAACTCAACTTGCGCGACCGGCGGTTGGAGTGGGGATAAATATCCAGACCAAGGCTATACCGAAAGATATAAGTGTTCGGCTTTAGGAAACGATAATCTTTATATTCACATCGTAAAAAATATCGCTTAGTATTGAGCCTTATAGAAAAGGCATCACATAGTGTGGTGCCTTTTTTAAAAATAGACACCTTTCCTATTCATATTGACTTTTTTTTCTTTATAAGTAAGATTTAGGGTAGATATGTATATAAATATACATTGGAGGAATTTTTATGTTAAAACATTCATTTTCTGATTTTTCCTATGCAGTAAACACTACTTCTAGTAAGAAGGGTTATAAGGAGATACTAGTCTGTTATATATATAACGGTATCGAAGTACTCCGTAAAGTATATATAAGAGAAAACCCAGGAACCTCTTATGTCTTTGAAGCAAAGAAGATTATTGATCAAGAGATGAGAAGTGGAGCACTTGCTTCCTACAGTCATAAGTTTATTAGACGCAATAAGAAGAGAGTAGTTAAAGCGAAGAAACCTACGGATGCTACCGCATTAGTAGGTAAGAATACTGAAACTGCTCCAGTAGTTAAAATAGAGACTGCTCCTAGTAGTGGAGCACCCGCGCCAAAAGAGAAGAAGAACATAAAAGGTCATCTTCCACTTATTATTACTGCTTCAGTTGCAGTACTTGCAATTGTCGGTATGGCAGTTGGAATGGTATTCCTTGGTCAAAAGGGCGGCAAAGAACCAGAGCCAGAAGCTGGATATGATGTTGTATTCCATATACCTTCAGCGATTACCCTTGAGTCTGGTGAAAGAACTTCGAAAGGCGGAGAGAAATACGAATGTAAATTCAGTATTAATAACCAATATTACTACCAATACGGAGTTGATGGTAGTGGCGTGGAAATTTACATGGGCAATAGAAAGTTAGAGGATACTCAAGTATTAGATGAATACGATTTTGATGTTGCCACCGGTTATTTAAACATTAAAGTTCCTACAGAAAATGCTATTCATATCACAGTTAACGCTATTCCTAAGACAGATGTGCCTGTTAGTGATTATATCTGTGAACCGCTTGTTGAAGGCGATTGGTCGAAAGTTGTTATTACAGGATTAAGACTTGATGAAGGATTATCAAAAGAGGAAGTTGTTTCAGTAGAATTTAAGAATCATTTTGAAGATGAAAAAGGTGCTCACGATGTAGTTGGAATTGGATTGCCGGCGAAGGACGGAGAAAACGATTTAGAATACGGAAAAGGTATATTAAATGGATTTTCTAATCTTCAGAATCTAACTATTCCGTTTATCGGATTGGATAAAGAAGCAGATCCATCAGAAGATGGAAGACATCTACTCGGAGCATTATTCGGGGAAGAAACATTTAAAGGCGCTGAGACATTAACTTATCAAGATTATTACGATGAATCTGGTAAACATTATGATGTAAAAGCCGCGATTCCCTCTTCTTTGAGAAAGGTTACGGTAACTAATGCGACATCGATTCCTGAAGGAGCGTTTAGTAATTGTGCTTATATTCAAGAAATTGATATTCAAAAAGTGGGCGATGGAATAACACAAAATCAGATTATAAAGAAATATGCTTGTCACGGATGCCGTGGCTTAAGTAAATTTACTTGCCCAACCAATGTTGTTGAGATAAAAGAGCATGCTTTTGATGGTTGCCAAACATTAGCTTCCTTTGACTTCACTAAAGTCGGAACCATTGGCGAACGTGCTTTCAAGGATTGCCTTAATATGTCAAATGTTTATTTGCCAGAAGGAGTAACAACAATTAAAGAAAGAGCTTTCGAAAATTTTGAAGGTTTAATTAAATGCTATGTGGATGAAGATAAAAAACCCGAAAGTTGGGATGAACATTGGGCCGGAGAATATTCTGCGGTAGCTTACGGAGTAAAAAATCCTGAAATTAATCCCGAAATAGATAAAGATAAACAATATTCATATATTGTTGTTGGTGAAGAAGGTAAAAAATCTGTTTATATTATTCAATATATTGGAGATAAGGCCAAGGAAACAATCGAAGTCCCTGCGATATTAGGTGATTTCCCGGTTTCGCAGATCGGCACAAAAGCGTTTATGGGCGTCGAGGCTACAACAATTAATATGTCACAATGTAGCGGTCTCGTTTCCGTTGGGTCATATAGTTTTGCTAATTGCCCAAATCTAACTAATGTTAGTTTTTATACTGGCGAGGGATGTAAATTAGAATCAATTGGCACATCAGCGTTTGCTAACTGTGAAAAATTAGCGATAAATGATAGTACGAGTCCTACTTTTCCTAGCACACTCACCACAGTAGGAAGTTCTGCCTTCATAAACGATAAAGCTCTAGTAAATCTTAAACTCTCTTATGCCACGCTGATTGGCAATAGTGCTTTTGAAAACTGCACAGGCTTAACCAAAATCGCTTTAAAAGACACCGGCAATGGAGTGACGTTAGGCGACGGAACATTCAAAAATTGCAGCGCCTTAAAAACAGTAACATATAGAGCTAACGGAATCATACCTAGTTATTGTTTTTATAACACCGCTCTTCAATCAATTGAAGTTTCTACAAGCGTAAAGACAATCGGCGATTATGCGTATGCTTTGTGCTCTAAAGCCACTGAAATTAAAATTAGTTCAACCGTTCTGAAAGAAATTGGGAGCAATGCATTCTTGCGTTGTAAGAGCGTTAATAAAAAGGTTGATATATCTTCAACTGTTTTATCAAAAATCGGAGCGAGCGCTTTCCAAGATTGTTACAATTTGCCAGGAATATATTGTGCAACTACTCTCCTTACAGAAATTCCTGATTCGGTATGCTACGGTGATTCAAACTTAAATTATTTCTTATATGGCAGCGGAACCAATATTGAATCGATTGGAGCCTACGCTTTTGCTCAAGATCAAAACTTCGCATATTTAGGCGAAAAAGATTCCTCTGGATATACTTCCAATAATAAAATGTCTTCTAAATTAGGAAAAATCGGTGACCGTGCATTTATTAACTGTGTAGCTCTAGGAAGAAGACGCACAGGCGAATATGCTATTCACACTAATCCTCTTCATATTCAATATGATAATATTAAAAAACCAAGTAAGTTTGAAATGGGTGAACAAGTATTCTATGGTTGGTATGATTATATTAATTATAGTAGCCCTGAATCTGATCACGATTACAATTGCCTAAAAATCGACTCTGGTTGGATAGATAAACTTAAACAAGGCAAAGTAACAGGATGGAACTGGACGCTCTCACCGATAACGTATCAGAAAGTTACTTATTATTACTACAGCCAAGATAGCGAAGGCTGGCCCGGCGACCTTTTCATAAATTTAGTTTTAGGTTCGTGATAGAAACTACATCTATTGTTTGTTATTTAATTAATAATTATTAATTATAATATTTCTTTAACTTTATTCTTTTGAGTGTGTTATTATTTATCTCGTTATGAAATACATGACGAGTCAAGAAATTAGAGATACTTGGTTAAACTTTTTTAAGAGTAAAGGTCATCATATTGAAAAAGGTGCTTCTTTAGTGCCTAATAATGATCCAACTTTACTTTGGATTAATGCCGGCGTAGCCGCTCTTAAGAAATACTTTGATGGTAGAGAGGTGCCACCTAGTAGAAGAATTGTTAATTTGCAAAAATGTATTCGTACAAACGATATTGAAAATGTTGGTAAGACGGCTAGACATCATACCTTCTTTGAAATGATGGGTAATTTCTCTATAGGAGATTACTTTAGAAATGAAGCGATTGAATATGGATTTGAATTATTAACTAGTGATAAGTATTTTGGTTTAGATAAAGATAAACTTTATATTACTTATTATCCAGATGATAAAGATTCTTTTAATAAATGGGTATCATTAGGTATCGATCCTACTCACTTAATCGCTAGTAAGGATAACTTCTGGGAGATTGGAGAAGGACCTTGCGGTCCTGATACCGAAATCTATTATGATCGAGGGGAGAAGTATGATCCTAAACATTTAGGCATTAAACTTCTACAAGAAGATATTGAAAACGATCGATATATTGAGATATGGAACATTGTGCTATCTCAATTTAATGCGAAGAGCGGAGTCGCTCGTAAAGACTATAAAGAATTACCAAGTAAGAATATTGATACTGGTGCAGGACTTGAACGCTTTGCGTTAATCCTTCAAGGAGTAGAAACCAACTTTGATACCGACTTATTTAAACCAATTATTAATGAAGTCGCTAAATTAACTAAAGTTAAATATCAAGATAACACCATGAGTTATCGCGTAATCGCTGATCATATTAAAGCGTGTACATTCGCCTTAACTGATGGAGCAATGTTCTCTAATGAAGGTAGAGGCTATGTCCTAAGACGTCTACTTCGTAGAGCGGTCTCTCATGGACATCGACTCAATATCAATAAGCCATTCATGTATAACTTAGTTAGAGTAGTAGTGGCTAACTACTCATCTTTTTATCCTGAACTAATTAATAAAGAAAGTTATGTCACTAATTTAATTAAGAGTGAAGAAGAAAAATTCTTCTTAACCCTTACTAATGGTGAAGAAGTACTTAAAGAGATGATTAAAAATCATCACATTGATGGTTTTAAATTATACGATACCTTTGGTTTCCCAATCGAGTTAACAATTGAACTCGCTAATGAAGCTAATGAAAAAGTCGATCTAGAAGACTTTAAAAAGAAGATGAGTGAACAAAAAGAAAGAGCGAGATCAGCTCGAGGCGAAGTGCAAAGTATGCACGCTCAAGCTAAAGACTTACTAGATTGTACCGTTAAAAGCGAATTTACTTATGAACTTAAATATATTAAGGCTAAAGTAGTCGCAATGTTTATTGATGGCGTTAAGACTAATGAGATTATTGATCATGGTGAGATTATCTTTGATAAGACTAACTTCTATGCTGAGATGGGTGGCCAAGTAGCCGATATTGGTAGTGCTACTAATAAAGAAAGCCAAATTAGTATTACTAATGTTATTAAAGCACCGCATCAACAACACCTACATTTTGTTAAAGTAGCGTTTGGTAAGATTCATATTGGTGATTCATTTACTCTTAAGATTAATAAGAATCGTCGCCATTTAATTATGCGTAACCATAGCGCGACCCATTTACTTGATGCAACTTTAAGTCAAGTATTAGGACCTAATGTAGAACAAAAGGGTAGCTTTGTTAGTGATGAACGTCTTAGATTTGATTTTAACTATAATAGTAAACTCGATGGTAAAACCATCAAGTTAATCGAAAGAAAGGTTAATGAACAAATTGCTTTAGCCTTAGAGGTAGAGACTTTAGTATTACCAATTGAAGAGGCTAAGAAATTAGGAGCGAAGATGGTATTTACCGAAAAGTATGGTGATACCGTTAGAGTCGTTAAAATGGGTAACTATTCTATAGAATTCTGTGGCGGCACTCATGTAAGTAATACAAGTGATATTGGTATATTTAAGATTGAAAGTGAAGAAAGTATCGCTAGTGGAATTAGAAGAATTACGGCTCGTACTTCAATTGGCGCTTACATGTTAATTGATGCTCGTGAGAATGTATTAGGAGTTACGATGCAACATTTAGGTGCACGTAGTATCCCAGAAATCCCATTAGCCATGAACGCTTTATTAAAAGACCGTGAGATGCTTAAATTAGCACTTAAGAATAACCTAGCGTTACTAGCTAATAATATGGCAAATACTTTGAAGACTAAATTTAAGAATATTAAAGACCATCAGGTCTTAATCGTTAAGATTGATGGTGGTAACCGTGATTTATTAGTTAATGTCGCTAGTGCATTAAAAAGTAATAACCATAATTATCTAATTATTTTATTTGGTGTTTCTCGTACGGGTGGTAATCACCTTTATGTCACGAGTGACATTAAAGAAGCTAATGCGGGTAATATCGCTAGAAGTATATGTCAGGTTCTTGGTGGATCTGGTGGTGGTAAACCAACCGAAGCGAACGGTAAAGTTAACGCCATTAATGAAATTAAACAAGTCGAGGAATTAGTGACTAAGCTTTTATGAAGAAGATTATCGCGTTTGATTTAGGCACTAAGACTTTAGGGATTGCTATTAGCGATGCACTTGGTATTGCTGCGCATGGATTAGAGAACTTTCGTTTTAACGAAGGCGGATATCAAACTGCAATCTCGCATGCTATAGATGTTATTAAACGTGAAAGCGTTAATGAAGTCGCAATTGGTTTAGCGCTTAATATGAATGGTAGTGATTCTAATAGTAGTAAGGCTAGTAACATCTTTAAAGATGAATTAATTAAAAGAATGCCGAATTTAAAAGTTAAGATGGTAGATGAAAGAATGTCTACGATGTTAGCGAATCGTCGTCTATTAGAGAGCGATATTTCTCGCGCTAAGCGCAAGAAAGTAATTGATATGCAAAGCGCAGTAGTAATTTTAGAAACATATATGGAGATGAAGAAAAATGGCCAAGCCTAAGAATAAACAATTTAAACACCATAAGATTTATCGTTGGATTGCCTTGTTCGCTAAATTATTAGCGGGACCATTATTTGCTTATGCTTTCTCTGGAATTGTAGCGCCTATGCCATATGGTCATCAAACCATTGGTACTTTCTTAAGTACTACTCTTACTCTAGTAGTTTATTATGGTGTGATCTTTGCGCTTAACCGCTATAAGAATTTCGAAGAAAGACCTCCGATTGGTAAACCTTTAGCGGTTTATATTTTAGTGATTTTAATCCTAATGGGATTAGAATCGGCTTATGCTGGCGTTATTCAAAATGAACTATATAAGATAACGGGATTAGGATTAGTCGATCCTACTTTACCTGTTAGCATATCTAACGCTAGCTCTCAACTCATTTATAACTTAATTGGTATGGGTGTTCACTTTGTGTTTGGTTATATTACCGGTATCCTACTCTTTGTCTTATTTAAGAAAGTTCTTACTAAAGAAGAAGTGTTAGCGAAAATATGATTCAACTCTTCAGACGCTTTTTAGGAAAATATAAATTCCATGTGATCTTTGGATCGCTTTTAAAAGTGCTTGAAGCATTCTTTGAATTAGTAGTCCCGCTTGTACTTAAGTACATGATAGATGAAGTGGTTAAAAATAATACATTAACCGAGCAAGTTAAAGTAGAGCGCTTATGGATATGCGGTGGGATCTTATTTGCTTTTGCGATTCTAGGCTTTATCTCTACCACGTGCGCTCAATATATTGCTTCTCGGGCTTCACAAGGATTTGGTACGGATTTACGTAATGACTTATATAAGCACATCAATACTTTATCTTTTAAAGAACTCGATAAAATATCGAGCGCTTCATTAATTAACCGACTTCAAAGTGATACGGTTAATGTTCAAAGTTGTGTAGCGATGATTATTCGCTTAGTGTTACGTGCGCCGATGATAGTAATCGGATCAATGATTATGTCATTCATTGTAAATTGGAAAGCCGGGTTAATATTCTTAGGCACAACCATTTTATTATTCGTCTTAATCTTCTTTTTAATGTTTTACATTATTCCAATTTCTAAAAAGAGTCAGGCTAAATTGGACGTAGTCACTAAAATTAGTAAAGAAAACTTATCTGGTAATCGAGTCGTTAGAGCATTTAATAAACAAAAATACGAGTATACTCGTTTTGTTGATAACCAAGTGAGTTTATGTAAGATTCAATCTAAACTCGCAACGATTGAAGCATTTTTAAACCCAATGGTTTTCTTTATTATTAACCTCGCTAGTGTAATCGTTCTATATGTTAGTGGATTACAATTTGTAAATAATGAAATTAGTTTAGGTGATATTCAAGCATTAATTAACTATTTCACTCAAATTCAATTAGCGGTCGTCGCAGTATTAACATTTGTAGTGTTACTCACTAAAGGCGCCGCCTCTGGTCAAAGAATTAACGAAGTTTATGCTTTAACTAGTTCGATTAAATATGGTGAGATTAATTCTATTAATGATACGGATGAAGTCATTAACTTTAACCATGTTACTTTTAAGTATAACGAGAACGCAAATGCTGCTTTAAAAGATATAACTTTTAATATCAAGAAAGGCGAACATATTGGTATTATTGGTGGTACTGGTAGCGGTAAAACTAGTTTAATTAATTTAATTAATCGTTTCTATGATGTTAGTGATGGTGAAGTCACTTTATATGGTCATAATGTCAAACATTATAGTAAACAAACATTATCTAATTTAGTCGCAACTGTGATGCAAAAAGCAGTTTTATTTAACACCAGCATTAAAGAGAACATTAGAAAAGGAAAAAGAGATGCGAATGACGAGGAAATCGTTAATGCTCTAAAAAGCGCTCAGGCGTTTGATTTCGTGTCAAAACTAGATAATGGTGTGGAGCACCTGGTTCAAGAAAACGCTAAAAATTTAAGTGGCGGACAAAAGCAAAGACTCTCTATTGCACGTGCATTAATTAAGGATTCACCAATACTTATTCTAGATGACTCCAGTAGCGCGCTCGATTATATGACCGAGGCTAAACTTAAAAAAGAGATTAAGAAACTTAATAAAACCGTGATTACGATTTCTCAGCGCGCTAGTAGCGTCGTTGATATGGATCGAATTATCTTATTAGATAAAGGTGAATTAATCGCAACCGGAACTCATGATGAACTATTAAGTAGTTCTAAGTTATACCGCGAAATATGTGCTTCGCAAGATTTAGGAGAGCGCCATGTATAACTTAAAAAGTATGATTAAGCGCATTTTACATTACCTAAAACCTTACAAGGTTAGATTTGTTTTTGCTCTTCTTACTAGCACTATCTATGTTGCGCTTACTTTATATGCGCCCTATATTATTGGTGTTGAAATTGTTAGCTTATTTAATGAAGCAACCTTCACGATGTCAATCTTAGTAGAGCCGATTATTAAATTAGCGATAGTAACCGTATTAGGATGTATCTTTGGTGCAATTATGGGGCGCTTACTTAATGTCATTAGCTATCTAATGATTAAAGATATTCGAATTGATGCTTTTAATAAATTATTAAAGCTACCCGTTAGTTATATTGATTCACATGTTCATGGTGATATATTAACTAGAGTTACTCGTGATGTTGATCAAGTTTGGGATGGATTACTCCATGGCTTTACCCATATCTTTAGAGGCGTGGTTGCTATTATCATTACAATCATCTTTATGTTCATCACAAAGTGGGATATTGCATTAATTGTGGTGATACTCACTCCACTTAGTGTCCTAGCTGCGATGCTAATCGCAAAGTTCTCCCACAAATCATTTGTGGAACAAGCTAAGATTACCGGAGCGATGGGTGGTTTATCTAATGAAATGATAACGAATCAAAAAACCGTAATTGCGTATGGGTTAAATGATGAGAATGATACTAAGTATCAAGAATTAGATCAGAAGTTATATAAAGTAGGAGTAAAGGCTCAATTTACCGCTTCCTTTGCGCGTCCTACGACTCGTTTAGTGAATGCAATTATTTATGCTTCGGTCGTTTTATACGGTACGATTTGGATTGCTAGAAGCACAGAGGATATTATTCTTAAAGTTGGTGTTTTAACCGTATTTCTAGCATACGCTAGTCAATACACTCGTCCGTTTAATGAGATTAGTGATGTTGCTAGTGAATTAGCGAGTTCCTTCGCTTCTTTAAAACGCGTGCTTGAATTATTAGATGAAAAGGAACTAAATGATGAGTCTAACTTAGAGGAAGTTACTACTAATATCGGAGAATATGAAATGAAAAACGTTCATTTCTCATATATTCCTAATAAGGAAGTATTAAAGAATATTTCCTTTAAAGCTGAACAAAATAAAAAGATCGCGATTGTAGGTAAAACCGGATGCGGGAAGACTACGCTTATTAATTTATTAATGCATTATTATGATGTAGATAGTGGTGAGATTCTTTTTGATAACAAAAACATCAATCAAATTAAACGCGCCTCACTCCGTAATCATATTGGTATGGTGTTACAAGATACTTGGTTATTTAAAGGAACGGTTAAGGATAACATTCGTTATGCTAAACCAGATGCGGGAGATGATGAAATTATCGAAGCCGCTACTTTAGCGAAGGCCCATGATTTTATCATGAAGCTTAAAGACGGTTATAATACCGTGATTGATGACGATGACGGTTTATCTACAGGCGAGAAACAATTAATTTGTATCGCACGCTTAATGATTAATTTACCTAAGGTACTTATTTTAGATGAAGCGACTAGTAACATTGATACTAGGACCGAAGTTAATATTCAAAAAGCCTTTAATATTATGATGGATGGTAGAACCTCCATTGTCATTGCGCATCGTTTATCAACGATCCGCCACGCAGATTTAATAATCGTGATGAAAGATGGTGAGATTATTGAAACTGGTAATCACGAAGAACTTATTAAAAAAGGCGGCTACTATAATGAGTTATATAATTCATTATAATGTGTTAGAATTATTGTATGAAATTTATTAAATTAGGTCGAATTGTTTTATTGTCATCACTTGTGTTTTTATTTGGTTGTAGTGAGTCTAGTCCTGAACCAGAACCTGAACCACAACCAACAAAGACATATACTGTAGAATTCGATGCGAATGGCGGAACACCGGTTCCGGCTACTCAAACGGTTAAAAAATATCAACAAGTTAAGAAACCTAAAAACCCCGAAAAAGAAAATGCACGTTTTGATTATTGGTCAAAGAAAGGGCGTGACACTCCTTATAATTTTTCTAATCTAGTTTTAGGTGATATGACCTTAGTGGCTAATTACACCAATATTTATACCGTTTCTTTTGAAACGTTTGGCAAGACCGACCCAATTCCTAATCAAATAGTAGCGGAAAACGGATACGCTACCCGTCCTGAATTTGATGTACCTATAGGTACTTCTTTTGAAAATTGGTACTATAGTAGTCCGATTGGAGGATTAGAAGTTTTTGACTTTGAAAATACTCCAATTAATAAAAACATCACTTTATATGCTAAATTTGAAGATACGTGTATAGTGTCATTTGAGACAAATGGAGGAACGAAAATTCCACCGATTCAGGTTCTTAAAAATCATACAATTGATAAACCGGAAGATCCGAAAAAAGGAATCGCAATATTTGAAGGGTGGTATAAAGATAAGGAACTACAAGAGGAATATGAGTTTGGTACTTTGGTAACTGGCTCTATGACTTTATACGCTAAATGGACAGAAGTGTGGATGGTTGAGTTATATGCGCCAGGCGCAAGCCCGTATCACCAACTCAAAAAAGTTAATGATGGTGAATATGTTACTAATGTAGCGACACCTACTATGTCTGGATATGAATTTACCGGGTGGCATCGTAGTCAAATATTCCCAGTTGATGATCCAGCAGTTGATTTAGAGACAACCCCAATAAAAGAAAATATGTTTCTTTTTGCCGGATGGGATAAAGATATTCCAAAATGCACCGTCACTTTTAAATACAATAACGGCGCTCCTGATGTTACTGAGAAAGTGATATTAGGCGATTACGTTGATCAACCTGAAGATCCTACTAAAAAGAACTATTATTTTGATTCTTGGTACATAAATGTTGCTGATGGTAGTCAAGAAGTATTTGATTTTGATACACCTATCACGGAAGACATTACTTTATACGCTGAGTATGGAAAAGAACAAGTAGTTCTAGAGTCTTCTGAATCTTTAGAATTTAAAAATCCTACATATAGCGGTGATACCTTTAAGGTAGATGTATCTTTAGCAAACGGAGTGGATGCTAATTATTACTATATTCCAAAATCAATTGTTTATTACGATATAACAACTAGTAATGGCAAAGCCTATACCAATTGTTCATTAGACTCGAGTAGCTATACCATTACAATTGATTTAAAGAATCAAAAATCAGTTGTTCATATAAAAGCTAATGAAGCGATTTGTAAATATTTATCATTTACCGCCGCAGCGGATGATTCATGGGTTTCTTTTGATCCAGAAGTATTACAAAGAGGCGGAGGTAAATTAGAATATAACACTCAGTTATCAGAAGAGGGATGGCAAAGCTGGGAAGGCGGACGTGGAGAGAGCCCAGGCAAGCTTCGTATTCCTAATGGAGAGACACGATACATTCGCGGCACTAATGATAAGCTTGGTGGAGATAGCAATAATCTATACTTTATTATGAACGGAAGAATCAAAGCTGATGGCGATATTACGTGTTTACGTAATTATTCCACTAAGAAACGTAGTTACCAGGGTCTATTTAGCGGAACCGCTGAACTACTTACCGCTCCACAATTACCATTAACCGAATTAAGTGATTATAGTTATCTTGGAATGTTCGATGGATGTACTAATTTATTGGAAGCACCTGCTTTGCCTGCTACTAGTATAGGCAATGCAACATATTCAGAAATGTTTAGTAGTTGTGCCTCCATCAAAAAGGCTCCTTTATTATTAGCTCAAAACGTTAAAAGAAGTAGCTATGGAAATATGTTCAGCGGATGTCATTCATTAGTTAAAGCCCCTCAATTAATTGCTAAGACGTTAGATGATGGTAGCAGTTATGCACGTATGTTTCTTAATTGTACTTCACTAGTGCATATGCCAGATATTCAAGCTACTAAATTATCGACATTAGCGTGTGACGCTATGTTTGAAGGTTGTACTTCTTTGCGTTTTGCGAAAGCGTTGCCTGCTACTACATTAGCTGATCAGTGCTATTCTAATATGTTTAATAAATGTACATCACTTTTAGTGGCGCCTAAACTACCTGCCGCCAATAACCAATTAGTGAAAGGTTGCTATCAATTTATGTTCATGGGATGCACTAATTTGCGTAGCATTGAAGTTGGTTTCGATGAATACGGCTTTAGTCAAGATGAGGATGGTAGATACATATACACAAGTTCATGGTGTGAAGATGTAAAGGCGGTTGGTGCGTTTGACTGGAAAGGCAGCACAACATATGATAATCGTAATAAGTCGACCATTCTAGAAGGTTGGGCGATTAATCATATTGATTAAAGATAAGGAGAAATTTATGAAACATGTTGAATATAATACTCGTGGCACTTGTAGTGTCAAAATCTCGTTTGATTTAGACGGGGATACTATTCATAACATCAAGTTCCTAGGTGGTTGCCCAGGTAATTTAAGTGCGATTTCTAAATTATTAGAAGGCCAAAAAGCGGATTATGTAGTTAGTAAGCTTAAAGGCAATAAGTGCGGTAATCGTCCGACTAGCTGCGCTGATCAATTAGCGTGCGCAATTGAAGAAAATACCAACAAGTAATATATTATTCAGGTTGATGTTCTTTATTTATTTTTAGAATTGGATAGATCTTTTAAATCGTTTGCTTTAACAATGTAATCAAGACGAGTGTTCACTTGCTTAAAACCAGCATCCATTTTAGCATCCAGTCTTTTAAAACCATCTCGCATTTGCTCCGCTAAACCATTAACGGCCATAGCTAATTTGGATAATGTCATTTTACCTTTTGATTTGTTCACCGGTTTAAATCCGCCTTCGCTTTCAGTATACACCGGAACTTTTAAATTCGGTGAGGGATTTTTAGAAATTCTTTTAATTCAACCATACTTTTTAAGTCTCTTTTCATAATTGTCTACCTCCACTTGAAAATAACCGTAATAGGCTTATTAGTTACTTAACAAAAAGAAGTTAAATTACTCACTTATTTTTTTATATTTACGAAGTAAATATAGATTTATTAAATCTTTACTTAGTCCCTTATATACCCCACCCCCCTTGCAAAAAATAACCTTATTGATATAATCAATAAAATAAGGAGTCATATTATGAGTAATGATAATCAAACTATTTTAACCAAAGACGGCGCAGAAAAACTCAAAGAAGAACTCAATCGTTTAATTAACGTTGAACGTCCACAGATCATCGAAGCTTTAGCGAGCGCTAGAGCCCAAGGCGATTTAAAAGAAAACGCGGATTATGATGCAGCCAGAAACCGCCAAGGCGAAGTAGAAGGCCGCATTAAAGAAATCGAAAACATCTTAGCGAATGCTAAAATCGTAAGAGAATCTACTAATAACGACAAAGTCGTTGGTATTGGTTCTAAGGTTACGATTAAAGCTAGTAATGAAAGAAGTGAAGATACTTATACGATTGTTGGAACTGTTGAAGCTGATCCAATCAATAATAAAATATCGAATGAATCACCACTCGGTTTAGCCTTAACTGGTCATAGAGTCGGAGACGAAATTGAGGTCCGTGGAAAAGTTAACTATAAAGTTAAAATTCTTAACATTCAAAAGAATAAATAAGTTGTATTTATAGTTCAAAATTAAATTATTTACTTACCAAAATGCAAAAATTATTGCAAATTGGTAAGTTAATCGTTATTATTATAGTGTGGAAAACGATGTAAAAAATATAATTAGATATGCGTATCTAAATAGGATGAGACCTTTTTATGATACAAATTATATAAAAGCGATTACCGGGATTAGACGATGCGGTAAATCCGTTATCATGACTCAAATAATTGATGAATTAAAAGAAAAGGGTGTTAAAAATATTTTATATTACGATTTAGAAAGTGAAAAATATGAAGATATCATAACTAGAAAACAGTTGGAGAACGAATTGCACAAAGACATTAAAGGAAAAGGAAAATATTATATATTTATCGATGAAGTGCAGCGCATTAAAGAGTTTGAAATAGTTCTCGCATCAATCAGAGTTTCGTATAATTGTTCATTGTTTGTGACTGGTAGCAATTCCAAACTATTATTAGGAAAATTAAGTGATAGACTAACCGGTCGAGCAAAGGAGTTTGTTATAGAACCCTTTACCTATCTTGAATCAATAGAGTACAAAAAATTAAATAACATGCCTATTTTAAAAGGCGACTTTGACAATTATTTAAAATGGGGAGGCATGCCTCAAAGATTTTTAGAAGTTGACGATCAAGGACTCGTTGATTACTTCAATGGATTATATAACTCTATTTTAAAAAAAGACGTATACGATCGTCACAAACGGATAATTAAAGAAGAATTTAAAAGTGTAAGCGACTACGTATTAAGAAATTCTGGTCGTCTATTTTCTTCGACAAAAATTGCTAGATCATTATATAAAAATGCCGATAAAAAAAAGCAGGCTAAAATTGCTAGGAATATCAATAATTATAAAGCGTATATTGAAGAGTGTTTTCTAATCAACCAATGCAAGCCTTATATTATTTCTGGTAGAAAAAGCATGAACCCTTCTTTAAAGTATTATGTTGTCGATAACGGGCTTAAAACTTCATTGACAAACACCGTAGATATCGATAATTCATTTAACTTAGAGAATGTTATTTATAGAGAGTTAAAGTACCGCGGATACGATGTCAGGTTAGGGCACTTATATAATGGCGAAATTGATTTTGTAGCAATAAAAGGGACCAAAAAATGTTTTATTCAAGTTGCTACTACCATGGAAAATGATTCTACGATAAAGAGAGAATTTGGAGCATTTAGAAACATAAAAGACGGATCCCCAAAATATGTGCTTTCTCTTGATACCCTAGATATGTCCCACGACGGGATAACTCATATAAATATAATAGATTTCTTACTTAAAAAAGTAGATATACACATTTCTTAACAACTTGCCAAAATGCAAAAATTATTGCAAATTGGAAAATATTGATATTTTTAAAATTTACAAAAAAACATTTTATCGCTTATAATAATTACGGAAGAGGAAATTAGTAACACTAGCCTAGAGAGTTCTTGGTAGGTGAAAAAGAATCTAGTCAGCTAATTATGTCGCTTCCTATAAATTAGAGGAATCTCGTGAACCTCGCGTTAAGAGGTAAGTTAAATGAAGGTATATCTATGATATATAAAATAAGGTGGTACCGCGAATAACATCGCCCTTAGCCATCTTTTTTTATTTATAAGGAGAGAATAATGCTAGAAAAAAGATATGATCATAAACAAGTAGAAAATGGTAAGTATGATTTTTGGTTAAAGCATAAATACTTTTCTACTCACGATTTAAGCAAGACTCCTTTTAGCATTGTGATACCTCCACCAAATGTAACGGGTAAATTACATTTAGGACATGCACTTGATACTATCCCCGCTGATATATTAATTCGTTATAAGAAACTAAAAGGTTTTGATACTATGTGGCTCCCTGGTATGGACCACGCAGGTATTGCGACTCAAGCTAAAGTTGCAGAGCGTTTAAGAGGCGAAGGAATAGATTATCACTCTTTAGGACGCGAAGGCTTTTTAAAGAAAGCGTGGGAATGGAAAGATGAATATGCAAATACGATTCATAAGCAATGGGCAGCGTTAGGACTTTCTCTTGACTATTCTAAAGAAAGATTTACTTTAGATGAAAAATTAAATAAGTGCGTTAATAAAGTATTTGTGTCTTTATATAATAAAGGACTTATATATCAAGGCGAAAGAATTATTAACTGGGATCCGGATTTAAAAACGGCATTAAGTAATGTAGAAGTAGTCCATAAACTAGATAAAGGTAAGTTTTGGTATTTTAAATATCCAATTGTCGATTCTAAAGAATCATTAATTGTTGCGACTACTCGTCCGGAAACTATGTTTGGTGATACCGCAGTCTTTGTTAATCCTAAAGATAAGCGCTATAAAAAATATATTGGTAAATATTGCATCAATCCCGCGAATGATGAGAAATTACCAATTATGGGTGATGAATATGTTGATATTAGTTTTGGTACCGGTGCGATGAAGTGTACCCCAGCACATGATCCAAACGACTTTAATTTAGCGAATAAATATAATCTTAAAAAGATTATTGTCATGGATGAAAGCGCACATATGAACTCTAAGGCGGGCAAATATAAAGGCCTAGATCGTTTCGCTTGTCGTAAACAGTTAGTGGAAGATATTAAAAAGAAAGGTTTATATATTAAAACCGAAGATATAGAACACGAAGTCGGTCACTCCGAAAGAAGCGATGCGGTGGTGGAACCATATTTAAGTAAACAATGGTTTGTAAAAATGAAACCACTTGCGGATGCGGTGATAAAACTACAAAAAAGTAAAAAGAAGATTGATTTCTTCCCATCTCGTTTTTCTAAAACGATGATTCAATGGATGGAGAATATAGATGACTGGTGTATCTCACGTCAATTATGGTGGGGTCATCGAATCCCGGTCTATTATAAAAATGATGGAACGGTACTTGTAAGTGAAACCGCGCCTAAGGACATGAGTAACTATAAACAAGATGAAGATGTATTAGATACATGGTTCTCAAGTGCTCTATGGCCATTTTCTACTTTAAATTGGCCAGATACAAACGATAGTGATTACAAACGTTACTTTCCAACCTCATTAATGGTAACGGGGTATGACTTAATCTTCTTCTGGGTATCACGCATGGTGTTCCAAAGTATTGAATTTACTAAAGAACCTCCTTTTAAGAAAATATTAATCCATGGTTTAATTCGCGATAAACAAGGTCGTAAAATGTCAAAAACCTTAGGAAACGGGATTGATCCATTTGATGTAATCAATCAATATGGTATTGATGCACTTAGATATTTCTTAACCACGAATTCTTCGCCTGGTTTAGATATGCGATATGATGAAAAGAAGGTTGAGGCTAGTCAAAACTATTTAAATAAGATTTGGAATAGTGCACGTTACGTTTTAGATATTTTAGGAAACGATTTTAAAGTTAAAGACCTAGATTTTAATAAGTTACCAACTATGGAGAAATATATTATTTCTCGTTTAAATGAAACGATTAATAACGTTACTAAAAATATGGAGAAGTTTGAATTAGGTGCTGCCTCTTCATATTTATATAATTTTGTGTACGATGATTTCTGTTCTTTCTATCTTGAGATGAGTAAACTCACTAATGCTAAAGATGAAACTAAACAAGTCTTATATCATGTATTAAAATCAATTGTCTTAATGATTTATCCTTATTGTCCATTTATTAGCGAAGAGATTTATCAAAATCTCCCCGCTCATAAGGAAAGCATCATGATTGAAGATTATCCTACTTATAATCAGAAGTTAGTTGATAAAGAAGCGATTGAACAAGTTAGTCTACTTAATAATATGATTAAAGATATTCGTAATTATAAAGTCACTAATAAAATCGCTCCTAATGCTGAAGTTAATTTAGATATTGTTTCTAGTAGTTCTTTGTTTGCTGGATTTATTGATTATTTAAAACGTTTTAGCTTTGCTAAGGATATTAAGGTAAGTAAGAGCGCTGAAATCAAAGGTGTTAGTTTTACTTATCCAAACGCAACTTTAATTATTGATGTTAAAATTGATCAAAAAGAATTAAAAGAGAGATTGACTAAAGAATTAGAACATATTAATCAAGAGATTAAACGTAGTGAAAGTTTACTTCACAACGAAAACTTTGTGAAGAAGGCTCCCAAAGAAAAACTAGCGCTTGAGCAAGATAAATACGAAAAGTATAAGTTAACTAAAAAATCGCTTGAAGATAAGTTATCTAAAATATAACCACATATAAGAATAGGTTTCGGTCGTTGAAGTCCTGCCTATGTTGTATATGTCAAACCCGGCAACACCAGAAGTAATAATGTTTTCCCATCTACTTTTTTTACTAGCGTCACTACTTTTATACACTACGCACACATAGTTTTCTTGTCCCTCTACAATCTTGTCTAAAACAACCTGATTTATTCTTGATGCATCTTCATCAGATGAGATTAAATATGAAGGATTATCCAAAGATAAAATTGAAGTAGAACAATAAGGTTCGGTAGATTTATCATAAGTAGTGAACGCTAAATCCGAAAAGGGCGCTTCGTATTTGGCAAAATAATCTCTGCTTGTAGCAAAAGCTCCATAATCCATAAAATTAACGAAATAAGCTTTTAAACTGGCTTTGCACCAAGTTGGGCAAGCAAGATACCATCTGCCTTCAAGTTTGATATAGTTCCAAGCGTGTCCAGAATCTCCAGCGAATCCATACGAACGAATGCAAGGAAGGCCTTCGATACCACAAAGTAAAGCGTAGGCTTTAGAAAAACCATCGCATACCGCTTTCCCTTCATCAGCAAAGACGCCTTCTAAGAAATATGCTTTATGATAAAACCAATAGTCTCTTTGTTCTATCACCCAATTATCGTAGTGAGTGCGTGTTTCTAGTTCTTCAAAGATAATTCTAAACTTTTCAAAATCGGTTAAGTTAGGATCGACAAACTCACTACATATATCTCTAGCAGCGTTATATATAGCAATTAAACTAGTCTTGCTAGGATCAATAATAGGATTATATCCATGCTCTACCGCCCAGAATAATTCATCTGAATTATCTACTGCAAGTGTTTTGTTAACAGTATCAATATAAAGAGTATGAGGTATAGGTGACGTTAATGCACAATTTAAATAGTTTATGTTGTTAGCGTTATAGTAATAATATCTATCGCCTGGTGTCATTTCGCTTGATAGAGTAGGGGTAGCGTTATTCTTAGTCACGCTAAAGATATTTATTTTATTATTGCCGGTTGAATAAGTGACAAAATTGGTTGCAAGCATTCTTCCATATATTTCTTGAGAAAGTTCAAAATCGTCCTCGTTCAAAGTGTTATTAAAATCAAAAGTAATTTTAAATTGAGTCCCTTCCTGGCATCTAATAGATGCTAAAGCAAGTGCGTCGTGCGCCTCATCAATGTTGATAGGATTGGCGATAGTTACAGACACAGTTGTGGGTAAGAGTCCTCCAGCACTTCTAAATTGAATATAGTCGCTTCCGGTTTTATTGTTTAGATTAGAATTAATTCTAATTATTTTATTTGTATAATCTGGATCAACTGTAAACAGCGTTGTATCATGACTTTCTGCAGTTATGCTAGTTATGCTGCTTGGTAAAGAATAAGTAATTGCATCAGTCGCATAGGTAGTAAAGGAAAGTGCGGTGGTACTTACAGTTATATCGTTTTCTATGGCATAGAAATAGGCATCAATATCCCCGGTAATATCTTCGCTTTTAATTTTGAAAGTATATTCGATGTTAGTACCATTGTTACTATTTAAAGTATATTTAGTAGAAGGCTCTCCATTAATTTTTAAATTAACTTTAAGAGACATGTTAGCATTAGCAGAAACATTAACCTCAAAACCTTTTTCTAAAGAAACTGTATGGTCATATGGACCAACGGTAACACCAGCAGATGCTGTGATGTTCGCTTTAAACGAAACTATATCTGCACTAGCGGTAACTTTAACATCATTTTTAAAGACAGTGCCTTTAATAGTTAACACATTATCGGACCAATCCCATAAACTTTCGCTTTGAGGGACATTTCCTACTTCAATAGTAAAGTCATCCTTAGTTAAAGCATATCCATCTAGTGGAGTCGCGCCGATTGTATAATCCTTACCATAGGTAACAGTATCAGAATCTTTATCAAACTTAACACCGCTACCAATAAATGATATTTGATAGCTCTTAACATTTGATCCGCCTCCGTTACACGATGTTAAAAAGAGGGTAGGAACAAATAACAAGGTAATAATTCTACTAATATTCTTCATAAGTTCATTATAACTAACTTTTAGATAAATATCTAAAAAATGCATTTTTAAAAAAGTTAACAAGTAAGCGATTTGGTTAACTTTTTCAAAAGCTCGAAAAAAATATATTTATTTATATAAATAAATATTTAAGGTCTTGGTGAGGATTTTTAACGTTTTTTGTTAATTATCTAATAAGGGCAATAGAAGCAAAACCCCTTAAAAATATTCTCCTAGTGTTATGAAATTCATCTATTAATTAATCTATTGCCCAAGCATTATGAAAGACTTTGTGTATCAAATTAATCAAAACGAATGCGGTTACGCTTCACTTAAAATGCTACTAGCGATGGTATTAAAGGATAGTAGCTACTTATTTTTGCCACACCATGAAAATAAAAGCCATCAATATGATTTATTAGAATTAAAAGAAATCGCTAAAGCAAATGGTGTATTGTTAGCAGGCTATCTAATCAATAACGAGCACGATTTATTAAATCTTAAAACGCCTTTTATTTTAATAAAAACCTTAGCTAACGGAGGTAAACATGCAGTGGTGGTAAAAAAGATTTATAAATACTTTGCGACTATTTATGATCCAGCATTAGGTAAAAAGACAGTATCGACTAAAAAATATTTTTCGTTTAATGGTAACGTAGAGGTATTAACAGTAGAGTCGCATTCATTTGTGAGTCGATTGTTTGATGTTAGACCACTTATAAGCAATAAAGAAAGAACTAAAAACATAGTTTTTGAAGTAGCCGCTATCATGTGTTATTTCTTTGCAGCTTATTTTCTTGGTAAAGAATACGACATCATTATTCCAATTGTTCTAATGGTAATCGGTGCGCTCTTTGCGATTATCTTTAAAGCAGTCTCTATTAATACCATGAAACATTTTGATGAAGAATTTATTGAATTTACTTTCAGTAATGATTTAATAACGCGCGAAGACAATTATCGCTTAATGCACAAGACCAAAAGTGGTTTACTAAATTCTACTAGTAATATGATTCTTACTTTATCGTCTGCATTATTAATAAATGTTATTTTAATTTTACAAAACACTATTGCAGTTTATATCATCATTTCTTCTCTAGTATTAGTTTTAATAGATGCGGTATTTATTGATCCATGGATTAAAAATAAATCATTTGATTTAGAGAAACTAGAAAATCAAACTTTGAAGAAGACTAACTTAAGTAAAGAAGAATATCTAAATAACTATAGCGAAATCAAAGATACAACTTATAAAATTGCTCGCTTAATTGGTCTAAAACGATTAATTGCTTATTTCATTTTATTAATCTTAACTCTAGTTTTATCGAGAATGAGTGGTAGTGTAGATGTTTACTTTGTAATCTTTCATTTCGCGATGTGCATGTTCACTTATGTTAGTCTAGATAATGTTTATAAGATGGTAGATACAAGTAAAGAAAATATGATTAATCAGGTAAAATTTTATAATTTAATTAATGAAAAAGAGGAGAAATAAAGATATAATATCTTTACATGCAATTAAATTTTAATAACTCAAGCGATAAAAAATATAATAAGTACCAACCGCTTTTATTAAAGTTAAGCAAAAAAACATTTAAACATCTAAAGATAAAAGATAATTACATTATTGATCTTGATTTTGTAAGCGCGGCTGAAATTAAAAAAATCAATAAACAGTATCGTAAAATAGATAAAGAAACGGACGTCTTATCGTTCGCGTTTCTTGAGTTAAAGAAAGGTGAAATTAAAATAAAAAGTAAAGAACCGCAATTTCTAGGAGAGATTATAATCTCAACTCATAAAATAGAAGCGCAGGCCAAAGAATTTAAACATACATTCCGTTATGAATTATCATACTTATATCTACATGGTTTATTACATCTATTAGGATATGACCACGTTCATAGTGAGAAAGAAAAAAGGATAATGTTTACATTAGAAGATAAAATTTTAAAAGGAGAAAAATTATGATAAACAAAAAAGAACTAATGAAACACGCAAAGATTGCATCTACGCTTTCTCATAGCCCTTATTCTAAATTTAAAGTTGGAGCCGCGCTTTTAACTAAAAAAGGCAAAATATATCTAGGTACGAACATTGAAAATGTTGCTTATTCATCTGCATTATGTGCGGAGCGAGTGGCGATTGTTCATGCTTATATGAGCGGTGCAAAAAAGAACGATTTTGTCGCCATGGCAGTTATTGCTGATTTACCAGATCCAGTAACTCCTTGTGGCGAATGTCGCCAAGTTATGTCAGAAATGCTTAATGAAGATATGCCGGTTTATTTAGGTAACTTTAAAGGAAAGATAAAAGAAACTACTATAGGTAAACTATTACCTTTAGGATTTTCTTCAATGTTTAAACAATTAAAATGAAGTCTGGATTTGTTAGTCTAATTGGTAAACCAAACGTTGGTAAGTCTACAATACTCAACCTACTAGTAAATAAGAAAGTTAGTATAGTAACTCCCAAAGCACAAACAACAAGAAATAATATTCTTTCTTTAATTGACGATAAAGATTATCAGATAGTTATCGAAGATACACCTGGACTTCATAATGCTAAAACCGCATTAGGTAAAAGCATGAATAAGAAAGTTAATGAAGCTGTTAGTGATTCGGATGTTGTGGTTTTAATCATTTCACCGCGTGATCAAATTGATGAAAAAACACTAACTTCTTTTCTAAAAAGAAAGATTGATATAGTAGTCTTAAACAAAATTGATTTAATTCGTCTTCCCGAAGTTAATGAAGCAAAAGATAAACTTCATGCGTTGTTTCCCAAAGCTCAATTAATTGAGATGTGCGCTAAAGATGGTTTTAATAAAGAAGAATTGCTTAACAATATTATTAAACGCCTACCAGAAGGCCCGAAGTATTATCCAGATGCAAGTGTATTAAAAGATGATGTGTTTTATACAAAGGAAATAATTAGAGAAAAAGTTTTATTTCTTTTAAATGAAGAAGTTCCTCATAACATCGCTATTTATATTAATGATATAAAGCATAAAAAAGAAAGTATGCTTATTGACGCAAATATTATTGTTAGCAAAGATTCGCATAAAGGTATTGTGATTGGTAAAAACGGTCAGATGATTAAAAAGATTGGAATGAAAGCACGCGAAGAATTAGAAAAATATTTTAAGAAACGCATTTTTATCGAATTAAATATTAAAGTTAAAAAAGATTGGTTAAATTCCACTAAGGATTTAAAGGAATTAGGATATTAATGAATATTAAAGGTGTGATTGTACGCGTTACTCCATATAAAGAGAGCGGGGCGATGATTAATCTTTTGACTAAAGATCAATTACTCAGTTTTCACGCTCGTAATATTTATAAGGTTGATGATAAGAATATTTTATTAACCACACCTTTGATGTACGGGGATTTTACTTTTTCTGATAACAAGAAATCAACCTTGACCTTTAAAGAAATGTCTCCAATTCTTGATACGCGTAGCTATATGAATAATTATGCTAAATTAGCAGCAATCGATTTTCTTAACGAAGTTACTATAAGACTTTTCCCAGAAGATGAGATGCCAAAGATTTTTCCTTATTTAGTTAAAACTCTTGAACTAATACAAGAAGAAAAACATGTTGCTATTTTAACGCTAACTTACTTAGCAACCAGTTTAAGATTATTGGGATTCGGACTAAATGTTGATAGTTGTGTCCTTACTAATAGTAAAACCGATATTGTTGGAGTGTCGTATGTTGATGGTGGGCTAGTTAGTAGAAAAGCTTATCGAAGTTCTCGCCATAAACTATATAGTCCAGATAAAATTAATATTTTAAGGTGTATTTTTAAAGTAAAACCTGATGATTTAGGCAAAATTAATTTTCTTAAGCGAGATATTTATGAAATTCTTGAAGATCTTCTTATTTATACATACGATCAAACCGGACTTCGCTTTAAAAGCGAAAATCTAATCAAAAAGTAAATAGTACACTTATAATTGGTTGACAAGAATCATAGCAAATGTTGTAATATTGAGGTTAAAAAATTATGACTGAAAACAAATTTAGCAAAATTGTTACTCATTTAACCACAAGTGGTTATGTGTATCCAAACTCCCAAATATATGGGGGTCTTTCTAACACTTGGGACTACGGTCCTTTAGGTGCGGAACTTAAAAATAACATTAAACAGTATTGGTGGAAGTATTTTGTCCATCAATCTCCTTATAATGTTGGGATTGATTCCGCTATTCTTATGAATAAGAAAGTGTGGGAAGCAACGGGGCATCTTACTACTTTTAACGATCCCTTGATTGATTGCAAATCTTGTAAAGCACGCCATCGAGCGGACGAATTAATTAAAAGTCAATTCCCAGACGTTGATACTAATAAGATGTCATTTGATGACATGAATAAATTCATTAAAGAAAATAAAGTTAAATGTCCAGTGTGTGGCAAAGTTGGTACTTTTACCGAAGTTCGCCAATTTAACATGATGTTTAAATCACACATTGGTGTAACTACCGACTCTAGTAGCGAAGTATATCTTCGCCCTGAAACCGCACAAGGCGTGTTCGTTAATTTTAAAAACGTTCAAAGAAGTTCTAGAAAGAAAATACCATTTGGTATTTGTAATATGGGCAAAAGCTTCCGTAATGAAATTACTCCGGGAAACTTTACCTTCAGAACTCGTGAATTTGAACAACTTGAAATGGAATTCTTCTGTAAACCGGGAACTGACTTAGAATGGTTCAAGTACTGGAAAGACGAATGTCTTAAGTTTATTAAAAGTTTAAATATTAATGAAAAGAATCTTCGTTATCGCGACCACGATAAAGCTGAGTTAGCATTTTATTCCAAAGCGACTACCGATATTGAATATAATTTCCCAGATTTAGGTTGGGGCGAACTCCTTGGTATCGCTGATCGTACTGATTATGATTTAAAACGTCACATGGAGCATTCTAAAGAATCATTAGAATATCTTGATCCTGAAACCAATGAAAAATATGTTCCATATTGTATCGAACCTTCCATGGGTGTTGATCGTTTGATGTTAATGATTATGATGGATGCTTATGATGAAGAGAAACTTGAAAACGATACTCGTATCGTGATGCATATTAAACCAGCGTTAGCTCCTTATAAAGTTGCGATTCTTCCTTTAAGCAAACAATTAGGTGATAAAGCAAAGAAGGTTTTTGAATTAGTAAGCAAAAGCGTAGTCGCCATCTATGATGATACTGGTAGCATTGGTAAAAGATATCGTCGTGAAGATGCAATTGGAACTCCATACTGTATAACAATCGACTTTGATACTGAGAAAGATGATACAGTTACTATTCGCGAACGCGACTCGATGAAACAAGTGCGTTTAAAGATAAAAGACGTGAGTGCGTATATTTTAGAACACACTAAGTTCTAATATTTAGATTAAGGTAGGACTATGATCGATAAGTCATTGATTGACGAAATAAGCAAAAAAGCTGACATTGTAACCGTAGTAGGTTCGTATCTTAACTTAGTTAAGAAAGGACGTAACTATATGGCGCTTTGTCCTTTTCATGATGATTCAAATCCTAGTCTTCAAGTTAATCCTGAACGTAATACATTCCATTGCTGGGTTGATGGACATAGCGGTAACGCTATTAGTTTTGTGATGCAATATGAACACGTCACCTTTATTGAAGCGGTTAAGAAAGTAGCGGAGATTATTGGTTTTGATGATCCTCGTTTACACGAGAAAACTTATACTAAGAAAGTCGATGATGATTTACTGCCTCTTATTAAATGCATTGATGATTTAAATTTATTCTATGAATATTCATTAACTAGCGAAGAGGGTAAAGAAGCAAGCGAATATTTAGCAAAGCGAAATATTACACCAGATATCATTAAAAAATTCCACATCGGTTATTCAATTAAAGACGGAACGAAAACCATTAAGTTTTTACAAAGTAAAGGTCATTCTTTAAAAGCGATGGAAGATATTGGTATTACCACTAATATCGGAGATAGGACACATGATAACAATCAAGGACGTATTACTTTTGCCTTACTTGATAATCAAGGACAAGTAGTAGGGTTCTCTGCTCGTCATTTAACTGATGGTGATGGACCAAAATACGTAAATTCGCCCGAAACAAAATTATTTACCAAAGGTAAAGTTTTATATAACTTTTATCAAGCGCGTGATTTTGCGAAGAATGACCAAGCGATATATCTTCTCGAAGGATTTATGGATGTAATTGCGCTTAACAAGGTTGGTATAAATAACTGTATTGCCTTAATGGGCACCGCTTTAAGTAAAGATCATATTCAAACATTAAGAAAATTAAATGTTGAAGTAAGACTATGTCTTGATGGTGATCTTCCTGGGCAAGAAGCCAGTATGCGTATATTACCTTTATTATTAAATAATAATATTCAGGTTCGCATCGTTAATAATTTAAACGATACTCGTGACCCGGATGAGATTCTTAACGAACAAGGCGCTGACGCTTTAAGAAAATACCTTAATAATTTATTAACACCATTTGATTTCGTTATTAATTTCTATAAGAACTCTAAACCATTAGATACAGTTGAAGATAGAAAAGCACTAGTGACGCGTTTTATTCCGTTACTATTAGCTACAACTTCCCAACTAGAGTTAGATGATTACTTATATAAACTTGCGGATGTTACACATTTCTCAGTAAATGCAATTAAAAATGCATTAGCCGCCGCACGTTCACATAAAAAAGTTGATATCGCTGATGATAGTAATATCACTAATAAAAGATTCACTTTTAAACCAATCAAAGAAGAGTTACGCCATCTAGAAAAGAATGAACGTGAAATCTTATATCATATGTTAAGACACGAAGACGCGATTAAGTTCTATGAGAAAAATATTGAATATTTTTATACCGAATTATATCGCGATATCGCAAATTATCTTATGGAATATACGATTCAACATTCCGGACTTAACATTGGAGATTTATTTACCGAGATCGAAATGAAGAACGCTCCTAATAAGGAAATTGTTAAAAATGAAATTACTAAACTCTTAGAGGAAAAAGGCATGCATCTAGCTTATTCAGAAAAATTACTAGCGGGATGTAAGCGTGAAATAGATAAGGAGAAAAAGAAAATTCATAAGCAAGAGAAAATCACAAGAGCTACCGAAGGTAAAAGCGAGGAAGAGAAAGCTAGAATCATCGCTGATACCTTACGAGCCGATGATAATTAATGAATTAAAAGGAGAATAAATATGGGAAAAGTTAAAAGTAAAGCGAAGGCAAAAGCAAAAGTGGTGAAGGCCGTAAAGAAAACGGTTAAGGCTGTTAAACCACATCTTAGTAAAGAAGGTAAGGCTAATTTAAAGAAGGCGCTCAAAACCGCTAAAAAAGATACAAAGGTTATTAAGAAAGCGGCGAAGCAAACCAAAAAAGAAATTAAAAAAGAAATAAAAGCCACCAAGAAAGTAATCACTAAAAAAGTGATGAGTGATGACGAGGATGAAGACGAAAAACTCGTTGAACTTGAGCGCGTCAAAGAGAAATATCTTAAGATCGCTAAAAAAGATGGATCCATTTCCCAAGAAGATATTATGGACGCAGTGGAACCGCTTGATTTAAGTGAAGATGAACTTGAAGACTTATTAAATTTCTTTAAAAAGAAAAAAGTAAAAGTCGAGACTAACGAAGAAGAAGCGGAAGACATTGATGAAAAAGATTTCCTTGGTGATGAAGAAGATCTTGAAAAAGAAATGAGCGAAGACGAACTTGACGTCGAAGACGATGACGAATTCCACAATCAAGAAAAGAGTGAATATGAAGAAATCGCAAAAAGTCTAAAAGACTTAAACGCTCTAGCAAGTGGTGATATTAAATCCACGGATTCAGTTAAGGTTTATTTAAAAGAAATAGGTCGGGTTGGTCTTCTCTCTGGTCGAGATGAAGAAATCGAACTCGCAAAGCGCATCGCTAAAGGCGGCAAAGATGCAGAAGAAGCTAAACACGAATTAATTAATGCAAACTTACGTTTAGTTATCTCGATTGCGAAGCACTATGTAGGTCGTGGTATGCACTTCCTTGATTTAATTCAAGAAGGTAACCTAGGCTTAATGAAGGCGGTTGATAAATTCGATTATTCTAAAGGCTTTAAGTTTTCAACTTATGCAACTTGGTGGATTCGTCAAGCGATTACTCGTGCGATTGCTGACCAAGCAAGAACTATTCGTATTCCAGTTCACATGGTTGAAACGATTAATAAAATTACTCGTGTACAACGTCAACTAGTTCAAGAACTAGGTCGTGATCCAACCGCTGAAGAAATTAGTGAAAAACTTGATGGTAGTATTTCTCCTGATCGTTTAAGAAAGATCCAAATGATTGCGCTCGAACCGGTTTCATTAGAAACTCCAGTTGGTGAAGAAGATGAATCGCACTTAGTCGACTTTGTCGAAGATAAACAAAATGTTTCGCCAAATGAATTTACAACTAAGTCATTATCTAAAGATGCGCTTTTCATGGTTCTAGGTGAACTTTCTGAAAGAGAAGAAAGAGTGCTTCGTTTACGTTATGGTCTTGATGATAACAAACCAAGAACATTAGAAGAGGTCGGTCGTGAATTCGCCGTTACCCGTGAACGTATTCGTCAAATTGAAGCTAAAGCTTTAAAAAAGCTTCGTTCACCAATGAGAATTAAGAAATTAGGCGATTACCGTATTCCTACCAATAATAATGGCAAATAGAATTGAAGAAATTGCTAAATTAGTTCCATCTAAAACTGTGGTGGCCGATATTGGCACTGATCACGCGTATTTAATTATCAACTTACTACTATCTAAGAAGATACTATATGCGTATGCGATTGATAACAAAACAGGTCCTGTTCAAAACGCTCTTAATAATATTAAGAAGTATGAACTAGAAGATAAATGTGAAGTTATTAAGGCTGATGGACTTAACTTCAATATGAAAAGTGATATCAATACTTTAGTGTTTGCCGGATTAGGCGGACTAAATGTCATTAAAATGATTAATGATAATAAGGCTAAACTTAAATATATAAAATATATTGTTACAGATATTCATCGTGATGATACGAAAGTTAGAGAATATTTAGAAAATTTTGGTTTTAAAGTTGATACATCAATTGATATAATTGATAAGAAGAAAGGTTATCATTTAGTTAGATATGCAAAGTAGTAAATTAATATACCATTTAAGAAAATGGTACCCAAAAAGCGTGGCCTGTCCCGGTGACTTTATTGGGTTACAAACCGGTAAATTAAGAAAAGAAACTAATACGATTTTAGTGTGTCTAGATTTTGATAATGATGTTTTTAACAGAGTTAAGAGGGAAAAAATAGATTTAATTTTGACTCATCATCCTTTGATATATGGAAAGCGAAAAGAAGTTCTTGAATATGATTCAGTTAAGCGCGCATTGGTTAAGAAAATAGATAAGTTAAAGATTCCTGTTTATAGTATGCACACGAATTTCGACTCGGGCCTTGACGGGATGAATGACAATCTCGCTAAAGCGATTGGATTAAAAAACATTAAATCATTAAAAGCCGATCCGATGATTCGTGGAGGAGTCTTAAAAGAAGCGATGGAAGTTAACGCATTCGCTCGCTTTGTAAAAAAATCACTAAATCTACCTTCGGTTTATTTAATAAATAGAGGTAAGAAAATGGTGAAGAAAGTTGCAATCTGTGGTGGTGCAGCTGGCGGTTGTTTCAAGATGGCGCTAGATGAAGGATATGACATTTATGTAAGTGGTGATGCTCCTCATCATATTCGTCATGATGTAAATTGTTATCAATTTAATTATTTAGAAATTTGGCATGAAGCAGAACAAATATTTATTCCAGTAATGGTGCGTCGCTTAAAGGCGCTCGATAAGAAACTAAAGATTATTACGGTTAGTCAACCGTATCCAAAAGTTATATGAACGAAAAAGAATTAATCCGTCGTTTAAAATTGAAGCCTCATTTTGAAAACGGTCTCTATGTTGAACGTCATTTTCCAAAGGAAAAAGTAAAACGTCAAAAAAGCGGAGCGATTTATTATTATGTACGCGCTAAAGAAAAATCTCGTTTCCATAAAATTGATTCAGATGAATATTGGTTATATCACTATGGAAGTGATCTAGAAATTTGGATTATATATCCAAACCACAAAATCGAAATTAAAAAGTGCGGGTTAAGTAAAGATGCGGAGCCAATTGTGTATGTTCCAAAAGGAACAATATTTGCTAGTAAGCACACTGATGCTAAAGTCGGCACACTCGTTACCTGTCTTACCGTTCCTGCTTTTAATAAAGCAAGTTTTAAAATATACTCAACTAAAGAATTAATTAAAAAATATCCAAAACTTAAAAAGTTTTAATTACCAAATCTCGTCTAATTTGACTTTGATTTTCATTGTTTCGTTAAGTGGAGTAGACGCTCCAGAGATAATCGCACATCTAAGACAACCTTTTAGTTTGTCTTTAATAGGATCAATGTCGTATTCATTTAATATATAAAAGATTTTCAAAGTTGAGAAATGTTTCTTCGCTAACTCATAGAGTTTTTTGGTGTTGCTTGAATCTTTTCCGCCAACGATAAAAACAGCATCAACATCGTTCGGCAATTTTTTAACCGCCATTTGGCGAGTCTTAGTTTCTTGGCAAATTTCTTTTTGAAAAATTGCATTAGGAAATGTTTCTTTAATTTTATTAAAAATGTTTTCGAGTTCAAAAATCGATAAGGTTGTTTGCGAACTTACAAACGGTGTCTTATCTTTGATAACGCTCTTCATACCATCCATGATGTCTTGAAACAAGTGAACTTCTTTATCTATTGATAGCATTCCAATAGTTTCTGGGTGATTAGGAGTGCCTACATAAATTACTTGTCTTCCATCTTTAATTGCTTTTCGAATATTAGTGGCGCTTAATTCAACAATTGGACATGTTGCATCTAAATAAACTATATTCTTAAGTTTTAATAACTCTTCTAGTTTTTTATCGTGCCCGTGAGCAGTAAATATCACCGCACATCCTTTGGGAAGTTTTTTAATTTTATCTTCGTTACTAGTTTTATCTAGTAAGGAAATAATTCCGTATTTCTTTAATTCATCCGTAACGGTCTCGTTATGAACTAGCGCTCCTAAAACATAACATTCCTTATCGGGATATTTCTTTTTAAAAGAAAGCGCTAAAGCAATTGCGCGTGACACGCCCTGACAATAGCCACTAGGATTTGCTAAATATGTTTTCACACTAATATTTTATCAAAAATAAAAGTCGGTTATAATAATAAAAGTATGGGAAGCTTTAAAGCGTTTAACTTAGATGAGAAGATGATTGCTAGCCTACTTCGACAAGGTTATGTTTCGTCATCTCCAATCCAAAGTCTCGTTATTCCCAAAGCTCTTCAAGGTTTAAATTTAGTGGTTAAAAGCGAAACTGGGAGCGGGAAGACTCATGCTTACTTAATTCCTTTACTCGCTAAACTAAATCGTCTAGATCGCGCTAATTTGTATGGAGTAATTATTGCGCCAACTAACGAACTTGCTCGACAAATCTTTACCTTCACACGTATGTTTAAACGCGAATATGGAGATATCAAAGTAAGACTTTTAACTAGTGAAACTAGTGAAAAAGAAAATATCTCTGGCTTATCGATTACACCTAACTTAGTTATCGGCACTCCAGGTCGCTTATCTTCTTTATTTAAGAAAGGGCATCTAAATGCTAAAAATGTAAATATTTTGATTCTTGATGAAGCTGATATGTTACTTGAATTAGGCTATTTTAATGACATTAACTACTTAGTTAATCAATTTAATAAACCGCAGATTATGATTTTCTCGGCTACCATTAAAGATAACCTACGTAATCAAATCAATAAATATATCGGTGCTGATTATGAAATAACCAGTGACAAAAAACAAGATACCGGTGGTGGAGTAACTCATTATTTAGTAGACATTCATCACCAGGATTTAAATGAAGCAGCCTTATCCTTTATTAAAATAAAGAACCCGTATTTTCTATTAATTTTTGCAAGCAATAAAAATGAAGTTAATAGTTTATATAACTATTTAAAGAAACTTAAATATTCAGTCACTATGATTACCGGAGACTTAACTGACCGTGAGAGACGCGCAACTATTAAACGCATCAATAATGATGAATATCAAATAGTAGTGGCAAGTGATCTAGTAAGTAGAGGAATGGATTTTAAGAACGTTAGTGATGTATTAAGTATTAACTTACCTAGCGATTTAACCTATTACCATCATCGCGCTGGTAGAACTGGTCGTTTTGATAAAGTTGGTAATTCTTATGTATTTTATAACGTTAGTGAAACTAAGCGTGTCAGCGCTCTTATTAATCAAGGAGTGAAGTTTAACTATTTATCACTTAAGAATAATGAATTAACACAAGGTAAAGCTTTTGTTAAAGAATTTAAACGTAATAAAAAGATTGATGAAAATCTCTTAAGAGATATCAAAAAAGCTAAATATGAAAGTAAGGGCAATAAAGTTAAGCCTAACTACAAGAAGAAAGTAAAATTAGCGATTAACAAAGTTAAACAAAAGCATAAGCGTGAAGTAATCCGTCAAGACATCCGTCGTCAACGAGTTGAAAGATATAAACAAGAGGCGAAAAATAAGAATTATGAATAATTTATTTTTAGGTAGTCATATTAATCTAAGCGGGCCAGAATATTATCTTGGCACGGTTAAGATGGCGCTTTCACTTGGTGAAAATTGCTTTATGTTTTATACCGGCGCACCGCAAAACACTATCCGCAAACCTACAAGCCAATTAAAAATTGAAGAAGGTCGCAAGCTAATCAAAGAGAGTGGATTAGATGAAAGTAAAATCGTTGTTCACGCTCCATATATTATTAACTTAGGCAATACAGTTAATTTAAAGACGCGCGAACTTGCGATTAGCTTTCTAAAAGAAGAACTTAAACGAGTTAATGATTTTCATGTTAAAACTTTAGTGCTTCATCCAGGTAGTCATGTTGACGCTGGAGTAGAAGTAGGACTAAAAGCAATTATTGATGGTTTAAACGAAGTTTTAGATCACGATGATTCGGATATTAAGATTGCTTTAGAGACTATGGCAGGTAAAGGTAGCGAACTTGGCAAGAATTTTAATGAATTAAAAACCATAATAGATGGCATACACAAAAAAGACCGAGTCGGTGTATGTCTAGATACTTGTCACATTAATGATGCTGGTTATGATGTAAAAGACATTAATAAGGTTATCGATGAATTCGATAAAATTATTGGATTAAATAAATTACTCGTTATTCATATTAACGATTCCATCAATGGAACTGGATCGCATAAAGATAGACACGCTAATATTGGTGTTGGTCTAATTGGTTTTAATACTTTAGTGAACTATGTTCATCACCCAAAACTAGATAATATTCCTAAAATTATTGAAACCCCTTATATAAACGAAAAACCTCCTTACAAGAAGGAAATTGATATGCTCAGAAGTAAGAAGTTTGATTCGAACTGGGCGTATAAACTATAACTTTTTAATTTCTTTAATTAAAGTATCAAAGGCATCTTTTTCTTTAATTTTCTTAATTACTTTGCCTTTCTTAAAAAGAACCCATTCACCTTTGCCACCCGCTAAACCAAGGTCACATTCTTTCGCTTCACCGGGTCCATTTACTACGCAACCCATAACCGCAACTTTTTTATTTATATGATTATCTTCTAAGTACTTAAGTACTTTATTTGCTAACGGAATTAAATTAATTTGGGTACGTCCACAAGTCGGACAAGAAATTAAAGTAGGATAATTTGGATATAATACAACATCATGAAGGAGTCTTTTACATGCGATTACTTCCTTTTGAGGCTCATCACTTAAAGAGATACGGATAGTATTACCGATTCCATTAAGAAGAAGCGGGGCTAATGCAGCGACGCTACGTGAAATACCAATTTCACTTGGACCGGCTTCCGTAATTCCTAAATGAAGTGGATATTTAAAAGTCTTGCTTGCTAATGTATAAGCAGCAATTGTATCTTTGACATTACTTCCCTTAAGGGAAATTATAATATTCTTAAACCCTAATTCCTCTAAAATTGCTACATGCTTTTTTGCGCTCTTAACCAAGTTAATCGCGCTCGCTTTATCACTAATTGATTTATCAAGAGAACCCGAATTAACTCCAATTCGAATAGGAACATTTTTTCTTTTCGCTAGAGTAACAACCTTTTTGATTTTATCTATACTACCAATATTTCCTGGATTAATTCTTATTGCATCAGCGCCGCTATTAATCGATTCTATCGCTAAGCGATAATCAAAATGGATATCGGCAACTAATGGAATTTTAATTTTCTTTTTAATCTCTTTAATCGCTTTTGCGTCATTAGTGTCTAAAACACTAACACGCATTATATCAGCGCCTAACTTTGCGCATTCATTAATTTGTTTACTAACTGCATTAACATTACTGGTTTTAATGTTACACATTGATTGAATCAAAACGCGGTTTGAACCACCAAGGGTTAAACGACCAACTTTGACCTTCAATGTTTGGCTACGCTTCATATTTATATAATATGATTAAGCAAATTTTTCTGCAACGCGAATGGCAATTTCAATCATGTTTCTTAAACCTTTCGCTCTTTCTTCAGAGGATAAAATACCAGGTTTTTGGAAATGATCAGAAACAGTAAACATACCTAAAGCCTTCTTTTTAAGTAACGCTGCATTACAATATAAAGCGTAGCTTTCCATTTCGCATCCTAACACTCCAATTTTTTCCCATGGCTTCCACCAAGGCTCCTTGTCGTTCTCGGTGAAATGATAAAAGCGACCTTCGGAGAAGATGTTGCCGATATGTACTTTTGCTTTACTCTTTCTAGATTCATGAACCGCTGCTTCTAGTACATCATAAGTTGCGCCAGCGCTATATGAACCTTCTTGTAAGTTAAAATCAGTCATCCAGTTAAAATCTGTACTCGCAGTCTGAGCGATAATAATATCTTTTGTATTAATATACTTTTGGAACGCGCCGCAGGTACCGACACGAATAATGGTTTCTACATTATATTGACTAAATAGTTCATAACTATATATACCAATACTTGGTTGGCCCATTCCACTTGCCATTACACTAATCCGCTTTCCGTTTTTAGTATAACCGGTATACCCGAGCATCCCTCTTACATCACACACTTCCTTATAATTTTTAAGGAAGGTATGGGCAATCCAAGTTGCCCTAACTGGATCTCCAGGCATTAATAAGACTTTTGCAAAGTCTCCTTTTTTTGCATTAATGTGAACACTCATTATCTTTGACCTCTCTCATATGGTTGGCCTTCCGCCTTCGGCGCTCTTGATTTGCGTGAAGTGAAAGCTAGTAATACTAATGATAGTATATACGGAATCATCTTAAATAGCTCGCTTGTTACACCTACATTCTTACTAAGTTCAACGCCAAACAGAGCATAGAATAAGTCAAAGTAGCAGAAGCTAAGAGCCATAAAGAAGCTGAAGAATAGAGCCGCGCCAGCAATACGAACCGGTTTCCATGCACCAAAGATTAAGACCGCTAAAGCTAAGAAGCCAAACCCGGCTACGCCGCTAGAAGCATTCCAGGAACTGCTTGATGGAATAATATAAGCCAAAGCTCCTAATCCTGCTAAAGCACCAGATATAATAACTCCGATATAGCGGAACTTAAATACATTAATACCAGCGCTTGCTGCGGATTGTGGATTTTCCCCGCATGCTCTTAAGCGTAAACCGAATCTAGTTTTAAATAAGGCAAACCATGAAACAATAAGAATAATTATTCCTAAGAATAAGAAAATATTAATATCAAATTTACCAAGCGGAATAATAAATGCATCCTTTAAGAATTCGATGGTATCAGTTGCATAAGGTGAGATACGTTTTGCTAAGACAACTACAGTAGCTGTTGCAAGTAAGTTCATAGCAGTACCAATTAAAGTTTGATCAGCATTAAGATGAATCGCGACTGTTGCTAACAGCAACGAATAAGCTGCACCGGCAATAATTGCCACTAATATTGTTAACATAACAATTAACGCCGGGTGAAGTCCTATACTATATAATCCAGTTAAAGTTAATAAACCAAAGAAGCCGCCGAACACCATAGTACCTTCTAGACCGATGTTAACGATACCGCTTCTCTCTGAGAACATACCACCGATTGCTACTATCATTAAAGCGACTGCGAAGATAAATATGTATGAGAAGAAGATTGCTAATTGTGCACCCATACTACTTACCTCCTTTCGAGCCGTTGACACTTAAGGCCATTTCTTTTGGCTCGCCTTCTTTCTTCTTTTTAAGCTTTGCTTTAATCCAAGGAATAAAGCGGAGGGTAACAGCGGTTAGTCCGCTCAAGTAAACTATGACCGCAGTAATTAAATCACTGATCTCCTTTGGGAACACAGATTGGCTGGTTGCGGTTGAACCAACCGAGATAAGCGATAAGAATCCCGAGGCAAAGATAGCACCAATTGGATTAAGCTGTGCGATAAAGGCTACGATAATACCATTCCATGGTACTTGAGGTAAAGACGTAGAGATTTGAGCCGACCATTCCTCGACACCAGCCAAATAATATAAGGCTGCGCCTAAACCAATAATCGCACCAGAAATCGCCATTGTGATAATCGCATTCTTCTTTGCATTAATGCCTGCGTATTTAGTTGCATGGCGGTTATAACCAGAAGCCTTTAGTTGGTAACCAAAGGTGGTTTTTTCCATAAGGATAAAGGCTACAACTGCAATTAAAATTGCAATCAAGAAAGCACAAGTAAATGTATTACCAATGACATTTGGATCAGCGCCAAAATTCGGTAAAACCGAAGAAGGACTTATAGCAGAAACTACTTTTGTTTTGAAACTGTTTGCAGGATCAACAATATCACTCAAGTATGTTTGATAAGAATAGTTAACGAAGAATAACGCGATCCAGTTAAGCATAATGCCCGAAATAACTTCGTTAACATTACAGAACACTTTTAGTAGTGCAGGGATACAAGCCCATAAAGCACCAAAGATCATCGCCATTAAAATACAAATGGTCCAATGTTGCTTAAATTGAAGCGCAAAGACTAGAGCGCCGAATGAACCAAGAACATATTGTCCGGCTGCACCGATATTAAAGATACCGGTCTTATAAGCGAATATAACTCCAACGCCACAGCAAAGTAGCGGGGCCATGGTCGCTAAGATATTACCAAAGCCTTCGAGTTCATAATACTTTAAGCCGCCGGTAATCATCATTCCAAAATCATAAAAAGCGTCAGCAGGAGACAAGCAGACCATAATTAGAAATCCGATTAATAATCCGATTAATACACAAGCGATTGAAGAATATGCTTTATAAGCACCATTACTAATTAGCGCTTTCTTAGTACGGTTAGGGAGAGATTTCATAAAGTCTTTCATATTCATTTCCATAATTACTTACCTCCCTCTACAAAATGATAATTTCGTTTCGCGCCTGACATATATAAGCCAAGTTCTTGGCGGGTAACGTCTTTTGGTTTAAATTCGCCAACTATTTCGCCTTCATACATAACAAGGATACGGTCACTTAATGCAAAGACTTCGTCTAGTTCGTACGAAACTAATAAAATGGCGGTACCTCTTTCCTTTTCTTCTAACAAACGCGAATGAATATTTTGAATTGCACCCACATCAACACCGCGAGTCGGTTGAACCGCAACAAGAACTTTTGGTTTTCGTGCGATTTCACGAGCTATGATAGCTTTTTGTTGATTGCCACCGCTCATTCCACGAGCGCTACTATTTGCGCCGTCAGATGAACGGATATCGTGTTCCTTAATTAATTTATTAGCGTTATCTCTAATGTTTTTACTATTAATAAAACCAAAACGCTGAAAGCGGGGATCCTTAAAATCTCTAAGAACTAAGTTTTGTTTTAAATCGTAGTCTAAAACTAAACCATGTTTATGTCGATCTTCAGGAATATGTGATAACCCTAAAGCATTTCTTGATTTAATGTCTTTCTGTTTTAAAACAGTATCTTCAAATTTAACTTCACCTGAGGTTTGTTTTTCTAAACCAGTGATTCCATAAATTAATTCAGTCTGACCGTTTCCATCAATACCTGCAATCGAAACGATTTCACCAGCATGAACATCGAAGTTAACTCTACTAACAACATTCTTTTTCTTGCGATTATCAAACATGGTAAGATTACGAATCTTAAGCATAGCCTTACCTGGTTTCTTTTTACTTTTATTAAGAGTGGTGGCGACATGTCGACCGACCATTAAATCAGATAATTTAGTAACCGAAGTCTTTTTAACATCATAGGTACCTATGGTTTCTCCTCTTCTAAGAACTGTAACGCGATCAGCTACTGCTTTAATTTCATTAAGTTTATGAGTAATGAAAATAATGGTCTTTCCTTCGCGCTTTAAGTTTTTCATAATCAAAAGTAAGCCTTCAATTTCTTGAGGTGAAAGAACAGCAGTTGGTTCATCAAAGATGAGAATATCTGCATTACGATAAAGCATTTTTAGAATTTCGGTTCTTTGTTGCATACCAACAGTCGCGTCTTCAGTAACACAATTTAAATCAACCGATAAACCATACTTACGAGAAATTTCGGTAATATCATAAGCGGCTTTATTTAAATCAACGTTATAAAACGTTTTGTTCCACCAATCCGCAAAACGAGCGAACCCATATTTAGTTGCACGAACAGCTTTGCTGAATGCATTAGATTTCTTTCCATTTAATTCAATAAATTGGTCGCGCAAAGTTTTAGCTTCGCTCAACAATTCCTTTTCTTTAAAATCGTTCAACTCGGAAATTGGCAATTCCAAAATTGCGTTTGTTTGTGATTGAGTAAAATGATAATCATGTCCTAAGATATATCTTAAATCGTTATCACTAATTGCGGTCTTTAAAACGTCAGTCAATTCTTTTCTTAATCTTAAGAAACGAACCAATCCTTCAATTATATATAAGCGAGTCATCACTGCATGTTCTTTTTTCTCGGTATCTTCCACAAAGTGATTTTTGGCGATTTCTTTTCCGAGAATTATATTCTCAAGTAATGTGTAACATTCCACTAATTTAAAGTGTTGGTGGACCATGCCGATTTTTAAATCGTTAGCAACATTAGGATCTTTAATCACAACCTCTTTACCATTTACTCTAATCTTTCCTTCGTCAGGAGAATATAGACCAAAGAGTATCGACATAATAGTAGATTTACCAGCGCCGTTTTCACCAAGAAGCGCATGGATCTCACCTTTTTTAATTTTTAAAGTAACATTTTTATTTGCATAAAGAGGACCAAACTTTTTGGTAATATTTAGCATCTCAATTGCGTAATTATTATTTTCCATATTTAGCCCTCCTATTAAATAACATCAATGTAAATCTTTTCTTTAGGGTAATTACCTAAATAAGTTTCACGGAAGTGACCATTGTCCCAATCAACCATATCGGTAGGGTCACCTTGCTCAGCACCGAATTCTGTCCCATTGCGGTCATAAACCGGAATCGGATTGTCTTTATCGCTCAATTTATTAATAAGTTCTTTATAGTTATTAATTGTATATTTTTCAAATCCTCTTAAGACTCCAGTGGTTTCATTGGATTCCTCTGGAATACCTACAAAAGTATCCGCTTCAATTTTAATTCCAATTGGATATTCGCCGAGAATTGAATTTAGACCAAGAATCCATTGACCGTTTTCAGCAAATTCTCCACGTTGTGGTTCAACAGGGCCAGGTTTATGATAGCCACCGATGCATTGCCATCTATCTTCAAAATGAAGATTAAGTGTGTGTTGAATAGCCTTCTTTAAACCTTTCAAAGCACTTGTGTAGATGGTTTTCTTTTCATATTCATATTTAAGACCACGATATTGATCAGAATCAACACCAATCCAACGTGCAGCTTGTCGAGGAGCGCTTCCAGATGTTGAACTTAACCAGTCGTTATAGTTAAACGAAGTTTGATGGCTATTATAATATTGCACGGCTTCCTCAGCAGATTGATATAATTTACCGCCACATGGAAAAATTACTTTAATATCTTTATCGCTAGCTAGCCAACCTTTCATTGCTGCTGCAGCATTATCATCTTGAGCAAAAGTATTAGCGTAGTAATAATTAATATTCAGTTGTGGAACTTTTTCCTTTTCTAAAGGTATGTTCTTGCTTTGGCAAAAATCAGCAGTCGCTCTACAAATACCTTGAATGAATCCAAAACCAAATTCAAAAACTCCTGGAGTAGGCATTCCGCCACAATATCCATACCCGTAGGTATCTAAGAGCTTCTGATTTTCGTCCCAATCACGAGTTAATAAATCAGTAGCGGTCGCATAACCAGCGGCAAAACCTGAATATCCACATTTAAAACCGACGCAGCAAACGTTTTCTGGTAAATTGTCGGCACTAACCACCTCTTCGTTAGGAACAGTAGTGCTATCGATTAATAAAAAGTGAACATCCGGATATTTTCTACTTTCGGTAGCACAAGTACCTGCAAATTTAAAACCAGGTAGAACGATCATCTTTGCGCCTTTTGCGATTGCTTGTTTAATCGAACAACTTTGAGCAAAGGAACTATCATTAAATGGACGATAGAAGTCATAGGACTTATGATTATCGGTTGCATATTCTTTAACCGCTTCCCAAGATTCTTGGTTAAAACTACCATCATTGATATCACCAACATCAGTAATAAGAGCAATCTCCTTTGGAGACACTGTACAACTAGTCGTGTTACCAGCAATTAAAAACGCAATAGGAACAACAGCTAGTTTAAGGAATTTGTTCATATATGCTATCCTCCTTATTAAAAATAACAACAAAAAAGGGGCACTCGCCCCTAGCCATAACGCTAAATTGTTATCCTTAACATAACTTTTATATTATTTCATAAATGAAATGATATAGCAACAATTTAATAGAAGTGTTATGATATTTCCTAGAGTTAAAAAGAGGAATAGATTATGGCTCGCGAAAACATTACATTAAAATGCACCGTTTGTGGTGAAGAAAACTATATCACAACCAAGAACAAAAGAAAGCAACCGGAACGTATTGAAAAAAAGAAATACTGTCCACGTTGCAAGAAAGAGACTGTTCACAAAGAAAAGAAGTAACCTATATATAATATAAGGTATGAAAATTGAACTCCTTTATTTTAATCACAACTGTAATACTTACCTTATCAGCAATAATAACGAATGTGTCGTGATTGACCCGGGTTTTAATCACGATAATTGCCTTTTAAAGGCAATTAATGATCGCCATTTAACCTTGAAAGCGATTTTATTAACACATGCTCATTATGATCACATCGAAGCGCTCAGAACCATTAAAAATATTCCGGTTTATGTGTATGAGGGCGAAGAAAAATCATTAAATAACGATCGTTATAATTGCTCAGTTATGTCGCCAAATCCATTTGAAATAGATGATGTAAAAGTAATAACTTTTAATGAAGGCAAACTAAGCTTAATCGGAGTTGACTTTGAAGTTATTCATACCCCGTTTCACACAAGCGGAAGCGTGTGTTTTTATCTAAAAGATAGTGGGGTAGTTTTTACTGGAGATACCTTATTTCTTCATGCGATTGGCCGCTATGATTTACCAACCAGCACACCTCGTTTAATTTCCGCATCTTTAAATAAATTATTTAAGTTACCACATACTGAGGATAACGACACTATTGTTTATCCTGGACATGGCAGTAAAACTACATTGTCATGCGAATATCGTTTTTTAAAACAAGAATACTTAAATTAATTTGTGTATAATAGAAAAGCACATATAAAAGGAGAAGAGTATGGTAAATGTTACTGAATTACGTCCTGGCAATTACTTTAAAGATGAAAATCAATTGTTTTTAGTCATGGATATTTTATTAAATAAAACTGCGATGAGAAAGATGGTCGCTAAGCTTAAAGTTAAAAATGTTAAAACCGGTGCGATTGTTGAACTTTCTCGTAACTCTGGTTACATGGTTGATGTTGTTCGTTTAGACAAAGAAAAGATGGTCTATCTATATGATAGCGGATCGACTTTATGTTTCATGAATCAAACTAGTTACGAACAAGTAGAAATTTCCAAAGATCGCCTTAAATGGGAAATGAATTTCTTGGTGGCGAACACCGAAATTGATATCGTGAGATATAATGACGAAATTCTTGGTATTTCGTTACCGATTAAAGTTGCACTAAAGATTGTTGATTGTGAACCAGCGGTTCGTGGTGATACCGTTAAGAGCGCAATGAAGAATGCAAAACTTGAAACCGGTTATGAAGTAAAAGTTCCCTTATTTATCGATAATGGTGAAACCATATTAGTAAGAACCGACACCGGCGACTATGATGGTCGCGCGAACGGCTAAGGAGAAAATATGAGTACAGGGGCAATAGTAGGTACCGCAATCGCTTGTTTCTTTGCTGGCTTAATTCTAGGATTTGTTATTACCCGTAAACTAGTTAGACGCGAACTTAAAAAGAATCCTCCAATTAACGAAAACATGATTCGTGCGATGTTTATGTCGATGGGACGTAAACCAAGCGAAGCACAAATTCGTGCGGTCATGAATAACATGAAGAACAGTCAATAACAATTTAAAAAGTAAAAATCAAGAAGGTGGACAAAATCCACCTTTTTGTTTAGAAATCCTTGCGCATATACGCATATGGATATGTCGCAGGCATATAATAATGCGCGCTTATGAAAGTTTTTTGACTTTTTTCGTAATTTTTCTTAAAATATTTAAGTATTATGGCGACAGTGAAAAGTTACGGCGCAGACGATATTGAAGTTCTCGAAGGTTTAGAAGCGGTTAGAAAAAGACCGGCCATGTATATTGGTTCAACTAACCTCAGTGGTCTTCATCATCTCGTTTGGGAAATTGTTGATAATGGTGTAGACGAAGCGCTAAACGGATATGGTGATACTATCGCTGTTACGATTCATAAAGATGGTTCGATTTCGGTCGAAGACCGTGGTCGTGGTATTCCTTGCGGAATTCAAAGTAAATATAAAGTTCCAGCGATTCATTTAATCTTCTCTACGTTACACGCTGGTGGTAAATTCTCTAATAAAGTTTATTCAAACGCGGGTGGTCTACATGGTGTTGGTGCAGCGGTTACGAATGCTTTAAGTGAATGGTTAGATGTTACCGTTATGCGTGATGGTAAGATTTATCACATTCGTTATGAAAAGGGTGGCAAATTAGCCGAACCGCTAAAAGTGATTGGCGATGCAGGAAGAAAAACTGGTACAACCGTTCGCTTTAAACCAGATAAGAAAATATTTAATAGCATCGACTTTAAGTGGGAAACCATTACTCGTCACTTACAAGAATCCGCGTTCTTGTTAAAGAAAGTTAAATTTGTTGTTAAAGATGAACGCGTTATTCCATATCTAAATGAAACTTATTTGTATAACGAAGGTTTAAAAGAATATGTTTCTGCGCTTAATGTAAACAAGATGCCAATTGGTCCAATTGTTTCTTTCGAAGATTTTTCGAATGATATTAAAATGGAAGTCGCTTTCCAATATTGCGCGAATGACTATAACGAAAATATTTATAGCTACGCAAATAATGTTCGTACGCATGATGGTGGTACTCATGAAACTGGATTTAAATTAGGTATCACTCGTGCGGTTAATGATTTCGCCGAACAAAAAGATTTATTACACAGTAAGAAACTTGAAGGTGGAGATATCCGTGAAGGCTTAACCGCAATTCTTTCTTTGAAAGTTCCTGAGAGCTTAATTCAATATGAAGGTCAGACTAAATCTAAACTCGGAACTCCAGAAGCAACTGCGCTAGTGAATAACTTTATTTATACGAAATTAACTTATTTCCTAAACGAAAATAATGAGTACGCTGTAAATCTTATCAATAAGTGTATTGAAAGCCAGAACGCGCGAATTGCCGCTCGTAAGGCTAAAGATGAAGCACGTGGAAAGAAACAGAGAAAAGAAGTTATTCTCTCGGATAAGTTAACGCCTGCGCAATCTAAAGACTATAAGAAAAACGAATTATTTATTGTTGAAGGTGAATCCGCTGGTGGTTCAGCTAGAAAAGGTAGAGATCGACTCCATCAAGCGATATTACCTCTAAGAGGTAAACCGCTTAATACCGATTCAATTACCATGGATAGAATGCTTAAGAATGAAGAGTTCGCAACAATTATTAATACGATTGGTGCGGGTATCGGTAGTGAGTTTGATGTCAGTGATTCTAAATACGGAAAGATTATTATTATGACCGATGCTGATACCGATGGCGCGCATATTCAAACGTTATTATTAACGTTCTTTTATCATTATATGAGACCGCTAATCACTAACGGAATGGTTTATGTAGCAGTCCCTCCTCTTTATCGTGTATTTAAAGACAACAAAGAACAATATGCTTGGCGTGACAACGATTTAGAAGAAGCGAAAGCTAAGATTGGCCGTGGTTATGAAATAAGTCGATTCAAAGGTTTAGGTGAAATGGATGCATCTCAACTTTGGGAAACTACCATGAACCCTGAACATAGAATGTTAGTAAGAATTAGAATTGATGATCCATTACTTGTCGAGACTCGCGTTGCGGTGTTAATGGGTAAGGATGCTTCATTACGTCGAAAATGGGTTGAAGAAAATGTCGACTTTAATGAAAAAGACAACTTCGAGGAGCTAAAGTAATATGGCAGACGAAGTAAAATCATTAAAAGAAAATATTGTAATTGAACCGCTTGACGATGTCATGGGCGATCGTTATGGTATTTATGCTAAATACGTAATTCAAGATCGTGCGATTCCAGATGCTCGCGATGGTTTAAAACCAGTTCAAAGAAGAATTATTTATTCGATGTGGTCTAACCACAATACTTCTCAATTTAAAACGCGTAAGTGCGCGAAGATTGTTGGTGATGTTATTGGTAAATATCATCCACATGGTGACACTAGTGTTTATGAAGCATTAGCAAGAATGAGCCAAGATTGGAAAGTCAGAATGCCACTTATTACCTTCCAAGGTAACAATGGTAGTATTGATGGTGACCAACCAGCTGCTTATCGTTATACTGAAGCAAAACTTTCTGCTTTAGCGGATGAATTAGTGCGCGACTTAAATAAGAACGCAGTAGAAAAAGCATTAACCTATGATGATACCGAATATGAACCTGTAGTATTACCAGCGCGCTTCCCTAACCTTTATATTAATGGCGCAGAAGGTATCGCTGTTGCTTTAGCAACCGAAATCCCGCCTCACAATTTAAACGAAGTGATTGAAGCAATTGTTTATCGCATTTATCACAAAAACGCTGAACCAAGAGACTTAATGAAATTTGTTCGTGGTCCAGATTTCCCGACTGGCGGTGTTATTGTTTCTAGCGAAGGCTTAAAGAATATTTATTTAACTGGACACGGTCGAATTGAAATCACCGCCCGCGCGAAAATTAATACAAACGACAAGGTTAATAAAATCATCATTACCGAAATCCCATATAAAGCGGTAAAGATTAATATCGTTCACGAAATTGACGAAATTCGTCATAAGAAAATTATCGAAGGCATTTTAGAAGTTCGTGATGAAAGCGATCGTCGCGGTCTTAAGATTGTGGTCGATTGTCGTAAAGGCGTTAACCCAGATGCAATCTTAAAATTCTTAATGAGTAAAACCGGTTTAACCACAGGTTATACCGCGAACATTGTAGCGATTGTTAATGGTCACCCTCGTACTTTAAATATATTAGATTATGTTGACTGCTATATTGAACATCAAGTAAGCGTAATTACTCGTGTTTCTAATTTTGATTTAATAAAGAATAAAGCAAGATTAGAAATCGTAATCGGATTAATTAAAGCGATTAAAGATTTAGACGAAGTAATTAGAATAATTAGAGCTAGTAAAGATAAGGCGGATGCTAAACTTAAACTTCAAGAAAAATATCAATTTACTGAAGCGCAAAGTGAAGCAATTGTCATGATGCCTTTATATAAATTAAGTCATACGGATGTAAATATTCTTAATGAAGAAAAACAAACATTAGAAAGCGAAATTGCTCGTTTAAAATCTATTTTAGGTGACCGCAAAGTTCTTAACAAAGAACTAGTACACGACTTAAGAGAAATTGCGAAAAAGTATGGTGATGAACGTCGCACGATTATTAAACACATTGATAAAGAAGATAAGGCGTTTGACCAACGTGATCTTATTAATAAAGAAGATGTTATGGTCGCGATGACTCGTGATGGCTACGTGAAACGTAGCTCCATAAAGAGTTATATGAGTAGTGAAGAATGTCTACCTGGTGTTAAAGGTGGCGACTGTCTAGTTTTATCTCATCAAGCAAACACCGAAGACTTCTTAATTGCCTTTACTAATAAAGGTAACTTCGTGGTGCTTCCAGTTCATCAAATTCCTGAAACTAAATGGAAAGACGAAGGTAAACCTTTAAGTATTAAGATTACTTATAACGCTCAAGAAGAAAAAATTATTAAAGCCTTTACGGTAAAAGCCTTTAGAAAAGATTTATTCTTTGTCTTAGTTAGTAAGAACGGACAAATTAAACGGACATCAATGTCAGATTTCGTTACTACGAAATATAATCGTACATATACCGCCATGCGCTTACTCGCCAACGATGAATTAGTTGATGTTGCTACTTCAACCGGTAGTGATAATATTTTACTTTTCTTAGCAAACGGTGAAGCTAGTTACTATAACGAAGATGTCTTAACTCCAATCGGACCAAAAGCCGGTGGTGTGAAAGCGGTGAAATTAAATAAGACTCATGTAGCTGCGATGTTAACATTTAAGAAAGATGAGAAAACTAAAGTTATGATTATGACTGATCATGGTTGTTCAAGAATGATTGATAATTTGCATGTTCCATTAACTAAACGTTTAATTAAACCAGTAGTGATTATGCCAACCTTCAAAGGTGATCCACATAAGATTATTGCCGTTAAGAAATTAATTGATGTTGGCGAATCTATTAATGTATACGCATTGTCCCAATTAAAAGGTCTACTTAATCTAAAGATTACTGATTTTTATATGACACCTTTAGATAAGTACGCGAAGACTAATCTACCAGTAATTAAAAAAGATCATTTATTACGTCTTTATTCACATGGCGAACATGTTGATCCAAAGTTAAAATCAACTTATAAGCCAAAACCTATTCCAGAAAACACCGCTAAAGATACTAGCGATAAAAATGAGACATATACTCAAATCTCAATGTTTGATGAAGACAATAAATAATGAAACGTTATACACCCACCTATTACGCAAATAATTTGTTTGAAATAAATCCGATGTTCTTTTTAAGAATTAAAACAAACGTTTTATTACTTGATTTAGATAACACTTTAGATACTTATAAAACTAAGAACCCTAGCAAAAGAGTGGTGAACTATATTAAACAATTAAAAGATTTAAATATTCGACCAATTATTGTTAGCAATAATACCTCAAATCACGTTAAAAACTACGCGCGTGCGCTTGAAATAGAATGTATTACTCGTGTTTTTAAGCCTTTTGCGCATGTCTTAAGAAAAAAGTTAAACGATTTACACATTAACCCGCAAGATTGCCTTATAATTGGGGACCAATTAGTAACTGACATCGCTTGTGGAAACGCTCTTAAAATTAAAACTTTATTACTAGAACCATTAACTAAAATTGAGTTCATTACAACTCGCATTAACCGAATCTTTGATAAACATATACGCGCGCGTTTAAGAAAATGTGGTAAACTTAATAATTGGAAAGAAGCTTTATGAGCAAACTAAACATTATTCGTAAATGTTATAGCTGTGGCGCTATCCTTCAGGATGAAGATCCTAAAAAAGAGGGTTACATCAGAAAGGAAATTTTTGAAAATGACGCTGGCGTCATGTTTTGTGATAAATGCTTTAAAAAAGAAACTTACGACTTAGTTCCAAATAAAGTAGTAGTTACTGATGCTTTTAAAACGATTCTTGCTGATGCTCATGCAACCGATGCGTTAATTGTATATGTTATTGATTTATTCTCGTTTGAAGCAGCCTTCTCACCTGAAATTACTAAAAAGTTAGTGGGGCGGAAAGTTTTAGTCATTGCTACTAAGCGTGATTTACTACCAAAAGATGCGAAAGACGCCGACTTAAAAGAAGACGTTGCGCACCGTATGAGAATGGAAAAGATTAAAGTCCAAGATATTATTCTTACTAGCTCTGCTAGTAATTTAAATATCAAAGAGATAATCGTGCGTATTAATGAGCTTCGTCGTGGCCACGATGTTTATTTAATCGGCGGTGATGGTGCAGGTAAGACTCATTTAATTAATTCGATTTTAAGAAATTATCGTAATACTTCGAATCGCCCAATTAAGACAATGGAGTATCCAGGAACTTCGCTTAGTGTTCTACAAATTCCGCTTGATAAGAGTTCTACTCTTTATGACACTGGCGGCTTGGCAATCGCTAACTCAATTACCGAACACTTAGAGAAAGAATTATATAAAGTAGTAACTCCGCAAAGAGAAATCAAAGAAGCAAGCTACAAGATGTGGCCAGAAGTATCATTATTTATCGGAGGCATTGCTCGTTTTGATTTCCTAAAAGGAAAAACTACCGAAGTATATGCTTATTTCTCTCGCAAAATTGATGTGAAGAGAATCTCTACTCGAAGAACTGATTACATATTCGAGAAAGCAATTAGAAAACAAAGATTAAATCCTACTAGTGAACGTTTAAAAACATTAGCAGATTTTAATACTTACGAAATTAATATTTTAGAACACGAAGGTAGAGATATCGGTATCCAAGGTTTAGGTTGGATTTCCTTCTTTGGTGATAACCAAACAATTCGTGTTAGTGTTCCAAAAGGCGTCGGCGTGTATTCATGCCGTGCGAAAATACCTCATGTTATCAAACAAAGAAAAGAAAAAGCTTAAAGCTTTAGCTAATACCAGTAAACATAAATATCAAATTGGTAAAGATAAAATCGATAGCGATGTCATCACTTTACTAGTTAACGCTTTAAAAGCGCACGAATTAATAAAAATATACTTTAATAAAAGTATCGCACCCGAAATGGATAAATTAACTGAAGAAATAGTTAAGAAGACGGATGCTAATTTAGTAACAAGCATTGGCCATTCAATTGTGTTATATAAAGAAAACAAAGAGAAAAAAGATCGGATTATATTGTAAATATGGAAAAAGTTATCTTATTTGGCGGAACCTTTGATCCTGTTCATAACGGGCACTTACGAATTGCGCGTTATGCTTCTTTAAAATTAAATGCGGATGTTGTTTTTGTTCCAGCTAAAAATCCAAGATGGAAAAAACCGCACGCTAGTATTACTGATCGTCATAATATGCTTCGCATAGCTTTAAAAAAAGAGGGTACCGGTAGCGTATATATTTCTGACTACGAAATTAAAAGTAAAGCTGACACAAATTACACAATTGATACGGTAAAACATTTTGTCAATAAATTTAAAGATCGTGAAATCTGTTTGCTAATTGGCGCGGATCAAGTTGAATCATTTCATGATTGGAAAGACGCGGAAGAGCTCGCGCGCCTAGCACATATTATTTATGTAGAACGTCCGGGCGTCATTGTTAAAGAAGAAAATATTAAAAAATATAATATGACTCCTTTATCCTATGAAGGTAGTGGAACCATTTCAAGTAAAGCTATTCGTGCTTTAACCGAACTAGATACTCCAAAAGAAATATTAGATTATATAGCAGAACACGAACTTTATTATATAAAAAATATTAAAGAACGCTATTCGCCCGAAAGATTTAAACACGCGCTAAGCGTTGCTAATGTAGCTTATGCAATCGCAAAGAATAATCATCGCAGCGATACAAACGATTGCTATATCGCAGGATTGCTTCATGATTTAGGTAAAAAAGTAAATGATATTAAGCAAAAAGAAATTATGAATAAATATTATAAAGAATATTTAACTATGCTTCCGCCTACACTCTATCATCAATTTGTTGGAGCGTATCTAGCAAAAACCGAACTTAATATTAATAATGAATCGATTTTAGACGCGATTAAGTTCCATGCGACCGGAAAAATGAATATGACACCGATAAGTAAGATTGTTTATGCAGCCGATAAAGTTGATCCACTCCGTGGATACGATTCTAAAAAACTTATACGCGCGTGTTATAAGGATTATTATAGCGGTTTCCAACTTGTGCTTAGCGAAAATAGAAAACATTTAATTAAGAATGGTCTAAGTTTTGATAATCCTTTAACTAAATCATGCATGGAACTATATTTAGGAGAAAAGTAATGAGCGAAAAAGATTTACTGAAAGTAATTAAGAAAGTGATTCTTGATAAAAAAGGCGAGAAAGTAGAAATAATTGATGTTAAAGCCTTAACGCCTTTTACTAACTACTATGTTATCTGTTCAGCGAATAACCCACGTCAAATTGATGCGATTAAAGATGCAGTAGTGGGGGAGCTTGAATTAAATAAAGTTAAATTGAACCACATTGAAGGTAAGGCAAAAAGTGGATGGGTTTTAATCGATGCATATCAAGTCATTATCAATGTCTTTTCTAAAAGCGAAAGAGAGCGCTTTAATTTAACCCAAATTTTAACCCGAAAAAAGTAAGGGAAATTTAGGGTAAAAATCCCTACCAAAAAATAATATAAATTTATACCAAAAATTATTGATAAAAAAGCGGGTCAGATTATACTGGAAAATTAGTAGTTTTTTAGTTACCACTTTTTTTAATAAATATTGAGTCGAAAACGTCTATAGATTTATATAGATATTTTCAGTGATTAAAAAAGTAGGGGAAAGATATACTAAATTGGTAGGTTCATACCATAGGATCTTATAGTAGCGGTGGCGGGGGTAGTGGAAGGCTTGACAGGTATATGTCCAACCGATTAAATTAGTAGTAATAGTGGTAGGGATGGGTTAACTACAAGAAAAGTCACTTGGTGAAAAAATCATTAACTTCGCATAAGGTATATTATGTTAACTTTCTAATATAAAAATAAGTATTTATCGAATAAAAACCAACTTATCCACAATTTATGATTTTGCGCTTTTTAGGTCAAAAAACCCAGTTTTCCACATAGTTAGGTATTGTTTAGTATTTACCAAAAAACTACTAATTTGTATTTTAGTCGATCACTTGGTCTATGAAAGAAGCTACGTCTTCTCTGATGACTATTGAGGCTCTAGAATCTAAGGGTGTTGGGTCCTTATTTATGATAATCATGTTCCGCCCTAGAAAATAGTATGGTAAAGAGGCGGCTGGATTGACCACCAAACTGGTTCCGATGCAGATCAACAAATCAGCCTTAGAAATCTCATTGACTGCCCTACTTAAATCTTCCTCATTTAGAGACTCATTAAATAGCACCACTTCTGGCTTAATAATTCCACCACATTTTAGGCACTTCGGAAAGGGGGCTAATTTTAGCATATCTTTTAGGTCATAAAAAGCATGGCAATTTAGGCATCGATTTTTATTCACAGAACCATGAATTTCGATGACGTCTTTTGACCCGCCAATTGTATGTAGTCCATCAATGTTCTGAGTGACCACCACCGCTTTGTCATTTAATCTAGCCAATGCCTTATGAGCCACATTTGGTTTTGCATCTTTAAAAATCATCTCGTTAAAATAATATTTATAAAATTTTTCAGTTTCATACATAAAATATTCGTGCGAAACAATTTCTTCATAAGTTGCTCCGTATTTTTTATTATTGGCTTCTCTTTTACTTAAACCATCATTACCCCGAATATCAGGAATTCCACTTGGACGAGAAATTCCGGCTCCGGTCAAAAAGACAATTCGTTTTGCCTCTTTGATTAATTTTCTTAATTTTTCAATTTCTTCTTTTTTCATACTTTTCTCCTCATTTTTTCAAAAATTTAATTTTTTTGTTAAAAGCAACAAAATTTCAAATTTTGTAAAATTAACTAACCTCCCCCACCATTGCCATAATTTTTTTAGACCTGGAGATACGACGTACAACTATCCTTAGGTGGTTAAAAATTATCTTTAAATTGGCAAAAAATTTGCCTATTAGTTTACTAATAGAAAAAAGGATTATTGGATTTATCTCTACGCGCTCGCGCGAATAAATAATGTTACGCGCGTACACGCGTACATTATATATAAGGGGATTAGACTTTTTGTGTTTCATTAAAACAATTCTTTAATATAGTTTCCTAACATAGTTGGTTTTTTATTTAATTTGAAATTATAAAGAACACTAGCACCAATGTCAGCGAAACTTTCACGAGTCATTAAATTTCTACCATCATTAATTAAAGGTGAGAAAGCTATGAACGGAACCGTCTCACGTGTATGATCGCTTCCTGGCATTGTTGGATCATTACCATGATCAGCAGTTAAAATTAATAAATCATCATCTTTCATATTATTAACAAAAATATTTAATTGTTTATCAAAATCTTCGATACATTTTTTATACCCAGGCGCATTTCTACGGTGACCGTATTCACTATCAAATTCGACTAAATTTACAAAATATAATCCATTACATGGATTAATCTTTAATTCATTAATAGTAATATTCATTCCATCTTCGTTGTTTTTACTTTTGATTGATTTAGTGATACCTTGTTGATTAAAAATATCGCCGATTTTCCCTACTCCTAAAGTTAAGATTTTATTCTCTTTTAGAATATCTAAAGCGGTGATTCCAGAAGGACTAACTGCAATATCATGTCGATCAGCAGTTACCCGTTTAAAATTATGCTTGTCTTTACCAACAAAAGGACGCGCGATAATACGACCAACAAAGTAGTCAGGTTTCATACAAATTTCACGAGCAATTTCGCATATTCGATAAAGCTCTTTTACTGGTACAATTTCTTCATGCGCGGCAATCTGAAGAACTGAGTCGCTACTTGTATATAGTATGAGAGATTTATCTCTCATATGTTGCTCGCCTAATACCTCTAAAATTTTTGTTCCACTACTGGCGTAATTGCCAATAAATTTATATCCTGTTTTTTTACTTAATTCATCTACTAAAGATTGTGGGAATCCGGTGTCGGTAAAAGTTTGAAATGGTTTAGTAGTATTTATACCCATCATTTCCCAATGACCAGTCATCGTATCTTTACCCTTGCTCGTCTCTTTTAAAACACAAGTAAATGAATTAGGATGATTAACTTTTTTAAAACCGATATCAACAAAATCACCAATGCCTAATTTTTCTAAAGTCGGAGCGTTAATCGGACCCGCCTTTTCAATAATATGTTTTAAAGTGTTACTTCCTTGATCATGAAAAACAGCAGCATCAGTCATTTCACCTACGCCAAGCGAATCCATTACAATCACAAATATGCGCTTATATTTCATACTTTTATATTATAAATCATTTGTTTTTAATATATAAATCATATGCATCTTTTATACGTCTAGTTGAAACATGAGTATAAATCTGGGTAGTTGATAGATTTGTGTGCCCAAGCATTTCTTGAACCGCAATTAACTCAGCTCCGTTTTCTAACATATGGGTAGCAAAGCTATGACGAAGAATGTGAGGAGAAACATGTGAGTTTATTCCTACTCTAACCGCATATTCTTTAATTCTTTTAAAGAAAAATTGCCTTGATAAAGGTTTTCCGTAACGATTTAAAAATAGATATTTAGTTTTAGCTCCTGAATTTAAACATCTTATATCATTGATATAATTAGACACCCACTCGAGCGCGAATTCTCCAACCGGTACATTTCGTTGTTTGCTTCCTTTGCCTTTTATTGATATATAACTTTTAGAAAAGTTAATATTCCTAACTTCTAGATTAGTTAATTCGCTTACTCGAAGACCAGAAGAATACATCAATTCAAGCATGGCTTTGTCACGATATTCATCCTCTTTTTTAACATTAGGCGCCTCTAGTAACGCTTCTACTTCTTCTAGTGTTAAAACCGACGGCAAATGTTTGATTGGTTTAGGCGCATATACTTTATCTAAAGTAATATCAATTATCTTTTCTTGGATAAGAAAATGATAAAATGCTCGACATGCTGATAATCTTCTTAATGCAGTTGATGGCGAATGACCTTTATTTAATTCTACACTCAAAAAATCTCTTAGATCAGTTGGATATAAATCGTTCGTATCTTCTTTATCCTTATATAATAAGAAGAATTGTTTAAGATCGCTATCATAAGAAGCAATAGATTGTTTGCTTAATCCTTTTTCAACATATAAATGTTGAGCGAATTTTTCGATTGCATCACTTATGCGCATATTTTTTATCCTTTAAAATTGTTGAAGCCTTCCCCACTACCGTCTTTTTAAACTTACGATTAACTTGATTAATTACATCGTTGATTTTATCTTCAGGCGCTTCTTCAAATAATGAAAGTTGAACATTTTCTTCGTGTAACGGCACTAAGTTAGACAAAGTAACCCCCACTAACCTAACGGTTAAATTCTTAAAATATTTATGATATAAACTTACGGCATTTTGATAAATATCACTTACATCATTAATCGCTTTATCAATAGTGTGCGATTTAAGGTAAACCTTAAAATCGGTATCTTTTAACACCAACTGAATAGTTTTGCCTTTCATTTTAGCTGACTTTAAACGATCGCTAACTTCTTGGCTCATAATGCGAATGCTTTTTAAGATTTCATCTTCATCATCGGTATCCATCATTAGAGTCATAGAATTACCAATGCTTTTTGGATCATCTACATCTAGATAAACTTTATCATCGCTTGTGCCATCAAGGCATGCTTTAATATCGTAATAATATTTCCCGAATGTTTTCTGTGCCTCGTTTTTATTTTTATATATATAAATGGCTAAATCTTCAATTGTGTTTATTCCCATTGCCCGTAAGTGCGGAGTGGTTCTCATTCCGATTCCATAAAAATCTTCTACTTTTAATGGATAAATCTTTGATTTAATATCGCGCTTTCGCATAATAGTAATTCCCATCGGCTTTTTATAGTCGCTACCCATCTTTGCTAAGAAGCGGGTTGGGCCAACGCCGATTGAACACATTAACTTAGTTTTATTAAGTAAATCTTTTTGAAACTTTTTCAAGAATACATTAACATCTTTATTTTTAATAACATCAGTAATATCCATGAAACATTCATCGATACTGGCCTCTTCTACTTTACTTGTATAGGTGTGACAGAACGCAAAGAACTCTTTACTCATTAATGAGTAATAATGATAATCTCCCGGTTTCATAATTATTTGTGGACATAGCTCCAAAGCTTTAAAAGATGGCATTCCGCTATGAACCCCATATTTTCTTGCTTCATAGGAACAAGTTGAAACTACCCCACGACGACCAAAACCACCAATCATAACTGGTTTACCGATAAGTGAAGGATCTTTAATTTGTTCGCATCTTGCGAAAAAACAATTTAGATCAACATGCATGATGACTTTCGCCATATGATATTATGCTAACCAAAATTAAATTATTTGCACTACTTTTTAAGTTCTTGAACAAACTTCGCTACTTGTGTAGGTAACAGTCCACATTCTTCTAATTGTTCGTTTACGATTGCGTGCGAAATATATTTTAAAGGAGCGGCTTTAATATAAATATTACCTTTATACTGACTATGATTTAATTCTTGTAATAGATTTAAAGCAAAACCGTTGCTAGTTTCATAGGGAGTGTATATAACAATATTCTTATAAGCTAGTAATTCATTAATTAATGATTTACTAATCGGTTTTAGTTTTATAACACTATATAGTGAAGCATCTGAACTGATTAACGGTTCAAGCAATTCATTGGTGAGCGGACCGACACCGACTACTGCTACATTCTTTTCTCCGCTTTTGATTATGTTAAATTCTTTAAGTTGATAATTTTTATCAACATCTCTCTTCCTTATATACGCGCGTGGGAGTCGAATAAATGTTGCTTCTTTATTGTTAAATGATTTATCAAATAATTGATAAGCTTCATTTACATTATTAGCCATGCCTATATTTATGTTTGGGGTAGCAAACAAGAATGATGAATCATAAATTCCTTGATGCGTTTCTCCATCATCACCAACTAATCCACTTCGATCAACTAGGACTGTAATCGGTGCGTGTATACGCGCTACGTCATGCGATATTTGATCAAATCCTCTCTGCATAAACGTTGAATAGATAGATACGCATACATGATAATTTAGTTTCGCTAAATTCGCTGCTAAGATAAAAGCGTGTTCTTCGCTAATCCCTGTATCAATGACTCGGTTTGGATATTGTTTTATCGCCTCACATAACTCAGAGCCGACTAGAGTCCCTGGACAAATTAAATAAAATTTATCATCGTTTTTTAAACGATCTAAAACAAAATTGCTATATACGCGCGACCAGCTGATTTCATCATGATGATCGTTTAAAGATTTACCACTACTAATATCAAAAGGTGTGACTCCATGCCAATCACCTTGGTGATCGCTTTCTGCCAAAGGATAGCCTTTTCCTTTAACGGTTCGAACATGAATAATAACACTACCTTCGGTTTTCTTTGCTTTCTTAAAGGCTTTATCTAAAGCTTCAAAATCGTGACCATCAATGACTCCAATATAAATAAAACCAAGGCTATCAAAGATATTGGTAGAAATTAATACACGCTTAATCGAATTTTTGATTTTGCTCGCTAAATTATATAAAGGTTTAACGAAACCTAAAAGGCGCATAAATCCTTTTTTAAATTTAGCGTATCCTTTGGATGTTTGGAATAAACGGAAGAAGTTGCTCATGCCTCCTACCGGCTGAGAGATTGCCATCTCGTTATCGTTTAAAACGATTATTACTTTATGTTTAGAATGAGGAATGTTGTTCAGCGCCTCAAAACTTACACCATTAGCAATGCTAGCATCACCGATTAAAGTAACTACATCATAGTTTTCTTTTTTATTGTCACGATCTATCGCATAAGCTAATGACGCGCTTAGACTAGTAGATGAATGCCCCGCTTCAAAAATGTCATAAGGTGATTCATTATTTTTAATAAATCCACTAACGCCGCCTTTCTTTCTTAATTTACTTATATCTCTTCCTGTTAGTAATTTGTGCGCGTAACATTGGTGGCCGACATCAAATAATAATTTGTCTTTTTTAAAATCGAAGTTACGATGTAGGGCCATAGTGAGTTCAGTAACTCCTAGGTTACTAGAAAGATGCCCGCCATTTACGCTAGTCGCTTTAATAATTTCATCTTTAATTTCGCGAGCAAGAATTTCTAATTCTTCGTAATTTAGTTCATGAAGAAAATGCGGATCTTTAATATCTTTAATATGATAAATTGTCGCTGGCGTTTTCTTCTTCATAAATAAATTTATTTCTTATCAGTGTCCACCACTTTAGCCATTTTCTTTTCAGCTTCTTTTAGAGCGCCTTCAAGTTTTTTAATAATCTTACTGCCCTCTTCGTAAAGTTTGATGGATTCATCAAGCGGCAAGACGTTGCCTTCAATCTTTTCGACAATTTCATCAAGATGCTTTAGCTCTTTTTCAAAGTCGATACTAGTTTCTTTTTCACTCATACGTGTTTCTCCTTCCGCGTTACATTCGCGTATACTTTACCATCGCTTAGGGTGGTTTCTATTTCTTCGTTGACGTTGATATCATTCACATTCTTTACGATCTTTCCGTTTTTTGCTTTTATCATGGCGAACCCGCGTTTTAACACTTTGTTTGGATTAAGTGCCAAGAGTCTTTCCTTTCGAGCGCTCAAATCGCTTGTTTTGCGGCTAAGTAATAATTTCATTTGGCTATAAAGACTTTCTTTTAGAAGTTTAATTTCATTAAGTTCATCTTGATAAATGCTGGATGGATTTAAGAAGAACGGACGGTTCTTGATGTATGCTAATCTTTCCTTTATTAATCTAATCCTGTTAGTTAATGTCTCGTGCATCATGTAGCGATAATTATCTAAGCTCTCAAATATTTCTCTTTTATCTACTGTCGCTAGCTCACTCGCACCGGTTGGAGTCGAAGCTCTTTTATCCGCCACAAAGTCTACTAGAGTAAAATCGATTTCGTGTCCGACTGCAGCGATAACCGGAACCGGCGAACGATAGATTGTTCTCACTAATTCTTCATCGTTAAAAGCATTAAGATCTTCGTTACTTCCACCGCCGCGACCAACAATAATTGTATCAAGTGGGTACTTGTATGCTTTATTTAAAGCAACCACTAATTCTTTTGGCGCACTCGCGCCTTGTACTGCGCTATAAAACGTATATATAGTAACTAACGGATATCTTCTAAATATATTAGTAATAAGATCACTAGCCGCTGCGCTTCCTTTTGCGGTCACTAGTCCGATTGCTTTTGGATATAAATTAATTGGGCGCTTATGGGCAGGATCAAACAGTCCTTCCTTTTCTAATTTTGCTTTTAATTTCATTAAGGCAATTAAGCGTGCGCCTTCTCCGCTAGGAACCATGTCATAGACATAAATTTGATAACGTCCAGTTTTTTCATAAACCGAAACGCTTCCTTCGATAATTACTTTATCGCCATCTTTAGGTTTGAACTCTAGTTTTGTAGCGTTACTTTCAAACATAACCGCGCTAATAGATGATTTTTCATCTATCACATTAAAATATAAGTGTCCGCTTGGATATCTTTTAAAATCTAACAATTCGCCTTCTAATTTAACGTGACGAAGTTTATTATCCGTGTCAAAGACACCCTTGATGTAATGATTGAGTTCACTAACAGAAAAAACATCTTTCACTTTCATAATACTTTATCAAGCACTCCGTTAATAAACTTATGTTCATTAAGGTCTAAATATTTCTTAGCCAGTTTAACAGCGATTTCAATCACTACCGCTTTATCAACTTTCTCTACATACTTATAGTGAGCATAGCTCATAATCAAAATCGCTTGAGCAAGGCGAGATATTCTATCCCACTTCCAACCTTGAAGCGCTTTACTTAAATCATTGATAATTTTATCAAGGTTCTTGTTTGCCTTAATCACCACACCGCGCGCAAATAAATCAATTTGGTTAAACGGTGTTTGAAAAACACCTTCCATAATCGATGGGATATTAATTTCTTCCTTCATCGCAATATGAGTGAGCTCCACATAAAGAGCTTGCATGACTAATTCATGATTCTTATTGCGAGACATATTTTTCCTTAATCGCCAATGTTAGCGACGTTAATTGATACATTAACGTTAATGGTTTCAACCGCGAGTAATAAATCGTTAGTAATTTCTTCTTTAATCTTTTCGCAAGTCGTCTTAACATCCACGCCTTTCTTTAAAGAAACGTCTACGCTAAGTTCAATCTTTCCGTTCTTTTTCATTTCGCAAGAAACTGGACGATAAATATTAACCCGCGAAGTCTTGCCTTTATACACGCTCGCGCCTTTAACTTTCTTTACCGCTTCTACGGCAATCGTTTCAAAGACATGATGAGAGATTGCCATCTCGCCTTTATTAGAATAATTTTTAATGTAATAATAACGGTGTTCGTTTTTGGCCATACTATTTAACCCTCATAATTAATTTAACGAGATTGTCACTAGTGAAACCAATTGCTTTAGCAATTTCACTACCTTTACCAGATAAACCATAATGATCGACGCTCATAACATGCTTGGCGTAACGATGCCAGCCAAAGCTTGTTAAAGCTTCAACCGCAATTCGCTTTTCATATTTATTACCAAGAATTTCTTTTTGTTCCTTGTTACTTAATAAATTAAAGGCTTCCATACAAGGCATAGATACAATTCTAAGATCGACTTTGCCTTTTAATTTATTTTTTGCTTCCATCGCTAAAGCGACTTCGCTACCGCTAGCGATAATAGTTACAAATTTATTACCCTTTTCTTTAGAAATAATATAAGCGCCATCTTTTATCTTCTTATCGCTACTACCTTTAATTAAAGGTAATCCTTGACGAGACAAAACAAGCACACTTGGAGTCTCTTTACTTGTTAATGCTAATTTCCAAGCGCCATATGTTTCGCGTGCATCACAAGGACGATACACTCTTATATTAGGAATTGAACGTAGCATCGCTACTTGTTCAATTGGTTCATGAGTAGGTCCGTCTTCACCAACATAAATTGAATCGTGACTAAATAAATAAATAGCCGGTAGTTTAGAAATAGCACTCATTCTAATTGCGGCTTTCATATAATCTGCGAACACTAAGAAGCAACCAACATAAGGACGAAGCCCTCCATGGAGCAACATACCATTTTGAATACCAGCGGTTTCGAATTCACGAATACCAAATGCGATGTTGCGACCCTTGTAATTTTTCGCACTAAACATAGTTTCGTTATTAATCTTAGTCATGACGCTGCCAGCAACATCGGCTGCACCGCCAATCATAAATGGAATTTCATTAGCGAACTTATTAACTAAGTTACCACTAGTTTTTCTTGTAGCTTCATTTAACTTAGGATCGAATGTTACATTATCTTTAATGTATTTAGAAACATTGAGCTTAAACGCATCGTTAAACAATTCATATGCTTTTGCGTGTTTCTTTTGATAACTCTTAAGAGTTTGTTGATAATCCTTATAAGCTTTAACACCACGCTTAGCAAAGCTATCCTTTAAAGTTTTATATACTTCTTTAGGAACAGTAAATTCAGGATAGTTATATTTATAAACGCTCTTAGCGTATTTTCCATCTTCAACTCCTAACGCCGCACCATGAACTTTGCTTGTACCTTGATTCTTACTACCGTAACCAATTATGGTATTAATAATAATTAAAGTGGGTTCTTTACTCTTTTTAGCTTTAACGATTGCTTCATTAATTTCATTAACATCATTACCGTCTTTAACTTCAAGCACGTTCCACTTGCTAGCCTTAAAACGCATTTTAGTGTTTTCACTAAACGAATCAGATAATTTACCATCAAGGGTAATTGCGTTTGAATCATATAAACATATAAGTTTATTTAATTTAAGATGTCCCGCTAAAGAAATAGCTTCTTGTGAGATGCCTTCTTCTAAATCACCATCACCTAACATACAGTATGTATAGTGATTCATAAGTTTATAACCTTCAGGATATTTAGAAGCGATATGAACTTCCGCCATTGCCACACCAACCGCTTGAGATAAGCCTTGTCCTAAAGGACCGCTAGTGTTATCAACACCAGGAGTGTGACCATATTCAGGGTGGCCTGTTGTTAACGAATTAACAACACGGAATTTTTTAATATCGTCCATCCTAACTGCATACCCGCATACATGTAACATAGCGTATAATAAACTACTCGCATGACCGCCACTAAGGATAAACCGATCACGATTAATCCAAGTTGGATGAGTTGGGTCACTCATTAGGTGATATTTATATAATGTATAAATAATCGGTGCGGCTCCTAATGCAACACCTGGGTGACCGCTATTCGGTTTATTGATTTCATCAATGCAAAGACTACGAATACTCGCAATCGCTAAATCATCAATCCGGTTGTTCATTTACTTCTCCTTTTTAATTTGAATACCTAATTCTTCAAGCTGATCTGGATCAACTTCACGTGGGGAATTACTCATTGGGCACATCGCTGATAGATTCTTTGGGAAAGCAATGACATCACGAATATTATTCGTCTCGCTTAACATCATCGTAATTCTTTCAAGACCAAATGCGATACCACCATGTGGAGGCGTGCCATATTTAAAGGCATCGATAAAGAAACCAAACTTGCGTTTAATATCTTCATCGGTTAAACCAAGTATTTTAAATACTTTCTTTTGCATTTCTGGATCATAGATTCTAAGTGAACCACCACCAGCTTCATTACCATCAATCACCATATCATAGGCAGAGGCATGAACCTTGCTAGGATCTTTATCTAATAGATACGCTTCTTCATCTTTAGGACGAGTGAATGGGTGATGGCAACTAGTTAACTTGCCGGTCTCTTTAGAGATTTCAAATAGCGGGAAGTCAACAATATAAAGTGCATCATGAGTGTGTGGAGGAATAAGTTTTAGTTCATTACCATAACTCGCTCTAAGAGCGCCTAAACCAAAACTAGCATCGCGGTACGAATTGCTGGCTGCGATAATAACAATATCATTATCTTTAAGTTTTAATTCTTTAATAAGATTTTTTTGAATCTCATCGCTTAAATATTTAACGATGCTGCTATCAAGTTTACCGCCTACATATTTAATAACAATATAGCCTTTTAAGGAAAACTTTTTGGCTTCAAGTTGTAATTTATCAATTACTTTACGGGTGGTTTTATCTGCAACGCCATTAACAACTAACGCTCTTACATGCTGATTGTCTTTAAAGACACCAAACTCGCTACCTTTGACGATATCTTTGATATCTTTTAATTTCATTTCAAAACGGGTGTCGGGTTTATCACTACCATAGTCTCTAACCGCATCGTCATATTTAAGCCGACGAAGCGGTAATTTAATATCATAGTTAATTACTTTCTTAAAGATATGAGCGATTAATCCTTCCATGATGGTCAAGACTTGATCTTGATCAAGGAAACTAGTTTCGATGTCAATCTGCGTAAAGTCAGGTTGACGGTCTGCTCTTAAATCTTCATCTCTAAAGCATTTAGCAATTTGATAATATCTTTCACAACCGGCAATCATTAAAAGTTGTTTATACATTTGGGGTGATTGAGGTAAAGCATAGAAGCATCCTTTATGAATGCGCGAAGGAACAAGATAATCTCTCGCGCCTTCTGGTGTTGATAAAGTTAAGATTGGAGTCTCAACTTCTAAGAAGTCATTCGCATCCAGATATTCATGGGTTGCTTTAACAATATTAGCTCTAATTTGTAAACGCTTTTGATTAATCGGACGACGTAAGTCGAGATAACGATATTTTAATCTTGTATCTTCTAGTGCGTCAGTATTATCGTCGATTATAATTGGAGTCGTTTCGGCTTTATTAATAACTTTAATTTCGCTAGCGATTACTTCAATCTCACCAGTTTTAAGTTGCTTATTAGGAACATCTTTCTTAGCAACTTTACCTTTTACCCAAATTACATATTCGTTACGAATATCAGGAACCTTAACGCCTTCTCTTACGGTAATTTGGACAATGCCACTTCTATCTCTTAAGTCGATAAATAATAACGAGCCTAGGTTTCTCTTCTTATGAACCCAACCAACTAGACTAACTTCTTTATTAACATCTTTTAATGATAATGTACCATTATGATTACTTCTTTCCATGGTGTCCTCCTCCACAACAGCAATCGCCGTCATCACAATGACAGTCATCATCGCAATGGCAATCGTGGGAGAATAAAGAATCGACATATTCTTTAAGATCTTTGTTCTTCACAGTCTTTTGTTCTTGTGTTTTTATATTTTTAATAATCACTTCGTTATTTTTAACTTCGTTCTCGCCGATTAAGATAGCATAGGCCGCTTCTTTTCTTTCAGCTTTATGGAACATAGCTTTAAAACTTTTATTTTCAATAATAGCTTCCGCTTTGAAACCAAGCATCCGCAAAAAGTCCGCAACAATAAAGGCGCGTGAAATACAAGCTTCACCAATTGGCATGACCATAAAATCAAAACCATCATTTAATTTTGGTAATAAGTTCTCATCTTTAAGTAATGAGTAGATGCGTTCAATGCCAAAGGCAAAACCAACGCCAGCAAGTTTAGGTCCGCCGACTTCGCTAATTAGATTGTCATAGTGTCCACCACCACCTAAAGCACCGACATTTAAACCTGATTTTGAAATATATTCAAATTCATAAACAATATGTGAGTAATAATCTAAACCTCTTACGATGCCTTCATCTAATTCATATGGAACGCCGACTTCTTTTAATAACTTAATTGTATTAGCAAAACGATCTTTACTGGCTTTTGATAAATATTCGCCCATCTTTGGTGCACCTTTCACTAACTTTTGGTCTTCAGGAACTTTACAATCAATAATCCGTAATGGATTAAGTTTAAGTCTTTCTTTACAATCAGGACACATCTTATCGATCAAAGGCGTGAAATACTTTACTAACGCTTTTTTATAATTATCGCGTGACTCTTGGTCGCCTAAACAATTAATCTTTAACTTCAAATTTTTAAAGCCCAGCATTTTTAATGCTCGATAACTTAATATAATAGTTTCAACATCAGCGTAGATACTATCAACACCAATATTTTCTATACCAAATTGTAAGAATTGACGGTATGTTCCTGCTTTTGGTCTTTCATAGCGGAAGACTGGACCTAAATAGTAAGCTTTAATCGGGAAATCGTTTTCTGCATATAATTTGCTATTAACGATTGCTCGAGCAACGCTTGCGGTTCCTTCTGGACGAAGAGTTATACTACGGTTACCTAAATCGGTAAAAGTATACATTTGCTTGCGAACCATATCGCTACTATCGTTTTGGTCGCGTTTAAATAGCTCGCTATATTCAATAATCGGGGTACGGAACTCACTATATCCGTATAATTCTGCTAATGAAATAAAAAGTGATTCAATCTGCTGATAGAATCTTGCTTCTTTATTGATAATGTCGTGTGTACCTTTTACTAATTGAAAATCCATAAGAAAATCTCAAGAAATATTATATAACTTCTTAATATAAAACAAAAGCACTCTTTAGAGTGCCTTTGTTACTAGTGAATTACGCGGTCAACCGCAAAGACACCATTTATGTTAACAATTACATTAAAAATGTCGCGTAATTGTTTAATATCAGAAACATGAATGGTCGCGAATATAGATGTGGTGGTTGATTCTTTATGTAGGTGCGCGGTAATAGAAGTGACCGGGATTTTGTGTTGAGAAATCGCGCCCATAATATCTGTTAATAAATTGTTGCGATCGTTCGCTTCAATTTCAATTGAAACTGGATAAGTTGATAAATAATCTTCGTCTCGCCATTCGGCATGCATTAAGCGTTCTTTTTCTTTTTGCACGTTTGGACAATTAATCCGGTGAATAGTTATTCCTTTACCTTTGGTAACATAACCAACAATTTCGTCACCTGGAATTGGCGAACAGCAGTTGCCTAGACTAACCGCGATTCGAGCTTCACCACCAACAATAACTGGTGACTCATTAATCTTTTTTGCTTTATCAAGTTTGATAGTTGCACTTCTTTTATCTTTTAAATGCAAGAATTCAAAAATGGCATTTGGTGATGGATTATGATTAGCGATTTTAACAAATAAGTCATTAAGACTTTTTACATTAAAATATTCAAACAATTTTTTGTTATCAATTCTCTCTAACATTTCTTCTTCACTGAATCCATTTTGCGCAAATGTTTCTTTTAAAGAAGAACGCCCTTTATTAATTCTTTTGTCTTTTAATAAACCAGAATTCTTTTTTGCTAAGGCTTTACGGATGTGCGCCAGTGCATTTGTGGACTTAGCAATCTTTAGCCAGCCCTCATTAGGCCCCCCGCTATTTGGGCTAGTTTTAATTTCAACTACATCACCACTTTTTAAAATGGTATTAAGAGAAACCATGGTGTTATTAACAATCGCTCCAACCGCTTGGTCACCGACTTTACTATGAATTTTATAAGCGAAATCTAAAGGCGTTGAACCGGCTGGTAAGTCTATGACTTTACCAAGCGGAGTTAAAACATAAACGCTGCTATCAAAAATATCATGGCGAAGTTTATCCATGTAATCTTTGGCTGAATCAGTGTTTGTATTCGCGCTCATCGCGACAAAGTCGCGGAACCAATGTAATTTATTTTCAATTTCGCGCATTTCTTGTTTAGTGGTTTTGCTACTACCTTCTTTATATTTCCAATGTGCTGCAACACCAGTCTCGGCAACTTCATCCATGTCTTTAGTTCTAACTTGAACTTCAAAGAAGTTACCATCACCTGTGACAATACTTGAATGTAATGATTGATACATATTTGCCTTTGGCACTGCGATATAATCTTTAAATCTTCCAGGAATTGGTTTATAAACATTATGAATTAGACCAATAATTTCATAACATCTTAAAACGGTATCCGTAATAATACGAATCGCCATGATGTCATATATTTCATTAAAGGTATGACCCTTAAGGTAAATCTTTTTATAAATGGAATAAACACTTTTCACGCGACTAGTAATTTCAAATTTAATTTTCTTCTCAAAGAGCATGTCCGCGATTCGTTTCATTAGAGCATCTAATGATTTTCTACGGTAACGCATTTTTGAATCTAAAAGTTTTTGAATTTGTTCATATACTTCGGGCTTAAGATGCTTTAACGCTAAATCTTCCATTTCGCTTTGCATCGCGTATAAGCCTAAACGGTGCGCGATTGGTACAAACACTTCTAGTGTTTCTTTACTCAAGCGTTCGATTCGGTCTTGTGGCAAACCATCAAGTGTACGCATATTATGAAGACGGTCCGCAAGCTTAATAATAATTACACGGATATCTTTAGCCATACCAAGAAGAATCTTTTTGTGATCTTCAGCAGTAAAGTTAACCGTTTTGCCACGGCGCGATAATTTTAAACGAGAAATTTTTGTTAACGAATCAACAATGTTTTGAACTTCTTTACCAAATTGTTTACCAATTTCTTCAATTGTGGTATCGGTGTCTTCGACTACATCATGAATAAAACCACTAGCGATGGTTTTAGGACCAACATGGAGTCTAGCTAAAATATAAGCCACTTCTAAAGGATGATGAATATAAGCTTCACCCGTATTACGATATACACCTTCGTGTTTCTTTCTTGCGTATTGATATGCGCTTTCAATTAATTCGCGATCTTTTTTGTCCGTGATATAAAGCGAATAGATATCTTTGATATCATCGAAAGTATGAAGTGGGTATCCACCATTAATCAGATTAACTTCTTTTTTCGCTTTCATACTTTAGTATTATAAAACTTAATTTTGTAATAAGAAATTAACAGTTACAAAATCTTTATATTTGTTAAGACGAAGGACCCCGGTTAAATCAACCGTTGGATTCACTAAAGTATTAAAAGGATAACGGAATCCGATTACCTTATTCTTATTATTTAATAAGATTGATAAATGCTCTTGATTAGGGCCAACTTTATTAATTCGATTAACGTCTACATCTTTTAAAACAAAAATCGGTTCTCTCCAATCATTGCCAAACGGAGCAAAACTACGCATTATTTCATAATTTCTTAAATTGATCTCTTCTTCCTTAATAGGAATATTATCTTGGGCTGGAATAAATTTATTATTTTTTGCAAAATTAATAAAAGCTTCCTTAAACTTATCAAAATCGCCTTCTTTAATGACTACTCCGCCAGCGAGTTCATGGCCTCCATGTTCAAGTAACATAGACTGATTTAGCTCAAAGAACTTAGTAACACTAAATCCGTGCTTACTACGAATGGATCCACGAATATTACCATTAATTACTTCACTTGAAAAAATACAAACTGGTAAATTATTATTCGCAATCACTCGGCTTGCGATTAATCCTGATAAACCAGATAAAATATCTAATTTTATTACTACTGCATCTTGTTCGGCTATTTGTAAATTCTTTACGATATCAAGAGACATCTGTTTTCTTTTTTCGTTAATGTTATTAACATACTCTCTAATCTTAACTAAGTCGTGATAAGAATCGGTTGTAAAATATTTAACTAAAATATTAACTTCTTTTTTAGTCTCAATTCGACCAACGGCGTTAATTTTAGGAATCATATTTAAAGTTAACGTTGTTTCATCAAACGAAGTTTCTCCACTTAACAATTTGAATTTATCGAACTTATATTTATTTAAATATTTAAGCGCGAGTTTTACAATTTGACGATTTTCTTCTTTCATTGGCATTACATCCGAAAGAATACTGGTTGCGCCTAAAGTTAGTAAATATGGATCAATTTCATAAAGTAAGGCGGTGCTTAAATAAAAGGCAACCATAGCACCACTAGTGGTAACTTTTAATTTAGATCTTTTGGGATGGAGGGAAAGAAAATCTAATGGCGGTTCAGTAAACTCATGATGATCGGTGATAATCATCTCCAAGTTTAATTCTTTCGCCTTTTTTAGCGCGGCTAAAGCCACAATCCCATTATCAACTGTTATGATTAACTGGTAGCCTTTTTCTTTCGCTTGAATGACTTTCTCTTCGGTTATTCCATATCCATCTAAATAACGTGAAGGAATGTAATAATCAACCTCGTGTTTTAATTTTTTAAAAGTATTTACTAGAATTGAAGTTGCAAGAATACCATCAGCATCATAATCGCCATAAATTAAAATTCTTTCTTTGTTTTTAATCGCTAATAAAATCCTTTCTTTTACTTCGTTGATGTTATCAAAAACGTTAAAACTAGGAACATCCGCTAAACTTGCATCGCGAGTTAATTCTTCATAATCTCTTCGTGAGATATTATAGTAGTCTAATAATTTATCTATAAATTCCATAAAAATAAAAGCCACCAAGATGGTGGCTAAGATTAATCGTTGATACCGATGAAGATTGCTTCCTCAGGAGCATTACTCTTTTCTTTAATTTTGTTTTTCTTTCGACGCTTGATTTGCGGCAATTTCACTCGAGCGAATTGTTCATCAAAGAAATTACACATTGTAGTAAACCAAGTAACAAGAAGAATAACGCTCATAACCATACCAAAGGCTGAAGAGAAGAACAATGCTAAGAATTCTTTATGACCAAAGCCAAAGAAATTAATAGCCGCATATACACTAATTAGAGCAAAGATTAGCATTGGTAATAGTGCCATAGCATTTGCTTTCGTTAACACGGTTTTTCTTGTTGCTAAATCTCTCATTCTTTCTTCTTTAATTAAATCTTTATCTTTGTGTAAGATAAATAGAGTCATCATAACTGTGGCTAACATAGTGAAAATCATTGCGATGCTTAGAACTGGCGTTGCGACAACACGCGCTAATGAAATAAATCCAATTGTTAGCACAGTACCAACAGTCGAAGTAACAAATACACTTAGAACGCGCGATGCACGGAAACGACGAATTAGTAAATACACCATAAATGTAATTAAACTAATCGTAGTTGATAAAGCCACTACACCAACATTGTTCGGAATGTTATAAACTACATTACTAAATACCCTAGTTTGATTCTCAACAGCTTCATATCCGTGGTCTCCTAAAGCGCTATTAATAATATCATTTAAATATCCTTCTTTACCTTTAAATGAATATTTAGCGCTTGTTACATCGTTTTCGTTAATAGCGACTTTGTATGTTTGTAAATAATAAATCTTTGGATCGTCTTTAGTTCCTTCAATCACATCGTCTACCATTTGATAAGTAAAGAAAGTGACTTCGCCATACTTCATTTCACGATTTTCAAAACTAATTTCTTTTATAATATTAGAAATCTCTTCAACTGAAGGGTGGGTTTGTGATTCACTATCAGCACGGAAAGAGAAAGTCGCTTCATTAGTTGAAGCATAGTAGTTACTAGTATTAAAGATTTTACCAGTTGCGTTAAAGGCGATTAAGCCAACAACGCTAGCGGCTAATAAGACCGCTGTAACAATGCCACTAATTTTCTTTTTCTTAGAATAATCTTTATTTATAAATGGACCATAATAAGTTTGTTTTTCTTCTAAACTTAAATCTGGAATATGTTTGCTATCAACATTGAGTAATGAATATTTTGCTTTATCTTGGAAACTGGTGTTGTTAGTTAATAACCACATCATTCCTTTCAAAAGGAAGGTGTTAATTAAGATGTTCAAAACTGATCCAATTACCAATACGATGCCTGCGCTTGAAACAGAAGCGCCGCCGAGGAAGTAAAGAACGATACCAGTGATTGCGGTTAAGACTGAAATGTCGGCAGTTAATAAAGTTGTTTTCTTACTGGCTTCATAGTTAGCTTTCTTTAAATTGCGTCCTTTGTAAAGTTCTTCTTTTAGATAGTTATTATGAGCAATCGATGTAATTAGAGCGCTTAGGGCAATAACAATTAAGCCAACCATTGCCGAAATATTGAAGACCGGTTTAAAGAGCGTGAAAATTAAGAACGTTAAGAAAGTATGAGCTGCCATTGTTGAAATAGCAGCGATCGCTCCAAGACGATAGAAAAGAACAAGAATTAATGAAATTACTATGAACGCCACTAACATTGAAATAAATGTTGCGCTCATTGCGATATTTACTTGTGAACCATAAACTAATAAATTCTCTACGTGAGCAGGAATAATTTCGGTCTGAATCGCTTCACACGCGTAAAGTGTTTCTTCCGCGTTTAATAAATTCATCATCAAGCGAGCTTGATTGTATGATTCGGTAATGCTTTTAATATCAGCGCCTGCTGGAGTAAATGTAATTTGGAACGCGTCTTTTTTATCGCCGTAATAAAAATTAGAAGTATTGAATTGATCATAAATGATTTTCTTTGCGATGTTTGGGTTTTTGTCTTTAAATTCGTATTCGTCGCCCGCTTCACGATTCATCCAAAGAACAATACTTTGTTTTGGCGGCTCGGGGTCGTCATTCTTTTCTGGGTCAGGGTCGTCTCCGCCTTCATATTGTCCAGCGGCTTCTATCATTTCTTCTGTGGCTTTTTGCATGTCGGTCGGAATCGGCATAACTAAAATAGTCGATGCTCCACTATAAGTAAGATAAGCTTTACTATCGTGCCAAGAATATTTCCCTTGATCATCATCATCTTTGACAGGGTGTTCAGTAATATCGTCTTTAGTTAAGTTACAAATTTCGATTTCTGGATTAGTACACAATAATTTGCTTATGTTTTCGCATTCAGTTGCGCTACTGGTGGTTAACGTAACCTTAATCGTATCTGCGCCACTAGTAGTAATGGTATAGTTATCAATTCCATAACCTTCTAAGCGTTGCTTCATTACATTTGCATAATACTCAGTAGCTTTATCTTCATCGGAAATAGGTTCGGGATCATCGCCGCGATTTGCCAAACGGAAAGTGACTTCGCGCCCATCACGAAAATCTAAGTCTGCATTAATACTTGTCGCAACAGGCTTAAAAGCGATCCCTATGCCAAGGAAGATAGTAATTGATGCTAATAAGTAAGCAATAAAACGGCGCATACGATAGAATATTTTACTATTTTAGAAATAGTAATGCAATAAAATCAAGATTTAAAGAGTGAGAAGCCATGATTTTTCTCTAAATGAGAATAGGCTTTATCGGTCGCAATTCGACCACGCGGAGTACGATTTATTAAACCAATTTGGATTAAATATGGTTCGTAAACATCCTCTAAATTCATAACTTCTTCACCGATACTAGAAGCAATGGCTTCAAGTCCGACTGGACCGCCATGGAACCTTTCCATGATCGCGGTTAAATAACGAATATCAACATCATCAAGACCGAGCTTATCAACTTTCAAAGCGGTTAATGCTTTAGTGGCAATCGCAGTTGTGATTTCGTCTTTATGTTCATAGTTAGCAAAATCACGTACACGTCTAAATAGACGATTAGCAATTCTCGGAGTTCCTCTACTTCTTGCGGCAATTAGCTTGATTGCTTCATCACTAATTTTTGTTTTGAAGACTTTGCTTGTTCTAAGAACAATTTGTTCTATTTCATCTAAAGAATAAAAATTAAATTTTTCAGTAATGCCAAATCTCGCTCTTAATGGAGAAGATAAAGCTCCCGCTCTTGTGGTCGCACCAATTAAAGTGAACGGGGGCAATGGTATATCAATACTAGTTGCGTTTTCTCCCATGCCGCTTATAGTGATCAATTTAAAATCTTCCATCGCGCTATAAAGAATTTCTTCAACTACACGTGGAAGACGATGGATCTCATCGATGAATAAAATTTCACCTGGTTCCATAGTTGATAAAATACTTGCTAAATCTCCGGGGCGTTCAACGCTTGGTCCGTTAATTAAACGGACTTTGGTTTTCATTTCATTTGCAATAATATAAGCAAGAGTAGTCTTTCCTAATCCAGGTGGTCCATATAATAAAGTATGATCTAAAACTTCGTTTCGATGTTTAGCCGCGCCAATAAAAATTTCTAAATTATGCTTAAGCTCTTTTTGACCAATATATTCTTTTAAAGTTTTAGGACGTAATGAAAGCTCGATTTCTTCTTCCTTTTGATTTTTCTTTGCGTCCATTAATCTCGCCATATTTATTTCCGTAATTTTCTAAGCGCTTCTTTTAGAATTTCTTCATTGGTTCCGTTAGGAATAGACACTTTCGCTAAAGCATCTTCAATTTCTTTTACTTTAAAGCCTAGGCTCTTAAGCGCTGTGCGTACTTGTTCGTATTGATGAATATCAGCTTTACTAGAAGTAAGTTGACCTTTAAGATCAAGAATAATTTGGCTAGCCGCCTTCGCACCAATACCAGGAAGTTTCTTTAAGAAAGTAATATTGTTTGCACTGATAGCAGTAAATAATTCATTAGCGGTAGTTGCACTTAGTGCATTAATCGCAGTTTTAGGACCAATGCCTTTAACATTAATTAATGATAAGAACGCTTTCTTTTCATCTAAACTCTTAAACCCTACCAAATATTGTTCATCTTCGCGAATCGCAAAGTGAGTGTAAATGGTAGTCTCTTCGTTAAGCGAAAAGTCTTGATCGTGCGCAACCAAAACTTCATAACTAACGTTGTTAACGTTAATTACAACTTTACCATCTAAGATATGGGTAATTTTACCCGTTAATGAAAAATACATAACTCTATTTTAGCAAAAGAAATATAAGAATGGTGACCAAAATGATTACACAGCTAATTAAAGTAGATATAATCACTTTATTTAATTTCTTTTCTTCCATTAGCGTTTAAAGTTTTTTGCCTCCGGAATTAACTTCCGTTTATGTTCGCTGATTGTATGTAAATGAACGATTCTCTCTTCGTCTTTTTTACTAACTTTTTTGCCTAATAGATATTTATCTAATTCTTTGTAAGAAACACCTAAATCATCTTCATCTTTTTGGTTAATAAATAGTCCTGCACTTGGAGCGCGTTCAATAATTTCTTTAATTACACCCATCATTTTCGCTGCTTGATATACTTCACCTTTGGTGAGTTTCGAAATTGGCAAAATATCGGCGGCTCCATCACCAAATTTAGTAAAGTAACCAACATAGCGTTCATCTAAATTATCAGTGCCAACCACCAAAGAATTTTCCTTTTGGGCAATCGCATATAAGGTAATCATTCTTAATCTAACTTTAATGTTACTTTCGCTTAACTTATTTAAGGGGTGGATATTAGAAATATCCTTCTTTAATTTTCGATACGAATTAGTTAAGTCGATTAGATCATATTTAATCTTAAATTTATTGCATTGTTTAATTGCATATTGTTCATCTTTCTTATTCGATTCAATTGGCATTATCACTACGTGAATATTTTCTTTTTTAATCGCTTTTAAAAGTAATGCCAAAACAAGCGCAGAATCCACTCCACCGGATAGGCCAAGGGCGTAACCCTTTGCCCCGCTTCTTTTTAAATAATTTTTTAAGAAATTAACAATTTCGTTTAAATAATTTTTTAGTGTCATTTGATATACTCGAAGGCAAAATCGCCTAAATAAATAGTATCACCTTCTAGGACTCCTTTCTTTTCAAGTTCATCATCAATACCAATTTTTCTTAAATACGTTAGTAAACGTAATAAACCTTCATCAGTAGAAGTATTGATTAAACTATAGGTACGGAGAACCTTGTCACCAAGAATTCTCCATTGATGTGGTTTTTCTTTGACGATGGTAAAAATCGCTTCTTCTTTAGAAGCATCGTAAATTTTTTCTTTAATGTTTTGATAATCTTTAATCTTAGGGGTTTCCGCACGAGATAATTCTAAAATGCATGCATTGAGCAATTCATCAACGCCGTCATTAGTGAGCGCGCTAATCCCTATAATTTTTTTCTTAATCGCCTTAATAAATTTAATTCGTTTTTCGTCAGCGCCATCTTCGTCCATTTTTGTAGCGACCACGATAGTCGGACGTTTTAATAAACGTGAATCATATTTCTTTAATTCTTCGTTAATAATTTTATATGACTTCATAGGATCATTGCCTTCTTCCATACTTACTAAGTGAATGATAACTTTACACCTTTCGACATGACGAAGGAACTCTAATCCTAATCCTTTTCCTTTATGCGCATCTTCAATTAAACCTGGTAAGTCTGCGACCACAAATGAATCATAGTTACCATGATTCACCACTCCTAAATTAGGAGATAAAGTTGTAAACGGATAATCAGCGATTTCAGGTTTCGCTTCACTAATAATAGAAAGTAAAGTTGATTTACCAACGCTAGGCATACCAACTAAACCTACATCCGCGATTAATTTTAATTCGAGAATTAGTTTCTTTGTAACGCCTGGTAAACCATTCTCGGCAATTCTAGGTACACGATTCCGGTCACTTTTAAACGCAGCGTTTCCTCGACCACCACGACCACCTTTAACTACGACTACTTCCATATCCTCTTTGTCTAAATCAAAGAGAAGTTCGTTTGTATCAGCATCAAGCACAACGGTTCCAACCGGAACTTTTACGATGACATCAGATGCATTTTTACCATAACGATTTTTAATATCACCCTTTTCACCATCATTAGCGATGAACGCTTTTGAATGACGAAAGTTAAATAATGAATTTATCGTTTTATCAGTTTTAAAAATAATCGAACCACCACGGCCGCCGTTCCCGCCACTAGGTCCACCATTCGCGACATATTTTTCGTGACGAAAAGCAATCGCCCCATCTCCGCCTTTTCCGCTTCTAACTTCAATCTTACAACGGTCAATAAACATACCTATAATATTATATATTAAAAAAGAGCGAGAAATAAATCCCGCTCTTTTAGTTAAATAGCTTAATTACTTTTTGTAATTAGCAAGAAGAGCTTCAAATTGTTTAGCAACCATTGAATTGAGTTGCTTTTGAATCTTGCCACAAACAGCCTTGAGTTGTTTTTGAACAGCTGCGCTATCTTTGATAGCAATCTTCTTTGACTTGGCAAAGTTCTTAATTAATGACATTACATAAGCATCGAACTCTTTACCAAACTTTTTCATTTGGACAGCGTTCTTCTTTTCTGCCTTGTGCATGTAGTCAAAAAATTCCTTTCTTAACTTTGCGTCAGTCTTGACTTTTTTGAAAAATTTTTCCATTTTATTTTTCTCCTTTTATAGCCTCATTATATAAGATATATATAATCAAAAAAGGAAGAAAATGCATTTATCGACACTAACAAAAATAATGTTGATAATAACAAAAAGGTAGGATTTCTCCTACCTCTTCATTATATGTTTTACTTTTTTTACTTTGCGTAAACGCTGACGCGAGTCTTGCTACGACCCATACGTTCAAATTTTACGATACCGCTTACGGTAGCAAAAATAGTATCATCTCCACCGCGTTTAGTGTTATTACCTGGAAATACTTTAGTACCTCTTTGGCGATAAATAATACTACCCGCAGTTGCGAATTGACCATCACTTAATTTCGCACCTAATCTTTTTGCGTGCGAATCACGTCCGTTCTTGGTTGAACCGACACCTTTCTTACTAGCGAAGAACTGTAATCCTAAATTAAACTTCATAAAATTATTTTAACCTCCTTGACTTTTATCTTGTCGGGATATTGCATAGCAATTAACTTTAATCCCTTTACTAACATTTCTAATCGAACTTGATCGTCTCTTTTGACTTTGTGGCGAATATCAATGGTGACATCGCCTTCTTTAACAACAATTTCGCTCTTCTTAAAACTTTTTAATGAATTAAGAGTTGTGTTAACTAAGCTAGAAACCGCAGCACACACTATATCTGAACCTTTCGCTCCAAAGTTTGCGTGTCCTTTAACGCGGATCTTTCTTTTGCTTGCAGTCACTTCGATCATTGTGCGATGCTCTCCACGATTAAACAAGTATAAGGTTGACGATGACCAATGGTCTTACGTTCATTATGCTTCGCTTTATATTTATAAATGTGAAGCTTTTTGCCTAATCCTTGTTTTACGATTTTGGCAGTAACTTTTGCGTTCTTGATATAAGGATTACCAAATTTAGATTCCTTATCAATGATCGCTAACACTTTTTCAAAAGTGTATTTTTCGCCATCTTTGACGTTAATTTTTTCAACGAAAATTTTATCGCCAACTGCGACTTTTACTTGCTTACCGCCAGTTTCAATAATTGCGTACATGAAATCTCCTCCTATAAAACTAGACTCGCTATGAAGGTCAATTACAAAGTAATTAGTTAGCAACCTTTTCTATGCGGTTGCGCTTCAGTAGATGAAGACGACAACGAAAAATAATATATATGATAACGCTATCTTTTGCAACTACTTTAGTAAATTATCGTGTTCCTTAAATGAATAGTAATCTTCACCATTACTTACAATAATGTGGTCAATAAGGAGCAAGTTATTTCTTTTAGCACGCACCTTTAGGTGGTTAGTGGAAATTAAATCTTCTTCGCTCGGCGTTACTTGGTTTGATGGATGATTATGAACCAGAATAAAGAAACGTGCTCGCTCTCGCTTTAGTTCATCAATGATTTCTTCTTCGCTGCTAACAAAGGCTTGTTTGGTGCCTACATATAACTCTTTTTCATAAATTAAATTACCCTTTTCATCAATCGCTAATAAATACATGGATTCGTTTTTATTATTTCCAATAATATAACGATAACGAGTAGCTACACTCTTACTATCGGTATAGTTAATAGTTTTGTCACTCAACCCTCTACGTTTAAGTAATTCGCCAATCGCAAGAAAACGGAATGCGGTTGCCTCTTTAATACCGGTAATCTTTAAAAAGTCTTGGTAAGAAAAATCTAACAAAGCATCAATGCTATGAGCATAGCGTAATAGGTTCGTGGCGACCATTAAGACATTCATGTCTTTGGTGCCACTTCCAATAATAAGTGCTAATAGTTCAACGTTATTTAATTTATTAATCCCAAAATGACGGGCTTTCTCCCGGGGCCGTTCTAGCTCCGGAAGATCTTTAAGTTTAATCATTTCCATTCAAACTTATAGCCGCCTGGTAGAGAAACTCCACCTGTTCCTTTAGTAAATAACTTGTATACAACCACCGCCGTAATCGCAATGGAAAGTACTGCCATTACACTAGCAAGTGTAATCGCTTCACCAACTTTGACATTGGCAAGTTCTTGATCAGTTAGTTTTTGCATAAGTAAATCCTCCTTCTAACTAGCGGGGCAACTTGCCCCTTGTGTAACCCCCAGATCATGGTATAATGTCAATGTGGTTGAGTGCCTGACTGTACCAGCAGCCAGACACTTTTTTTATCTAACGGCTTAATTCACTAACAATTAGATACAACAACATCAACAGGATAATGAGATCACTCACGTGACCAACGTTACCTCCTTCCCAGAAATCACACAAGGCATTAGCGCCCCTAGGGCGAATAACATAACATTATCTCCCTTATTAGATGCTTAACAAAAAGAGGCTAATTTCCTCACATATTTTTTTATATTTACATAGTAAATATAGAATTTTTTAATTATGCCTTTCTTTTATAAGAATCGAACTTTTTACGCTCGCTAGTGTTAAGAATTTTCTTTCTCATTCTAAAAGCAGTTGGAGTGATTTCAACTAACTCATCGGTGTTGATGTAATCAAGACACGCCTCTAGACTCATTAACTTAGGCGACTTAAGTACTACAGTTAAATCCTTCGTAGAACTTCTTACATTGGTTTGATGTTTTTCTAAAGTAACATTGACTGCTAAGTCCGTGTTATATTTATGTTCACCAATAATCATTCCTTCATAACATTCAGTACCAGGCTTAACAAACATAGTTCCATGTTCTTCAATCTTTTCAATCGCGTAAGGCGTGGCCTTACCTGTATGAGTAGATACAAGCACACCAATATTACGTTCACCAATAACTTTATTTTTCATTGGACGATACTCTTTATAAGTATGAGAAATAATTCCATAACCTCTAGTTAAAGTTAAGAAGTTAGTGACAAATCCAAGTAAGCCACGGCTAGGAATTACATAGTCTAATCGTGTAGTCACTCCATCATCATCCATATTTATTAAACTCGCTTCGCGATTACCTAAGGTTTCCATAATAATACCTTGATATTCGTTTGGAACATCAATCGAAACATCTTCGTATGGTTCGTATTTCACTCCATCAACTTCTTTGATAATCGGTGTAGGTTTACTCACTTCTAGTTCATAGCCTTCTCGTCTCATATTTTCAATTAAGATTCCAAGATGAAGTTCGCCACGACCAGAAACAGTCCAAGCTTCTTTATTAATTACGCGTCTCACTTTTAGTGAAACGTCTTTTTGAATTTCTTTAAATAGTCTTTCTTCTAGAACTCTAGCGGTCACATATTTTCCATCGCGACCCGCAAATGGTGATGTGTTGGTGGCAAATGTCATTTGTAAAGTTGGTTCATCAATTCTTAATGGTTCTTCTTTTTCTAAATGATGCGGATCACAAAGTGTTTCGCCTACATTGATATCACTTAGTCCCGCAATTGCTACAATGTCACCAGCATGCGCTTCATTAATTTCAACTCGCTTTAAACCAAAGTAGCCAAAAAGTTTAAGGATCTTAAACGTTTTAGTTGTACCATCTAAACGCATATCCGTAACCACATCATTTACTTTAACGGAACCGCGCTTAATAACCCCGATACCAATACGGCCAACGAAATCGTTATAGTCAAGTAACGCTGGTTGGAATTTAAATGGACCATTTAATTCCACTCTTGGTTCGGGAATTTCGTTAATAATTAAATCCAAAACTTTATCCATGTTATTAACTTGTTTCTCTAAATCAGGTGAATCACCTGAGGTACCTTTTAGGGCGCTAGTATAAACAACTTTAAAATCAAGGAACTCCATTGGAGCGCCTAGTTCAATAAATAATTCAAGAACTTTATCCACCGCTTGTTTTGGATTAGCGTTCGGGCGATCAATTTTATTGATAACCACTACTGGTTTAACACCTGCTTCTAATGCTTTCTTAAGAACAAATCTAGTTTGTGGCATGGTGCCTTCAAAAGCATCTACTAGAAGCAGACAACCATCCACCATGTGCATAATACGTTCAACTTCACCACCAAAGTCAGCGTGACCCGGAGTATCTAATATATTAATTCGATAATCTTTATAATTAACCGCAGTAGTTTTCGCTAAGATGGTGATTCCTCTTTCTCTTTCAAGATCGTTATTATCCATTGCGCGATCTTGCACGGTCTCGTTGGTGCGGAAAGTACCACTACTTTTAAGTAGTTGATTTACTAGAGTAGTTTTTCCATGGTCAACATGCGCGATGATCGCGATATTTCTTTGCTTCATAATTTAGTCAGAAATTTTTTGAATAATGTAATTAGATATTTCACGAGCGCGGATTTCACCATTACGCCACTTTTCAAAGTAAACTTTTAAGTTTGGATTATTAGCGATATTTAAATTATTGTTTCCAACAATATCCACTAACGGAAGCATCACTCTTTTTCTTTCGCTAACTGGTATTTCATCAAAGCTATAGGCAAAGGCTTCATCAAGTAAAGAAGCGCTAAGTCCTTTATCAAAAATTGCGATGACTCGAATATTTTTATTTACTTCATTTTTTGCGTTTTTGTTTTGTTTAAGAAGTTTTTTGCGCTCATTCACTCTCTTCCTAAGTTCACCTAATTCATCGGCTTTAACAATGCGTGTTACTACTTTCTTACCTTCGCGATATTGGTGATAATAATAAGGATGATTATTAATCATCTTCTTACTAATTGAGCCTTTAGGCAAAACCCAAATCCTTTGTAAACGCGAATAAGAATCGTCAATGAGTTTAATGCTTTTATCGTAAAGAGTTGATACATTCATAGGAAATATATTATATAGCAATATTTGACATAGAAAAGAGTTTTTTTATTTTTTTAAAATAAAAAGAGACCAAGTCTCTTAATATAAATGGTGGCCCAGGCCGGGGACGATCCGGCGACACACGGATTTTCAGTCCGTTGCTCTACCAGCTGAGCTACCGGGCCAACTAGTTGCACTGTTTTGGCGGACCAGACGGGAATCGAACCCGCGATCTTCTCCGTGACAGGGAGACATGTTAACCGCTACACCACTGGTCCAAATACGTGCTTAATAATTATCTTACAAACGAAATAAAATGCAACTATTTATTAATGTTCTTAGTTACAACGATATCAACCCCAAGACCTAGAACATTTTTAATCGCGATATCTCCGATATGAACCGGACATTTTAAAGTAACTTTATTGATTTCATCCATCACATTAAAGATTTTATCTTTGGGGATCGGGTCTTTAGTTTTAACTGAGACGCGTGGATAAATACTTCCAGTTAACTTAACGGTCGAAGTTACTACTCGCACTGGATGAGTTAATTCATTAACTGCATAGATTTTACCGCGTGGACAAAAATTACCCGTGACATTCATCTTCTCATCGACCTTAAGTCGACAACCTCTAGGACAAGTAATACAAACTAGCTCTTTCATATTTTCTTCTCCACTTTTACAGTAATGTTATTTTTAAATTTCTTTAACTCTTCGCTAGTTAAAGTAATCTCGGTCATCTCACTAGGAATTAAAACTGGTTTAAATATTTTTTTGATTTCAGAATCTTTATCTAAAAAGATTACATTTAAATCTTTAATCGGTTTTCTTACTCTAAATTTAAAAGTCACATCATGTGTATTATTAAGAGAAACTTTGTGCGGCAATACGTAACCCACACCATCACTTGCAATCACATCAAGATATTTATCTTGTGCGCTCTCTTTCCCATCTAAATATTCTTTAATGAAATGAGCGACTAATCTAGATTCTTTAGTGACTAAGTCCACTAAATCATGAACATGGAGAACGTTACCTGCGCTAAAAACTCCAGGAATAGAAGTTTCATATCTTTCATTTACAATCGCACCTTTGTTACGACTTAATTTAACACCCGCGTCACGAAGTAATGGTGAGTTAGGGATTAGTCCTACTGAAAGTAATAAGGTATCACATTCATATTTCTTTTCTGTGCCCGGAATAATTTGATTATGTTCATCGACTTGAGAAATAGTTATACCATGAAGGATTCCATCATATCCATCAACATCACTAACGGTATGTGATAAATAAAGTGGAATATGAAAATCTTCTAAACATTGAACAATGTTTCTATTTAATCCGTTTGAATAAGGGCAGAGCTCCGCCACGCCTAAAACTTTTGCGCCTTCAAGCGTTAACCGGCGCGCCATAATTAAACCGATATCACCACTACCTAAAATGAATACACGTTTACCAACTAAATATCCATATATATTTAGATATAGTTGAGCGGTTCCAGCAGTTACTACTCCACTAGGACGATCACCAGGAAGCATAATCGCCCCGGCATTTCTTTCATAGCATCCAGTTGTGACTAAAACGCTCTTCGCTTTTATAATATAAAATCCTTCTTGATTAGAAGCGTAGATTGTTTTATCAGGTAAAAGCGAAGTCACAGTTGTATTTAAAACATAATCAATTTTAAGTTCCTTAACTTGATCAGATAAGCGGGTCATAAATTCTGGTCCGGTTAACTCTTCTTTAAATTCAGTCAAACCAAAACCATTATGAACACATTGATTTAAAATACCACCAAGGTAATCATTTTTTTCAATGATTAAAATATCTTGAATACCGAGCTTACGTGCTTCAATCGCTCCTGCCATTCCGGCTGAACCACCACCAATCACGACTAAGTCATAATTTTTCTTAATCATGTTTAGCTCCTTTAGTAGGATATCTAACTACGTTACTTCCAATCTTTGAATATTGGACACTAGTTAAAGGAATGTGGTAATATTCGCTAATTAATTTAGCGACTAATGGTTGGCAGAATCCGCCTTGGCATTTGCCAAATCCAGCTCGACATCTTTTCTTAATTGCTTTAATGGTATGCGGATGATCGCTTCTACTCATCGCATCAAGAATTTCTCCTTTGGAAATCTTCTCACACTGACAAATTATTTCGCCATACTCAGGATGTTCTTTAATTAATTTAATCTTTTCTTCTGCGCTCATCTTACGAGTTTCGATTTTTGGACGAACATGAGTAATATAATTTTCTTTCTTTTCTAATTTAATTAATGGACTAACTAGTTCATTAACTACATATTTTGCAATCGCAGGAGACGAAACGAATCCTGGTGATTCAATTCCACATAAATGAATAAATTTTGGATGAGTCTTAAGTGGCGCGATATGGAAGTCGTGATCACTTGGGGTTGCTCTTACTCCGGCAAACACTCTTATTAATTCATTAAACGGTAAAGAAGGTACCATCTCTAAAGCACCGGCTTTAACCATCGCTAAAGTAGCTGGATCAGTTGAATGATCTTCAGATTCAGATAATTCGCTACTTGGTCCAATTAAATAGTTTGCGCTATAAGTAGGAGTAACTAATATACCTTTGCCCTTAGCGCTGGGTAATGGAAAAATAGTATGGTTCACTAAGCCTTTGGCATAGTGATCAAAAACAAAATATTCACCTTTACGAGGAGTGATTTGATAATCGAGTTTTTCTAATTGACTACCTAATTTATAGGAACCGTGTCCCGCAGCATTAATAACAATCGTAGATTGATAAATACCCAAATTAGTTTTAATTTCAAAATGATCTTTTAAATCTTTTATTTCTTTAACTTCTTCATTTAGATGAAGTTTCACACCGTTATCTAAAGCATTTTCAATGTTATGAGCGCAGAAAGTAAATGGATCAACAATACCAGCGGTTGGCGCAAGTAAAGCTCCAACTGCTTTTGGATTAACATTAGGCTCTTCTTTAAGAAGCTCATCATGATCTAATATCTTTACCGGCACTTTATTTTCCGCTGCGCGTTTTTCTAAGTCTTTTAAGACTTTCATTTGCTCATCATCCATTGCGATGGTTAACGAACCAATTTGATAACATTCAACATCTAGTCTTTTACATAAATCGTAAAACATCCGGTTACCTTCAACATTAAAGCGAGCTTTAAAAGTCCCTGGAACCGGATCGTAACCCGAGTGAACAATCGCGCTATTAGCCATACTGGCTCTAGCGCAAACATCATTATCTTTTTCAATAACTAAAACGTTGAGTTTATATTGACTCAATTCACGAGCGATATTGCATCCAATAACACCCGCACCGATAACGATAATATCAAACTTGTTATTCACGAAATTATTCTAACATAATGAATATTATTATTCATTAGTTTTTGATTTATTTTCGTTAACTTTTTTATTAATAATATCTAAAATTCTTTGACGATTTTCTTCTTGGTAAGCGTATACGCATTTACTTAACACGAAAAAGATAATAGCGCCTTCAAGAAAAATTAATGCAATTACTGCGAACACAATAAATAATGCCATTCCAGCCGTAAAATTCATATTGTTCAATGTAATTGATATAGTAACAATAAACGCTACTAAAAAAATCAGACCAATAATTAAACAAACAATTGCCCGTTTCTTGGTTTTTACTTTTTTCTTATGAAACTCATCTCTTTCTTGATGAAGTTTAGCGATGGTTTCTAATGCTTTTTGTGGATCCATTATTTCTTTTTGTTATTTTTTAAATAACTTTCTAATATTTTAATCACTTTGCCTTCTTTCATATTAAGAGCAAAATAGATGAAAAATAATATCCAGAACACTACTGCACATGTTCCAGAAGTAATGGCTAAATACATCGTAATATTATTCAAATAATAGAAGCAATATAAGTTAGTGGAAATAATTGCAATTGCGGTCAATACGCTTGCAAACGTAACAAAAATCACAACGTATAACCAATACTTAGCTCTTAAACGTTTATCCTGTTTAAGTTCGCCTTCGATTTGACTCTTAGAATATTTCGCTAAATTATTTAGCTCAAACATAAATATGTTTATTTATTATCTTTATGATCTCTATGGAAGAAATGATGTTCTTTCTTCTCAACTGGTTTTTCAACATAGCCTGCTGGCTTTTCCACAAATTCGCGATGCGAAACTTTGACTTTGCCTTTTTCGTCAATCTCGCTTACCACGACTTTGAGCTTATCGCCAACATGAACTACATCACTAGCTTTATTAATATAGCCCCAACCTAAACGAGAGACATGGCATAAGCCATCGACTTCACCAAATAGGTTTACGAATGCGCCGTAATCTTCAACACGATTCACAACGCCTTCATAGATTTCGCCAACCTTAGCGACTCTTACAATATCATCAATATATTTCTTGGCCTTATTAATCGTTTCACGATTCATATGGTAGATGGTGACTTTACCATCATCTTCAATATCAATCTTACAATTATCGCATTTAGCAATGATGTCATTAATGACCTTTCCGCCTTGACCAATGACTTCTCTAATCTTATCAGGATCAATTCTAAAGGCGGTCATCTTAGGAGCATATTTACCAACATCACTACGTGGAGCGCTGATGGCTTTCTTCATAACTTCACGGATTTGTGCACGCGCTTTATTAGCTTGTGCTAAAGCTTCTTTTAAGATTTCACGAGTTACACCCTTGATCTTAATATCCATTTGTAAAGCCGTGATACCTTTTTCGGTACCAGCAACTTTAAAGTCCATATCACCGAAGTGATCTTCTAAACCTTGAATATCCGTAAGGATTGTATAAGGATGCTTACCATCTAATGGACCAGATGTAATTAAGCCCATCGCAATTCCGCTTACCATGTTCTTGATTGGAACGCCAGCCGCCATAAGTGACATACATCCAGCGCATATACTTGCTTGAGAGGAGCTACCATTACTTTCGACAACTTCACTCACTACTCTAATGGTATATGGGAATTCCTCTAAAGAAGGAATAACATACGATAATGCTCTTTCGCCTAACTTACCATGACCAATCTCTCTTCTACCTGGAGATCCGGTTCTTCCAATTTCTCCAACGGAGAATGGTGGGAAATTATAATGATGCATGAAGTGACGAGTCTTTTCTTCGGTTAAGTCATCAATGAGTTGTTCATCGGTGACTGGACCAAGTGTAGTTGTGCTAATTACTTGGGTTTGGCCACGCGTAAACATCGCAGAACCATGTGGACGGGGTAAGACATCAACCTGTGCATCAAGTGGTCTTATTTCGTCTACTTTACGACCATCGGGTCTAATCTTTTCTTCAGTAATTAAACGTCTAACTTCGTTAGCGACCATAGTCTCAAGAATATCGTTTACCATTAACATATTCATGAGCTTTTCTTTTTCATTCTTATAGGTCTTGTTTTCGTATTCATCAACAATTTCTTTCTTTAATGCATCTACAGCATTTTGTCTTTCTAATTTATCAAAAATCGAAATGGCTTTTACCATCTTATCTCCGATTTTATCGTAGATATATTTTTTGGTTGCTTCATCAGGAGCATATAATTGAATTTCTCTTTTTGGTTTACCAATCTTAGCGATAATTTCTTTTTGGAATTGGCATAACTTTTTAATCGCGTCATGCCCGAACATAAGTGCATCAAGCATGTCTTCTTCGGAGATTTCTGCACCACCGGCTTCAACCATGTTGATGGCGGTCTCAGTACCCGCAACGGCTAAATTAATATCAGATTTTTCTCTTTCAGCAACAGTTGGGTTAATGATTAATTTACCATTCACTCTACCGACATAAACACCAGCGACTGGACCATCAAAAGGAATATCTGATATTCCTAATGCTAAAGATGAACCAAATAACGCTGTCATTTCAGACGTACAATCCGTATCGCAGCTCATAACAGTGTTAATAATTTGAACTTCGTTTCTAAAACCATCCGCAAACATTGGACGAATTGGTCTATCAATTAAACGCGCAGCAAGAGTAGCGTGTTCGCCTGCTCTACCTTCGCGTCGATTAAAACTACCTGGAATTCTTCCAGCGGCATATTGTTTCTCTTCGTAATTAACGGTTAATGGGAAGAAGTCACCTTCTTTAGGAAGGTCACTACAACATACAGTTGATAATACGACGGTTTCATTTAATTTTGTTAAGATAGCCCCATCTGCTTGTTTGGCTACCTCACCTTGTTCAACAACAAGTTTCTTTCCTTCGAATTCTAATTCGAATTTGTTTTTCATAATTTATAGATCCTCACTTTGAA